>NZ_JBLYZH010000003.1:0-552934 GCF_048551595.1 Rhizobium sp. CRRU65 | reverse complement strand
CAGAACACAAACCAGCAATCGCCAATCCGCTTGAGTTTCACTAGAACGAAAGACTTCGTCGCCAGCAGCGCCGCCGCCCTCGTTCAGTGAGTGGGCTTATAGAACTAACCCAGGAGAACAGTCAACAGCGCTTTTCGAAAAATTTGATTTTTCTTTCAAGATATTGTTTTTACAGGAAAAGTTTCGGACGACACTCAAATGCGATCATTTCCCGGATTCCGACCGGCCTTACACGGCCACGAAAGATGAACGTCTTTCGACTTTTCGGGGAAAGAACACTCTTTTGTCCCCTGCGCCCCGACATCATCACAATCTGCTGGTCTTAAGAGGCACATGATTCACACAGGCAAATGCAGGCAGACTGCCTTTTCCTGAGTGATTTGACTTCCATGCCCAAAATATGCACATCTTTCGCCCCAGCCAGGATGGCCGATACATGCTCCCACAGACGCCTGATGTAAGGACGCGGACCCGACTGCCATGATGACGGAGAAAATGATGATCCGCTCGTTGGGCAACGAGCCTCCGCTTCTGGCAGACGGCAGACGCGCGCCCGACCGGCGCGAAGTTTCCTTGCGCTGGCTCTCGGGCACGTTCCTCACAGGCATTACATCATCCGTCCTGATGGGTGTCGCCCTTTTTGCCGCCCTTGATGGCCGCCAGCAATTGGCGATCCCCGCCGAAGCCTATGCAAGTGTTGCGGCGGACACGCATGAGGATACGACAGTGGTCCGCGGTGGCCGGCTGATCGCGCCCGCCATCGCCGCAAAACCGTCCGACCGTGCCATCATGGAAGTCTCAACCGTCGTCCACGACGGCGAAAAGGAAGTCGTCCGCCGCCAGCCCTTCGCGCATGTGAAGATGACGCTGGCCGCCAACCATGTGGCGACGGAGGACTATCCGGACTTCGATCCTCTGGCGATCTTTTCCGCCGACGAGCCGCAGCCCGCGCCGCAAAGCCGCACAGGCGCGCTTTACGGCTCCGACGTCGAATCCGAAGTCAGCCTGAAGACCATTCCCTTCCCGACCGGCAAGACCAGCATGCAGATGGCATCCGGCCTGTCGCTCGAGGAGGTCGAAGAGAATGTGCGCTCCAACGGCTCGGTGCTGACCGACGGCAACACGCAGCTCGCAGCCCTTTATTACGTCGATCCGCGTCGTTTCTCCAACGAGGATGCCGATGTCGATCTGACCGCCGGTCTGTCCGCCCGCGTGCTCGAACAGAACATGACGGTCTCCGCATCGGAATCGATCACGCCGCAGACCGAAGAATTCGCCGACGACATCCTGCCGGTGCGCGTCGACACGCCCATCGCCAAGGCGCTGACGGATTCAGGCTATCCGCAGCAATATGCCGATGGCATCGCCGGCTATATCGCGCAGCAACTGGGTTCTGGTGATCTCGACAAGGGCGATGTGCTGCGCATCGGCATCATTCAGAAGGGCGAACAGGCAAAGATCATCCGAGCCAGCGTCTATCGCGGCACGCGCCATCTCGTCACCGTAGCCGTCGACGACAAGGGCAGATATGTGCCCGGCAGCGAGCCGCCGATGTTGGATGCCATCGCCACCGCCTTCGATGACAATTCCTTCGCACCGCCCCCCGGCCAGAACCTGCCGCGCGTCTATGACGGCATCTATCGTGCTGCCCTTTCCTACGGCATGACCAAGGATATGACGGCGCTGATCATCAAGCTGCTCGCCAGCAATGTCGATTTTCAGGCGCAGTTGAGGCCGACCGACAGTCTCGAAGCCTTCTTCTCCGTCGCCGACAGCGCTGGTCAGGCGACCGAGGATTCCGAACTGCTCTATGTCAACGCCCGTTTCGGCGATACGCAGACGCGCTTCTACCGCTTCCAGGACCCCGAAGACGGCACGGTCGATTATTTCGACGAGAACGGCAAGAGCATCCGCCAGTTCCTGCTGCGTAACCCGGTTCCGAACGGCATCTTCAAATCGGGCTTCGGCATGCGCCGCCATCCGATCCTCGGTTTTGCCCGCATGCACACCGGCGTCGATTGGGCTGCACCACGCGGCACGGCGATCATCGCCGCCGGCAACGGCACGGTCGAAAAAGCCGGCTGGGATTCCGGCGGTTACGGCAACCAGACGATCGTGCGCCATGCCAACGGCTATGAATCCTCCTACAATCACCAGAGCGCCATCGCCAAGGGCGTCGTCCCCGGTGCCAAGATCCGCCAGGGCCAGGTGATCGGCTGGGTCGGCACGACGGGCGAATCCACCGGCCCTCACCTGCATTACGAGCTGATCGTCAACGGCACCAAGGTCGATCCGCTGCGCATCCGCCTGCCGGGCGGCAAATCGCTGCAGGGCGAGGCGCTGGCGAAATTCGAAGACGAGCGCAAACGCATCGATACGCTGCTCAACAACCAGACGCCGGACCAGGTGGCGAGCAAGTAGCGTCCATCTACGCTGCTTCCCCTCCAACAAACGGCCCCGACCATCCAACGAAAAATGGCGGCCGAAGCCGCCATTTCTCATTCATCCGGCAAACTGGATTTACGCTGCTTCGCTCACCGTCTGCCTCGTCCTGAACTGCAGCCGGTCCGAACCGCTCGTCACCGTCACCGTCGATCCATCCGGCACCTGGCCGGACAGGATCTGCTCGGCCAGCGGATCCTGCACGAACTTCTGGATCACCCGCTTCAGCGGCCTTGCGCCGTAGACCGGATCGTAACCCTTGTTCGCCAGCCAGTGCCGGGCTTCCTCGTCGAGATCGATGATGATCTTGCGCTCGGACAGCAAAGCCACCAGCCGCTTCAGCTGGATATCGACGATCGCGCCCATCTCCTCGCGCTTCAAGCGATGGAACAGAATGATCTCGTCGATGCGATTCAGGAATTCCGGCCGGAAATGCCCGCGCACGACCTCCATCACCTGCTCGCGAACCGTGTCGCTGTCGTCGCCATCCCTCAGTTGCGTCAGATATTCGGCGCCGAGGTTCGAGGTCATGATGATCATCGTGTTGCGGAAATCGACCGTCCGGCCCTGACCGTCGGTCAGGCGTCCATCGTCCAGCACCTGCAGCAGGATGTTGAAGACGTCGGGATGCGCCTTTTCGATCTCGTCGAACAGCACGACCTGATAGGGTCTGCGACGCACGGCTTCCGTCAGCGCTCCGCCTTCGTCATAACCGACATAGCCGGGAGGTGCACCGATCAGCCGGGCAACGGAGTGCTTCTCCATATATTCCGACATGTCCATGCGCACCATCGCCGTTTCGTCGTCGAAGAGGAAGCGGGCGAGCGCCTTGGTGAGCTCCGTCTTGCCGACGCCGGTCGGGCCGAGGAAGATGAACGAGCCGATCGGCCGGTTCGGATCCTGCAGGCCGGCGCGCGCGCGGCGGACGGCGCGCGACACGGCCTGAACCGCATCGCCTTGGCCGATCACCGATTTCGCCAGTTCGTCTTCCATCCGAAGCAGCTTGTCACGTTCGCCCTCCAGCATCCTGTCGACCGGAATGCCGGTCCAGCGGGAAACGATATGGGCGATATTGTCGGGGGTGACCACCTCCTGCACCATCGCGCCGCGGTCGCCATCCTGCTTCTCGGCATCGACGAGCTGCTTTTCAAGATCGGGAATGACGCCGTAGGTCAGCTCGCCGGCACGCTGGAATTCGCCTTTGCGCTGGGCGATCGCCAGTTCGTTGCGGGCATCATCGAGCTGCTTCTTGAGATCGGCGGCAAGGCCGAGTTTCTGCTTTTCCGCCTGCCAGCGGGCCGTCAGCGCATCGGCCTGTTCCTCGAGATCGGTCACTTCGGTTTCAAGCCGCTTCAGGCGGTCGGCAGACGCGACGTCCGTTTCCTTTTTCAGCGCTTCGCGCTCGATCTTCAGCTGCATGATACGGCGGTCGAGTTCGTCGAGCTCTTCCGGCTTGGAATCCACCTGCATGCGCAACCGCGCTGCCGCCTCGTCCATCAGGTCGATCGCCTTGTCCGGCAGGAAACGATCGGTGATATAGCGGTTGGAAAGCGTCGCCGCAGCCACCAGCGCCGCATCGGCGATGCGCACCTTGTGATGCTGCTCGTATTTTTCCTTCAAGCCGCGCAGGATCGAGATCGTGTCTTCGACCGTCGGTTCATCGACGACGACGGGCTGGAAGCGGCGGGCAAGGGCCGGATCCTTCTCGACATGTTTGCGGTATTCGTCGAGCGTGGTCGCGCCGACGCAATGCAGCTCACCGCGGGCAAGAGCCGGCTTCAGGAGGTTGGAGGCATCCATCGCCCCATCCGCCTTGCCGGCGCCGACCAGCGTGTGCATCTCGTCGATGAACAGGATGATCTCGCCGTTTTCCGCCCGGACTTCATTGAGCACGGCCTTCAGCCGCTCCTCGAATTCGCCGCGGTATTTCGCACCGGCAATCAGCGCGCCCATGTCGAGCGCCATCAGCTTCTTGTCCTTGAGCGATTCCGGCACGTCACCGTTGACGATGCGCAGCGCCAGGCCCTCGACGATCGCCGTCTTGCCGACGCCGGGTTCGCCGATCAGCACTGGATTGTTCTTGGTACGGCGCGAAAGCACCTGGATGGTGCGGCGGATTTCGTCGTCGCGGCCGATCACCGGGTCGAGCTTGCCCTCGCGGGCTTCGGCGGTGAGATCGCGTGCGAACTTCTTCAGCGAGTCAAAACCCTGCTCGGCATTGGAGGAATCCGCCGTCCGGCCCTTGCGGATGTCGTTGATGACCTGGTTGAGGCCCTGGGCCGTCACGCCTGCGTTCTTCAGCGTCGAAAAGGTCGAGGCCGAGGATTCGATCGCCAGCGCCTGCAGCAGGCGCTCGACGGTTACGAAGCTGTCGCCGGCCTTCTTCGCCGCTTCTTCGGCGGTCGAAAGGACCTTAGCGAGCGGTTGTGCCAGATAGATGTTGCCGTTGCCGCCGGAGATCTTCGGCAACTTGGCGAGAGCCGCGTCATTGGCCAGGCGGGCGGCCTTGGCATCGCCGCCGGCGCGCTCGATCAGCGACGCCGCCAGGCCCTGATCGTCGTCGAGCAGGACTTTCAGCACATGTTCGGGCGTGAATTGCTGGTGACCCTGCGCCAGCGCATAGGTCTGGGCGGACTGGATGAAACCGCGCACCCGCTCCGAATATTTCTCGATATTCATATTCTGCCTCCATGGATCGCCCTGCCCTGACGAGGCGCAGACCGATGATTGAGATCGACCCCCTGAAAAGGCAGGTCGCGCTTTGCCCGGCTGGGATTCGGGCGAAGCAGTTCGAAGAGAATATGGTAGCCTGTTCAGCGAGTTTAAAGAGCCCATAAAATGAAAATCCCCGGCACAAGGCCGGGGATTTTCAAGCTAATTCGAGTAGATGGCATGAACGTCACGCTCTCCCTGAAGGGGAAGCGAAATCCTCATTCCGATGTGACGTCAGCCAGCACTGGCGCCTCGGCAGAGGCACCTTCGCCTTCAGCGGCTGCTTCTTCGCCCTCGGCACCCCGACGCGGGCGACGGGGGCGGCTGCCGGTGCTGCGGCGGCGGGGCTGGCGTTCGCGCGGCTGGCCGCCGGCACCTTCCTCGTCCATGGCGACTTCGGCCGGAATGCCTTCGATCTCCGGCTGCGGGCCGGTTCCATCGATGACCTCGGACTGGGGTGCCGGCACAGGCGCCTGAGCGGCTACCGGCTTCGGCTGTGCCTGCGGCTGGTGCTGTCTGCTCTGCTGCGGCTGGTGCGGCCTGCTCTGCGGCGGCTGGACGATAACGACATCGTCGCCGTCATTGTCATTCTCATTGTCATTGTTGTCCATGTCGTCGCCGTCGCGGTCCGCACCGTCGCGATCATTGTACTCGCCGCGATCGTCGCGCTGGAAGCGTTCCTGCATCTGCGCCTGGGCGCTGGCGATGATACGATTATAATGTTCGGCGTGCTGGAGATAATTCTCGGCAATCACGCGGTCGCCGGAGCTTTGGGCGTCGCGGGCGAGCTGTGCGTATTTTTCGGCGATATGCTGCGCAGTACCGCGAATCTTCACATCGGGGCCGGAGCTGTCATAGGTCCGGGTCAGCGGATTGCCGCCCTTGCGGTTGAAATTGTTGTTATTGTTATTTCCACCGCCGCCGCCACCGCCGCCGTTGTTATTGTTGCCACGCCCTCGACCGCGCTTGTTCTGCTGTCCTGGCCTCATAGATCGTTCACCTGAATTCTCTGTTTGTGATGGATACATGGCACCAACCGCCATGACCGGAAAACCGGGTCAGGACCTTTGTGCCGCGAGCATACTGCGCCTTTGCGCCGACCTGCCGCTTGGTTCTCAAGTCAGTTTGACTGATTCACGCATTGGGTCGTGTTCAACCGTTGAAACTCTCGTTTAAAAGAGCGGACCCCCGAGGCAAACCAAGTACCGAACGAATCTCGTTCATTCCTATCTGCCCAACACGTGACCGCAACCTATATTGCTTCACCGGGAAATCCAAGCCTTTTCTTCGCAATAACAATAATGTCCTGTTCAATGCCGCATTATCGTCTCTCACGCGAGCGCGAACACGAGCACCCTGTCGTTCTGACCATAATCTTTTACGGATTTGAGGCACCTGAAGCCCTTCGCTTCAAAGATCGCCGTCACGTCGTTTCGCTGATCGTAGCCGATCTCCAGTCCGACGACCCCATCGGGCCTGATGAACCTTGCCGCATCCTTGGCTATGGCTTTGTAAGCGTCAAGCCCATCCGGGCCGCCATCCAGAGCCGCAGCCGGATCAAATTTGGTCACTTCGGGAGCGAGATCGTGAATGACATTGGAAGCAATATAGGGCGGATTTGAGACAATCGCGTGAAAGGATCCCTGGATGTTCTCGAACCAACTCGACTGTACGACCTGAAAACGATCCTGCAATCCGTTTCTTTCTGCATTCGATCTTGCCGTCAGAAGTGCATCCGCCGATATGTCGCTGCCGACACCTGACGCATCAGGACAGTCGCTCAAAAGCGCAAGGCATATCGCCCCCGTCCCGGTTCCCATGTCAAGGATATGGAGACGGCTTTGCACCTTTGCAAGGTCCTTGAGATAGACGAGAACCGTGTCGACCAGGATTTCCGTATCCGGCCGCGGTTCCAGCGTTTCCGCCGAGAGCCGAAGTGGCAGGCCATAGAATTCCCGCTCGCCGAGAATGCGATGCACCGGCTCATGACCGAGGCGCCGCTCCAGCGCCCTGAAAATCGCTTCGGCTTGCTCAGCAGAAAGCCTCTCGGCCGATCGCGTCAACAGCTCGGTCGGCGACAGTTTCAGAAGGCCCGCGACCAGCAGCCGCGCATCGGTCGCCGGGTCGACGATACCTGCTTCGGTGAAGCGGCGGCGCGCATCGGCAAGCATATCGGCGACCGTCGAGCTCATTGTTGCTCGCCGAGCTGCGCCAGCTGGCTGGCCTGGTAATCGGCCATCAGCGCGTCGACGACCTCCTCGATCTCGCCTTCCATCATCCGGTCGAGCTTATAGAGCGTCAGATTGATGCGATGGTCCGTTACCCGCCCCTGCGGGAAATTATAGGTGCGGATACGTTCCGAGCGATCGCCGGAGCCGACCTGGCTCTTGCGATCGGCAGAGCGCTCGCTATCGGCCCTCTGCCGCTCGGCATCATAAAGCCTGGAGCGCAACACCTGCATCGCCTTGGCGCGATTTTGGTGTTGCGATTTTTCCGAGCTGGTGACGACGATGCCGCTCGGCAGGTGGGTGATGCGCACGGCCGAGTCCGTCGTATTGACGTGCTGGCCGCCAGCACCCGAAGAGCGCATCGTGTCGATGCGGATGTCTTCGGCCCGGATCTCGATGTCGATCTCCTCGGCCTCCGGCAGCACCGCAACCGTTGCGGCCGACGTATGGATACGCCCACCCGCCTCGGTTTCCGGCACGCGTTGCACGCGATGCACCCCGGATTCGAATTTCAGCTTGGCAAAGACGCCCCTGCCGGTGATCGTCGCGATGATTTCCTTGTAGCCGCCGGCTTCGCCCTCGCTCGCCGAGAGCACCTCCACCTTCCAGCCCTTTTCCGCTGCAAAGCGTTCGTACATGCGAAACAGATCGCCGGCGAAAAGGGCCGCTTCCGAGCCGCCCGTGCCGGCGCGGATTTCGAGGATCGCGCTCTTTTCGTCGGCTGCGTCCTTCGGAAGAAGCAGGATCTGCATCTCCTGCTCAAGCACCTCGATCTGCTCTTTCACCTCGGGCAGCTCCAGCTCGGCGAGTTCGCGCATCTCGCGGTCGACCGACCTGTCCTCGAGCAGCGTTTCGAGATCGGCAAGCTCGGAGACCGCCTTCTCATAGACGCGGATCTTCGTCACGACAGGCTGCAGCTCGGAATATTCGGATGCGAGCTTCACATAGACATCGGCAGCCGGGCCAGCCGACATGCGCGCCTCGATCTCGCCGAAACGACGTTCCAGCTCGCGCATCTTTTCAACGGGAAGCTTCGCCACCCTTCACTCCGATTCTTCTTAATCTCTGTCTAAAGGGGAATATTGTGGCTCTCGGCGAAGCGGGCAAGCACCTCGCGCATCGGCATCAAGGCGTGGTGATCGTCCAGCACCTCGTCCATCGCCTTCGTCAGTGCCCCGACATCCAGCCCGAGCAGCATCGCCTTCACCGGCCCGATCGAGGCCGGCGACATCGAAATCGATCGGAAGCCGATGCCGAGCAGCGCCATCGCCGAGATCGGTTTGCTGGCGAGTTCGCCGCAGAGCGTCACCGGTGTCTTGTTCCGGTCCGCCCCGCGCACGATATCGCGCAGGATGCGTAAGAACGGCTTGCCGAGCGGATCGAAGCGGTCCGAAACCCGCGCATTGCCGCGATCGACCGCCATCGAGAACTGGAAGAGGTCGTTCGAACCTACCGAGACGAAATCGACCGCCTCCATCAGTTCATCGAGCTGCCAAAGCAATGCAGGCACCTCCAGCATCGCGCCGAATTGCAGCTTGCGCGGCAGCCCGTGGCCGAAGCGCGACAGATGCTGCACTTCCTTCTGCAAGAGCTCGCGCACCATCTTCAGCTCGGAAACCTCGGTCACCATCGGCACCATCAGCTTCAGCTCGGTGTCGGCCGATGCCTTCAGCAGAGCACGCAACTGGGTGCGCAACAGACCCGGCCGGTCGAGCGACAACCGGATGGCGCGCCAGCCGAGGGCGGGATTTTCTTCCTCATGGCCACGAAAATAGGGCACGACCTTGTCGCCGCCGATATCGAGCGTACGGAAGGTGACGGTGCGGCCCGCCGCCTGCTTTATCACATTGCGGTAGAACTGCTCCTGCTCCTCCGCCTTCGGCATGGTGGAGGCGATCATGAACTGCAGCTCGGTGCGGAAGAGGCCGATGCCCTCGGCACCCGATTCCGAAAGCTGCGGCAGGTCGACCAGCAGGCCGGCATTCATCATCAGCGCAATCCGTTGCCCATCCTTGGTCACCGGCTCGACGGCGCGCAGCGCCCGGAACTGCTCCTGCCGCCTGGCGCGGAAGCGAACCTTCTCCTCGTAGGAACGCCGGTGATCAGCCATCGGCCGCAGATGCACATGTCCCTCGTCGGCATCGATGATCACGGCATCGCCATTCTCGGCGAGCGCCACCACGCCCGCCGCCTGACCGATGACCGGAATGCCCATGGCGCGCGCGACGATCACCACATGGCTCGTTACCGCCCCTTCCTCCAGCACCAGCCCGCGGACATTGGAACGCGGATAATCGAGCAGTTCGGCTGCTCCCATGGCGCGCGCCAGGATGATCGCATCGCTGGGGAAACCTTCGCCGGACGTCCGGCCGGTATAACCGGTCAACTGTCTGAGCAGACGGTTCGCCAGATCCTCGAAATCATGCATGCGTTCGCGCAGATAAGGGTCGGTCAACCGCATCATCCGCGCCTTGGTGTCGCTCTGCACTTTCTCGACGGCTGCTTCCGCCGTCAGGCCGTTGCGGATCGCCTCCTCGAGCTTGCGCACCCAGCCCTGGTCATGCGCAAACATGCGATAGGTTTCGAGCACCTCGCGGTGTTCGCCCTCCATCGACACGTCGCGACGCGACAGCATGTCGTCGATCGAAATCCTGAGCGAGCCCATGGCTTCGGCCAGCCGCCGGATTTCCTTCTCGGCATCCTCGTTCAGCAAGTTGGTGACGACGATGCGCGGCTCGTGCAGCACGACGTAACCGAGGCCGATGCCGTCATTATAAGTATCGCCGTCCACGGTGACCGAACGCGTCAGGTCGAGTTCGAGGCCTGGCTTGGTGATCTTCTTGAGCTCGCCGGTGGCGATCATCTCTGCAAGCACCATCGCCGTCGTCTCGAGCGCTTCCAGCTCTTCCTCGCGATAATTGCGGCTCGCCTTGTTCTGCACAACGAGAACACCGAGCGAGCGCCCGGTCCTGAGGATCGGCACGCCGAGGAAGGAATGGTAGATCTCTTCGCCCGTTTCCGGCAGGTAGCGGAAGGCAGGGTGCGACTGCGCGTCGGAAAGGTTGAGCGGCTGGGCCGAGGCCGCGATCGTGCCGACCAGGCCCTGCCCCATCTTCAGTTGCGCCAGATGCACGGCCTCGCGGTTGAGGCCTTCGGTTGCATAGAGTTCGAGGACACCGTCGGCGCGCAGCACATAGACGGAGCAAACCTCCGCCACCATGTTGCCGGCGATCTGGCGGACGATCCGGTCAAGACGATCCTGCGGCTCCAGCGGCTCCGCCATCAACTCGCGCAGCCGCCTGAGCAGCACGCGCGGACCGCCGGAAAGGTCTCTCATGGCGTCTCAAGCTCCCGAAACAACGCACTCAGTCCCGGCGGGCCGGCCCTCGTCTCCTCAACCTGAAGGGGCAGGCCGCCCACTGGGAATCAATTCTTATCCAGACCGTAGCAGGAATGCAAAGTCCTGACAGCGAGTTCTGCATAGGGACCGTCGATCAGGATGGAAATCTTGATCTCGGAGGTGGTGATCGCCTTGATGTTGATGCCTTTTTCGGCAAGTGCACGAAATGCGGTAGCGGCAACGCCCGCATGGCTGCGCATGCCGATGCCGATGACCGATACTTTCACCAGCCCCGATTCGTTCTGCACGACATCGTAGCCGATCTTCTCCTTATGGTCGCCGAGCACCTTGATCGCCTTCTCGACGTCACCTGATGGCACGGTGAAGGTCATGTCGGTCTTCGACCCGTCCTCGGAAATATTCTGGACGATCATGTCGACATTGATATGGGATTCGGCGAGCGGCCCGAAGATCGCCGCGGAAACGCCCGGCCGGTCGGCAAGACGGCGAAGCGAGATCTGAGCCTCATCCTTGGCATAGGCGATGCCGGTGACTACTTCCTGTTCCACGATTTCATCCTCGTCACAAATCAGCGTTCCGGGCGGGTTCAACAGATCGCCCATGCCCGGAGCATCGGGATCTTCGAATGATGAGCGCACGAAGGTGCGCACCTTGTGTACCATGGCAAGCTCGACCGAGCGCACCTGCAGTACCTTGGCGCCGAGCGAGGCCATTTCCAGCATTTCCTCGAAGGCGATCTTCTTCAGCCTGCGCGCCTTTGGCACGATGCGCGGGTCGGTCGTGTAGACGCCGTCGACATCGGTATAGATATCGCAGCGATCCGCCTTGACAGCTGCCGCGATTGCGACGGCCGAAGTGTCCGACCCGCCGCGCCCGAGCGTCGCGATACGGTTGTCGGGTCCCAGCCCCTGGAAGCCGGAGATCACGGCGACCTGCCCCTCGCCCATCCGTTTGACGATGTCGGAGCCATCGATCTCCATGATCCGTGCCGCGCCGTGCGCGTTGTCGGTGCGGATCGGGATCTGCCATCCCTGCCAGGAACGCGCATTGATATCCATCGCCTGCAATGCGATCGCCAGCAGACCGGAGGTCACCTGCTCACCCGATGCGACCACCGCATCATATTCCCGCGCATCGTAGAACGGAGAATTGGCGCCGATCACCTTCGGCGTGCCCTGGACCCAGCCGACCAGTTCATTGGTCTTGCCGGACATAGCCGACACCACCACCGCCACCTCGTGCCCGGCATCGACTTCGCGTTTTACATGGCGGGCAACGTTCTTGATGCGGTCCAGGTCAGCGACGGACGTGCCGCCGAATTTCATTACAATGCGTGCCATATGCCTCTACCACGACTGGCGCCGGGAAGCGGAAAACCGGACCCGGCATCACGAAAGCTCTGGGGCAGACCGTTTGGGCCAGAGAGCCGGATTCCCAACTTCTGGAATCGCTCTAAAAGCCCAGGCCCCAAAGGCCCCAAGTTGCGGCGTCTCTTAGCGAGTTTGGCGGGGGGAGGCAAGCGCGCGCGACAAAAGCTATTGGCGAGCGGCTCCGTGCTTGTCAGTCCCCTGATCTGCGCCTCTTGACTTATGCCCCCGATCGTCCGACTTCACATGTCACGAATGAAGGAGCGGACGATGACGGAAGGCGCCAGAAGCACGATCGACCAGGGCGAAGTGGACCGCTTCTCGGCGATGGCGGCGGAATGGTGGAGCCCGACCGGCAAGTTCAAGCCGCTGCACAAATTCAATCCCGTCCGGCTCTCCTATATCCGCGACAAAGCCTGCGAGAATTTTAGCCGTGATCCGAAAAGCGCGCGCCCGCTCGAAGGCCTGCGCGTGCTCGATATTGGCTGCGGCGGCGGCCTGTTGTCCGAACCTGTCGCCCGCATGGGCGCCTCCGTCGTCGGCGCCGATCCGTCCGAGAAGAATATCGGCATCGCCTCCACCCATGCGAAGGCCTCCGGCGTTTCGGTCGACTATCGCGCCGTCACCGCCGAGGAACTCACTGAGGCTGGCGAGACCTTCGATATCGTCTTGAACATGGAGGTTGTCGAGCACGTCGCCGATGTAGAATTCTTCATGACCACCTGCGCGAAAATGGTCCGCCCCGGCGGCCTGATCTTCGTTGCCACCATCAACCGCACGATGAAGGCGGCAGCGCTTGCCATCTTCGCCGCCGAGAACATTCTGCGCTGGCTGCCGCGCGGCACGCATCAGTACGAAAAACTGGTACGTCCGGAAGAACTGGAAAAGCCGCTGGTGGCAAGCGGCCTTGAGATCAGCGACCGCACCGGCGTCTTCTTCAATCCGCTGTCGAACCAATGGAACCTGTCCAAGGATATGGACGTGAATTATATGCTGCTGGCGAAGCGGTCGGCATAGTTCGCGCCGTCAATAAGCCGGCTACACTTTCAGCAGCGCGAGATGCAGATAGGCGGCCAGACGCGCCGACTGCATGTCAGTTCACGTCCTCCGGCAAAACGGGAATGGCCGCGATCTCGATGCCTTCTTCCAAGAGCGCCTGCGCCTCGTCGACCGTCGCGTGGCCGATGATACCGCGGGCATCCGCCTCGCCGTAATGGATCTTGCGGGCTTCCTCGGGAAACTGCGTGCCGACGTCCTCGGAATTCGCCTTGACCGCCGCAACGGCCTCCTTGAGTTTTTGCAGGGCCTCGCGGCGCATGGCATCCATCGCCAGCGTCTGCCTCTCGTCCTTCCCGCGCGCGGTCGACACCGAAGGCGCCATCAACAGCTTGGAAATGGCGGCGGAATGACAGACCGGGCAGGTCAGGAAACCGGTTTCGACCTGACGATCGAAATCGGCGCTTTCCGAAAACCAGCCTTCGAATTCATGGGCATTGTCACAGGTGAGGGAATAGCGGATCAAGCGGCGACGCCTCCGGCGATTGCCCCCGCAATCTTCTCGACCGAGAATTCCCGACCATTCCTCAGGTTCGGGATCTTGTCATGTGCGGCCTTGACCGCGGCGGGATCAATCTCGGCGACGATAACCGCCTCGCCGGTGGCGCCGGCCGACGCCAAAACCGTGCCCCAGGGATCGATGATCATCGAATGGCCGAAGGTCTCGCGCCCGTCCTCATGCCGGCCGGCCTGCGCGGCGGCGATGACGAAGACCCCGTTCTCGATCGCGCGTGCCCTGAGCAGGATCTCCCAATGCGCCTCGCCGGTCTGCTTGGTGAAGGCGGCAGGAACTGTCATCACCTCGGCGCCGGCCACCGCCTGGGCGCGGAAGAGCGCGGGAAACCGCACGTCGTAACAGATCGCAAAGCCCATTTCGGCAAAAGGCAGCGACAGGACGCGGGCCTCCGAGCCGGCCGTATAGGCCGCACTTTCACGCCAGCTCTCGCCATTGTCGAGGTCGACGTCGAACATGTGGATCTTGTCGTAGCGATTGAGAACCCTGCCGTCGGGACCGAACAGGAAACCGCGATTGGCGATCTTGCCATCGGCAAGGGCAATCGCCGTCGAACCGACATGCATGTGGATGCCGAGTTCTATGGCGAGCTCTGAGCCGGTCTTGACGATGATATCATGCGCTTCGTCGGCAAGCACGGCGCGTGCCGCTGTACGGTCGCGCTGCAGCATGCCGGTCATCTCGGGAGTCTGCACATAGGTCGCGCCCTGGCCAGCGGCCTCGCGCACCAGCCGCGCCATGGCGGCGGCGTTCTTCACCGGATCGACCCCGGAGCACATCTGGACAGCGGCGGCCTTGAAGCTCATCGGTTCTTCCTCAAGCCGCCAGCAACGGGTCGAGCTTGCCGGCCCGATCGAGCGCAAAGAGATCGTCGCAACCGCCGACATGATCGGCGCCGATGAAGATCTGCGGAAAAGTGGTACGCCCGTTCGACTTGCCGATCATCTCCTGGCGAAGATCCGGCGAAAAGGTCGCGTCGTGCTCGACATATTCGACACCCTTTTCTTCGAGAAGGGACTTGGCGCGGGTGCAATAGCCGCAGAACTGCCGTGTATAGATGGTGACGGGTACCATAATCTCTCCAGACCGATGCCGGGTATTTCTGTCATATAGGCTCGGAGAGAGCCCTTGCAAAGGTCAAAACCGTTATCTCGGCCGCACCCGCCTTGCGCAGTGTCCGGCTTGCCGCGGCGACCGTCGCCCCCGTTGTATAGACGTCGTCGATAAGGACGATGCGCTTGCCGAAAATGTCGTTTTCGCAACCCTTGGCGATCGCAAAAGCGCCCCTGACATTGTCTTCGCGCGCCTTGGCGCCAAGGCCGACCTGCTGGCTGGTGCGCTTGACGCGCATAAGCGTGGCGGCAAGCAGCGGCTTGCCCGAGAGCCTTGCCATATGGCGGGCAAGCTCTGCTGCCTGGTTGAACTTGCGCGTCAGCATACGGCTACGGTGCAGCGGCACCGGGATCAGCGCATCGCAGCTCTCGACCGTCCCGTCGGAAGCGCGCAGCATCCAGGCGGCCATCATCGGCGCCAGATCGGTGCGATCGCGATATTTGAGCCCATGAACGAGATCGCGGACGGCACGGTCGTGGGTCGCCGCCGACCGCAGCCGGTCGAAGGGCGGCGGGTTGGCGATCGCCTCAGCACTGAGGATGCCGGCGCCGAGATCATGCGAGAAGGGAATGCCGAGCACCTCGCAATAGGGCCGTTCGATGAAGCGGATACCGGACCAGCATTTCGCGCAGAGCCCGCGATGGCCGCCGGTGGAAATGCCGCAGACCGAGCAGGCGGGTGGATAAAAGAAATCAGCAAGCGCCGAAAACGGCCGCAAGAGATGCGTCCGCAGGAACTCTGACGGTTTTTCGATGTTGATCAGGCCCATGCCGCAGAGACTAGCGTGTTCTTAGCGAAAGGAAAATCGTCTTGCCGCACAGGCGGCACGAGACTAAGGACATCGCCATGGAAACGATCTTCGACAGAGCCCTGATCGCCGCACATCGCCGCCGCGCGCTTGTAAACAACGACCCGAAAGCCGCCTTCCTGCTCGACATCGCCGCTGAGGAAATGGCCGAGAGGCTTACGGTCGTCGAGCGGACTTTCGAGACCGCCGTCGAACTGCATGGCGCGACCGGTGCTGCCGCCCGGGCCGCACTGGCGACGGGCAAGATCGGCACGATGATCCGCGTCGAAAGCGACAAGGCCTATGCCGGGCCAGGCGAAAACTTGATCGAGGCGCCGCTCGAGGACGTGCCGCTCGAACCGCAATCGGTCAATCTCATCCTTGCGCCGCTCAGCCTGCATCTGACCAACGATACGCCGGGCGTCTTCATCCAGATCCGCCGCGCCCTGAAGCCGGATGGCCTGTTTCTGGCGGCGATCCCCGGCGCCGGAACGTTGCAGGAACTGCGCGAGGTGCTGCTGGCCGCCGAGGTCGAGATGACGGGTGGCGCAAGCCCGCGTGTCATTCCCTTCGCTGATGTGCGCGATGTCGGCAATCTCATGCAACGCGCCGGCTTCACGCTGCCGGTGATCGACGCGGAGAACTACACGGTACGTTATGATTCGCTCTTTCCGCTGATGCGGGATCTGAGAGCGATGGGCATGAGCAATCCGCTTGCAGCCCGCGGCCGCATGCCGCTGACGCGCGCTTTCTTCCTGCGCGCAGCGGAGATCTACGCCGAACGCTATGCCGATCCCGACGGACGCATCCGCGCCACCTTCTCGATCATCTATGTCTCGGGATGGGCTGCGCACGAGAGCCAGCAAAAGCCGCTGAAGCCCGGTTCAGCCAAGGCGCGCCTCGCCGATGCGCTGAAGGTGGACGAGCACAAGCTCAGGCAGTAATGGCCGGTTGCTTCTTCAATTGACGGTCAGATTATTGTTGATCACGTTGAAGACGTCCTGCAGGCTGCCGCTGAAGATTCCTAGAGCGGAGACGAGTGCGCCACCAATGAGGGCGGCGACGAGGCCGTATTCGATCGCCGTCGCACCCCTGTTATCTGCAACAAATGCTTTCAAAAGACGCATGACCCCACCCGCTGCGCGAAACCGACAACAAACGACCAATTCCACGACCATCGGGACGATGGCCGGCATTTTTCAGCAACCGGCGCCGACGCCGTAGCCCTGGACGACGCAGACCGAGCCGGGCGTATCCTGGAGGACGCTGCGGCGGATCGTATAACGCTTGCCGCTTTCGCTCTTCGGGATCGATCCTGTCGTGATCGTATCGAAATCCGCCGGAGCACTGGCAAAGACGCTTTTCTTCGAGGAATCCGCAAGCATTGGCGTCAGGATGAGCGTCAACGCGACCGCTGCCGTGCCGAACAGAAGGGCGATATTCAGCGCACCCGTCCTGCGCGAGGCAGACGAGGCCCGTTCCTTTTCCCGGACAGCTTTCCAGAAATCATCGTCCATGACGTCAAGCCTTTTAATACACGCACGCCAGATGCTTGATTGAGGCCGATCTTTGGCAGAAGGTGTTAAACGATCCATTAATATCCACAGCCGAAAATGGCGTGGCACAATAATAATCAGACAACGCTAAAGTAAATCCTGCAACATCGGGATGAGCGGCTCGTCGGCCGGCGGCATCGGATAATCGCGCAGCGCCTGCGGGCGCACCCATTTCAGCGCCTGACCCTCGCGGCCCTGGGGAATTCCCTCATAGCGCCGGCAGATATAAAGCGGCATCAAAAGGTGGAAGGTCTCGTAGGAGTGGCTGGCGAAGGTCAGCGGCGCAAGGCAGGCGATCTTGGTGTTGATGCCGAGTTCTTCCTCGAGCTCGCGCACCAGCGTTTCCTCCGGCGTCTCACCCCGCTCGACCTTGCCGCCGGGAAACTCCCAGAGCCCGGCGAGCGACTTTCCCTCGGGGCGCTGTGCCAACAGGATACGTCCATCGGCATCGATCAGCGCACAGGCGGCGACCAGCAATATCTTCCGGCCCGCCTCGCTCATCGCGGCTCCTTTTGCCAATAGCAATAATGATAGGCGTCGCGAAAACCGAGGCGCTCGTAGAGTGCGATGGCCGGGCGATTGGACAGCTTCACCTGCAGCCAGGCCGAACGGGCGCTGCGCATGCGCGCCCAGCGTAGCGCCGAGGTCAGGATTTCGGTGCCGAGCCCTTCGCGCCGCCGCGCCTCGGAGACTGAAAGCGACATGATGCCGGCGAGGTCGTTGTCCTGGACGCAGAGCACGGTCGCAAGCGGGCCGTCCGCCGCGTTCTCGATCATGAATAGGCCGGATGGCGGCTTGATTGCCGAAATGATCTCGGCAAGCGCCGGCTTCAGCCTCGGTGGCGCCTGGTCGACGGCGAGGTTGGCGTCGACGAAACGGCCGACATCATGGGTCGGCAGGTGATCGAGCGTATCCGGCAGCTCCGCCTCGGCGAGGTCGCAGGTCATCACCACCGTATCGTC
Source organism: Rhizobium sp. CRRU65 (assembly GCF_048551595.1). Lineage (NCBI taxonomy): Bacteria > Pseudomonadati > Pseudomonadota > Alphaproteobacteria > Hyphomicrobiales > Rhizobiaceae > Rhizobium > Rhizobium sp. CRRU65. The sequence goes on along the minus strand of NZ_JBLYZH010000003.1, from coordinate 534,836 downwards.
GAAGCGCGTCCAGTTCTGCGCGCGCAGAAGTTCGATCAGCATCGGCGAGGCAAGCGGCGTCTGGCGGACTACGGCGGCGCGGCCATAGGCCTCGAACTTCCGGCTCGCCTTTTCCAGGCGGATTTCGACGTCGCGATGATCCGAGGGATCGAGCGGCACGATCGAGTTCAACCGGTTGGACGGGTGACCGGCCGTCAGCCGCACCTGCCAGCTGCCGTCATATTGCACGGATGCCGCCGGCCAGGCGCGGAAGCCGACGGCCTCCAGCCTGCGCACCAGCGGCAGATTGTGTGAGGAAATGGATGCGTGCGCCAATGAACGATCAGCTCCGATAGTCGCCATTAATGGCAACATATTCCTTGGTGAGGTCGCAGGTCCAGACCGTTGCCGTGCCGGCGCCGAGCCCGATATCGACTTTGACGGGGATATCCTGCGCCTTCATGACGTCCGAGGCAGCCGCCTCGGAATAATCGGGATCACGCTCGCCGTTGACGGCGACCCTGATATCGCCGAACCAGATGGCGAGCCGGTCGCGATCGGCCATCTCGCCGGATTTACCGACGGCCATGACGATACGGCCCCAATTGGCGTCTTCGCCGGCGGCCGCGGTCTTAACCAGCGGCGAATTGGCAATCGACAGCGCGATGCGCTTGGCGGCGGCATCGCTCTCGGCACCCGTCACGGTGATTTCGAGCATCTTGGTGGCGCCCTCGCCATCGCGCACCACCTGCAGCGACAGATCCTTCAGCACCTCGTTGAGTGCGACCCGGAAGGCGGCAAGGCGCGGGTCGTCGGCGCGTTCAATGCGGGCCTGGGCACCCTCGGCCGCGGCACCCGTTGCAAACAGCATCAGTGTGTCGGACGTGGAGGTGTCGCTGTCGACGGTCATGGAATTGAAGGTCGGGCCGACGCCGTCGGACAGAAGCGCCTGCAGCGCGGCAGGCGCAATGTCGGCATCGGTGACGACGAAGGAGAGCATCGTCGCCATATCGGGCGCGATCATGCCGGCGCCCTTAGCGATACCGTTGATCGTCACGGCCACGCCGCCGATTTCGGCGCTGCGGCTCGAAACCTTCGGATAGGTGTCGGTCGTCATGATCGCCTTGGCGGCCTCGAACCAGAAATCGCCGGTCGCTTCGACCTGCATTCGATCCAGAACGCCTGCGAATTTGGTGGCATCGAGCGGCTCGCCGATGACCCCGGTCGAGGCCAGATAGACCTCATTTTCGGCGCAGCCGACCGCAGCGGCAGCCGACTTCGCCGTCAGCGCGGTCGCCTGGCGGCCCTTCAGGCCGGTGAAAGCATTGGCATTGCCTGAGTTGACGACGACGGCGCGGGCGCTGCCATGGGAAAGATTGGCCCGGCAGAAATCCACCGGCGCCGACGGGCATTTCGAGCGGGTAAAAACGCCCGCGACAGCCGCCGGCCTGTCGAAGACCATCAGCAGCACGTCGGTCCGGTTCTTGTACTTGATGCCGGCGGAAGCCGTCGCCATACGCACGCCGCGCAGCGGTGGCATCGAGACGAAGGATTTCGGAGCGAGCGGAGAGACGGAACCGGACATGATGAGACCTGCCAATGAGCATTTCCAGGCGAAATGGAAACCGGTTCGCCGTCCGGAAATGCGACAACAAACGATGCCAGAGCATGATGCCGAAAAGTGTCAGCGGTTTTCGAACGACATCATGCTCAAATTCTTTGATTTAGATCTGGATGTCAGACTTTAGACCGATCAGGCCCCAAGATCATCCGGGATCTAATGAAGGGCCCGGAAGAACCGGGCCCTGATGCGAATTTTACTGCTTCGGCGCCGGGGCGACGGGCTCGCTGCCCGGCTCCGGCTGCTTGTTGGCCTGGTCGTAACCCTTGCGTAGCGTCTCGTCCGTGATCTCGATCTTGGCGGAGGCCTTTGCCTTGTTCAGAAGCTCAAGATACTTGTCGCGCATGACGAGCTGACGAACCTGATCCTGCACCTGCTCGAAAGGCGGCGGCGGAGCGTCGCGCTTATCCTCGACCTTGATGACGTGGAAGCCGAAATCGGTCTTAACCGGTGTCTTGGAATAGGTGCCCTTCTCAAGCGCGAAGGCTGCGTCTTCGAATTCCTTGACCATGCGGCCGCGCGAGAAATAGCCGAGATCGCCGCCTTCCGACTTGTTCGGATCGGTGGACTTTTCCTTGGCGAGTTCGGCAAAATCCTTGCCGGCGTCGAGCTGCTTGATGATGTCCTTGGCTTCGTCCTCGGTCTTGACGAGGATATGACGGGCGTGGACTTCTTCCTGCTTCGGCAGGGCGGCGACTTCCTTGTCGTAGCGGGCCTTGACTTCGTCAGGCGTCACGATGTCGACGACATGCTTTTTGAAGTAGGCATTGTGCAACTCGCGGTCGGTGAGGTACTGCATGCGCTTCTTGAATTCGTCGGTTTGATCGAGCTTCTCGGCCGCAGCGTCGGCAGCGAGCAGTTTCACGTCGATGGCGGCGGAAAGGGCTGCGACCTTCTTCTGGTCATCGGGAAGCTGCGCCAGCTGGGGGTCGAGATTGGCGACGGCGAGGTCGAGTTCCGACTGGTGGATTTCCAGGGTGCCGACCTTGGCGATGACGGCGTCATCGGCATAGGCCGGGGCCTGGAGCGCAACAAAAGTTGCAAACGCCAGAACGGCAAGTTTGTTGGTGCTCAACATGAAATACCCTTCACAGTTACATTGCCGGTTTCAGCATCCCCTGAATCCAGCCCAAAATAGCCATCAACACCGGATTGTGGCCTTTCTGTATCCGCCAAATCCGTTGACATCATTCGACCCCCCTCTTATCTGTCACGCAACCTCGCGTCCAGAACAGTTTCCGGGCGTTTTAAGGCGCGCGCCTGATTTTCGGCTGGGCCGCGGACAAGAAACGCCGCGGATGAATATTGAGAAAGGGCCAGTCATATGGTCAGCTTTGGCGGTATAGCCCGCAAGTTATTTGGGTCTTCCAACGACCGCCGCGTGCGGTCCTACCAGCCGAACGTCACTGCCATCAACTCTATCGAAGAGAAGACGAAGGCCCTGACGGACGAGCAGCTCGCGGCAAAGACCGTGGAGTTTCGCGCCCTGCTCGCAGAGGGCAAGACGCTCGACGACATTCTGATCCCGGCCTTTGCCGTCGTGCGCGAAGCCTCGCGCCGCGTTCTCGGCCTGCGACCTTTTGACGTACAGCTGGTCGGCGGTATGATCCTGCATTCAAATGCGATCGCCGAGATGAAGACCGGCGAAGGCAAGACCCTCGTCGCCACCCTGCCGGTCTATCTGAACGCGCTTTCCGGCAAGGGCGTGCACGTCGTCACCGTCAACGATTACCTCGCCCAGCGCGATGCCGCGACCATGGGCCGTGTCTACGGCTTCCTCGGCATGACTACCGGCGTCATCGTCCACGGCCTTTCCGACGAGGAACGCCACGCGGCCTATGCCTGCGACATCACTTACGCCACCAACAACGAACTCGGCTTCGATTATCTGCGCGATAACATGAAGTACGAGAAGAACCAGATGGTCCAGCGCGGCCACAACTTCGCAATCGTCGACGAAGTGGACTCGATCCTCGTCGACGAGGCGCGCACGCCGCTGATCATCTCCGGTCCGCTCGACGACCGCTCCGAACTCTATAATACGATCGACGCCTACATTCCGCTGCTGGTGCCGAGCGATTACGAGATCGACGAGAAGCAGCGCTCGGCCAACTTCTCCGAAGAGGGCACCGAAAAGCTGGAAAACCTGCTCCGCCAGGCCGGCCTCTTGAAAGGCAACGCGCTCTACGACATCGAGAACGTTGCGATCGTCCACCACGTCAACAACGCGCTGAAGGCCCACAAGCTGTTCCAGCGCGACAAGGACTATATCGTCCGCAACGACGAAGTCGTCATCATCGACGAGTTCACCGGCCGCATGATGCCGGGCCGCCGCTATTCGGAAGGCCAGCACCAGGCGCTCGAAGCCAAGGAAAAGGTGCAGATCCAGCCGGAAAACCAGACGCTGGCCTCGATCACCTTCCAGAACTACTTCCGCATGTACGACAAGCTCGCCGGCATGACCGGCACGGCGCAGACGGAAGCGGAAGAATTCGCCAATATCTACAATCTCGATGTCATCGAGGTCCCGACCAACCTGCCGATCAAGCGCCTCGACGAGGACGACGAGGTCTACCGGACCTTCGACGAGAAGTTCAAGGCGATCATCGAGGAGATCCTCGACGCCCACAAGCGCGGCCAGCCGGTGCTGGTCGGCACCACCTCGATCGAGAAATCGGAACTGCTCGCCGAGCGCCTGCGCAAGCAGGGCTTCGACGACTTCAAGGTGCTGAACGCCCGCTACCACGAGCAGGAAGCCTATATCGTCGCTCAGGCCGGCGTGCCGGGTGCCATCACCATCGCCACCAACATGGCCGGCCGCGGCACCGACATCCAGCTCGGCGGCAACCTCGACATGCGCATTGAGCGCGAGCTCGGCGAAGTCGAAGCCGGTCCGGAGCGTGACGCCCGGATCCAGGCGATCATCGAGGAGATCAAGGAACTCAAGCAGAAGGCGCTCGAAGCCGGCGGCCTCTACGTCATCGCGACCGAACGCCATGAAAGCCGCCGCATCGACAACCAGCTGCGCGGCCGCTCCGGCCGTCAGGGCGACCCTGGCCGCTCGAAGTTCTACCTGTCGCTTCAGGACGACCTGATGCGCATCTTCGGCTCCGATCGCATGGACAGCATGCTGACCAAGCTCGGCCTCAAGGAGGGCGAGGCGATCGTCCATCCCTGGATCAACAAGGCCCTGGAGCGCGCCCAGAAGAAGGTCGAAGCCCGCAACTTCGACATCCGCAAGAACCTCCTGAAGTATGACGACGTTCTCAACGATCAGCGCAAGGTGATCTTCGAGCAGCGCCTCGAACTGATGGAATCGACCAATATTTCCGAGACCGTTTCCGATATGCGCCGTGAGGTGATCGAGGACATGGTCGAAAAGCATATCCCCGAACGTGCCTATGCCGAACAATGGGATGCCGCCGGCCTGAAGACCGGCGCGTTGAACATTCTCAATCTCGACCTGCCGATCGAGGACTGGGTGAAGGAAGAAGGTATCGGCGAAGACGATATCCGCGAGCGCCTGACGGAAGCCACCAATGCCGCCTTCACGGAAAAGGCCGAGCGTTTCGGTGACGACATCATGCATTATGTCGAACGCTCGATCGTCATGCAGACGCTCGATCATCTCTGGCGCGAGCACATCGTCAACCTCGACCATCTGCGCTCCGTCATCGGCTTCCGTGGCTATGCTCAGCGCGATCCGCTGCAGGAATACAAGTCGGAGGCCTTCGAGCTCTTCACCGCGCTGCTCAACAACCTGCGCGAGGCCGTTACTGCCCAGCTGATGCGCGTCGAACTGGTGCAGCAGGCCCCTGCCGAACCAGAACCACCGCTGATGCAGGCCCATCACCTGGATCCGACGACCGGCGAGGATGATTTCGCCCCGGCGATCTACCAGGCGTCGGAAGTCATCGTTTCTCCTGAAAACCGCAACCCGGATGACCCGGCCACATGGGGCAAGGTCGGCCGCAACGAGACCTGCCCCTGCGGCTCCGGCAAGAAATACAAGCACTGCCACGGCGCCTTCGAGCAGGTCTGAGGCAAGCCCGCAAAGATCCGCGAAAATGCCGCCTCCGGGCGGCATTTTCTTTTCTGCGGCAACGCCGGAAATTCGGAATTCTAGCATCGGACTCAAGCTTGATCCGGAACCGTTTCTTAACCCTGTTCTGGCAAGACTTCAGGGGCGATTTGCCTGACCTCAGAGTTTTGCGTGTTCATCATGGCGGTCATAGAAACAGCGGAGAAGATGCTGCCCGCCGGCCTGCGCCCGATTGGCGGCCGGACGCTGCGTTTGCTTGCGGCCGTGCTCACCGAACGCGGCGAGAGGGCGGCCGCCCAGCGCATGGCGCTGACGGCCTTTTCGATCCGCATCCTCAGCGCCGCACTCGCCTTCGTCTCGCAGATCGTGCTCGCCCGGCTGATGGGTGAATATGAATATGGCATCTTCGTTTTCGTCTGGGTGCTGGTCGTCGTCTTCGGCGATCTCTCATGCCTCGGTTTCCACACCGCAATCGTCCGCTTCCTGCCGCAATACAGGGCAGCGGGCGCTTTCGAAGAAATCCGCGGCCTGACCGGCACGGCGCGCATCTTTGCGCTGCTATCAGGTACGGCGGTGCTCGCTGCCGGCATGCTCGGGCTGCATTTCTTCGGCGATATGATCCAGGTCTATTATCTCGTCCCGATCTTCATCGGTCTGCTCGCCATGCCGATGATCGCGCTCGGCGACATTCTGGAAGGGACGTCGCGGGCAAACCATTGGCCGGTGATGGCACTGAGCCCCGTCTATATCGTCCGCCCGATCCTCATCATCCTCTTCATGCTGATTGCGATTGCCATCGGCGCCGATCACACTGCCGTCACCGCGATGCAGGCAGCGCTCGTTGCGACCTACGTCACCGCCCTCGGCCAATATGCCGCAACGCTCTACCGCCTTCGCCGGCATTATGACGACGGCCCGCGCAAGGTCGATTTCCTCGCCTGGTTCAGCGTCGCCTTTCCGATTTTCCTGATCGAGGGCGTGAGCTTCCTGCTCACCAATTCCGATGTCGTCGTCGTCGGCATCTTCCTCGAGCCGCACGATGTCGCCATCTACTTCGCCGCTGCCAAAACGATGGCGCTGGTGCATTTCATCAATTTCTCGGTCAAGGCGGCCTCCGGCCCGCGCTTTTCCTCGATCATCGCCGAAGGCAACCACGGAGAGCTGGCAGCCGCTGCCATCGACGCCGCGCGCTGGACCTTCTGGCCGGCGCTCGGAGTCGGCCTTGTCGTGCTTGCGGCCGGCCATCTGCTGCTGTCGCTCTTCGGCGGCGCTTTTACATCAGGCTATCTGGTCATGGCGATCCTGCTCGCCGGCATCCTCGCCAAATCGCTGGTCGGCCCGGCCGAAACGCTGCTGATGATGGCAGGCAAACAGAACCTCTGCGTCGCGCTCTATGCCGGCGCACTGACGGCCAATGTCGGCCTCAACCTCGCTTTGATCCCGCATTACGGCATCGAAGGCACGGCGATCGCCACGGCCTCCGCCATGGCCGTCGAGGCGATCCTGTTGCATCTCGCCGTGCGCCGCACGCTTGGCATCGTCCTTTTCGCCTTCGCCAGCCCCTCCGCCGCAACGCCAGAAATGAGAGTTCGATAGATGGTGCGTATCCCCCCCGTTACCGAAAGCACCGACAGCGCTGCGAACCGCATGGTGCATGATCTCGCAGCACTGCATTTCGAAGCGCCGCAAGCCGAGGCTCGCGCCGAGATCGGCCGGCCGGGGCGCGAGCTCTGCCTCTATCCGGGTAAGCTCGGCTATGAGCTTCAGGATGAGCTCGATTTCCTTTCCAACCGGGCGATGGAACCGAACGTCTTTTTCTCCGGCCGCTTCCTCGCCCCCGCCATGCCGCGGCTCGAAGACCGGCAGGTGAACTTCGCCCTGATCCGCGACCACAGTGCCGGCCGCAGCCGCATGCGCTTCCTTTTGCCGTTTTCGGTCGACAAGCCGGGTTTTGCCGTCGGCCCGTCGATCATCCGCGGCTGGTCGAACAGTTTCGGTCCGCTCGGCACGCCGCTCGTCGATGGCGAGGATGCCGCCGAGACCCTCGATAATCTCTTCGAGGGACTGACCGCCCGTGATCTCAATCTGCCCGGCATACTGGTTCTGCCGGATCTCAGGCTGAACGGTATCTTCGTGCGCATGGTCAAGGCCGTGGCGCTCAGCCGCAATCTTCCCGTCACCGTCACCAATCCCTACCTGCGCCCGATGCTGCAGAGCGAGGAAGAGGCGCCGGCCTATCTCAGCAAAACCATCGCCTCCTCGCATATGCGCGAGATGCGCCGCCAGTGGCGGCTGCTGGAGGAACAGGGAACGGCGGTCTATACCGTCGCCCGCCAACCGCGCGAAATCCATATCCGCTTCGAGGAATTCCTGGCGATGGAAGCCGGTGGCTGGAAGGGCAAGCGGCGAAGCGCTCTCGTCACCGATCGTTATCACACGGCCTTCGCCCGCGAGGCGGTATCGAACCTTGCCGCCGTCGATGCCGTGCGTATTCACACGATCGATCTCAACGGCAAGGCGATTGCCGCCATCGTCGTGCTGATGATGGGCGGCGAGGCCTATACCTGGAAGACTGCCTACGACGAAAACTATGCCCGCTATTCGCCTGGCAAGCTGCTGATGAGCGAACTCACCGAATGGCATCTCGACGACGCCAATATCGTCCGCTCCGATTCCTGCGCGGTCTCGGATCATCCGATCATGAGCCGCTTCTGGCAGGAGCGCGAGGAGATGGGAACGCTGGTAATCGGCTTGACGCAGAACAGCGACCGCGACATGCGCCAGGTCACCGCCCAGCTGCACATGTACCGCAGTACCCGCAATATGGCGAAGATGCTGCGCGAAAAGATCATGTCGCTTGCCGGCCGGGGCTAAGCATTCCAGCAAAATGCGTAGCGGTTCTATCCCTCGCCAGCGGCCCTTTCGCGTAGCAGCCGTCGGATGACCTTCCCGGTGGTGGTCAGCGGCAATGCATCGATGAATTCCACTTCGCGCGGATATTCGTGCATCGAAAGCCGCGTCTTCACCCATTCCCTGATGTCGGCGGCCAGCGTCTCGCTTGGCTGATGGCCTGGTGAAAGCACGATATAGGCCTTGACGATCTCGGTGCGCACGGTATCGGGTTTGCCGACGGCGGCGGCAAGCTGCACGGCGGGATGGCCGATCAGGCAGTCCTCGATCTCGGCCGGGCCGATGCGATATCCCGACGAGGTGATGACGTCGTCGTCGCGGCCTTCAAAGGTCACATATCCCTCGGCGTCCTGCCGTCCGATATCGCCGGTGAGCAGCCAGCCTTTGGCAAATTTTCGGCCCGTCGCCACCGTGTCGTCCCAGTAGCCGAGGAACATGACAGGATCGGGACTGGCGATGGCGATCTGGCCCGGTTCACCGACGGGCAACTCGTCGCCCGTCTCGCTGACGATCGCAACGCGATGCCCAGGCACCGCCCGTCCGATGGCGCCCGCCTTGGTGACGCCATAGGCAGCGCTGGAAGCGAGCACGAAATTGCACTCCGTCTGGCCGTAGAATTCATTGACGGTGATGCCGAGCGTACCCCGCGCCCACTCATAGGTCTCGCGGCCGAGCGCCTCTCCGGCCGAGCCGATGGTGCGCAGCACCAGATCATATTTCGAGCGCGGATCGGACACTGACCGCATCAATCTCAGCGCCGTCGGCGGGATGAAGGCGTTGCGCACCTTCATCTCGGCCATGATGCGATAGGCCATATGGGCATCGAATTTCTGCGCCGGCGACGAGACGACGGGAACGCCGAGCAGAAGGCTCGGCAGCAGCGCATTGAGCAACCCGCCGGCCCAGGCCCAGTCGGACGGCGTCCAAACCTTATCGCCCGGCCGCGGAAAACGCTCATGGGCGAACTGCATGCCCGGAATATGGCCGGGCAGGACCCGGTGGCCATGCAACGCGCCCTTGGGCGGCCCCGTCGTTCCCGAAGTGAAGATCATCAGCGCCGGATCATCAGGACCGGTTTTGGCGATGTCGAAGACAGGGGGATGGCCATCCACTAGTTCGGCGAAAGCAGTCGCATCAGCATTCGCCCCGTCAATGCTGACGATATGCTTCAACGCCGGCAGGCGTCCGCGGATCTGCCGGATGCGTTCGAGACCGAAGCCGTTGGTGACGACGGCCGCGGCACCTGCCGCCTTCAGCCGGTATTCCAGCGCCTCGACGCCGAAGAGCAGCGCCAGTGGCAGCGCGATCGCGCCGGTCTTGTAGATCGCCACATGTGCGATCACCGTTTCGAAAGATTGCGGCAAGAGCAACGCGACGCGATCGCCGCGTTTGATATCAAGTGAAACGAGCGCATTTGCAAAAGCCGAGGAACGGTCGGCGAGCGCGCGATAGGTCATTGCACGGTGATCGCCGTCGGGGCTGAAATGCTCAAGGCAGACGCGCTCGGGATCCCTCGCAGCCCACTCGTCGCTGACGGCGCGGCCGATATTGAAATCCTCCGGGATCTGCCAGGAGAAATTGCAATAGAGATCGTCATAGCGATGCTGGGATGGCAGCTGCATGGTCGGATTCCGATAAAAATGCTGCATCAGCTAACATCTTGCGGCGCGGATATGCAAGCTGCAGCCTGATTCGACGGCGATGAGCGCGGCTTCAGAAGTCTCAATCACGGATCATTGTGCGCATGCAGCATAGATTTTTCATTTGCCACCCTGCGACTTTGGCCATCTCGCGCTAAATCTTGGGAGGCAGCCTGGGGATTATCAAATTCATCACGGAGTCGTTTCATGGAATACACAAAATTTGGCAAGACCGGTCTCGAAGTGTCGAAGATCTGCTTGGGCTGCATGACCTTCGGCGATCCCGGCCGCGGCAATCATGCCTGGAGCCTGCGGGAAGAAGAAAGCCGGACGATGATCAAGCAGGCGATCGACCTCGGCATCAATTTCCTCGACACCGCCAACACCTATTCCAACGGTTCATCAGAGGAAATCGTCGGCCGTGCCATAAAGGACTTCGCCAAACGCGAGGACATCGTGCTGGCCACCAAGGTGTTCAACCGCATGCGGCCAGGCCCGAACGGCGCCGGCCTGTCGCGCAAGGCGATCTTCGACGAGATCGACAACAGCCTGCGTCGCCTCGGCACCGACTATGTGGATCTCTACCAGATCCACCGCTTCGATTACACGACGCCGATCGAGGAAACGCTGGAAGCGCTGCACGACGTCGTCAAATCGGGCAAGGCCCGTTATATCGGCGCCTCCTCCATGTATGCCTGGCAATTCGCCAAGGCGCTTTATGTCTCCAGGCTGAACGGCTGGACCGAATTCGTCAGCATGCAGGACCACCTGAACCTGCTCTACCGTGAGGAAGAGCGCGAAATGCTGCCGCTTTGCGAGGATCAGAAGATCGCCGTCATCCCCTGGAGCCCGCTTGCCCGTGGCCGCCTGACCCGTGACTGGGACGAGACGACGGCGCGCAGCGAAACCGACGAATTCGGCAAGACGCTCTACACGCAGTCCATCGATGCCGACCGCAAGATCGTCGGGGCCGTGGCCGAAATCGCCAATGCCCGCAACGTCTCCCGCGCCCAGGTCGCAACCGCCTGGATCCTGCAGAAGAGTGCGGTGACCGCCCCGATTATCGGCGCGTCCAAACCGAACCACCTCAAAGACGCCGTTGCCTCGCTCTCAGTCAAGCTTACCGGTGAGGAGATCGCGGCACTGGAAGCACCCTACATCCCGCACGCCATCGCCGGCTTCAAGTAGCCGCTGGCTTTTCGGTCCTCAGGCACATTCAAGGCAGATCCCTCTCCACCTGGAGAGGGAGATCGAAACCATTGCCATTCGCGACTGAGATTATTTCGGGCTTTCAGGATCGAGCTGCCGGCGCATCGTCACCAGAAACTGCTCGGCAAGCGCTCTGTCCTCGACAGCACGAGCAAGAATGACGGCACCCATCATCGATGAGAGTGTCGTCGTCGCATTGGCGCGGCGCTCCTCTTCCGTTTTCCCGGGAACGATATCGGCAAGCGTATCGACCAGCACGGACAGCCCATCGCTGAAGACCGCACGGACCGCGCCGCGGCTGCGGCTGACTTCCTGGATCAGCGTTGCGAAGACGCAGCTGCCGCCCGGATCGTCAACTGTGCGCCAGTGGATATAATGGTCGAGAAGGGCTGCCAGCGGCCGGTCCGGCGATTCGGCAATATGCTCCTTCCAGCGCTCTTCCACCCTATCGATGAGCTTGCGGCTGACCTCAAGCGCCAGGTCGTCCTTCGAACCGAAATGACCGTAAAAGCCGCCATGCGTCAGCCCCGCCGCCTTCATGATGTCGGCGACGCCGACCCCGTCGAAGCCGTTTTCGCGGAAAAGCACGCCGGCAACGCTCAGGATCCTTTCGCGGTTTTCGGCAAATTTCTCGCGGCTGACCCGCATTTGTCATCTCCAGAAATAGTCGCTTGACAAAATATATGACGTCCATCATCAATACGCAAGAAATATGATGATCATCATGTAAAACGGTCCACTATCTTCTAGAACCTGAATTCAAACGGAATCTTGCCCATGGTTTCCACAGCCCTCGCCTCCACCCTTGCCCGGCGCAACATCCATTACGGCTGGGTCGTCGTTGCCGCGACCTTCCTCACCATGCTGGTCACCGCCGGCGCCATGGGCGCACCTGGCGTGCTCATCAAGCCGCTGCAGGACGAATTCGGCTGGGAAACCTCGCAGATTTCCTCGGCCCTTGCGATCCGCCTGATCCTTTTCGGCTTCATGGGTCCGTTCGCCGCTGCCTTCATGAATTATTTCGGCGTGCGCAAGGTCATCGTGTTCGCCTTAGCGCTGATCGGCGCCGGCTTCGTCGGTTCGCTGTTCATGACGACGCTGTGGCAGTTGCTATTGCTCTGGGGCATCGTCGTCGGCTTCGGTACCGGATTGACGGCCATGGTGCTCGCCGCAACGGTCTCCAGCCGCTGGTTCACCAAGCATCGCGGCCTCGTCGTCGGCATGCTCTCGGCAAGCTCGGCAACCGGCCAGCTCGTCTTTCTGCCATTGATGGCGGAGCTGACGGAACGCTACGGCTGGCGCTCGACGGTGTTTTTCGTCTGCGCCATGATCATGGTCGCAGCTCTTGCCGTACTTGCCTTCATGCGCGACCGCCCCGCCGACCTCAACCTGCCCTCCTTCGGCGAAACGCAGGTAACGCCGCCGCCGGCAAGCACTTCGCTTGGCGTCGCGCTGATGACGCCGATCACCGTCCTCAGGGAAATCTCGAAGACCTCGACCTTCTGGATCCTCTTTGCCACCTTCCTCATCTGCGGCCTCAGCACCAACGGCCTGATCCAGACCCATTTCGTCACCCTTTGCGGCGATTTCGGCATCGTGCCAGTGGCCGCCGCCAGTGTGCTGGCTGTCATGGGCATCTTCGATTTCTTTGGCACCATCGGTTCCGGCTGGCTGTCCGATCGCTTCGATAATCGCTGGCTGCTCTTCTGGTATTACGGCCTGCGCGGCCTGTCGCTGCTCTACCTGCCCTTCAGCGATTTCAGCTTTTACGGCCTCTCTATCTTCGCCGTCTTTTACGGCCTCGACTGGATTGCCACCGTGCCGCCGACCGTCAAGATCGCCGCCGACCGCTTCGGCCCTGAAAAGGTCGGCCTCGTCTTCGGCTGGGTCTTTGCCGGACATCAGCTGGGAGCCGCCACCGCCGCCTATGGCGCCGGCCTCTCGCGCACGGAGCTCTCGAGCTACCTGCCCGCCTTCTTCGTCGCCGGCGCCTTCTGCCTGCTGGCCTCGATCCTGGCGGTCACGCTGAAGAAGTCCGGCCTGAGCAACCCGGCATCGGCCGCCGCCCATTGATATCAGACAAGATCCGGCCTCGAAGCGAGGCCGGATCTCTCTACCGGATCAATCCGATAACTTCGCTTGCCCGTCTTGCGCGTCCGGGTGCTCGCATGTTAGACAGCCGCCCGTTCGTATCCGTTGCCCCATTGGCGGAATTGGTAGACGCGCTCGACTCAAAATCGAGTTTCGAAAGAAGTGCTGGTTCGACTCCGGCATGGGGCACCACCAAAATCTTCAAGCTCTTTGTCAGATAGTTCAAGCAACGCAAGCGGACTGCGTCGTCACGCCCCCGCCCGCAATGTGAGAGAGCGGCGAAGACAATATCGTGGTCACAGAACTTCAAAGACTTCGTATTCGACACCGCCCGGACACCTGCCGCCCTTTGCGACCGCGACAATGCTGTTGAGCCACGCATGCGCAGGCGCGGCGGTCTCGAAATACGGTGTCGTGCGCAGATAATATTCCGAAGCGTCGACCGTTTCGCCGCATACCAAACGCTCGTCGACGGCCTGTGACGCACGCCTGACGCCGCGATAGGTCATGAGGACGAGCTCCCCGTCGTCGGCGACGAGGAGGAGCCTGACATCTTGCTGAAATGTGCCGTCGCCACGAGCGAGCAGGAGATCCGAGCCGATCAGCGACGATACTTTTCCTTTCAGGCGCTCCCCTTGGAAATGTCCGCCTGAGACAGGAAAAATCCGCCGGCCGCCGGCAGGTGTCTGCCCAAGCTCCAGCGTCGGATGAAGCGCGATGAAGAGTGTAAACAGGTGCTGAGATTGCAGGGACACAGTAAATCTCCTATTCTTGGCTGTCCCCCAAAACTGCACCAGGGCGTTCCGCCTTCAAAACGTGCTTTGCTTGTCGTCACCACAAGATAAATTGATCGTGAAGGGAAGCTGATCATGCGGCCGTCATTGGAGTCTCTGCGCGTATTGGAAGCCTGTGTCTCGGCCGGCAGCTTCGCGCGGGCAGCCGAACGCTTGTTTCTGACACCGGCGGCGGTCAGCCTTCGTATTCGCACTCTGGAGGCTGAACTCGGTCAGCCGCTATTTATCCGCGCCGGTCGGCGAGTGGTCCCGACGGCCGCCGCCTCCGTTCTGGCAAGTCGGGTCCGGGAGGCATTAACCGGGATCGGTGAGGCGCTTGCAGAATTTCAGGCGGCAACGCCGCCACTCAGGCTCACGGCGCCGCCGACCTTTGCGTCACGCTGGCTTGCACCGCGTCTGGCGCGCTATCCTACGGCTGGAGCTTCCGTCATCGAGGTCGACGTCTCGGCGGAAATACGTGATCCGGGCGCATTCGACGTCGCCATAAGGACGGGTCGCGGTGGATGGGCCGGGCTGGAAGAATATCGGCTCGCTCCCGTAGAAGTGACGCCGATGCTGTCGCCCTCCCTGCTTGGAACGCGGACGCTTCCCGCGCCGGAGGCGCTGGCTGACTTCGAGCTTTTGCCGCACCCTGATTGGGAGCAATGGTTTAAGGAGGCTCAATGCGCGACCCCTCAGGGTTTGCGCTTTTTGGCGGTCGATTACCCCACGCACGAGTTGGATGCCAATGCGGCGCTGGCAGGCGTGGGTGTGGCGCTGTTGTCGCCATCGCTGTTTCGGCCGCTTTTGACCGAGGGCCGGCTGATCGCGCCGTTCCCCCACGTGCTGAGCGGGCCAGCCTGGCATTTCGCGCTCATCCGCGCCAATGACGCGCGCCAAGCGCCGCGGCAGCTCTGCGCATGGCTTCGCGCGCAGGCAGGTGAGGCCGCATAATTCCGAACTAAAGGCACTGTGAAGGCTTGCGCGTGATGGGGCGCCGGCGCTGGCGGCTGTGCGCCAGCGAAAGACGACGCTGCATGACCGCCTCGACCGCCGCCCGTACCCGATAGAATTCTTATTGGCCAAGGTCGCTTTGGCGGCGATCTCAAGTCCCTCCCGAAAGTCGGATATGAGGCCGTCATATCCCGTTCGGCTGGGAGGCTTGTGAAAATACTCAGCGCCTAAGCGAAGCTTACTTATTCTTCAGCAGCCACATCTTGCCGGCCATCGTGATGCCGTAGACGTCTTTTGTTGCGTCGTCATCCAGGTGCCGCCTCTCCAGAAAACCCGGCTCCTTCAACTCGCCCAGCGTCTTGGCAGTGACCGACTTTATTTTCTGAGGCCGCTCTTTCCACCGGTCAGTTTTTGCATAAGTCACCGTCGCGTTCTCGTGCGTCCATTTATTGGCTGGCTGAGGATAAAGGTCTCCATCCCTGGCGAGTTTAAGTGCGGCGATCTGGGACGGCGTAAGCTCAATCATACTAAAAGATCCTGTGCGGGCGGTGCTTGCGCTGGGAACGCGCTGTTACCAAAGGCGTGCTCATAACACCGACAGACGACTTTCACCACTGCATTGAGATATTCTTGCCACAAAAGGCGAAAACCCGGCTCGTCGGAACCGGGCTTCGTCCTTATCGCACATTTTTTCGTTAATTGCAGCGCCGGACCGTCTTGGTGACCTCGCCTTCGTCGGTCTGTCGGGTGACGCTCCTGGTTTCGCAGCCATTATCGCGATAGCGGCGATGCTCACGTTCGCGCACGGCACCGAAAGTGACGCCACGCTCGCTGATGGTGATGCCGGGTCGTACCCGCTCATGGCGATAGCCGTCATCATAAGAACGCTCCCTGACATACACGCTGTCGGCAAGAACAGGCGCTGCAAACGAGCAGGCGGCAAGGGCCGCCACAGTACAGTTCAAGATCATCTTCCGCATGTCGTTTCTCCTTTCTTGATGAAAGGGCAACGAGGCAAGACGCAAGTGGTTCCAACATCGGTGACGGCCCGACCGTGCCGCGGACGACGTCTGCGCCACACCAGCCAGCACTGAGAACGAAAGCCCGAACAGCAGCCCATTCCCAAATCAACTGTTTAATTTTGCTTGCGCTTCGTCCAAAGTGGCCGCCGCTATCACAAGAGAGGGCGGACGTGCATCAGGAAGTAGGACTTATCGCGACGGTCGCCGTCAGTTTCGTTTTCGCAGCGATCCTGGGCTATGGGGCCGACCGGCTTCGGCTGCCGCCACTCGTCGGTTATTTGATGGCGGGCATCCTGATGGGGCCGTTCACGCCGGGCTTCGTCGCCGATACCGCCCTTGCCGGCCAGCTCGCCGAGATGGGCGTCATCCTTTTGATGTTCGGCGTCGGCCTGCATTTTTCCGCCTCCGATCTGCTCGCCGTGCGCGGCATCGCCGTGCCTGGCGCGATCGGACGGATTATCCTTGCCACCCTGTTGGGCATCGGTCTTTGCAAACTCTGGGGCTGGAGCCTAGGCGCCGGCATCGTCCTCGGCCTCAGCCTGTCGGTGGCGAGCACCGTCGTGCTCTTGAAGGCGCTGGAGGAGCGCAATCTCGTCAACGCGGCCAGCGGACGCGTCGCCGTCGGCTGGCTGATCGTCGAGGATCTGGTGATGGTGTTGGCACTGGTGCTGCTGCCGGCGCTGGCAGAGCTTCTGGGTGGCACCGCCAGCACTACGACCAACCATGGCCTCGGTGACCTGCCGTTGGCGCTGACGATCGGCTTGACACTGCTGAAGGTTGTGGCCTTCGCCGCCATGGCGATCTTCCTCGGGCCTCGCATCGTGCCCTGGCTGCTGACGATGATCGCCCGGACCGGCTCGCGCGAACTCTTTACGCTGACGGTGCTGGCGATTGCACTCGGCATCGCCTTCGGCTCGGCGGCGATCTTCGGCGTCTCTTTTGCACTCGGCGCATTTTTCGCCGGCGTCGTCATGAGCGAATCCCAGCTCAGCCACAGGGCGGCCGCCGACTCGCTGCCGCTGCAGAACGCTTTCTCCGTGCTGTTCTTCGTCTCCGTCGGCATGCTCTTCGATCCCTCGATCCTGGTGCGCCAGCCGCTGGCCGTGATCGGCGCGCTGGCTCTCGTCATCCTCGGCAAGGGCATCATCACCTTCCTCATCGTCATCCTGCTCAGATATCCGATCAGCATGGGACTGACATTGGCCGGCGGCCTCGCCCAGATCGGCGAGTTTTCCTTCATCCTCGCCGGCCTCGGCGTCTCACTCGGGCTTTTGCCGCATGAGGGCCAGGATCTGATCCTGGCTGCCGCGATCCTGTCGATCACGCTCAACCCGATCGTGATCTTCGCAACCGACGGCCTGAAGAAATATATCCATTCGAAATGGCCCTCCCTCTGGGAAAGCTACGGCAGGAGCAGGCAGAAGGCGCTCGGCAAAGAACTGGAAAAGATCAGGGCGCTCGGCGAAGAGCGCGAGCGCCAGCATCAACTGAAGATGCAACAGCTGATCGAGACTTTCCCGCTGTTCTCCGAAGTCGACGAGGACGCCCAGGAGGAACTGCTACTGCTCTTCAAGGCAAAATCCGCGCCGCCCGGCGAACGCGTCATCCGCCGCGGCGACCGCGGCGACAGCATGTATTTCATCTCCTCGGGCGCGGTGGAAGTGCGGCTCGCCAGTGGCGCGATCCGCCTGGAGCCGGGCGCCTTTTTCGGCGAAATGGCCCTGCTGACTGGCGCACGGCGCACGGCCGACGTGATCGCCGTCGATTTCTGCCAGTTCGAGGTGCTCGAACGGCGCGACTTCAACATGTTCATGTCTCACCATCCGCATCTGCGCGCCGCCGTTAGCGAAATGGCCCAGAAGCGGACGGAAATGAATGTCCTGCGTCAGCAATGGGAAAAGTCGATGGACCTGTCCTGACGCAAATACCTCCGCATTTTAGCGGCAATCACGCTAGCGTGATGGCTTCAGCCCGCCGGCCAATAGCCATCTGAGCGGAAATCCTCCGGGATCGGGTCGAGCCGCGACAACGTCTCGGCTGCGAAATCGATCTGCAGCGACAAGTATTTAAGAGGCGCCAGCATTGGCACGCCGGTCGCGAATTCCCGGATGCGAGACAGATGATAGCCGCTCTCGCTGATCCGCCGCGCAGCCTCCCGGCGCACGTCCTCTTTGCTTGGCCCGCGCCGCTCTTCGGACCAGTCATCCATTTGCACGGCCCGCCCACGGCCGCCTTCGATCACTTTGAACATTCTCATGCCACCTTGCACGTCGACCCTAAATTAGCTTGCCGCAGAATGGCCGATTCGCAATCTCCCGAAATCTTGGGAGAGGCGCTGACACCCCGCATCACGAAAATTTTTTGACGGCGGTGGCAGGAAGGACACGGGCGAGCATTTACAGCGCCGCGCACGGCCCCTAAAGCTCTTTTGCACTGCAACAGGAAGGAAACGGAATGCTCCGCAGACTTTACGACTGGACCATGTCTCTGGCCGCGCGCAAATCGGCCGAAATCTGGCTCGCCGTCATCGCCTTCGTCGAAAGCTCCATCTTTCTCGTCCCCGCCGACGTACTGTTCCTGCCGATGGCGCTTGCCAGGCCGGAACGCTCCTATCGCTACGCGCTGGTCGCGACCGTCGCCTCTGTACTCGGCGGCATCGCCGGCTGGGCGCTCGGCTTTTACGCCTATGAGACGGTGGCGCGGCCGGTTCTCGAATTCTATGGCAAGCTCGATGCCTTTGAGCAGATGAAGGCCTATGTCACCTACGAGTGGATCCTGCTGCTGCTTGTCACATCAGGTCTTGCGCATCTGCCGCCGATCAAGATCGTGACGATTCTGTCTGGCGTCATTCACGTCAATCTGGGCCTTTTCATTGTTTCGGCGATTATTGCACGCGGCGCGCGTTTCCTCTTCCTCGCCTGGCTGCTGCGCCGCTACGGCGAGCCGATCCGTAACTTCATCGAGAAGCGCCTCGGCCAAATCGTTGGTATCGGTGCCGCTACGGTGATTGTGCTATATGTCGGCTACCGCTCTTTCGCTCACTAGGCGAGGATGATTTTCGGCCGAACAGGCCTAAAATCTCAATCTGCATCTCATGCTCTACTAAACTCGCGGAGCTCCGCCATGACTATTTCCTCGCCGCTCGCCCGCCCCGGCTTTGTCTATTCCATTTTGCTCGCCATCGGTATGGCGGCGGCGGTCGGCACCGCGCTCGGCTTCCAGTATATCGGCGGTTATATTCCCTGTGCCCTCTGCCTGTTGCAACGGCAGCCCTATTATTACGCCATCCCGATCGCGATCCTGGCCGCGATCTCCGAGCTCGTCGGACTGCCGAACTGGATCACCCGGGCGCTCATTCTCGCGGCCGGCATTCTGATGCTGGTGACGGCAGGCATGGGTGTTTATCACGCCGGTGTGGAATGGCACTTCTGGCCCGGCCCGGCCACCTGCTCGACGACGGCAAGCAGCATGACGACCAATGCCGGCGATCTGCTCGGTGAACTCAACACAATCAAGGGCCCGTCCTGCACCGACGCGGCACTGCGCGTGCTCGGCCTGTCTTTTGCGGGCTGGAACGTGATTGCCGGAATCCTGCTCGCAGCCTTCGCCTTTGTCGGCGTTCGCAAGGCCGCCTGATAAAATTATGCAGCATTCGAAGTGCTGCAGCGTCCTTGCCGCCTCTGAAAAGATGCGCGGCGCTGCAGGCCGTTCGATCAGGGCTGCAGTTCGGTATCCCAATAGAGATAGTCGAGCCAGCTTTCATGCAGATAGTTTGGCGGGAACAGCCGGCCGTTATTGTGCAAATCCTGCACCGTCGGCTGGTAGGGCTTCTGCGCCGGGAACATGCCTGCCTGCTTCGGAAGCTTGCTGCCCTTGCGCAGATTGCAGGGCGAGCAGGCTGCCACGACATTCTCCCAGGTGGTCTCGCCGCCATGGGCGCGCGGGATGACGTGGTCGAAGGTCAAGTCGTCATGGGCGCCGCAATACTGGCATTCGAACCGGTCGCGCAGGAAGACGTTGAACCGGGTGAAAGCGGGATTGCGGGACGGCTGAACGTAAGTCTTCAGGCACACGACACTCGGAAGCCGCATCGAAAAGCTCGGCGAAGAAACCGAATGTTCATATTCTGCAATGATGTTCACACGGTCGAGAAATACCGCCTTGATCGCGTCCTGCCAGGACCACAACGACAAGGGGTAATAACTCAGCGGCCGGTAGTCAGCGTTCAGAACGAGCGCCGGCAGGGCCTGTGGGGAGACTGCAATCGTCAAGGGACTCTCCTGATCGATTCGGCATCTGCACCTGTATATTAGGCCGGTTGTTACAGGATTGTGAAGTCCAATAAATTCAGAGGATAAAGGCAATTTGAAGAGTGTTGCCGATCAGCCGATCGGCACCATGTCACGGCGCATCCTCGTGGCATAGTAGGCCCAGAAAAGCCGTGCCGCCACCGAGCGCCACGGCGACCAGACTTCCGAAAGCTCAGCAAGCGCCTTCGCCTGCGGCCGTGCGGCAAGACCGAATGCCGCTCCGACGGCATTCTGCAGCGCGACATCGCCGGCCGGGAAAACATCGGCGTGGCCGCCGCAAAACATCAGATAGACCTCTGCCGTCCACGGCCCGACGCCCTTCAACGCGGTCAGTTCGCCAAGCGCCTCGCCCGGCGGCTTCAGGCAGAGCCCGGAGAGATCGAGACGGCCGGAGGCGACCGCTTCGGCAATCCGCGACAGCGTCTCGGCCTTGGCGCGCGACAGACCGAATTCGCGCCACGCCTCGGCGTGAAGCAGTGCGTAACCTTCCGCCGTCAGCGAACCGACCGCCGGCAGCATGCGCCGCCAGATCGCCTCGGCGCTGGCGCGCGACACCATCTGCGAGACGATGATATGGGCAAGACCGGCAAAGCCGGGCTCGCGCAACCGCAGCGGAATAGGCCCGGCCTCAGTGACTACAGGCGCAAGGCGCGGATCGAGGCGAAGCAGCGCTTCGAGCCCCTGCCTGACGTCATCTTCGTTGCGGATGATCTGCACTTTGCCTCGCTGTGGTTCAAAAACCGAATCCATGGCAGAAGAAAGCATGACCACGAGTGAGCGTCAAAAACCTGTCTTTCGTTTTGCGCCGAGCCCCAACGGACCGTTGCATCTCGGACATGCCCTCTCGGCCCTCATGAACCGCGACATGGCGGAGGCCGAACAAGCGCGCCTGCTGCTGCGCATCGAGGATATCGACCAGGCGCGCTGCACGCCCGAGTTCGAGGCCGGCATCCTCAGGGATCTCGAATGGCTTGATATCGGCTGGGCAAGCCCGGTGCGGCGCCAGTCGGAACATATTCCCGAATATCAGGCGGCGTTGCATGCGCTGATCGAGCGCGGACTGGTCTATCCGGCCTTTCTGACGCGGGGCGAGGTGAAGGCGCGCATCGCTGCCTACGAGGCGGCGGGTGAACCCTGGCCGCACGATCCCGACGGCACCCCGCATTATCCCGCAAGTGATCGCGAGCGTCCGGCAGACGAACGGCGGGACATGCTGACCTCGGGGAAGAAACATGCCTGGCGGCTCGATATGCGCAAAGCGCTCGACCTGATGGGCGAACTGCTGTTCTGGACGGAAACCGGCGACGGCAGGACAGGCGAGATCGCCGCCGAGCCCGACGTCTGGGGCGACGTCATCCTGTCGCGCTCGGATGCGCCGTCGAGCTATCATCTTTCCGTGGTCGTCGACGATGCGCTGCAGGGCGTCACCCATGTCGTGCGTGGGCTCGACCTCTTCCACGCGACATCGGTGCACCGGCTGTTGCAGGTGCTGCTCGGCCTACCGCAGCCGGTCTATCACCATCATCGTCTCATTCTTGGCGCCGATGGCCGCAAGCTTTCGAAAAGCCAAGGCGACAGCGGGCTTGGCGAATTGCGCGCCCAGGGCATGTCAGGGGCGGATATTCGCCGCCTTGTCGGGCTCTGATTGCCTTTCGACACGCTCTCTGCCGACGATCGAAAGCGTGCGGGAGAACATCCGGAAGACGCGGAATTTGATCAGCGCCGCATTGATCTCCGCGCCGATGATGAAGATGACGCCGACCATATAGAGGAAGATCAGCACGATCATGACGGAGGCGAGACCGGCATAGGTTGCCGTATAGTTGGCGAAGGTCGCCAGATAATAGGCAAAGATCAGCGCGCCGGCGAGCCAGAGAAGCAGTGTCAGCAGCACCCCGGGAATGACGTCGAAGACCCGCCGCTTGCCGGCCGGCAGCCAGAGATGCATCACCAGCAGTCCGACGGTCAGAACCACCAGCGTGCCGTAGATGCGCCAGCTGAAGACGATGTCGAGCGTATCGGCAAACAGCGGAAACCATTTCCTCGAATAATCGAGCGCCAGCGGCAGGGCGACCAGCAGAATGCTGATCGCCGTGAAGATGATGACCGCGATCAGCACGTAGCCCAGGCTGGCGAGACGGGTGAAATACCAGGCCCGCGTCTCCTGCACCCGATAGGCGCGATTGAGCGAAATGCGCAGCGCCTCGACACCGTTCGAGGCGAAATATGCGGCCGCCAGCACCGAGATCGTCAGCAGCCCGCCGCGCGGAATGGTCAGCACCTGCAGCACCTGGTCGGCGAGCGGTTTGGCGATCGCCTCGGGCCAGGTGTCGAAGATCAGGTGGATGGCGGTCGAGGAAAATTGATCGGCGCCGAGGAAGCTTGCAAGCGCCGTGCCGAAGATCAGGAAGGGGAAAACCGCAAGCAGGCTCGACAGCGCCACATGGCTTGCCATGGCGAAGCCGTCGTCCTCGACCATGTGACAGATCGCGTCATAGACCACGTCGTAGATCGTGCGTAGCACCTTCGGCATTCCGTCTCCGGCTTTCCAGATTGTATCCTCTGGCCGAATATGGGAAACGAGTCCCATTTTGTACAGGAATCATTCCATGGCGGGAGAGCGCACCATCGTCGTGACCGGATGTTCGTCCGGTATCGGCGCTCATTGCGCACGGGCGCTGAAAGCCGATGGCTGGCGTGTCTTCGCAACGGTGCGCAAGCCGGACGATCTCAAGGGGTTGGAAGCGGAAGGCATCGAAGCCTTCCTGATGGACTATGCCAGGACCGAGACGATTTCCGAGCTGGTCGGCACGGTTCTGGAACGCAGCGGCGGTCGCATCGACGCGCTCTTCAATAACGGCGCCTACGGCCAGCCGGGCGCTGTCGAGGATCTGTCGACGGCAACGCTGCGCGCGCAGTTCGAGGCGAATTTCTTCGGCTGGCATGAACTGACGCGGCAGGTCCTTCCGCCGATGCGCAAACGTGGCCAAGGGCGGATCGTGCAATGTTCGTCGATCCTCGGCGTCGTCCCCTATCGCTTTCGCGGCGCCTACACCGCGTCCAAATTTGCACTCGAAGGCCTCAGCATCACCCTGCGCATGGAGCTGCAGGGCAGCGGCATCCATGTGAGCCTGATCGAGCCGGGACCGATCGCCTCGCGGTTCACCGCCAATGCGCTCGCAAAGATCAAGGAACATATCGACCTCGAGAATTCGCCTCACGCGGTCGATTACATCAGCCAATTGGCGAGACTCGACGGATCGGGGCCGGTCAACCGCCATAAACTCGGCCCGGAAGCGGTCTATTCCGTGTTGAAACACGCATTGAACTCGAAAAATCCGAGGCCACATTATCCCGTAACGACTCCGGCTAAACAGGGCATGTTCCTGAAGCGGCTGCTTCCGGCAGACCTCTTCTACCGCCTGATGCGCTGGACAGACTGACTGAGAAAGCTGAACGCCATGTCCACGGTCACCTATATCCTCGCGATCATCGTCATGGGCGTCGTCGCCCTCGTCCTGATCCGCGGCCTCTTCAACATGATGAAGGGCGGCGATCCCAACCGTTCCAACAAGCTGATGCAGCTTCGTGTGCTGTTGCAGGCGATCGCCGTCATCCTGATCATGGTGACGCTGTGGCTGACCGGCGGCGGCCGCCCGACCTGACCGGGATTCAAGGGGGAAACCATGGTCAAGCTCAACAAGATCTACACGAAAACAGGCGATGACGGTACGACCGGGCTGGTATCCGGTCCGCGCCGGCTCAAAGACGATCTGCGCGTCGAGGCCTACGGCACCATCGATGAGGCCAATTCCGCGATCGGCCTGGCGCGGCTGCACACGGCCGACTTGCCTGAACTCGACGCCATGCTGATGTCGATCCAGAACGATCTCTTCGATCTCGGCGCCGATCTCGCCACCCCCGACACCGGTGAGCCACCGGCCTACGAGCCGCTGCGGATCGCCGAGACGCAGGTCGACCGCGTCGAGCATGATATCGACCAGCTGAACGCCGGTTTGGAGTCGCTGAAATCCTTCATCCTGCCAGGTGGCAGTCCGGCCGCGGCACATCTGCATCTTGCCCGCACGATTGCGCGGCGCGCCGAACGTTTGATGGTGGCGCTTGCTCGCACCGACGGCGAAATCGTCGGCGAGCCGGCGATGAAATACGTCAACCGACTCTCCGATTTCCTCTTCGTCGCCGCGCGTCATGCAAATGACCAGGGCCATGCGGATGTACTTTGGGTTCCGGGAAAAAACAGATAGGCTTGCCGCGTTCACGATCGCCGGGGGGCCTTTATGTTCATACCACTTCACGATGCCAATACGCTGAAACATATCAAGGTTCAGTGGGTGACGCTCGCACTGATCGCGCTGAACATCGCGGTCTGGCTTTTGACCAGCCTGGAGAGCGAACAGGCAGCCCAGGCGACGACCGTCGGTCTCGGCTATATCCCGGCGATTGCCTTCGGCCATGCGATGCTGGCGCAGGGGCTCGAAATCGTGCCGGAACCGCTGACCTACCTTACATACGCCTTCGTCCATACCGGCTTCTGGCATTTGGCTGGCAACATGATCTTCCTCTGGGTCTTTGGCGACAATGTCGAGGATGCGATGGGACATCTGCGCTTCCTGATCTTCTATTTCGTTTGCGCGGCCGCCGGCGCGCTCTGCCACGGCCTGCTGACCATGACCTCGGAAGCGCCGCTGGTCGGCGCATCGGGGGCGGTCTCCGGCGTCGTTGCCGCCTATGTCTTGCTGCATCCGCGCGTCAGGGTCTGGGTGCTGGTGTTTTTCCGTGTGCCGTTGCCCCTGCCGGCCTTCGTGCCGCTACTTTTGTGGATCGGGCAGCAGTTCTTCATGCTGGCGATTGCACCCGATGGCGACGTTTCCTGGGGCGCGCATGTCGGCGGCATCCTTGCCGGGGCTTTCCTGATCCTGGTGTTGCGCCGGCCTGGTGTGCCGCTCTTCGACCGGCAGATCGTCACTCCCCGCGCCGTCAGAAACGACCCGGGCGCCGGCCCGGCCATCGCAGCCGGCACGGACGGGCGGACGGCGCAGCGATTTCCCTGGGGCCGCCGCTAAACAGCTATATTGACGTGAACGTAAACGTCCATATATTGCCGAAGCAAATCGCCTGCCGGCGTCATGCAAGCGTTGAATTTGGAGGAAAAACGCGTATCCATGTCGCCATTCGACAATCGGAGCGGCGCCCAAGCGCGCATTTTCTAAAAAAGTCTCTGAAGCCAGTTTCTCCTGAAGGAAGGACCCCATGAAGATACTCGTGCCAGTCAAACGGGTTGTCGACTACAACGTGAAGATCCGGGTGAAGCCGGACGGCACGGGTGTCGAGCTTGCCAATGTGAAGATGTCGATGAACCCGTTCGACGAGATCTCGGTGGAAGAAGCGCTGCGGCTGAAGGAAGCCGGCAAGGCCGAGGAAGTGGTGGTCGTTTCGATCGGTCCGGCTAAGGCCGAAGAGACGCTGCGCACCGCACTTGCCATGGGCGCCGACCGGGCGATCCTGGTCGAGACCGACGATCAGATCGAGCCGCTCACTGTCGCCAAGATCTTGAAGGCTGTCGCCGATGCCGAACAGCCGGGGCTGATCATCGTTGGCAAGCAGGCGATCGACGACGACAGCAACCAGACCGGCCAGATGCTGGCGGCGCTGATGGGAACCGCCCAAGCGACCTTCGCCTCGAAGATCGAGATCGGGGATGGCAAGGCTCAGGTGACCCGTGAAGTCGATGGCGGCCTGCAGACGATCGAGATCAAGCTGCCGGCGGTGATCACATCAGATCTGCGCTTGAACGAACCGCGTTATGCCTCGTTGCCTAATATCATGAAGGCGAAGAAGAAGCCGCTCGACAAGAAGACGCCAAGCGACTTCGGCATCTCGACCACGCCGCGCCTCAAGGTGTTGAAGACCGAGGAGCCGTCGGGCCGCAAGGCCGGCGTCAAAGTCAAGTCGGTCGCCGAACTGATCGACAAGCTCAAAAACGAAGCCGGCGTGCTGTAATCAGCTTGGAACAGGAGCCATCATCATGACCATTCTTCTTCTGGCTGACCACGACAATGCCAGCCTGTCCGATCAGACCGCCAAGGCGCTGACGGCAGCAGCCAAGATCGCCAAGGAACAGGCAAGCGATATTCACATCCTCGTCGCCGGCAAAGCTGCCAAGGCTGCTGCCGATGCCGCCGCCAAGCTTGCCGGCGTCTCCAAGGTGCTGCTGGCCGAAAGCGATGAACTCGCCAACAATCTGGCCGAACCGCTGGCCGATCTGATCGTCTCGCTGGCTGGCAGCTACGACACGATCCTGTCTGCGGCCACCTCGGTCGGCAAGAATGTTCTGCCGCGCGTCGCCGCTCTTCTCGACGTCGCCCAGGTCTCCGAGATCATCGAGGTGATCTCGTCCGATACCTTCAAGCGGCCGATCTATGCCGGCAACGCCATCCAGACGGTGCAGGCAAGCGATGCCAAGAAGGTGATCACCGTGCGCACCGCATCCTTCGCCTCTGCACCGGAAGGCGGCTCGGCAACGATCGAGGCGATCCCGGCGGTTTCCGATCCGGGACTGTCGACCTTCGTCAGGGACGCGCTGTCGGCCTCCGACCGTCCGGAACTGACCTCGGCGAAGATCATCATTTCCGGCGGCCGGGCGCTCGGCTCGGCGGAAAAGTTCAGGGAGGTCATCCTGCCGCTTGCCGACAAGCTCGGTGCTGCCGTCGGTGCAAGCCGTGCGGCCGTCGATGCCGGTTATGCGCCGAACGACTGGCAGGTCGGTCAGACCGGCAAGGTGGTGGCGCCGCAGCTCTATATCGCCTGCGGCATTTCAGGCGCCATCCAGCATCTGGCCGGCATGAAGGATTCGAAGGTCATCGTCGCCATCAACAAGGACGAGGAGGCGCCGATCTTCCAGGTCGCCGACTACGGATTGGTCGCCGATCTCTTCGATGTCTTGCCGGAATTGCAAAAGGCGCTCTGACCGCGTCAAATGCTTTTCTTTCGCACTTGCGAATGACTGGAAAATTATCTTTTATCGGGCTACTACTGCTGCCGGGCGATCCTTCGTCCGGCAGTATTGCTAGAAAAATACGGCGGCGCGGGGGCGAATGCCGTGCGGGGGTTTGGAGATGAATGCGGTGTTGAAGAATATTGGTATTATCGGTGCCGGTCAGATGGGCTGCGGCATCGCGCATGTTTCGGCCGCCGCAGGTTATAGGGTTCACATCTACGATCTTTCGCAGGACCGCATCGAATCCGGCCTTGCCACCATTAACGGCAACCTGGCCCGCCTGGTGACGAACGGCAAGATGACCGAAGAGGAGCGCAAGTCGACCTTGTCGCTCATCACAGGCTCGTCGGATGTCAATGATCTCGCTCCCTCCGATCTGGTCATAGAGGCCGCCACCGAGGATGAAACGGTCAAGCGCAAGATCTATACCCAGGTCTGTCCGGTCCTGAAGCCGGAAGCGCTGCTTGCCACCAACACCTCTTCCCTTTCCATCACCCGGCTTGCTGCCGCCACCGACCGCCCCGAGCGCTTCATGGGCATACATTTCATGAACCCGGTGCCTGTCATGAAGCTGGTTGAACTGGTGCGCGGCATCGCCACCGACGAGAAGACCTTTTCCGCCGCCAAGCAATTCGTCGGCACGCTGGAAAAGACCATCACTGTCGCCGAGGATTTCCCGGCCTTCATCGTCAACCGCATCCTGCTGCCGATGATCAACGAAGCGATCTACACGCTCTATGAGGGCGTCGGCACGGTCGACGCCATCGATACGGCGATGAAGCTCGGCGCCAATCATCCGATGGGACCACTGCAGCTTGCCGATTTCATCGGCCTCGACACCTGCCTTTCGATCATGCAGGTGCTGCATGACGGCCTGGCGGACTCGAAATATCGTCCCTGCCCGCTGTTGGTGAAATATGTCGAAGCCGGCTGGCTCGGACGCAAGTCCGGCCGCGGCTTCTATGACTATCGCGGTGAAGTGCCGGTCCCGACGCGGTAAACTTCTGCTGCGCCCCCTCTTCAGCGAAGGAGGGTGGCCAATCGTGGCTTCAGGACCCGATCGCGCCCTTGATCAGCGCCTTGGCATCCTCGCTGTCCCAGGCGGCCGGCCCGTTCATCGCTGAAATCAGGCATCCCTTGTCATCGATCAGCAGCGTCACCGGCAGCCCCATGGCGAGGCCCTCTTTCTTCAGATTGTTGAACACCGAAATCGTATTGTCGCGATAGAGCTGCAGCGCATCGACGCCGATCTCGGCGAGGAAGGTCTTCGGCTTCTCGTCGTCGCCGCTATCGATATTGACCGGCACCACCTGGAACCTGTCGCTGCCCATCTCCTTCTCGAGCGCGTTCAGCGCCGGCATCTCCTCGCGGCAGGGAACGCACCATGTCGCCCAGAGATTGAGAAGCACGGTCTTGCCGGCGAAATGATCGAGCGTCAGCGGCTTGCCGTCCGGCCCGTTGAAGGAGACTGCAGTCAGCTTGCGCGGCTCGTAGGCGGCGACCATGGCGGCCACCTGCCCTTTCATCAACAGTGTGACGCTGGCGACGCGATCCCTGGCAAGCTTGCATTCGGCTGACGCCGTTTCGCCGCCGCCATTGCCAATCCCCGTCTCCTTCACGTATACCGCTGCCGCACCGGCAACGACACCCGCAACGGCGGCCATCGCGATCCATTTCAGGGATGGCAGCCCGAGGGGTTTTCTTGTCGTCATTTCATTCTCCTGGACATGCATCCTCAAGGCGGACACCTTCATGGCCGACGACACCACGGACACCAAATCCTCCAACCAGATGTGGGGCGGTCGCTTCGCCTCCGGCCCGGACGCGATCATGGAGGAGATAAATGCCTCGATCGGTTTCGACAAGAAGCTATTCGCGCAGGACATCCGCGGTTCGATTGCCCATGCGACGATGCTCGCCCATCAGGGGATCATTTCCGCTGACGATAAGGACAAGATCGTTCACGGGCTAAACACGATCCTGTCAGAAATCGAAAGCGGCAATTTCGAATTCTCGCGCCAGCTCGAAGACATCCATATGAATGTCGAAGCACGCCTGGCGACGCTGATCGGACCGGCCGCCGGCCGGTTGCACACCGCCCGCTCGCGCAATGATCAGGTGGCGCTCGACTTCCGTCTCTGGGTGAAGGAAGAGCTGCAGAAGACCGAGCAGATGCTGACCGGCCTGATCGCGGCTTTCCTCGACCGCGCCGAAGAACATGCCGAAAGCGTCATGCCGGGCTTCACCCATCTGCAGGCAGCCCAGCCCGTTACCTTCGGCCATCACTGCATGGCCTATGTCGAAATGTTCGGCCGCGATCGCTCGCGCGTGCGCCACGCCATCGAACATCTGGATGAAAGCCCGATCGGTGCCGCCGCACTTGCCGGCACCGGCTATCCGATCGACCGCCACATGACGGCCAAGGCGCTCGGTTTCCGCGAGCCGACCCGCAACTCCATCGATACGGTCTCCGACCGCGATTTCGCCATCGAATTCCTGTCGATCGCGGCGATTGCGGGCATGCACCTGTCGCGTCTGGCAGAAGAGATCGTCATCTGGTCGACCCCGCAATTCGGTTTTGTGCGTCTCTCCGACGCCTTCTCGACCGGCTCGTCGATCATGCCGCAGAAGAAGAACCCGGATGCCGCCGAACTGGTGCGCGCCAAGACCGGCCGCATCAACGGCTCGCTGGTGGCGCTGCTGACGATCATGAAGGGCCTGCCGCTCGCCTATTCCAAGGACATGCAGGAAGACAAGGAACAGGTCTTCGACGCCGCCGAGAGCCTGGAACTGGCAATTGCCGCCATGACCGGCATGGTGCGCGACATGACCGTCAACACCGCGCGCATGAAGGCTGCGGCCGGCTCCGGCTATTCGACGGCGACCGATCTTGCCGACTGGCTGGTGCGCGAAGCGGGCCTCCCCTTCCGCGACGCCCATCACGTCACCGGCCGCGCCGTAGCGCTCGCCGAAAGCAAGGGCTGCGACCTTGCCGAGCTGCCGCTCTCCGATCTGCAGGCGATCCATCCCGACATCACCGACAAGGTCTACAACGTGCTGACCGTCGAGGCCTCAGTCGCCAGCCGCAAGAGCTTCGGCGGCACCGCGCCGTCCGAAGTGCGCAGGCAGATCGCCTTCTGGCGCGCCCGCAACTAAGAGATGCCAGGCGTGGCGAAAAGCCGCCGCGCCCTTCCTGCGGGGCGCGCAAAGACCGCCAACAATCAGGGTGCACAAGGCGAATAAACTTCGCTATGAAGATGTCCATCATCCGATATGAATGATGTCCATCGTTCGGTACGAATGATGCCCGTCACATGCCGCAGAAGAGGATATCCATGAAGAGCTTGCCGCACCTCGTCCGCCTGACGGCGGTTCTCGCCGTCATCGGCCTTGCCGTTGCCGGATGCGGGCGCAAGGGCGACCTCGATCCGCCGAGCGCTGCGGCAACCAAGGAAGGCGACGTTTCCAAGCCGACGAAACGGCCGGGAACCGTCGACAAGCCCTTCCTTCTCGATCCCCTTCTTTAAGGCATAAACCCGTGAACCATTTCGAGTACCGCGACGGCGTCCTTCATGCGGAGAACGTCCCCGTTCCCGAGATCGCCAAGGCGGTCGGCACCCCTTTCTACGTCTACTCCACCGCGACGCTGGAGCGCCATTACCGCGTCTTTTCGGAAGCCTTCGCCGACATGGACTCCATGGTCTGTTATGCGATGAAGGCGAATTCGAACCAGGCGGTGCTGAAGACGCTGGGCCGCCTCGGCGCCGGCATCGATGTCGTCTCTGAGGGCGAACTGCGCCGCGCGCTTGCCGCCGACATTCCGGCGAGCCGCATCATGTTCTCAGGTGTAGGCAAGACGCCGTCCGAGATGGATTTCGCCCTCGAAGCCGGTATCTACTGTTTCAACGTCGAATCCGAGCCCGAGCTCGAGATCCTCAATCAGCGCGCCGTCAGCGCGGGCAAGAAAGCGCCGGTCTCCTTCCGCATCAACCCTGATGTCGATGCGAAGACGCATTCCAAGATCTCGACCGGCAAGAAGGAAAACAAGTTCGGCATCTCCTGGGAGCGCGCCCGCGCCATCTATGCCCATGCCGCCAGGCTGCCGGGCATCGAGGTCACCGGCATCGACATGCATATCGGCAGCCAGATCACCGAATTGCAGCCCTTCGACGACGCCTTCAAGCTGCTGCACGACCTTGTCGCGACGCTGCGCGCCGACGGCCACACCATCCATCACGTCGATATCGGCGGCGGCCTCGGTATCCCCTACAAGGACGACAACAATCCGCCGCCGCTGCCGGACGCCTATGCGGCAATCGTCAAGAACCAGCTGCGCGGTCTAAACTGCAAGATCATCACCGAACCCGGACGCCTGATCGTCGGCAATGCCGGCATCCTCGTGACCGAGGTCCTCTATGTGAAGGATGGCGGCGAAAAGACCTTCGTCATCGTCGACGGCGCGATGAACGATCTCATCCGCCCGACGCTTTACGAGGCCTATCACGAGATTCGGCCGGTAACGATTTCGGCGGCCAACGCGCCGCGCATCCGCGCCGATGTCGTCGGCCCCGTTTGCGAGACCGGCGACTATCTGGCGCTCGACCGCGAGATGGCGATGCCGAAGCCCGGCGACCTGATGGCCGTCAGCACCGCCGGCGCCTACGGCGCAGTCCAGGCCGGCACCTATAACAGCCGCCTGCTGGTGCCCGAAGTTCTGGTCAGGGGCAGCGATTTCCACACGATTCGACCGCGTAGAACCTATGCCGAACTGATCAGCCTCGACTCCGTTCCGGCCTGGCTCGACTGAACAAGCCATCACTTTTTGGCGAATAAACGTGAAAAGCCGGTATTGCCGGCCGCTCGCCCTCGCCTTCGCCACAAAGAGTGTTATCCTTTCGTTCATGAGCGTATTGCCCTGCAATCGCCGGAAGCGCCCTCTGTTCCAGAACGCCAGATCGCGGAGACCGGACCGATGACAAGCCCATCGAGGCAGAAGAAAGGCGCATTTGCCTACCGTCCCTCGCTTGCCCGGCTCGTGACGACGAAACGACTGCTGGCGCGAATCGTGCTCTTTTTCGAGCAACTGCTGCCTCCTTTGATGCCGGTACTGTCCGTCATCGCCTTTTATCTCTCTGCCTCCTGGTTCGGCCTCTTCCGCAGCGTGCCGGACTGGCTGCGCATTCTGCTGCTCATCGCCTTTGCCGCCGCTTTTCTCATTTCGCTCCTCCCCTTCCGCACCCTGCGCTGGCCGAGGATCGCAGAAGCCGACCGCATGCTGGAGGAGCGCAACGGTCTGCCGCACCAGCCGGTCACCGTCCAGGAAGACGAGCCGGCCTTCGATACGCCCTTCGGCCGGGCGCTCTGGCGCGAGCACCAGGCGCGCATGGCCGAAAAGATCGCAGCGCTTGATACCGGACTGCCGCGGCCTGATATCGCCGCGCATGACCGTTTCGCGCTGCGCGCCGTCCCGGCGCTGCTGCTGGTCACGGCCTTCGGTTATTCGCTGTCGATCAACGGCGGCTCGATCCGCGACGCGTTGCAGGCAGCACCCGAGCAGGTGGTCAGCGATCCGGCGGTGCGCATCGACGCTTGGGTGACGCCGCCTTCCTATACCGGCCGCGCCCCGATCTATCTGACGGCTGACGGCAGCGAGCAGGCGCCGATCGGCATTCCGCAGTTTTCAGGCCTCACCGTCCGCGTCAGCGGCGGAAAGACCGCCGAGAAGGTCCTGTTCCGCAAGGCGAACGGCGAGGTCCAGGATATTGCCGTGCAGGCGGATACCAAGCCGCAGCAGACGGCGGGATCAGCCAGCGAGCAGCCGACGGCGGCACCTGCCAGCCAGGCTCTCGTCGCGCAGACGCAT
This sequence comes from Rhizobium sp. CRRU65, assembly GCF_048551595.1. Lineage (NCBI taxonomy): Bacteria > Pseudomonadati > Pseudomonadota > Alphaproteobacteria > Hyphomicrobiales > Rhizobiaceae > Rhizobium > Rhizobium sp. CRRU65. The sequence goes on along the minus strand of NZ_JBLYZH010000003.1, from coordinate 501,404 downwards.
ATGATGAAGCTCCAGGAGAACGGTGCACTCGAGGTCAATGGCCGCCGCTGGAGCTTCGACGTGCTTCCCGACAAGGCGCCCGAGATTGCCTTTGACGGTTTGCCGAAGCCCAGCGTCAACGGGGCGCTCGAAATCGGTTTCACCGTTAAGGACGATTACGGGGTCCAGGAGGCGCATGCAGGGATCGTTCCCGTCGAAACCGATCCGACGGCAACGCCGCTCTATCCGTTGCCGGAATACCGGCTGGATATTCCCCGCCGCAACGCCCGCGACGCCAAGGGCGTGACCAGCCGGAACTTGACCGAACATCCGCTTGCCGGCAAGCGCGTGCGCATCACCCTCGTCGCCAAGGATGCCGCCGGCCAGACCGGCCGCAGCCCGCCGCATGAGATGGTGCTGCCGTCGCGGCCCTTCAACGAGCCGCTTGCCGCGGCCGTAGCTGAGGAGCGGCAGGTTTTCGCGCTCGATACGCGCAAGATGCCGCAGGCAATCGCCCTGAACGAGGCGCTGACTATCCGCCCCGAGGAGACGATCCCCAAGCTTACCAACTACTTGCTGCTCGAATCCGCCCTGACGCGCATGAAGCTCGCCAGGGGCGAGGATGCGCTGAAGGATACGGCCCAATATCTCTGGGAAATCGCCCTCGGCATGGAGGACGGCGATCTATCGCTCGCCGAGCGCAAGCTGCGCGAAGCCCAGCAGAAGCTTGCCGACGCGTTGGACCGCAACGCTCCCGACGCGGAGATCAAGGAGCTGATGGACGAGCTGCGCAAAGCGATGCAGGACTATATGACCGAGCTCGCCCAACGCATGCAGAACGCGCCGATGCGGCCGAACCAGAACGCGCAGAATATCCTGCGTCAGCAGGATCTGGAACGGATGATGGACCAGATCGAAAATCTCGCCCGCTCCGGCAATCGTGACGCCGCCCAGCAGATGCTGTCGGAATTGCAGCGGATGATGAACAACCTGCAGGCGGGCCGCCCGCAGCGCGGTCAGCAGGGCCAGGAAAACAGCGAGGCCCGCAAGCAGATCGACAAGCTCGGTGAGATCCTGCGCGACCAGCAGAAGCTGATGGAACAGACCTTCCGGCTCGACCAGCAGCTCAGGGACCGCATGCAGCGCGGCGAGCCTGACATGGGCGAGAACGATCCGCTGCTCGACGAGATGAACCCCGGAGAGAACGGCGAGCCGCGGGATCAGCAGCAGGGCCAGCAAGGCAAAGAAGGCCAGCAGCCCTCCGACCAGATGACGGCCGAGCAGCTGCGGGAGGCGTTGAAACAGCTGCGCACCCAGCAGGATGCGCTCGGCAAGCAGCTCGGCGAATTGCAGAAGAGCCTCGGCGAGATGGGCATGAAGCCCGGCCCCGGCTTTGGCCAGGCGCAGCGCGAAATGGAAGGCGCCGGCCGAGAACTCGGCCAGGGACGTGGCCAACCGGCCGTCGAGGGCCAGGGCCGCGCCCTGGAAGCGCTTCGCCAGGGCGCCCGCGACATGATGAACCAGATGATGCAGGCGCAGCAGGGCCAGCAGGGTCAAGGTCCGAACGGCCAGGTGGGCCAGGGCGACCAGAACGGCCGCGACCCGCTCGGCCGGCCGCGCCGCCCCCAGGGGCCGGAGTTCGGCGACAACAGCGTGAAGGTGCCTGACGAAATCGACGTTCAGCGGGCGCGAGAAATCCTTGACGCGATCCGCGAAAAGCTCGGCAACAATCCGCCGCAGGAAATGGAACGGCGCTATCTCGAACGACTGCTGGACATCCAGTAGGCCACTCACCGCAACGCGATCAACAGCAGGCGCGTTAGAACAAATTCACTCCAGGCCGAACCGGCCTGGAATCTGAATCGTGATCTCAATCAAAGAAATGGAGCATGATTTCGCTCCGAATCACGCCTTTAGGTATCCTGGCTCTAAGCGACAAGCGCTCGGGCGACAGCCTTGCGGATCTCGGGAAGCGCGAATGGCTTGGCGACGACATCGATGATCTTTTCGGCAAGATCGTCGGCCCGTTCGCGCTGTTCGGCATAGCCGGTCATCAGCAGGATTTTCAAACTGGGAAAAGCGTCTTTTGCCTGATGGGCGAGTTCAATGCCGTCCATCACCGGCATGCGGATATCTGAAAGCAGCAGATCGTAGACCCCGTCCTTGAGCTTCTCCAGCCCCTCGGCCCCATCGGCCGCCTCATCGGTTTCGTGGCCATCAAGCCGCAGGGCCCGGGCCACGAAGGACCGCAGGGAGTCCTCGTCTTCCGTAATCAGAATTCTTGCCATATGTGCATCGCTCCGTATCAGCCCCGCGACGGAAATCACCAGACTTTCCTTTTCGATCGGTAAAGATGAGGAAGCGATGGACGAGATGGTTAACAACCCGTCTCGAACGGCAAAGTAGCGCAACGGGTCTTTCAGACGCGCAAAAGCGCTGCAACACTTTGCAGTCGCTCAGGCGTCCCCGGTCACCACGCCGACGAAGGGCAGTTCGCGAAAGGCATAGGCGACATCCATGCCATAGCCGACGACAAAATAGTCAGGGCATTCGAAGCCGACATAGTCGGCCTCCAGCTTTTCCTTGCGCTTGACGCGCTTGTCGAGCAGCACGGCGATCGTGACGTTGCGCGCACCACGCTCGAAAAGCAGTTCTTTGGCAAAGAGCAGCGTCCGGCCGGATTCAAGGATATCGTCGATCAGCAGGACGTCGCGGCCATGCACGTCGCTGTCGATATCCTTGACGATGCGCACGCCCTGCGAAACTGTGCCGATGCCGTAACTCGACAGCGTGATGAACTCGACCTCCGGGGCAAGCCCGCTGTCATGCAGGGCCCGGATCAGATCGGCGGCGAAAATGAATGAGCCCTTGAGCACGGCGATGACGAGCAGGTCCTTGGTCGGGCCGCTGGCGATCTCCCGCGCCATCGAATGATTGCGTTCGGCAATCTGCTCGGCGGTGAAGAGCGGCTCGATGTTTTTTCCGCGCACGACAGGCATAAGGGCTTGCTCCATGAAAAAGAAGGTAAGCCGTTAGCACATATGCGAGCTTGAAACAGCCTCGCCGGCTATGAAATTAGCGCGATTGGCACGACCTGTGGCGCGAAAGTCGGCCCATCCCGTGTCCTGTTACGTCTGTGGCAGGAAGGAAAGCCGGACCTCCGGCATCTTTCCGCCGGCATGCTGCACGCGAGCCGAGAAGCCCCGGCTTTGGCCGCCATAGATCACATCGGCCGGCGGGTTGATGACGATGCTTGCGGTCAGCCGCTCGTCGGTCACGAGATCGGCACGGATCGGATGCACCGTCTGCGTCGTGCCGCTGTCGTTTTCGATGATGCCGTTGATGACCAGCACGCGCATGCCGTTCGCATCACGCGGCGTCACCGTGACATGGGTGAAATGCAGCGACGCTCCGGACGTGGCTCGCTCGCCGGAAACGCCGGAAAAGCCACCCGTTAGCCCGAAGACAAGCACGACGAGCGCCAGCACCAGCGCTGCGAAGCTCCGCATCGACGCGCGCTGCAGCCAGGATTCCGCGGTCTGCAGAACGGAATTCGCGATTGCCAGCATGAACGGCGGCGGTGCAGCGTTTGCGGCAGCCATACGCTTGCGGTTGTCGTTATAGGTCCTTGCATTGAATTCCCTGGGCCGAACTTTGCCGAGGGTGACGAATTCGGCGTCGGAGATATCGGCAGGACGCGCAGAGCGGTACTGACGGTTGGCAGGTTCCGGCGGCAGGAAATCATAGGCCTGGCCCGGCGTCCGGCGACTGAAGGAGGATGCTTCCATGGTGGCTGCCTCGCAGATGTCCACATGGTTTCGCTGCCAGGGGAAATCTTGGCATTGAAACGAATCCTGCTCAGTCGTAAATTTTAATGGTTAATGCTTCGCAAAGATCGCCATCAAACGGGCGTCTTTCCAGCAAAATTTACCGGCTGTTAACGGTGTTGGTTAACAAGTCGTGCGGTGAAACCCACAACAGACTGAGTTGCCCGTTGATCCACTTCGAGAATGTCGGTTTGCGCTATGGCATGGGCCCGGAAATCCTCCGGGACCTGACCTTCGACATTCCGAAGAAATCCTTTCAGTTCCTGACAGGCCCATCGGGCGCCGGCAAGACGTCGCTGCTGCGGATGCTTTTCATGTCGCTGCAGCCGACGCGCGGCCTGATCCGCATGTTCGGGCGCGACATTTCCGAAATCCCCCGCCCTGAACTGCCGCTTCTGCGCCGCCGCGTCGGCATCGTCTTCCAGGATTTCCGCCTCCTCGACCATCTCACCACCTATGAGAATGTCGCTTTGCCCTTACGGGTGCGTGGCAAGGATGAGAGCTCCTACAAGACCGATGTCCTCGAACTTTTGAAATGGGTCGGCCTCGGCGAACGCATCAACGTGCTGCCGCCCGTGCTCTCCGGCGGCGAGAAACAGCGCGCCGCAATCGCCCGGGCGCTGATGGACCGGCCGGAAGTGCTGCTGGCCGACGAGCCGACTGGCAATGTCGATCCGCCGATGGCCAAGCGCCTGCTCAATCTTTTCCTCGAGCTGAACCGACTCGGCACGGCGGTGGTGATCGCCACCCATGACCTGGCGCTGATGGAACAGGTGGAAGCCCGCCGCATGATCCTCTCAGAGGGGCATCTCGATATCTATGACTGAGCCCCCGTCCAGAAACCCCGAGAAGGCGTCTGCCAAGACCCAGCAGAAGCGGCCGGAATTGCGCGTGCGTCCGACTGCGCCGATCCTGCCGCCTTCGAACATCCAGGGCAGCGCGTTGATGGTGGTGATCTCAATCATGGCCTTTCTTGCCTGCCTGACGCTCGGCGGCGTCAGCATGGTGCGCTCGACGGCGGCCAGCTGGGAGAGCCAGATCTCCCGCGAGATCACCATTCAGATCAAGCCGGACGACAATCTCGACATGGAGAAGGCGCTCACCCAGGCGCGCGACCTGGCGCTGACCTTCGTCGGCACCAAAAGCGGCCAGATCGTCGACGAGGCGGCGACCGCCCGCCTGCTCGAACCGTGGCTCGGCCCCGGTCTCGATCTCAAGGATCTGCCCGTTCCCCGTCTCGTCATCATCACCATCGATGAGAGCAATCCACCGGATTTCGATTCGATGCGGGCGCTGCTCAAGGACAGTATCCCGCAGGCGAGCCTCGACGATCACCGCACCTGGGTCGACCGGCTGGTGTCCATGGCGCACACGACTGTCATGATCGGCACCGGCATCCTGCTGCTGGTTTTCACGGCGATGGTGCTCACGGTCGTCTTCGCCACGCGCGGCGCGCTGTCGGGCAATCGTCACGTCGTCGAAGTGCTGCATTTCGTCGGCGCCGAAAGCTCCTTCGTCGCCACCGAATTTCAGAAGCATTTCCTGAAGATCAGCCTCAAGGGCTCGGCGATCGGCAGCGCGCTTGCCGCTCTCTTCTTCGCTAGCGCCGGTTTCTGGCAGAGCCGCACCCTCGCCACCCCGGAAACGGACCAGGCGACCGCGCTCTTCGGCACCTTCTCCGTCGGCGTGCTCGGTTATGCCGGCATCTTCGCGACGATGATCGTCATCGCACTCCTGACCACCTTCACCGCGCGGCTGACCGTCATGCGGACGATCTACGAAATCGATACACTACGCTCAGACCCGACACGCACCGACGGCATCGGAAGTTGATCGTGACCGTGCCGTTTTGCCATGAAAGCGTCTGTTCCGCGCCGCAATCAGCGTATAATCACGATTCATGACGATGGGACACACGACACCCAACCCGATTCATCAGGACCCGGAGCTTGATCGCCCGGCGGGTCTGCCGCCGCGACGCGGGCCAATCCGCCGCCTGCTGCGCTGGGGCGGCTTTGCCTGCTTGCTGGCAATCGCCCTGGTATTCGGCGGTTTTCTGCGTTTCGCCGATTCCGTGACGACGCTGAAGCCCCCGGCCGAGCCGAAGGCGGATGCCATCGTGGTCCTGACGGGTGGTTACCAGCGCATCGACCAGGCCGTGGAGCTGCTGCAGAAGGGGGCAGGCAAGCGCTTGCTCATTTCCGGCGTCCACCCGACGACGACGCCGGCACAGATCCGCAAGATGACGCAGGGTTCGGCCGATCTCTTCTCCTGCTGTGTCGATATCGGCTACGATGCGATCGACACGATCGGCAATGCCGAGGAAGCTTCGAACTGGATCCACACCAAGGGATACCGCAGCGTTCTGATCGTCACCAACAACTATCACATGCCCCGAAGCCTCGCCGAACTCTCCTATGTCGATCCCGACATCGAATTCATCGCTTATCCCGTGGTCAATTCGGATTTGAAGAGCCGCAACTGGTTCACCGATCCGAATGCGATGCGCGTGATGCTGGCCGAATATGTGAAAGTGTTGCTGACCGGGGCCCGCAACATCACCGGCTTCGGCCGCCACACCGGCTTGCGCTCGGCAAATGCGTCCGGCCAACAATAGAGCACCGCGCGTCTGATAGAACGCGCTACGGACGCTCCGTCTTCTTGTTTTGCGCAATTCCGGACGCAAAACCACTATGCACTTTTGCCGGAATTTCTTCAGAGCATGATGCCGAAAAGTGTGAGCGGTTTTAGGACGACATCATGCTCTAACTTTATAATGTAGAACAGGATTCAGATTTTAGGCCGAACAGGCCTAAATCATCCTGTTCTAGGCTTTTACATCAGGGCGTCATCAAACGCTTTTTATGGCGGGCAATATCGTGTAGGCCGGTCGCGTGAGCATGCCTCGGGAAAGTTTCATGATCGCCCTGCGTTCCGTTCTCTTCAACACGATCTTCTACGCCAACCTCATCATCCGGATGATCGTGCTCTCGCCCTACTATTTCGTCGTGCCGCGCAAGATCGCCTATGCGATCCCGAAGAACTGGGCGCGCTCCAACCACTGGCTGATGCGGGTGATCGTCGGCACCACCTTCGAGATCGAGGGACTGGAGAACCTGCCTGATGGCAGCTACATCCTGGCGCCGAAACATCAGTCCTTCTGGGATACCTACGCGCTGCTGCCCTGGCTGAAGGATCCGGTCTACATCCTGAAGCGCGAGCTTATGTGGATTCCGCTCTTCGGCTGGTATGCGAAGAAACAGCGTATGATCCCGGTCGATCGCGGCGCCCGCGGCAAGGTGATGGTGGAAGTGCTGAAACGCACGAAGGAGGAACTGTCGACCGGCCGCCAGCTCATCATCTATCCCGAGGGCACCCGCCGCCCGCCAGGCGCAGAGCCGCTCTATAAATACGGCATCGCCCGCATGTACCGCGATCTTAACCTCCCCGTCGTGCCGGTTGCCATGCATCCCGGTCTGTTCTGGCCGCGGCGGAGCATTCGACGTTATCCCGGCCATTTCAAGGTGAAGATTCTGCCGCCGATCATGCCGGGAATGGATCCGGACGCCTTTTTCGCCCATCTGATCGAGGTATCGGAGCGGGCAAGCGACGAGCTTCTGCTCGAAACCGTCGCGCGAAATCCGCATCTGCCGCTCCCGCCGACGGCGGTCGAAAGGCTGGTCGAGCTGCGCAAGCTGAACGCGGCAACTGGCTGAGATCAGGCGGCGCGCAGCCGCTCCACTTCGTTGACGACCTGCTCCAGCCAATGGTCGCGAATGCCCATCTGCTTCAGATGCGTCAGCGTGTTGAAGACATAGGCATCATTCGGACCTGACTGGCCGTTTGCTTCGTTCACCACCCGTGCCGCCGCAAGCGCATCGAGCGCGCCGGCATATTGTTCATGCTCGCGGTCGATGATGTAGGCGACCGCTTCGACCCGACGCCGGCCGGCAAGCTGCAGCCGCACCCGGCGCTCCAGGTAGACATTGGTGACCAGCTCGCGGGCGCGGAGATAATCGATCACCTCGTCCCATTTTTCCGGCGAAATGCGGAAAGCCATGCCGCGGCAGGCGCCACCCCTGTCGAGGCCGAGAACCAGGCCCGGATTGTCGCGGGTGCCACGATGAACAAAGGAGCGGACGCAGAGCGAACGCCTGTAGCCGTAGACCAGGGCCTCTGCCCGCTCCATGAACTCGAAGCCCGGATTCCACATCAGCGAACCGTAGCCAAATACCCAAAATTCGTCCATATCGCACGCCAGACCGGGAATCACATTTGCGATTCACCATTGGAGAACATCATGGCAGCGTCAAGCCGATCCGGCAGCGGTAAGAAATTCTGGTTGCTGGGTGGGGGCGTCCTCCTGGTGATCGCGCTTTATACCGGCGGCTGGTTCTATGCGGCGTCAGCATTGAAGACCACGGTGCTGAAAGCGATCGCGCCGCGCGATCAGGCAGGCGTCAGCGGCGAATGCTCCGATATCGAATTCCGCGGCTATCCCTTCCGTATCGGTCTGTTCTGCTCCAAGATCGACGTCGACGACAATGTCAACGGCGTTTCCGCCACTTTCGGCGCGCTACGCTCCGCAGCACAGGTCTATGCGCCCGGCAATATCGTCTGGGAACTCGATTCGCCGGCAGAGATCCGCACCAGCAACGGCCTTTCGATCTCGGCCCAATGGACGAACCTGCAGGCAAGTCTTGCAACCAGGCTGCAGGGCATCGACCACAGCTCGACCGTCATCGAGGGTCTGAAGGCGATGGCCGTCTCCTCCTACTCCGGCCAGACCATGAGCTTCGATGCCGCTCGCACCGAAATCCATCTGCGCCAGAATGGTGCAGATCTCGACGGCGCAATCTCCGTGCAGGACGCCAATACGGCGATCAAGGACTGGCCGCAGATCTTCCCGAAATTCTCGGCGAGCATCGATCTGACCGTCGCCGGCAAGGCCGGCCTGATCGATGGCAGTGACCGGAACGGCCTCAATGGTACCACCGGCGACCTGCGCCGCATCGTCGCCGACATCGGGGACGGCAAGGTGATGACACTGACCGGCCCCTTCTCCTTCGACGAGCAGGGCTTCCTCTCGGGAAAATTCAAGCTGGAGATCGAACAGCTCGGCCCTTGGGGGAACAGCCTGAAACAGGCCTTTCCGGATATCGCCTCGACCGTCAACACGGCGACCAAGCTCTTGAAGGCGCTTGCCGGCGGCGGCGACAAGGTCTCCGTCGATCTCGTCGTCGATCGCGGCAATGCCACCGTCAGCGGTTTCATCCCGCTCGGCCGAATTCCGCCGATCTAACCGATTCGCTTGATGAAGAAGAATTCCGGGACCGATTGCAAGCCGGGCAATTCGATCGCGCCGGTTTCGGAAAATCCGTTGCGGCGATGCCAGTCCTGGGGCCGGCTTTCGTCGCATTCGCTCGACGTCATCAGCAGGCGGGCGCCGTCGTCGCGCATCGCTTCTTCCCAGGCGAGAAACAGCGCCGTCCCAACGCCCAACCGGCGATGGCCGTGCAGGACGCGGATCATTTCCATATAGGGAACCCTGCCCCAGAAGCGGGAGAAACGCAGGAAGCCGACGATCTCGTCGTCTTCCCTGGCAACCAGATATTCGCCGAGCGCGACGCAACGCGATACCCATGCTTCACCGGCGCTGGCATCCTCGCGAGCCAACCAGTCGATATCCGCCCGGCCGGCACGTGCCACCTCTACCATCGCGGCGGCTACTTCTTGTCCAGCGCGTGGCGGCCGAAATCCGGCGCGTCGACATCCTGGCCGGCCTGGACGATCGAACGGCGGATGGCGCGCGTGCGGGTGAAGAGTTCGAAAATCTTGTCGCCCTCGCCCCAGCGGATGGCGCGCTGCAGATAGGCGAGGTCCTCCGAGAAGCGCGCCAGCATTTCGAGGATCGCATCGCGGTTATGCAGGCAGACGTCGCGCCACATCGTCGGGTCGGAGGCGGCGAGGCGGGTGAAATCACGAAAGCCAGAGGCGGAATATTTTATGACCTCAGACTCCGTCACCGTCTCCAGATCGTCGGCCGTGCCGACGATATTGTAAGCGATGATATGCGGCAGGTGCGAGACGATGGCGAGCACCTTGTCGTGATGTTCGGCATCCATTTCGTCGACCTTCGAGCCCAGCGCTTCCCAGAAGCTGCGCAGCCGCTTCAGCGCCGTCTCATCGGTATCCGCGACCGGCGTGAAGATGCACCATCGGCCTTCGAAGAGGCCGGGGAAGCCGGCATCCGGGCCGGATTTCTCCGTACCGGCCAGCGGGTGGCCGGGGATGAAATGCACATTATCAGGCATATGCGGCAGCATCTGCGCAATGACAGAAGCCTTGGTGGAGCCGACATCGGTGACGATTGCCCCCGGCTTCAGGCTTCCCGAGATCTCCTTCGCCACACTTTCCGAAGCGCCGACCGGCACCGAGACGATCACCAGATCGGCATCCTTGACGGCATCCTGTGAAGACGTCGTGTAGCGGTCGCCGAGGCCGAGTTCCTCCGCACGCTTCAGCGTATCGGGGCTGCGCGTGGCGACGACGATCTCCCTTGCAAGACCAAGCCGTCTAATGTCGTAGGCAAGCGAAGAGCCGATCAGGCCGATGCCGATCAGCGCGATCCGATCGAACTGCACACTCATGCCTGATGACCCATGAATTCGGTGAGCGCGGCAATCACGCCGCGGTTGGCCTCTTCGGGGCCGATGCTCATGCGCAGCGCATTGGCGAAGCCATAGCCGCGCACGGCGCGCAGGATGTAGCCGCGGCTCGTCAGCAAATCGTCGGCATCCGCGGCGCGCTTGCCGTCGATCTCGGGGAAATGAATGAGGACGAAATTGGCGACGGACGGCGTCACCTTCAACCCGATCGCTTCGAGTGCCTGGGTGAGCGTCTCGACCCACATCTGATTGAAGGAGACGGCCTGCTGGATGAAGGCCTGGTCGCGGATGGCAACGGCAGCGGCGGCGATTGCCGGCGCGTTCAAGTTGAACGGCGCGCGCACGCGGTTCAGCGCATCGACGATCTCGGCGGGCGCATACATCCAGCCGACGCGCAGCGCCGCAAGGCCATAAGCCTTCGAGAAGGTGCGGGTCATCACCACGTTGGCATTGGAGGAGACGACCTCGATGCCGGCTTCATAATCGTTGCGGCGCACATATTCGGCATAGGCGGCATCGAGCACGAGGACGACATGTTTCGGCAGTCCGGCCTGAAGGCGGCGGATCTCGCTGACGGAAACATAGGTGCCGGTTGGATTGCCGGGATTGGCGATGAAGACGATCTTCGTCTTCTCGGTCACCGCGGCAAGGATCGCATCGACATCGACGGTATAGTCTTTCTCCTTGACGACAACAGGCGTGGCGCCGGCGCCCAGGATCTGGATCTTGTAGACGAGGAAGCCGTGCTCGGTGATGATGCCCTCGTCGCCGGCACCGAGATAGACATGGCAGAGCAAGCCGAGCAGTTCGTCGGAACCGTTGCCGCAGAGGATGTTTGCCGGATTGAGGCCGTGCACGGCGGCAATCGCCTCACGCAGTTCGATCGCCTGCCCGTCAGGATAACGCCCCAGATTGTCGGCAACCGTCTTGAAGGCTTCGATTGCCTTCGGGCTGGCGCCGAGCGGCGTTTCGTTGGACGAAAGCTTGTAGACGCGGGCAACACCCGGCGCATGTTCCTTGCCCGGCACATAGGCTGCGATATCGAGAATACCGGGACGCGGAACGGGCTTGCTCATCTCAACGCTCATGGGTTCGACCTTGGAATTGCCGGAAATCCGGGCTGAAAAACACCAAGTGGCATTAAAGCGGAATGCGATTGTTGTCGAGACCTATGGGCGTGACACAAGCAGTTGGAGACCGCCGGGAGCTACCTGCTGCGTGTGGTCGGCACGCCATGCGGTGCGAGAACCGGCACGAAGACGCGGCGGGAGGCCCGCGCCGCCACCGGCAGCCCCTGATAGAGCCGCTTCTGCGCTTCGACGATGATGACGCCCGAGAAGGCCGGCCACAGCGTTCGACCGATCCGCTCGAAGGCGCGGCGAAGCCGCAGGATGGTCCTCAACTTCGAGGGCGGGAAGAACAGCGCTTCAGCCGTCGCGCCCGGGGTGAAATTTGTCTCGCGCAGCAGATTGGTCAACTGACCGCGGGAATAGGGCCGGCCCGAACCGAAGGGTGTATGCTCCATGCGTGCCCAGACGCCGCGCCGGTTCGGCACGACGATGACCAGCCGTCCACCCGGCGCCAGCACCCGCCAGAGCTCCTTCAGCGTCTCGCGCGGGCTTTCGGCGAATTCCAGCGAATGCACCATCAGCACCCGGTCGATCGACGAATCCGGCAGCGGCAGTTCCTCGTCGAAGACAAGCGCCGTCGTCGAGAGCGAGCCCATCGGCCAATTCACCGCGCCCTGCCCGGCCGGCATGAAAGCGAAGGTACGCTCGGTATCGGCCTGGAAGCGATCGAGGAAGGGCACGGCATAACCGAGACCGACCAGACGCTCCTGCGGCAGCCGCACCCAGAGCGAGGACAGCGCCATGGCGATCGACTGCTCGGCAAGACGTCCGAGCTCGGAATGATAGAACTGGCGTAAGTCGACGATATCGGCGTGCATTGCGACAAATGTTATCAGCGGGCGGTTGGACTTCAAGGCCGGAACCTCTACATTTCCGCGAGACTCCTGGGATAAGGGATTATTGAACGATGAAACCTTTGGAATTAGACGTTTTTCTCTGCCGCACCGACAATTTCGGCGTTCTCGTGCACGATCCGGAGACAGGCTTTACCGCGGCGATCGATGCGCCGGAGGAGGCGCCGATCCTGGAAGCGGCGACACGTCGCGGCTGGAAAATCACCCATATCTTCACCACTCATCATCACACCGACCATGTCACTGCCAACCTGGCGCTGAAGGAACAATTCGGCTGCGAGATCATCGGCCCCATCAACGAGGCCGTCGCCATTCCCGGCCTCGATCGGACGATGGCCGATGGCGACAGCTTCCTTTTCGGCGATCACACCGTCAACGTCATCGAGACACCCGGCCACACCGCCGGCCACATCTGCTATCACTTCGTCGATGACAAGCTGCTGTTTGCAGCCGACACGCTGTTTGCGCTCGGCTGCGGCCGGCTGTTCGAACGCCCGGCCGCCGATATGTGGCATTCCCTGCAGAAACTCGCCGTGTTGCCCGATGAGACCGCCATCTACTTCGGCCATGAATACACATTGTCCAATGCCCGCTTCGCGCTGACCGTCGATCCCGACAATGAGCGACTGAAGAGCCGCGCCGCCGAGATCGAGGCCTTGCGCGCCGATGGCAAATTCACCATCCCGACGACATTGGGGCTGGAAAAGGAAACCAACCCGTTCCTGCGCGCCGCCGATCCGGCGATCCGCCGCAATCTGCTGATGGAAGGCAAGACCAACGAGGAAGTCTTTGCAGAGATCCGCAAGCGCAAGGACCATTTCTGATGTCGCCTGAGGACATCATCCGCGAACTCGGCATGCAGCCGCATCCCGAAGGTGGCTGGTACGTGCAGACATTCCGCGATACGGCGGGCGGGGAACGCGGCCACTCGACAGCGATCTATTACCTGCTGACCAGGGGACAGCGTTCGCACTGGCATCGCGTCCATGACGCGGCGGAGGCCTGGCATTATTACGCCGGCGCGCCGCTCTCGCTGCACCGCTCGGAAGACGGAACGGCAAGCCAAACCCTGACGCTCGGAACCAACCTGTCCGCCGGCGAGCGGCCGCAGGCGATCATTCCCGCCAATTGGTGGCAATCGGCCGAAACCCTCGGCGATTTCACCCTGGTCGGCTGCACCGTCTCGCCCGGCTTCGAGTTTTCGAGCTTCGAGATGGCGCCGCCCGGTTGGAAGCCCGGCGGCTAGAGCATGATGCCGAAAAGTGTGAGCGGTTTTCGGGCGACACCATGCTCCAACTATCTAAGGCCTATTCTGCTGCTGCGGGCTGCGCCTGGCTCTTGCGGCGGAACATGTCCTGGGCGGCGAGCACCGCCCCGCCGGTGACGAGCACGCAGGCGAGAGCAATGCGCCAGCTCGGCTCGGCAAATCCAAACAGCAGCAGAATAAGCGTCGAAAGCAGAGGTGCGGCGTAACTTGCCGCGCCGAGAATCTGGATATCGCCGTTCTTGACGCCGTAATCCCACGCGTAGAAGGCAGCCCCGACCGGAAAGAGCCCAAGCCCGGCGACGGCGACCCACTCGAAACTCGTTGCCGACCAGACGGTCGTCTCCAGGCCGAGATGGCAGAGCAACGACAGCATGGATGTCGCAAGGCAGAAGCCGGTGACGACATCCGTGGAGACGGCGTCGAAACGCCGCGTCAGCAGCGAATAGCCGGACCATGTGAAGGCGCAGAGAAAGGCGGCACCGTAACCGACGGCATAGGCGCCGTCGAAATCGATGCCGTTGCGACTGACGATCAGGAAGGTACCGCAAAGTCCGGCAAGCGCACCCGCCGCATGATACCAGTGCAACCGTTCGCCCGGCAGCAGCGCCGAACCGACGACGATCAACAGCGGCCAGAGATAGGCGACCAGCCCCGCCTCCACCGCCGGCGCGTTCCGGAGCGCGGTAAAATAGAGGAAGTGATAACCGAACAGCCCCGCAATGCCGGTTATCCAGACCTTGGCCGGCTGCTTCAGCAGCGCCAGCCGCGCGGGATTGAGGATAAGCACGACGAGGCCGGGAATGCTGCCGATCGCAAAGCAGACGGCCGAAAGCTGGAACGGTGGCATCTTGCCGGAGGCGGCCGTGAACAACGCCAGGAACGACCACATCAGAATGGCCGTAAAGCCGATCAACGTCGCGCGAAGCTTCACCTGTCCCCCTTCACGGAGGCAGAAGCCCCGTCAGCTGTTGCTGCCGTATTTGACGGCAGTGATCGTCACCATTCCATATTCGGTTGGAATGCGCACATAAACAGGAGCGTATACATTTGCCGCGTCCGACTTGGCAAACCAGATTTCCATGCGATCGCTCTTGCTCAGATAGTCGATATCCTTGCGGCCCTTCTTGTAGCCCGAGCGCGGCACGAAGCGGACGCTGCAGACGGTCGCCTTGCCCTTGAACCCATTGGTGGAGAAATCCTCGTCGCCCTTCGGCGACAGCACCAGATCCATGCGCGTCTCGCCGTCGAAGATCGGCAGCGTCTGCGAGCAGACCTTGGTATCGCCGGTGAAGACCAGGCCGGAGATCGGATCGAGCACCGAGCGCATGTCGCGCGGCGTGACGTCGATCCAGTTCTTCGGGCGCTTCGGCATCGGTGTCGTCGTCGCCGAGATGATGTTGCCGTTGCGGTAGCTGACCTCGTAGACGCGGGCCTTCCTCTTGCCGCTCTTGTAGTAGAGCGAGTATTTCTGCGCCTGCAATCTGTCATTGCGCACGACGCCGCTCACGCTGGTCTTGGCCGAAATCGTCGTGATGAGATCGGCAAGACCGGCGGAATTGATGCTCCCGGCGATCTTGTAGCTGTGATCGTCCTCGATCTGCGTCAGGAACGCGGCGCGCGCGATCGGCAGCCCGGCGAGCGCCACCCGGTATTCCGTCCGATGCTGGATTTCGGCCGCCGATGCCGGTATGGCAAGAAGTGCGGCGATGGCCGAAATGAAAATCCGTCTGCCCGAATGAGCCATGGAAAAAAGCCTTGTCTTGCTGCGCGCTGGCAACCTTTGCTGAGCGGTCTATACTCCTGCCGTGAAGGGAAGAAAACAGCAGCTTTTTGACAGAATTGCGGGAAAGGCCAAGGTTTGGCTTGACGCGAGCAGCCTGTCTGACTATAGAACCGCAACTTTCCAATCATGCCAGTTGGATTGCGCGCCTGGCTTTGCCGGGAGTGGCAATTCGATGGCCCGAGAAAAACAAGAATAGGTGTTCCATGTCCCGCGTGTGCGAATTGACCGGCAAGGCCGTCCTGACTGGTAACAATGTCAGCCATGCCAACAACAAGACCAAGCGCCGGTTCCTGCCGAACCTGTGCCAGGTAACGCTGATTTCCGACGCTCTCAACCAGCGTTACCGTCTTCGCGTTTCGGCTGCCGCTCTTCGCACCGTCGAGCATCGTGGCGGCCTCGATGCATTCCTGCTGAAGGCCAGCGAAAACGAACTGTCGATGCGCGCGCGCCTGCTGCGCCGTCAGATCGCCAAGAAGACCGCTGAAGCCGCTGCTGCATAAGCTTCTGCCCTTCTTTCATACGGCTTCAAAAGGCTTGAACGGATAATACCGGACAAGCCTTTTGCTTTGCCGGTCCGTCTCTCCAACTGGTGGCATCACCCAGGATAAAAAAATGCTGAAGACCCGCTATACCATTGCCTATGTCGCGCTGATGACGCTTGTCGTCGTCGCCTCCAACTTCCTCGTCCAGTTTCCGCTGAACGCCGAAGTCGCCGGCATCAACCTTGCCGACATCCTGACCTGGGGCGCCTTCTCCTATCCAATCGCTTTCCTGATCACCGACCTGACCAACCGTCAGTTCGGCCCGCAGGCAGCCCGCAAGGTCGTCTTTGCCGGCTTCGTCGTCGGTGTGACGCTCTCCTTCTTCACCTCGGTGCCACGCATCGCCATCGCCTCCGGCTCGGCCTATCTCGCCGGCCAGTTGCTCGATATCGCCGTCTTCAACCGCCTTCGCCGCCAGGCCTGGTGGCGCGCGCCGCTGGTCGGTTCGCTGATCGGCTCGGCGCTCGATACGGTGATGTTCTTCTCGCTTTCCTTCGCCGCGTTCTTCGTCTTCCTCGGCCCGAACGACCCCTTTGCGCTGGAAGCAGCCCCCGTCCTCGGCGTTTTCGCCACGGAGGCTCCGCGATGGATTTCCTGGGCGATCGGCGATTTCGTCGTGAAGATGATCGTCGGCCTCGTCATGCTGCTGCCTTATGGCGCGCTGATGAACGTGCTGCGGCCGATGCAGGCCGCTCGCGCCAGCTAATCACGGACGCCGCCGGACCCCGCACCGGCGGCGATCGCGGGATGCAGCAGAGCCTCGGCAACCAGATCGTCGATATCTCTTGACGAATCGAGCCGCAACACCGGCGCCGTCTGCGTATCCAGCCATTGTTCATGCGCCGCAAGGCTGCGACGCTCGGGGCCGGCCGTGTCATAGCTGGCCGCCCATTCCAGGAATTCCCCGCTTTTTACGGCCATGTCGCCGCCAGGCCTGATTCTGCTTCCGTATCGGGCAGTCTCCCGCGCAAGGATGCGCGCCATTCTAAGCTCCGGATCAATCCTCACGAACACGATCAGATCGTAAAGCGGCTCGACCGGCCTTCCCCATTTCAGCGCCGATCCGGAGAGGATCCAGCCTTCGTGCCGCGCCACCTCATCGAGGAGCAGCCCGATGCGCTGGTCGGCATCCCTCGGCGTCGCGAAGGGCGGATCGGTCGGTAACCAGAAGAAATCGTCGGTGTCGAGATGGGCGATATCGAGCTTTTCGGCAAGCGCGAGGCCGAGTGATGTCGTGCCGGAACCGGAGGCGCCCATGACATGAATATGCACCATGAATCTCCCTGCGAAGACTGATTCCCGATGCCGCGGGGGATAGCCGAGGCATATGACATCGGTCTGATGTCTTGGATCAATTCCGCTTCTGGGAATTCACCCCTGCCCACGCCGCCTCTTCCGAAAGCCGGAATTCCAGCATCAGATTGCGCTGCAGGATCGAATGATTGTCGTCCGACACCAGAATGATATGGGTGGTGCCGTCGGCGGCCTGGAAAGCATCGAGCCCTTCCATATTGTCGATCTGCGAGTTGAAATTACCTTCCAGCAGCAATTCGCCGTCAACGACGGCGCCGGGCCTGATGTCGGCGCCCTTGATGCGCCGAAGGCGCATGCCGATGCCTTCGGCCATGTTGAAGCGGCGCTCCAGCAGCAACAGGTCGCCGTTCGGCAGGAAGGCGCCGTCGGTGATGTCGAAGCTGCCATCCCGCTCGACCGAGAAACGTCCTTTCAGCGGCCCGCTGAGAATGGCCGCCAGCCGGTTGCCATCGCTGTCGAGACCACGCTCGGAGACGATGACCACCCCGCCCTTGAGTGGGCTCGATGCCGGCGCCACGGTGATGGTTTCGATACCGCGATTGTCGCTCAGCATCTTCCGCGGGATGAGGATCGGCAGGGTGGCGATCGCACCCGAGCCGGCAAAGCCGGGGTCGGGATAGACATCAACGCGATGAGCCTGCTCGAAGGAGACCAGGATCCGGTCGCCGTCCAGCGCCAGGCCTTCGGCATCCATATGTCCCTTGCCCTCGAAGCTGCGCCCGGCGCTGTTCTTCATCGGCGTGATCTCGACATCCGACAGGCCGGAAAGCCTGCCCTTGACGTCGCGCTCGATGCTGCCGGTCAGCCACTGGCCGGTATCGAGCACGACGACGAAATGTTTTTGGTCCGGCCGGAAACGGATGGAGGAGAGCGAGCCGAACAGCGCTCGGCTGGACACCATTTCCAGCCCGCCCAGAAATTCCAGCGATCCGAATTGCATCTCCGAAGAGCCGATCCTGAAATCGGAGATTTGCCGGCTAATGACCGGTACGTCGTCGCCGGCCCATGACGAGGAAGCGCCGGCTGCGATACCGAGAGCGATCGACGCCGCACGGCAGAGGCGCTTGACCGTCATTCTTCCAGCGGCGTCAGCCGGCACGGCGTATCCGGCCGCCGCGCGGCTGCACGGATTGGTCTTCGAAAAGCGAGGCAAGCTGCTCGGTCATCGCACCGGCAAGCTCGTCCGCATCGACGATCGTCACGGCGCGGCGATAGTAGCGCGTCACGTCATGGCCGATGCCGATCGCCAGCAACTCGACAGGCGAGCGTGTCTCGATCTGTTCGATGACGGCACGCAGGTGCCGCTCCAGATAATTGCCCGGATTGACCGACAGCGTCGAATCGTCCACTGGCGCTCCGTCCGAGATCATCATCAGGATGCGGCGCTGCTCGCGGCGCGCGAGCAGGCGATTATGCGCCCAGATCAGCGCCTCGCCGTCGATATTTTCCTTGAGCAGGCCCTCGCGCATCATCAGCCCGAGATTGGCGCGCGCGCGCCGCCACGGCGCGTCGGCCGACTTGTAGATGATATGACGCAGGTCGTTGAGGCGGCCAGGCGTCTGCGGCTTGCCGCCGGCAAGCCAGCTTTCACGCGCCTGCCCGCCCTTCCAGGCCTTGGTCGTAAAGCCCAGGATCTCGACCTTGACGCCGCAGCGCTCCAGCGTGCGGGCGAGAATATCAGCGCAAGTGGCGGCAACCGTGATCGGCCGGCCGCGCATCGAGCCGGAATTGTCGATGAGCAGGGTAACGACAGTATCGCGGAACTGGGTGTCGCGCTCCATCTTGAAGGAGAGCGCCTGCATCGGATCGATGATGATGCGCTGCAGCCGGGCCGGATCGAGATAACCCTCTTCCAGGTCGAAATCCCAGGAGCGGTTCTGCTGCGCCATCAGGCGGCGCTGCAGCCGGTTGGCGAGACGGCCGACCGCGCCCTGGAGATGCGCCAGCTGCTTGTCGAGGAAGGCGCGCAGGCGCTCCAGCTCGGCGGCGTCGCAAAGTTCCTCGGCGGTGATGATCTCGTCGAACTCTTCGGTAAAGACGTGATAATCGACCTTCTCGTTGAAATCGGCAAAAGGCGTATTCGGCCGGCGGGTCTCGCCCGGCGTTTCCGAATCGTCCTCGCCCTCTTCCATCATGTCGTCGTCGGAGATTTCGGCGCCTTCGGTCTCGCCGTCCTCCATCTGCTCGTCGGCGACCTCACTGTCCTCGACGGGGGCGGCATCGGTACCGGCATCCTCGTCGACCTCGTCCTGGTCCTGTTCGTCGCCGCTCGGCTGGTCTTCCTGCTCCGACTGGTCGTCATTGTCGGCGTCGCTGTCATCGTCGCCGTATTCCTCGGCCATTTCCATCGCCGACAGCATGTTGCGGATGACCTTGGCGAAGGCCTGCTGGTCGTTGATCGCGCTCGACAGATTGTCGAGTTCGGACCCTGCCTTGTCCTCGATAAAGTCGCGCCAGAGGTCCAGCACCTTGCCGGCGGAGGCTGGCGGGCGCTGGCCAGTCAGCTTCTCGCGCACCATCATCGCAACCGCTTCGCCGACCGGTGCGTCTTCCTGGCGCTCGATGCCGGTAAAATTCGCCTTGGAATATTTCTCATCCGTCATGGAGCGCAGGTTCGACGCCATGCCCTCCATCCGCAGCGCGCCGATCGATTCGACGCGCGCCTGCTCGACCACATCGAAGATCGCCCGGGCGTCCGAGCCCTGCGGCGCCATCGTCGCATGCACCTTCTCGTCATGGCAGGCGAGCCGCAGCGCCATCGAATCGCCGAGACCACGGGTGACCGCCAGCTCATGCGCCGTCGGCCGCTTGGAAAGTTCCGGCAGCCGAATGCGCTCGCCGGTCATCCCCGGCCGCTCATTGGCGAAGGTCACCTCGACGTCGCCGTCACCGGCGATCGAGCGCACGCAGCCGGTTATCGCCCGGCGCAATGGCTCGACGTCGACAGGCGCGCCGGGCTTTGCTTTGGAATTGTCACCGCGAGCTGCCATGATCGGTCGGTCTCAAGCCCCGAGAACGATGTTGGCGGCACTTTCCTTCAGCTCGACGCCGAAGGCCCGCTGATAGTGCTCGGCAACCAACGGACGCTCCAGTTCGTCGCACTTATTGAGGAAGGTGACGCGGAAGGCGAAGGCGAGATCGCCGAAGATTTCGGCGTTTTCGGCCCAGGTGATGACCGTGCGCGGGCTCATGACGGTCGAGAGATCGCCGTTCATGAAGGCGGCACGCGTCAGGTCGGCGACGCGCACCATCTTCGAAACCGTCTCACGGCCGTTCTTGTCCTTGCCGAAGCTCTTCACCTTGGCGGCGACGATATTCACTTCGTGATCATGCGGCAGGTAGTTCAGCGTGGTGACGATCGACCAGCGGTCCATCTGCGCCTGGTTGATCTGCTGCGTGCCGTGATAGAGGCCGGTCGTGTCGCCGAGGCCGATCGTGTTCGCAGTCGCAAACAGACGGAAGGCCGGGTGCGGCCGAATGACGCGGCTCTGATCGAGCAGCGTCAGGCGCCCGGAGGATTCGAGTACGCGCTGAATGACGAACATCACATCGGGGCGGCCGGCATCATATTCGTCGAAGACCAGCGCGACATTGTGCTGATAGGCCCAGGGCAGGATACCGTCCTTGAATTCGGTGACCTGCAGCCCGTCCTTGACGACGATCGCATCCTTGCCGACGAGATCGATACGGCTGACATGGCTATCGAGGTTGATGCGCACGCAAGGCCAGTTGAGCCGCGCCGCCACCTGCTCGATATGCGAGGACTTGCCCGTGCCGTGATAGCCGGAAATCATCACGCGGCGGTTATGGGCGAAGCCTGCGAGAATGGCGAGCGTCGTGTCGCGGTCGAACAGGTAGTCGGTGTCGAGGTCCGGCACATAGGCGTCGCCCTTGCTGTAGGCGGGAACGCGGATGTCGGAATCGATGCCGAAGGCCTCGCGGACCGAAACGGTGGTATCGGGCAGTTCTGATATATCCAGGTCGATCTTGCTCATCATGTCTCCAAGGCGGGTGATGCCACCCGGCCATACTGTCTCAGGCCATGTCGCAACCGTGACGCCGCGTTTTTTATTCCGCGCCCGTCCAGGTCGGAACGTCGGCGATGCTTCTCCGGGACTGAAACGAAACCTCGGCGGGATAATGACCGCGTGCGAGCATTCTTGAAAGAGTCCCGGACAAGAAACGCCGCGTCCGGAAGGTCGGCGGAGGCGATGTCGGGAAAACGCACAAATATGAGCCGCGTTTGCCTGCGGCCTCAGCCGATTTGGACCATACCCGATTGAAGCCTAAGAGCAAGGACGGGAATTAACAAAAACCGTTCTGCTTCAACAATTGATAGGCCTGGATGACGGCGCGGAAACGCTCCTCCGAGCCGCGGTCGCCGCCATTGGCATCCGGATGGTGTTTCTTAACCAGTTCCTTATAGCGGCTCTTGATCTCCGCCGATGTCGCATTGGCGTCGAGACCCATCGTTTCGAAGGCCTTGGTCTCAAGCGATTTCAGCTTGCGCGCCTGGGGAAAACGCGGTCCGCTGCCCTTGCCGCCTTCCTTGACGAAGCCGAAGGGATCGCGAACGCGGGTATAGGCGCCGGAGCGGATCTCCGAATGCAGCGGACTGTCCTTCGCCGCCTTGTTGACGCCGACCGTCCATGTCGGCCGATGGCCGGTGATCGCCTCTTTCTGGTAACGCGCAATCTCGCCGTCCGAAAGACCGGAGAAATAATTGTAGCCCTTGTTGTATTCCTTGACGTGCTCGAAGCAGAACAAGAAGAACTGGCCTTCCGCATTGCGGCCGACGGGAGCGCGATGCGCTCCCTTCTTGTCGCAACCGTCCCATTGACAGGTAGGCGGCGCCTGCTCTGTCTCCGGCTCGCGTTTGCGGCGTGTTCGGATGCGATCGAAATATTTGGAATCAAGTCTCATGACGGCGCTAATTATGGGGCTGTCGCGAAGCGACAACAAGAATTGACAAACGGGAATGTTGCAGGCTTGGTAGGAACCCTTTTCGCGAACAGCAAGACCGGATGATGACCCTGCGAACCCGCATCGAAGAAAAACTTGTCGAAGCCTTCGCGCCCGAACGCCTGAGCGTCATCGACGAAAGCCATCTGCATGCCGGCCACCAACCCGATATCACGGGCACCGGCGAAACCCATATGCGGGTGAGGATCGTTTCCGGAAAATTCGCCGGCCTGTCGCGGCTGGCGCGCCACCGGGCAATCACCGACCTGCTGAAACCGGAGCTCGATGCCGGCCTGCATGCGCTGGCCGTCGAACCGGCTGCACCTGGTGAACCGACCCGCTGGTAGCGGCACGCCACCCATATAGGCACTAGCCGTCTACGATCCAAGCAGAATCAGGCTGGCTTTGCGCCGTCTTCTCCGGCCGGGCGGATGCGCAGCTTGGTGATGCGGTTCTTCTCCCGCTTCATGACGACGAAACGCTTGCCGTAGAAGGTGAAGGCTTGGCGCTCTTCCGGGATGGTCATCGATTCGTGGATGACGAGGCCGGCGATCGTCGTCGCCTCCTCATCGGGCAGGTTCCAGTCGAGCGCGCGGTTCAGGTCGCGGATCGGAACGCCGCCGTCGACGACGACGGAGCCGTCGGCTTCCTGACGCACGCCCTGTATTTCGATATCGTGCTCGTCGGAAATGTCGCCGACGATTTCCTCGAGAATATCCTCCAGCGTAACGATGCCCTGCACCTCGCCATATTCGTCGACGACGACGGCGAAATGCTGCTTGCGCCGCAGGAAGGCGTTGAGCTGGTCCTCGAGGTTGGTGCTGTCGGGCACGAACCACGGCTTCTGCGCGATCTTCACGATATCGAGGTTCTGCGGCTCCATATTCGGCTCGGCAAGCGCCCGCAGCAGATCCTTGGCATGGACGACGCCGATGATGTTGTCGATCGTGCCACGCCACAGCGGCATGCGCGTATAGGGGCTTTCGAGGATGACCCGCACCACCGCTTCCGGCGCATCGTCGGCGTTGATCGCCCGCATCGCGGTGCGGTGGACCATGATGTCGGACAGTTCGAGTTCGCTAAGATCGAGCACGCCGCCGAGGCGGTCGCGGTCGGCCTTCACCACCGATCCCTCGCGGTGCAGCAGATCGACGGCGCCGCGCAGTTCCTCATGCGCCGTCAGCATCGATGTCTCTCGTGAGAGATTGATGCCGAACAGCGAAAGAATCTGCCGCACGATCGCATTGACGAAGGAGGAAACCGGGCCGACGACGGCAACGAACAGCCTGGCCGGCAGCGCGATAGCGAGTGCGAAGCGCTCGGGCGCCGAAATCGCCCAGCTCTTAGGAAGCACTTCCGCGAAGATCACCAGGATGACGGTCATCGCGAGCGTCGCCAGCGCCACGCCGGAACTGCCGAACAGTCCAAGGAAGAGGCTGGTGGCAATCGAGGAGGACAGGATATTGGCGAGATTGTTGCCGATGAGCAGCGCACCGATCAGCCGGTCGCGCCGTTCGATCAACTGCCGGACGAGGCCGGCGCGTTCGTCGCCGTTGACCTCGAGCGTATGGATACGGCTGCGCGAAACGGCGGTGAGCGCGGTCTCGGAGCCGGAAAAGAAGGCGGACATGAGCACGAGCGCCGTGATCGAAAGGATCTCCGGCCAATATGTCGAAAGAAATGCCAGAGCGCCTTCGACCGACATCAGGCGTGTTTTTCCCGAAGAAAGCTGATCACTTCGGACGCCGGCACGTCGTCGGCGACGAAGGACTGGCCGATCCCGCGCGTCAGGATGAAGGTGAGCTTGCCGCTCTTGACCTTCTTGTCCTGGGCGATCGCGTCCATCAACGTTTCGGCCGGCGGCAGTTCGCCCGGAATGTCGGACATGCGGGTTGGCAGGCCGACCTCCTTCAGATGCCGCTCGACGCGGCGCGCATCGTCGGGGCTTGCAAGGTTCATCCGTGCGGAGAATTCATGCGCCAGCACCATGCCGATCGAAACGCCCTCGCCATGCACAAGGCGGGAACTGTCATAGGCAGTCGCCGCTTCCAGCGCATGACCGAAGGTATGGCCGAGATTGAGCAGCGCCCGCTGACCGTTCTCACGCTCGTCGGCAACGACGACATCGGCCTTCGCCTGGCAGCTGGCGGCAATCGCCTCGATGCGTGCGGAGCCGCCGGTAAAAACTGCCTTCCAGTTCGCTTCCAGCCAGGCAAAGAAATCCGGCTTGTCGATCAGCCCGTATTTTGCGACCTCGGCGTAACCTGCGCGGAATTCGCGCGCGCTCAGCGAATTCAGCACATCCGTATCGGCCAGAACCAGGTCCGGCTGGTGGAAGACGCCGATCAGATTCTTGCCGTGGCGGGAATTGATCCCGGTCTTGCCGCCGACGGAAGAATCGACCTGCGACAGCAGCGAGGTCGGTACCTGCACGAAGCGCACGCCGCGGCGGACGATGCCGGCCGCAAATCCCGAAAGATCGCCGATGACGCCGCCGCCGAGCGCGATGACGTAATCGTTACGCTCGACGCGCGCCTCAAGCACCTTGTCGCAGGCCGTGATCAGATGTTCGAAGCTCTTGGTCTTCTCGCCGGCCGGCAGGACGACCTCAGCCGAGGCGATACCCGCTTCATCCAGACTTGCGACGAGAGCTTTGAGATAGAGCGGCGCGACATTTTCGTCGGTGATAACGGCCGCCTTGCGGCCCTTGAGGCGAGAGGCGATCTCGGCGCCGGCCCGCGCAATCAGCCCCGGCCCGATCAGGATGTCGTAGGCGCGCTCGCCGAGCGGCACATGCACCGTTCGGATGGCGGAGGCGGAGGTTATCGCATTCATGACGCTGCACTTTCCTTCTGAGCTTCGATCAAGGCCTTTAAGACTTCGTCGGCCATGATTTCCTTGCGGACGTCGCGCGAAAGCACGGTCAGGTCGGCCTGCGCATAGATCGGATAACGCGCATTCATCAGGCCCTCGAGCGTCTGCTTCGGATTTTCGGTCTTGAGCAGCGGCCGCGTGTCGCGCTTGGCGACCCGGTCCCAGAGCACGTCGAGATCGGCCTTCAGCCAGACGGAGAGGCCGCCCTTCTTGATATGTTTGCGCGTCCGGTCGTTGATGAAGGCGCCGCCGCCGGTAGAGACGACACGCGGCCCGCTCTTTAGCAGCCGCTTGATCACCCGCGCTTCCAACGCCCGAAACTCTTGCTCGCCATAGGCGGCGAAAAGCTCGGCGATCGTCATGCGCGAAACCCGCTCGATCTCGAGATCGCTGTCGATGAAGGGAATGGAGAGCTGGCTGGCGACGATGCGCCCGACGGAGGATTTGCCGGCGCCCATCAGGCCGACAAGGATCAGATTGCGTGAACCGAGCGCGGCGCGAGCTCTGTCTTTCAAGCTGTCAGCAACGGTCAGCAGTTGTTCACTCATCGGTCCATTCACACTTTGTTTGCAAACGGTATCGACAAATGCAGATGGAGCGTCAAGTCGCGGACAAGGGAATCATGGCTTGAATACCGCTTCTTGCACTTGCAGATAGGCTTCTTATAACAGAAGCAGAGCATGAAGGAGTTGCTGGATGCCGACCCTGTTCCGTTTCCTGTTCGTCTGCGCGATCCTCGCCGGGACGGTCTACGGAGCGATGCTGGCGCTTGTGACCTTCGTGGAGCCGCAGCAGCGCGACGTGACGATCCGCATTCCGTCTGAGCGGGTCAATCCGCCCGCCACGGGCGCGATCGACACGACCAGGAAGTGACCGGCATGGTGGATCTCGGCCGCGTCCATGTGGAATCCTTCCTGGAGATGATGAGCGCCGAGCGCGGCGCTGCCGCCAACACGCTGCAATCCTATGAGCGCGATCTCGACGACGTCCGCTCCTTCCTGACCGAGCGCAGCATACGGCTCACAGAAGCCGCCTCCGCCGATCTCGCCGCCTATCTCTCCTCGCTCGCCCGAGAGGGCTTCAAACCCTCGTCCCAGGCGCGCCGGCTTGCCGCCATGCGGCAGTTCTACAAGTTCCTCTATGCCGAGGGCCTGAGGACCGACGACCCCACGGGCATTCTCGACGCGCCGAAGAAGGGCCGTCCGCTGCCGAAGACGATGGGCGTCGAAGAGGTCGGCAGGCTGCTTTCGCAGGCCGAGGCCGAGGCGGAGGATACGGCTCCGGGCCAGCTGCAGCGCCTGCGCATGCTGGCGCTGCTGGAGCTGCTCTATGCCACCGGAATGCGGGTCAGCGAACTCGTCTCGCTTCCCGCCCGCGTGCTCGATCAGGAAGGCCGTTTCCTGATGATCCGTGGCAAGGGCAACAAGGAGCGGCTGGTGCCGCTGTCGCATTCGGCAATATCAGCCCTGAAATCCTACGGGCGCCTGCTGGCGGCCGAAAATGCAGCCGTGAAGGAACGGCAGGAAAGCCCGTGGCTGTTTCCCTCCGCCTCGAAGGAGGGATACCTGCCGCGCCAGGTTTTTGCCCGCGACCTCAAGAACCTGGCGATCCGCGCCGGCCTGACGCCGTCGCTGATCTCGCCGCATGTCATGCGCCACGCCTTTGCCAGCCACCTGCTGGCGAACGGCGCCGATCTGCGCGTCGTACAGGAACTCCTCGGCCATTCGGACATTTCGACCACGCAGATCTACACACATGTCCTCGAAGAGAGGCTGCAGCAGCTTGTCCAGACGCATCACCCCCTTGCCAAACAGGCGAAAAAGCACGAATAGGACCGGCGACATGGGGCGGAGCCAGGAAAACGCCCCGGGCACAAGGAACGGAAACGCACCTCATGCACAATTATCTCGACTTCGAAAAGCCGATCTCCGACCTCGAAGGCAAGATCATCGAGCTGAAGAAGCTCGCAACGGAAGACGAGAGCATCGACACCACCGATGAGATCGGCCGGCTGGAGGTTCGCGTCCGCGAGGCGATCGTCGAAATCTATTCCAAGCTCAATCCCTGGCAGAAGACTCAGGTCGCCCGCCATCCACAGCGACCGCATTTCATCGATTACGCCAAGACCCTGTTCCAGGAATTCACACCGCTCGCCGGCGACCGCAAATTTTCCGAGGATGCCGCGATCCAGGCGGGCCTTGCCCGCTTCCGCGGCCAACCCGTCGCCGTCATCGGCCAGGAAAAGGGCAACGACACCAAGAGCCGCATCAAGCACAATTTCGGCAGCCCCCGCCCGGAAGGCTACCGAAAGGCGATCCGCATCCTTGAAATGGCCGATCGTTTCGGCCTGCCGGTGATTTCGCTGGTGGATACGGCAGGCGCCTATCCCGGCGTCGGCGCCGAAGAGCGCGGCCAGGCCGAGGCGATCGCCCGCTCGACGGAAATGTGTCTCGGCGTCAAGGTTCCCCTCGTTTCCGTCGTCATCGGCGAAGGCGGCTCGGGCGGCGCGATCGCCATCGCCACCGGCAACAAGGTCTATATGCTCGAGCATTCGATCTACAGTGTCATCTCGCCCGAAGGGGCAGCTTCCATCCTCTGGCGCGATTCCACCCGCGCCCGGGAAGCGGCGACCAACATGAAGATCACCGCCGAGGACCTGAAATCGCTCGGTGTTATCGACGGCATCATTTCCGAGCCGCTCGGCGGCGCGCATCGCGATCCCGACAGCGTGATAGCCGCAACCGGCGACGTAATCGCCAGCGCGCTGGCTGAGATGGCACCCCGCTCCGGCGAACAGCTGCGCAACGACCGCCGCCAGAAATTCCTCGCCATAGGCCGCAATCTCTAGCAGACATTCGGCTCTTCGCCGATTGGGGCCAAATCTTGGCCACATTGATGTTATCTGTAGCATTCGCGCTTGCGGGGATGTTCCAGGCACAGTCATAGGCTGGTAAGGATTTATAAAGTATAAGCCGCCTATGATTCCTTCTGATGCCCGGACTCCATAGGCGGACCGGGTCGCACTATCTTTATGGGCTAGTTTGGATGCGCATACGTCATTTTGCCTATATTTCCCTCATGGCGCTGGCTCTGTCCGGCTGCAATGACGCGTTGGAAACCGCGCAGGTCGATCTTTCCAAGGTCAAGAACAAGGTCGAGCAGCCGCTTCCCAGCCATATCCTCGCTCAGATGTCCGCCAAGGGCATGGACCGTAATTCGCCGATCATGATCCGCATCTTCAAGGAAGAAGGTGCCATGGAGATCTGGAAGGCGAAGACCGACAACCGTTTCGACAAGATCGCCGATTACAAGATCTGCGCCTGGTCCGGCCGTCTCGGCCCGAAGGTAAAGACCGGCGACCGGCAGGCCCCGGAAGGTTTCTACGACCTGACGCGCGCCAACCTGAATCCCAATTCCAAATATTATCTGGCAATCAACACCGGCTTCCCGAACCGCTACGACGCGGCGAACGGCCGCAGCGGTTCCGATCTGATGATCCACGGCGCCTGCTCCTCCTCCGGCTGCTATTCGATGACCGACCAGCAGGTGCTGGAGATCTACGCTTTTGCCCGCGACGCCTTCAAGGGCGGCCAGGCGACCGTGCAACTGCAGGCCTTCCCCTTCCGCATGACGGCGGAAAACATGGTCAAGCATCGTCTCGACGGCAATTACGACTTCTGGAAGATGCTGAAGGTCGGTTACGACAATTTTGAAGTGACGAAGCGCCCGCCTGAGGTGAACGTCTGCGAGAAGAAGTACGTCTTCAACCAGCAGGCAACCGACGGCAGCGCCTTCAATGCCGCCGGCAAGTGCCCGGCTATGTCGACGCCGCCGGCGCTGACGGCCGCCCTTGCCTCCTACGGCAAGACCTACGATGCCGATTATGCCAAGGCGATGAGCAAATTTGACGGCATGGCCTGGTACGATCCCACCGAAGCCGAGCGTAAGGCCGTGGTCGCCAAGCAGCGCAAGGGCCGCGAGCTTGCCTACGCTCCGACCGGCACCTCGCTGGAAGCCGGCCGCATGGTCAAGGTCGCCGAACTCGAAGACATGATGGCCAAGCGCACCGCGCAGGGCCTCGCTGCCAAGAGCGCACCGGGCGCGACACCTGTAACACCTGCCCAGCCGCAGGCAGTGGCCGTCGCTGCCGCGACCCCTGCGGTCGTGCCGGTGCCGATGCAGAACCCGCTGGCCTTTGCGGCACCCGAACCGCAGGAAACGGCGGAAGCCACGGCAAAGAAGCCGTTCTGGAAATTCTGGGCGAGGAACTGAACGGCTTGAACCCCGTTCTCTACGATCTTCGCGGCCTGAAATGCCCATTTCCCGTGATCAAGACACGCAAGAAGCTCGCCGCGATGGCGAGCGGCACGCTCATTCGCGTCGACACCACCGATCCGCTGGCCGTGATCGATATGCCGCATTTCTGCAATGAGGACGGTCACGAGCTGATCGAGACGGAAAAGACCGAAAACGGCCACCGCTTCCTGATTCGCAAGCGCTAAATTCTAAGGCCGGGGATAGCGAGCGGATTGTCCGACAGCGCCACACGATCGGGCATATCGATGCGCGGCTTGCCGAGGAAGGCGTCGAAGAGATCCTTCACGAAGGCTTCCGGCAGATCCCGGGTGATCAGCACCATGCGCGTGCGCCGGTCTTCCCCCGGCCAGGCGGGGAGCCGCACCGGCGGATGGAAGATGCTCTGCACCCCATGCAGCACCAGCGGCCGATCCGGACGGTCGGAAACGGACACGATCGCCTTCATCCGCAGCAGCTTCTCGCCATGAGCCGAACGCAGAAGATCGATAAACATCTCGAGCGCCATCGGATCGATCGGCTTCTCCTCGATGATCGAGAAAGAGCGGATCGAGGCATCGTGACGATTGACGTCGTGCGGGTCCTGATCCGCAGCATGATCATGATGGTGGGGACCATGGTGATCGCCATCATGATGATGATCGTGATGTCCATCACGATCATGGTCGTGATCGTGATGCGCCTCGTGTGCATCCTCGTCCTGCAGCCAGCGGCCGACATCGGCAATCTTCGTCGCCGGATCGTAGAGCCCGTTGACCAGCACTGCGGCACTGCCGGCCTCGGCGCTGTCGGCATCCATCATCACGGCACGCGGATTGAGCGCCCGCAGGCGCTTTTCCAGCCCACCCGTCACCTCGGCCATCGATTTTTTCGAAACGATCAGCCGGTCGGCGACCGCCGCCTGCTTGCGCGCTTCCTCATGATTGTCGAGCGTCTGCAGCCCATTCACTGCGTCGACGACAGTGACGACGCCATCCAGCTCGAAATTCGTGGCGATGACGGGGTTGCCCATGATCGCCTGCATGACCGGCGAAGGATCGGCAAGGCCCGTCGTCTCGATGACGACGCGCTTGACCGGCTTGACGCGGCCCGTCTGCACCGCGTCCATCAGGTTGGCCAGCGTATCGACAAGCTCGCCGCGCACGGTGCAGCAGAGGCATCCATCGGACAGTTCGATGATCGAATCGCCGGAACTTTCGACCAGAAGATGATCGATGCCGACATCGCCGAATTCGTTGATGATGACGGCCGCATCCTTCATGACAGGATCTTTGAGGATGCGGTTGAGGAGCGTCGATTTGCCGGCGCCGAGAAAGCCGGTCAGGATGGTGACCGGAATCCTGTCGTTGAGCGCGCTCATATCATCTTACCTTAAAGCTTAGAAGGATGTCGGGCGCGGCATCGGCACCGGCACGTTGGCGATCGCTCCTGCCGTATCACCGCGCGCCATTTTTTCCGGCTGCGCGGCCGGCTGCGGATCCTGGCCCGGAATGAGCCCGGCAAAGACGAATTGCGGATC
Organism: Rhizobium sp. CRRU65; assembly: GCF_048551595.1. NCBI lineage: Bacteria > Pseudomonadati > Pseudomonadota > Alphaproteobacteria > Hyphomicrobiales > Rhizobiaceae > Rhizobium > Rhizobium sp. CRRU65. The sequence continues at coordinate 470,371 of NZ_JBLYZH010000003.1, read as the reverse complement.
GTGGTCCATCGGCTGGATATAGGGTGACTGCACCTTCATGCGGCCGACCTCGTCGCGCGTTTCGCTGCGCACCTTGGCGCCCTTGGCGCTGCAGATATCGGCGCTGATGTCGGTTACCTGGTCCTGTCCCACCCCGTAAGGTCTCAGCGAACCCAGCGTGTCGTTGCTGGCAGGCTGGGTGGTGAAGCCCTTCTGCAAAAGATTCGCCGTCGCATCGGCACGCGCCGCAAGGCTGTCGGTGCCGAGCACAACGGAGACCAGCGTGCGGCCGTTGCGCGTCGCCGAGCCGATCTGGTTGAAGCCCGAGGCGCAGATGAAACCGGTCTTCATGCCGTCGGCGCCGGCGAAACGGCCGATCAGCATATTGAGGCTCGGCACGTTCTGCTGGCCGTTGGTGAAACCTTCCAGCGAGAAATAGCCGGCATATTGCGGAAAATCGCGGCGCAGCGCCACCGTCAGCACCGCAAGGTCGCGCGCCGTCGTATACTGGCCCTTGCCGGGCAGGCCGTTCGGATTGACGAAATGCGAATCCGTCATGCCGAGCTTCAGCGCCTCGCCGTTCATCCGCGTCACGAAGCCCTCCTGCGTGCCGCCGATGGCTTCGGCAACCGCGACCGCGATGTCGTTGGCCGATTTCACCATCAGGATCTTCAGCGCGCTATCGAGCGTCAGCTTCTGGCCCGGCTTGAAATACATCTTGGCGGCAGGCTGCGCGGCGGCGCGCTTGCTCATGACGATGGGTGTATCGAGGCTGATCTGCCCGGCGCGGATCGCATCGAACACGGTATAGACGGTCATCAGCTTGGTCAGCGAGGCCGGATACCATTTGCGGAAGGCTTCTTCATGCTCGAGCACGCGGCCGGTCTGCACATCGACCAGAATATGCGGATTGGCCTGGGCAAGCGAAAAAGAGCCCAGAAAAACGGCAGTCGCCGCTGATACGAAAGAAAGCGGCCGCAAGGCAGCAAACAAACGGAAGTGGCGCGTCGACACGGTTCGTCCTTCAGATATCAGGAAAATCTCGAAATCCTCCCCTATTTAGCCTATATGGCTATGACATGGCAAAGGTCATTGACTAAGTAATTTCCATGAGCCTCACACCCTCGTGAAGCGATGAAAGATTATCGAGACTTCATAACAGGAACGCCGATATGCCGATTTTGAACAGAGCCGCGGAGTTGCAGGACGAGGTCGCCGAATGGCGCCGCCACATCCACGCCCGGCCCGAACTCCTCTTCGCGGTGGAAAACACGGCCGCCTTCGTCGCCGAAAAACTCAAGGAATTCGGCGTCGACGAGATCGTCACCGGCATCGGCCGCACCGGTGTCGTCGGCCTGATCAAGGGCAAGGGCGAAGGCTCCCGCACGGTCGGCCTGCGCGCCGACATGGACGCCCTGCCGCTGACTGAGATCACCGGCAAGCCCTGGGCCTCGAAGACGCCGGGCAAGATGCATGCCTGCGGCCATGACGGCCACACCGCCATGCTGCTCGGCGCCGCGAAATACCTGGCCGAGACCCGCAACTTCAACGGCAATGTTGCCGTTATCTTCCAACCCGCCGAAGAAGGCGGCGGCGGCGGCAATCTGATGGTCAAGGACGGCATGATGGAGCGCTTCGCTATCGAAGAGGTCTACGGCATGCACAATCTGCCGGGCCTGCCTGTCGGCCAGTTCGCCACCCGCAAGGGCGCGATCATGGCGGCGACCGACGAATTCACCGTCACCGTCAAGGGCCGCGGTGGCCACGCCGCCCAGCCGCATAAGACGATCGACCCGATCGCCATCGGCGCCCAGATCATCGCCAATTTGCAGATGATCGCCTCGCGCACCGCCGATCCGCTGCGCTCGGTCGTCGTCTCGGTGACCAAGTTCAATGCCGGCTTCGCCCATAACGTCATTCCGAACGATGCGACCTTCGCCGGTACGGTCCGCACCCTCGACCCGGAGGTGCGCACACTTGCCGAGACGCGGTTCCGGCAGATCATCGAGGGACTGGTCGCGGCCCACGGCGCCGAGGCCGACATCAGCTTCCACCGCAACTATCCCGTCACCGTCAACCATCCCGATGAGACCGAGCATGCGGTCGCCACCGCCAGCGCCATCGCCGGCGAAGGCAACGTCAACGCCGAGATCGATCCGATGATGGGCGGCGAGGATTTCTCCTATATGCTGAACGCCCGTCCCGGCGCCTTCATCTTCATCGGCAACGGCGACAGCGCCGGCCTCCACAACCCGGCCTACGACTTCAACGACGAAGCCATCGCCCACGGCATCTCCTATTGGGTCCGCCTCGCCGAACAACGCCTTGGCCTTTAGCAACAATTAAGGCTTGGCTTCGCGCCAAGCCTTTTGTATGCATGGCACTCAAGTGGTCCCGTAGCTCAGCAGGATAGAGCACCAGATTCCTAATCTGGGGGTCGCGCGTTCGAATCGCGCCGGGATCACCATTAATTTCAATAACTTACGACTAGATAATCCATTTCGCTTGTTGCATTCGTGTTGCAAGCGCTTCCCCTGATTTCCAAGCATTTCAACGAGGTCGCGGCGAATCCGTGCAACATGAGATGCAACATGTTGCCAGTCATCAGGAGCTGTATAGGTTATGCACACGGTGCCCGTCTTTGGCAGAGCCGTCGGCCACGACGAACGAATAGATATTGCGATGATTGCTGCATCATCTGCGCATCGTTGACCGTCGTCGATGGCGACGCGGCCAAATGTGACGGGCAGAACCTTCTGATCAAGCGCGCCAGACTGCACTCGCTCGGGTGTGTGGGTCGAAGTCAGCTTAACGGACTGAAAGGCTGCCGCTGGAAGAATGAAATTCGCTTCAATCGCAGCGCACGCTTTTCCAGCAGATGCCATGAAAGCCAGCCGAGCAACAAGCTTGTCGGCAAAGAAAGGGCGAAGACCATCCACCACGTGCTGTACTGGCCGAGGGCATGGTTCATCACCTGCTCCACTGGCCAGCCATAGAGATAGGTCCCGTAGGAGACGTCGCCCAACCGATCGAGGGTCGGCAGGCGTATGGTCGGTGAAGTCGCGATGTAGGCAAGCGGATAGGCAAACAACATAGGTCCGTGGAGATAGGCGGGCCAGAAGACGAGGCAGAGCACGCCGAGCGCCACGAAGATCAACGCCAGGACAATATTTGGCTGCCGCCTGTCCATCACGAACCAGAGAAACGAACCGCAGAAGAAGTAGGGAGCGATGAAAGTGAAATCAGTCAGGAGCCGTCTGTCTGGCCACGGATGATCGAAGAAGAGCTCCCAGGTCACGCCCACGGCGAGCGCAAGTGCCATGAACGGCGCTCGCAGACACGCGATTGCCATTAATCCCGCGACGATCAGGTAGCACAAGATTTCCTGCCCGATCGTCCAGAGAGAGCCGTTGATGGAGATGGCAAGCGACGAGATTGCTGGATCATAAAACTGCACATGCGGCAGGGTCATGCCAAAGCTCGGATCGAGCAACGAATGCACTGTCGTCTTCACATGAAGCGACTTGAGCAAGTAACCGCTGATTCCCAACGGGCTGAAGAAGGGGCCTAAGACATAGACGCTGAGCAGCGTGCAGACGACGAGCGCCGGATATATCCTCAGCGCCCGCCGCCAGAGAAAACCACCCACGCTGCCGAACTGCGCGCTCTGCGTGACGAGGAACCCGCTCGTGATGAAAAACACATAGACGCCGAATATGCCGAGAAGCTTGCCCTCGCCGAGCAAACGCACAAAGGGCTCGTTCGCCTCGGTCTTTTCCGAGATGAGGAACGCATGCGAGAAGATGACCATCGAGGCTGCGACGAGCCTGATCATGTTGAAGTTTGGGTAAAACGGCTTCTCGACTCCGCCCCCGTCCATGCGAGCCTCCCGCGCTTTTATAGTTTAACAAATCCTTAAGATGAGTTTTGAATGTTGTCACGAGCCGTTGTGAAAACCGGTTAAGCCGAAATAATCTCCGATCCGGCCAAAAGCGCTTCTGTCAAAGCCTTGCACGCAAAGCGCTGGCGATCAGTTGATTTTCAGCCAATGCCTAAGGGTCGCCGCAGCACCATCGCTCGCATAGGCGACCATCCCGCCGACTGTGAGACCGGCTAGCGCAATTAGTCATGATATACCGACCCCGAGTGTCTTCAGCCGCTTCCATTCTTCCAAGGCCGGGGTGACGGCCGCGTGGTTCTTGTCCACCGCCGCGCCCCCAATCCCAGTAACGCCGCCACGACCCAACCTCCGACAAAGCCAATCGCGCCCCAGACAAGACCCGCAAAGCTGACGGGGACGCCGGGCACGAAGTCGCGCCAGGTATTGGCGAAGACGACGTCATCGGCATTCCCCAGCAGAACAAAAGGCTTGGCGACGGGTGCGGCGGTGCCGAGGTGAAGCTGCTGCGAGAGCAGCGTTTCATAGCGCGTGATCGTGCTCTGCATCGAGACGCCGCGGTCGCGCAGGAAGTTGTCGGATGATAGCGCATAGGCGTTCAGCGCCTGCTGGCGATCGAGATGATGCTCGGCGGCCTGAGTATTGAAATCCTCGACGATGACGCGCAATTCGTCGATCGCCCCACCGATCCGCTGGCGGTATTGCTGCGCAAATTCCGGCGCCTGCGAAAAGGCCGTGCCGCCGGCAAGCCCGGCGACGATGGTGATGATCCTTGCAATCTGTCCCATGATCGATGCCTCCGGCTATCCCCTGCGCTAACGATCCGGCGCGTCAAAGGTTTCTGCCTTCGACACAATCGGTAACTCTATGTGATTGAACCGACTGCGCTTCCAGCGAGTTGATGCCGTGACCAACTCAGAAAGAGAGGCTTGTCATGAAACAGATTATCCTTGCCTGCACGCTCGCCGCTGCATCTATCTTTTCCGCAATGCCGTCCCAGGCGGCAAGTGTGACCATCACCACGGATGACGCACGCCCCAATTACCGCCACGCTGAACGGCCCTATTACCGCCATCATATGAGGCCGCGCCACGTCTCACAGGATTGCTTCACCAAGACGGAAAAAATCCGCCGTCACGGCCATACGGTCGTCAAGGAAACCCGAATCTGCCGTTAAGGCAAACCTTATGCAAGGAAAGCCCGGCTGATCCTATCGGCCGGGCTTTTCCATTTTGATCTCGCCCAGATCTCGCAGATGAGGAACTTCGCAATATCAGCCGCGTTTATTGTGAAACTGGAGTATTCATCATGCGTATCAAGATGATTCTTTTGGCTATCGCCTATGTCGCCGTCAGCGCCGTGCTGCTTGCCATCGCCTACCAGCCGCAAGGGTCGGTCGCCGCGCAGAAAACGGATCGTCTGGCCGGCTCGTCCTTCCTCGTCGAACGCTTCGCCGGTTGATCAGCTGAGCGCCGGCTTAGGCGACGATGTAGAACTATTCCTCGTCCGGCAGGTCTGACCGCGGGCCAACCCGCTATCTGTCTAATGCGTGCCGTCGAAGGAGGATCCGCCAAGCAGGATCCGGTTCTGCACCGTATCCACGCCTTCGACCGCCTTGGCAACCGCGGTTGCCCGCTCGATTTCGCCCACTGTGCCAACGGTGCCGCTCAACACGATCTGATCGTTCTCCATCGTCACCTCGACATCCGACGCATCGATGCCGCCGGCAATCGCCAGCGCATTGGCAACGGCTGCCTCGACCGTTGCACGATTGGCGATCTCTATTTCCATCTCGGGCTCGAGCCCGTGAAATGTCTGCTCCTTGAAACCATGATCCGTTCCTCCGTGAAAACCTCGTATGAAACGCTGGTCGGCAGAGTTTGGTTCAGCGCCCGCTACCAATTGACGCGATAACGGAGATTGACGCTGCCCGCCTCACCCCCTGAAAATGGATTGCTCACCGAGGCATCGAGATTGAGGTTCGGCAGAATGGCCTGGCTGACCCCCACCGTGCTCGAGAAGTCGCCGCTGGCATTGCTGACGCCTGTGCCTGCCGAAAGCGAGGTTCCGGTCCAGGGATGAATCAGCTTCAGCGCCTGCGATGCCGTCACCGAAGCCTGCCGGGCCTCGACCGCGTCATATTGCACGCTGATGGATCGGCTCGATTGCATGTCGAGCGAATCGGAGAGGATCCAGCTGCGCGAGCGGCTGAGGGTCAGCGCGCCGCTGCCGCGCAACGTATCGACGCTGACGCTGGCACCCTGCTGTGACCGGCCTGCCGGGGTGACGCTCGTCCTGGTGATTCTGCCCCAAAGCATTGCCTGTTCGGAATCGGGCAGCAGCGCCCCGCCTTTGATCGAGGCAAGCGCGATGTCGGCGCCGGCGCTCGTCTCCCATTCCGCCGGCAGGCGAAACCCTATCGTCGCCTTGTAGGACCGGTCCGAAAGCTTGGCCGGCGACCAGATCACCAGGTCGTCTGCCCTCGCTGCAGCGGGGAGCGAGGGTAGGATGGCGAAAAGAATGCATGCTATTTTGAATGTCGTCATGAAGGTAAAGCGTTTTGACCTGACACAGGGCCGCTGCGTGGAAGTCGACGCAGCAGCGCATATGAAAGCGTTCGCAACGAACGCGACGAGGGATCACGGCCAAGCCGCCCATCCCGGTTTCATCCTCGATTTAATGGTTGGCCGAAAGGCCGGCGGCACCGAGTGCCTGTTCTTCGATGGACGCCGCAGCACCCCGACTTGCCATGCGGCCGTGAACGGCCGCGGCGGAACCGAATCCGCCAGCAATGTTATAAACATCACATCCGACCGCTGCTCTGTAAACCCCTCAGCAGTTGAAATCTGCTGCACCGCACACTTGCCGCCCCCCCCAAAGCCTAGTAGAGCCTGAGCCTACGAGAGAAGTTTTCGCGAAATTCCACATGATGACCGGCAAAAGCGCGCCGCGGCGCCTCAGCATCTTCGGTTCGACGGGTTCGATCGGCCAGAATACACTCGATGTCGTCGACCACCTGGGCGGACGGGAGAACTTCGAAATCTCCGTGCTGACAGGCAACGGCAATGTCGAATTGCTGGCCCGGCAGGCGAAATCATCAGGCGCGCTGTTGGCGGTGACGGCAAACGACCGCCATTACGAATCACTGAAGAGCGAACTTTCCGGCAGCGGCATCGCGGTCGCTTCGGGAAAATCCGGGCTGATGGAAGCCGCCGACCGCGAAGTCGACTGGGTGATGGCGGCAATCGTCGGCACTGCCGGCCTGGCACCGACGCTTGCCGCTGCACGCCGCGGCGCCGATATCGCCCTTGCCAACAAAGAATGCCTGGTATCGGCCGGCGATCTCTTCATCGCAGCGATCCGGGCGGGCGGCGGCAAGCTGCTTCCGGTCGACAGCGAGCACAACGCCATCTTCCAGGTGCTGGAAGAGAACCAGCGCCACGCCGTCGAGCGGGTTATCCTGACGGCGTCGGGTGGCCCCTTCCGCACCGCTTCGCTGCGTGACATGGCTAATGTGACGGTGGAAACCGCACGCGCCCACCCGAACTGGTCGATGGGCTTGAAGATCTCGATCGACAGCGCCTCGATGTTCAACAAGGCGCTGGAGATGATCGAAGCCCGGCACCTTTTCGGCCTCAGACCCGAACAGATCGAGGTCATCTTCCATCCGCAGTCGATCATCCATTCAATGGTCGGCTATACGGATGGGTCGGTGCTGGCGCAGCTCGGCGCGCCCGATATGCGCACCGCCATCGGTTATGCCCTGTCCTTTCCGCGCCGGCCGAACCTGCCGGTGGAGCGGCTGGATTTCGCCAAGCTCGCCAGGCTGGATTTCGAGGCCCCGGATGACGTGCGGTTTCCGGCGCTGCGGCTCGCGCGCCTGGCGATGACCCGCGGCGGCGTTCAGGGCGCAGTGCTGAACGGCGCCAAGGAAGTGGCGCTCGAAGCCTTCATCGAAGGGCGGTTGTCTTTCCTTGCCATGGCCGAGATCACCGAAAGGGTCATGGACGACCTCGCCGGCCTGCCGCCGGCTTCCGGCATGGACGATGTCTTCGCCGCCGACAGGCAGGCCCGGCAAAGGGCGGCAGAGCTCATGACACTAGCGATCGCCGAGTGAAGTTCGACCGCCCGATCGCGGAGTGGTCGCCCGCCTGTGATCCTGACGACCGCTGTTGGCTAGCGCAATCGGTTGCCACCCTCGTCGAACAACCGGCAATCCGACGGTTCAAACAGCAGGCTCACCTGCTCGCCCGCCGCGATACTGATCGGTGACCGATGTTCGACGGTCAGCGACTGGCCATCGGCAAGCTGGCAATAGAGATATTGCGTTCCCCCGAGATATTCCGAAAAATCGACCCTGGCCGTCAGGCTGCCCGATGGGTCGGAGGCGACCTTCAGATGCTCCGGCCGCAGGCCGAGCGTCACCGCGCCACCGACTGGCCTGTCCGCCAGCGGCAGGCCGCTTTCGATCTGCCGGCTGGCGACCTCGACCAGGCCCCCCTCACCCCAACGGGCGTTGAGCAGGTTCATCCTCGGCGAGCCGATGAAGCCCGCCACGAAGGTATTGGAGGGATTCTCGTAGATTTCCCGCGGCGTTCCCGCCTGTTCGACGCGGCCGTCGCGCAGCACGACGATCTTGTCGGCGAGCGTCATCGCCTCCGTCTGGTCGTGCGTGACATAGATCATCGTATTGCCGAGTTCGCGGTGGAGGCGGGCGATCTCGATGCGCATCGAAACGCGCAGTTCCGCATCGAGATTGGACAGCGGCTCGTCGAACAGGAAGACGTCCGGCTTGCGCACGATCGCCCGGCCAATCGCCACACGCTGCCGCTGGCCGCCGGAAAGCTGTCCCGGCCGCCGGTCGAGGAGATGGTCGATCTTCAGGATCGCGGAGGCGGCCTTGACGCGGGTCTCTATCTCCGCGGCATTGGTGCGCGCCATCTTCAACCCGAAGGCCAGATTGTCGCGCACGCTCATATGCGGATAAAGTGCGTAGGACTGAAAGACCATGGCGATGCCGCGCTCGGACGGATCGAGATCGGTGACAACACGTCCCTTGATCTCGACCTCCCCGTCGGTCACGTCTTCCAGGCCGGCGATCATGCGAAGAAGCGTCGATTTTCCGCAGCCGGAAGGGCCGACGAAGACGACGAATTCGCCCTCCGCGATCGTCAGGTCGATCCCGTGGACCACCTGCAGATTGCCATAGCTTTTTCGCACGTCCTGGAGCACGACGCTCTTGTTACCCATACCGTTGGTCATCCCCAAAAAGACCTATCTGTCCGACTGGACCCAGACGAGCATCTCTCCGGGCGCGCGGTTGTCCCAGAGATGATAGGGCACGAAACGCGCGGTGGCGACCTGCCTTTCCGCCGGCGCCTTGCGGTAGAGCGCTGTTCCCCAGTTCGATGTTTCCTCGCGCTCGACCTTGAGATCGAGGGCGACGGCATCATTGAGATCCTTCAGCACGACGGTTTCGGCTGTGGAGAGCTCACGCGGCAGGACGATGGCGTTGAGGTCTTCGCCGTTGTCGGTCGTTTCGACGCAATAGACCAGCGGGCCGCGCATCAATGCGACGCGCCCGGCATCCTGGCGCACCTTCGGGTTGGCATATTGCGGCCGAAGCGCCAGCGGCAGGTAGAGGGCGACACGATCGCCCGCGGCCCACTCACGATCGATCCTGGCATATCCGTCCCGCATATTGGCATTGAGATCGAGCATCTCTCCGTTGACGCTGAGGGTTGCGCCATCAGCCCAGTCCGGAACGCGCAGCGACAGTGCAAACTTCGCCGGCTTCTCCAGCCTGGTGGTAAAGGCGACCGCACCTTCCCACGGATAATTGGTGGTCTGCTCGAGTTCGACCTCGGCGCCATTGGCAAGCTTCAGCCGCGCGGTGCTCTCACCATAGAGGTGCACGGCGATCTCGTTATCCGAAACGGCGTACATGTAGGAGCCGATCGACGTCACCAGCCGGGCGATGTTGGGCGGGCAGCAGGGGCAATGGTGCCATTTCCACCGGTGGTGCTTGCCGGCACTTTCGAGCGGATTGTCATAGAAGAAGGTCTTGCCGTCGATCGAAAGCCCCGGCAGAGCGCCGTTGTAAAGCGCCTGCTCCATGATGTCGGCATAGCGCCGATCCGGACCGCGGCCGAGCATGCGGCTCGCCCAGAACACCAGCCCGACCGAGGCGCAGGTCTCCGCATAGGCGGTATCGTTCGGCAGATCGAAGTAATCGGTAAAGCCCTCGTTGGAGGCCGCCGGCCCGATGCCGCCGGTGATGTACATCTGCTTGGTCGTCAGATCGTCCCAGAGCGTTTCCAGCGCTGCCGTCAGGCTGTCGTCCTTGTATTCGGTGGCGATGTCGGCCATGCCCGAATAGAGGTACATGGCGCGCACGGCGTGGCCGACGACCTTTGTTTGCGCGCGCACCGGCTGGTGCGCCTGCGCATATTCATAGGTCTTCTGGTGGTACTCGGAGACATCGCGCCCATCGCGGCTTGCCTCGGCGGTGAAGAAATGCGGTTCGGTGCCGCGTTCGTCGATGAAGTATTTCGACAGCTCGAGATATTTCTTCTCATCCGTCACGCGAGCGAGCTTGACCAGCGCCAGCTCGACTTCCTCGTGGCCGCAATAGCCTGATATCTGGCCTTCGCGATGGCCGAAAATCTTGATCATGTAATCGGCATAACGGCACATGATGTCGAGCAGCTTGCGTTTGCCGGTCGCCTGATAATAGGCGACCGCGGCTTCCATCAGGTGGCCGGCGCAATAGAGTTCGTGATGGTCGCGCAGATTGGTCCAGCGGCGGCTCGGCTCCACACGCTGGAACCAGGCGTTCAGATAGCCGTCCTCATCCTGCAGCTTCTCATACATGTCGATGATCTCGTCGGCACGCGCTTCGAGCTTCGGGTTCGGCCGGCGATAGAGCGAATAGGCGATCGTTTCGATCGACTTGCCGAGGTCGGAATCCCAGAACATCTGCGTCGTCCCGCCCCATGGCTGAATGGGAATGACGACCCCCGGGCTCGGCTGGCTGACATCGATCGCCTTGAGCATGCCGGCCTCGACGCAGCGGTCGAGCAGGGTCTCGGCAGTGGAATTGCAGACGGCATCCTGCCATTTGCCCCAGAAGCCGCCAAGCTCCACATCGGGAACGGCGACGGGACGAAACTGGCGGTCATTGCTTGGTTTGGTCATAGGCTCCACTTTCTCTAAGATCATTTCACCGCGCCGGCCATCAGCCCGCGCATGTAGTAGCGTTGCAGGAGCAGGAAGACGATCAGGCAAGGGATCGTCATGACGACGACACCGGCCTGGACCGCTCCCCAGTTGATGGCGCCGAGCCGTCCGGCGCGAACCGCCGTCATCAGCACCGGCAGGGTGTATTTCTCATTGCTGGAAAGCAGCACCAGCGCAGCGAGAAACTCGTTCCAGGCATTGAGGAAGGCAAAGATCGCGACCGTCGCGACACCGGGAAGCACCAGCGGCAGAAGAACCCGCACCAGAAGCCGGAGGTCGCGCGCGCCGTCGATGCGCGCAGCCTCTTCGATCTCCTTCGGCACGGCGTCGAAGGCGTTGCGCATCATGAACACCGAGAAGGGCAGTTGCAGCGTCACATAGACGAGCGTCAGCCCAAGCAGCGAATTGTTGAGGCCGAGCTTTGCAAGGATGATGAAGAGCGGTGTCAGGATCGACTGGAACGGGATCATCAGCGTCGCGATGATCAGCACGAAGAGCGCATTCTTCAGCGGGAATCGATAGCGCGAGAAGCCATAACCGGCGAGCAGGCTGACAGCGACGGTGAGCACCACGGTGGCGACCGAAACGAACAGCGAATTGATCATGTGCCGCCAGATACCGGCGCCGAACGTGTCGAGCAGCGCGTAGGAATCGATGCTGACGCCTGAGGTCGGCCATGGCGGCAAGGGCGGCAGGCTGGCCTCCGTGCCATGCCGGAAGGACGACAACAGCGTGATCACGAAGGGGGCGAGAAAGAAGATCGAGATAGCGATGCCGGTCAGATGATAGGCCGACTTCGTCCGAATGGCCTTGCGCGCGCGGCGTTCCCTTGACGTGGTCATGGACGCTCCTCCCCGACGCGAAGCAGCCAGAGCTGCACGATGCTGATCGCCACCAGGATGGCGAGAAGCACGATCGACAGCGCTGCGCCATAACCGAGATTGAACGACACGAAGGACTGATTGAAGATGTAGTAGACCACCGAGATCATCTTGTTCTGCGGTCCCCCCGACGTCATGATGTAGAACTGGTCGAAGGCGAGGATCGAACCGGTGACGGAGACGATCAGCGCCAATGCGATCGTCTTGCGCATCAGCGGCAGCGTCAGATGCCGGAAACGCTGCCAGCGGCCGGCGCCGTCGATGCGGGCGGCCTCCGTCAGCTCGGACGGAATGGCCTGAAGCCCGGTCAAAAGAATGATCATGGTGAAGCCGGCGATTTTCCAGACGACCATCACCACGACCGTCAGAAAGGCGGTGTCGAAGGTCGCAAGCAGATTGGGGCTCTTTTCGACGAGGCCGAGCGCCTTCAAGGCCGGGCCGATGAAGCCGCTATCGACATTGGCGAGCCAGACCCAGAGCAGTGAGGCGGTGGCAAGGCCGACCACGACGGGCAGGAAGATGATCGTCCGGTAGGCGCCGACGAACTGCCGTTCCTTTTCGACGAAGATTGCCAGCGGAAAGGCGATGGCAAAGATCGCGATGGTGACGATCACGGTATAATAGGCCGTGAAATTCAGCGCCGTCATGAAACGGGTGTCGTTGGCCATGCGGACATAATTGTTGAAACCGATCCAGCGTGACGCCCCCATCAGCGGCCAGTTATGCAGGCTCATCCATCCGGTGAAGAGAACCGGCATGATGAAGAAGACGATGACCAGCGCCATGGCCGGCGCAATGTAGACGAGGCCGCGCCAGTTCGATCGGCGCCGTCGCTTGCGCCGAGGCAATAGAATCTCTGAACCGGAACCGGTCATCAAAACGCTCCGCATCTGTCGAGTGAAATTGGCCGGGAAGCTGCCACCGCTCCCCGGCCGCGGCCGGGAGAGAGTTATTGGCCGCTATCGATGATCGATTGCATCTCCGACTGGGCGCTCGAAAACGCCCCGTCGACATCGTCGCCGAAGATCGAGGCGTTGGTGAAGCTGGCCCAAGGCCCGTTGGCGCTGTTGATCAGGTCGTTGAACTGCAGCGTATAGGGTGTCTTGGCGACGCCGATCGCCTTCAGGCCAACCTGCATGCGCGGATCGAGGCCCTCAAGCACCTTGTCGGCGATATCGCCGCGCGTCGGCAGGCTGCCATACTTCGCCATGATCTTCTGGCCGTCCATCGAATAGATATATTCGAGGAACTCCTTCACCGCGTCGATCTTCTTCGTGCCCTTGGTGATGACGAAGTTGTCGCCGCCGGCAAAGGACGAGGGCTTGCCGTCGACGCCAGGAATGAGGGTCACGCCGAAGTTGATATCGGGATGCTCGGTTACCAGCGTGCCGATGGCAAAGGCGCCGAGGCTTTGCTGGCCGATCTTGCCGTTGGTGAAGGTCAGGAAGTTGGCGCCGTTGTCGCTGGCGGCACCCGCCGGTACGAGGTCCTTCTTGACCATGTTGCGGTAGATATCGACGGCCTTGCGCATCTCAGGCGTATCGAGCGTCGCCGTCTTGCTGTCGGCCGACAGAATATCAGCGCCGGCACCCCAGACAAGCGGCGTGAATGTGAAGATCATGCAGCCGCCGCAGCCGCCACCGGAGAAATAGAAGCCGTAGGTATCGTCACCCAGCGCCCGGATCTTCTCGGCATTGGCGGTAATTTCGTCCCAATTCGCCGGCGCTTTTTCCGGGTCGAGACCGGCCTTCTTGTAGAGATCCTTGTTCCAGGCGAAGACGGAGGTTTCGACCGAAAGCGGCAGGCCGTAAATCCGGTCCTGATAGGTGCCGAGGCGAACATGCGATGGCGAAAGCGAATTGAAATAGGGCAGGGATTTTGCCCAGTCCGTCAGGTCTTCCAGCTGGCCGGCCGCGGCAAAGGCGGGATTATAAATGAGATCCATCGACAGGGCATCCGGCGCCTGTCCGCCGGCGATTGCCGTCGCATATTTCTGTACCAGCTCGGAGAACGGCACCTCGGTCATCACGACCTTGTTCTCGTGACCGGAATTATAGGCTTCGACGACCTTCTTGAAGGCATCGCCGATCCCCGAGCGAACCCACATTTCGACATTTTCGGCAGCTGACGCGGCCGACACCAGACATAAGGTAGCGATGCTGGTCGCAGCCAATAGACGCTTGATCATGACACTCCTCCCGATATGGCGCATCTCCTCGCGCCTTTGCTCATTCTCTTGTTCTCATTCCCTTGGGGGCTTTCCCCCGCATGACTGCCGGACGATCAGCCGGCACGGCAATTTCCTCACTCCCGGCTCGACAGGCCGGCCTTCCGCAAGTGCAAGCACGGTCAATCCGGCTTGCCGCCCGAGCTCCTTCAGTTCCATGTCCACCGTTGTCAGCGGCGGCCGCGTCTGGGCCGCGACAATCTCCCAATTGTCAAAGCCGATGACCGAGACGTCCTGCGGCACCTTGACGCCGCGCTCGCGCAACGCATCCACAGCGCCGCGGGCGATCTGGTCATTGCCGCAGAAGAGCGCATCCGGTTTTTCTCCGGGTCTCTTCCAAAGCTGTTCGACCGCATCATGCCCCCAGCTTTCCGACCAGACGCCGTAGAGCACCGGCTCGCGGTGACCGGCCACCTCGTGATAGGCGCCGGCACGTTCCCGCACCGAGAAGAAATCCTGCGGCCCGGTGATGTGCGCAATCCGCCGCCGTCCGATCTTCATCAGCCATTCGACGGCCAGCTTCGCACCCTGCTCGTCGTCCGACCGGAAGGTGACGCTGTTTTGCGCCCCCTCGGTGAACGCATAGACCACAGGCACATGCAAATTCGACAGATCGACAGGCAGGCGCCGGTCCAGGCGTTTTCCCGTCGCGATGATGCCGTCGACCTGTTTGTCCAGCATCGCATCGACATGGATCTGGGCGAGCGCCGGATCGTCTTCAATGGCGCACAGGAAGACCGAAACGCCGTGATCGACGAGTGCGTCCGAGATACCCGCCATGACAGGCAGCGTGAAACGGCCGTAAGTGTCGTTCGTCAGCAGCCCGATGGTGAAGCTGCGCTTGCTGAGAAGACCTCTCGCCAGCGCATTCGGCCGATATCCGATTTCGGCGGCGATCCGTTTCACCCGTTCGCGCGTTTCCGACCCCATCCGGCCGGTATCATTGAGAGCTTTCGACGCCGTCGAGATGCTCACCGCGGCAGCCGCCGCCACCTCGTGGATGGTGATCCTGCCTCTTTTTCCTCCCGATATGTTCAGAACATCCTCCTTCTGAAGTGACCTGAGAAAAGCTTTTACCAATCTCCATGTCAAGTGAGAAAAGGTTTTCTCATGCGACTCTAAAGCTGGGATCGGCAACGCAGCTTGCGGGAGGACGCAAGCACAGGAAAAGATCCACGCGCATCGGTCGGGCCGATTGCGATGTGTCATCGGTTTAAGACCAAGCGCAGAGCGGATGACCTTAAACGGGCAAGGGAGGTTTGTTGCAGCGTCTTGCGGGAGCAAGACCGATCGCTGTCAGAACCTCCAGTGGAGGCCCTGAACTACGGTTCGAACCGAGCGATCATCGAAAAATCAGGCGACGTGCCTTGCGAGCGCGCACCGCGACCAGAGCGAATGCAGCGCCTCGACCAGATGGGCAATATCGGCGTCGGAATGCAGCGGCGTCGGCGTGATGCGCAGGCGCTCGGTCTTCTTCGGCACTGTCGGATAGTTGATCGGCTGGACGTAGACGCCGCAATTGTCGAGCAGCAGATCGGAGATCCACTTGCACTTGGCCGCATCGCCGACCAGCACCGGCACGATATGGCTCGGATTGGGCATATGCGGAATGCCACGCTGGTCGAGCAGTGCTCTCAGCTTGCGGACACGATCCTGATGGCGGGCGCGCTCGAACTGGCTGACCTTCAGGTGCTGGATCGAGGCGGCGGCGCCGGCGGCAAGTGCCGGCGGCAGCGCCGTGGTGAAGATGAAGCCGGAGGCAAACGAGCGGATGAAGTCGCAAAGTGCCGTCGAAGCGGCGATATAGCCGCCCATCACCCCGAATGCCTTGCCGAGCGTGCCTTCGATCACGGTCAACCGGTCCATCAGCCCTTCGCGCTCGGCGATGCCGCCGCCGCGCGGGCCGTACATGCCGACGCCATGCACTTCGTCGAGATAGGTCATCGCCCCATATTTGTCGGCGAGGTCGCAGATCTCCTTGATCGGGGCGATATCGCCGTCCATCGAATAGACGCTCTCGAAGGCGATCAGCTTCGGCGCCTTCGGATCGGCGGCCTTTAGCTTGGCTTCGAGATCGGCCACGTCATTGTGCTTCCAGATCACCTTTTCGCACTTTGCATAGCGGATGCCCTCGATCATCGAGGCATGGTTCATCGCATCGGAGAAGATGATCAGGCCGGGGATCTTGGCGCCGAGCGTGCCAAGCGCTGCCCAGTTGGAAACATAGCCAGACGTAAAGATCAGCGCTGCTTCCTTGCCGTGCAGGTCGGCAAGCTCACGCTCGAGCATGACATGATGGTGGTTGGTGCCAGAAATATTCCGGGTGCCTCCCGCACCCGCGCCACAGTGGTCGATGGCGTTCTTCATCGCCTCGATCACCTTCGGATGCTGGCCCATGCCGAGATAGTCGTTGGAGCACCAGACCGTGACTTCCTTCTCGCCATCCGCGGTGTAACGCGTCGCGCGGGGAAAATTGCCGCGGTGACGTTCGAGATCGGCAAAAACGCGGTAACGGCCCTCGGTATGAAGCCCGTCCAGCTCGTTTTTGAAAAACGCTTCGAAATCCATCATATGCTCCAGTATCGCGCGGATGTTCTTGATGACTGGACGTCCGCGCGTCAATCCTTACCCTTTGCTTTAACATCAACTGCGGCAAAAGGCCCAGATTTTTGAATGATTCCAGATAAAAAATATGCAAGCCGCGATCAACGAAATTGATGCCGCAGAAGGCAGCCGAGTTTGCGGACCGAGCAAAAGGCGACCCAGCCCGATCGCAAAAAAATCAGCACACCGGATGGACAACCCTTTCTTCCGACATAGTTTTCGGTCTAGCCTGACAAAAAATAAAAGGGACGGCCTTTGCCCACTGGGCAACAACCTCGGAGAAAAAAGATGAAGAAAGTTGTCATACTCGCATTGATCGGCCTGTCGATCGCAAGCTGCACGCCGACGCAGCAGGGCGCCGGCATCGGCGCTGCATCAGGTGCCGTCATCGGCGGCGTAGTCACCGGCAACGTCCGTGGCGCGGCAGTCGGCGCCGCTATCGGCGGCGTGTCCGGCGCCCTCATCGGCAGCGTCGCCGAACAACCCGGCCAGTGCTACTATCGCGACCGCTACGGCCGCCGCTACATCGATAGTTGCCCGCGCTGAGAGCACTTGGAAATCGGTAAATTCAGGAAATCCCGGACACAGGTCCGGGATTTTTTGTGCTAAATTAGCGCGTTGGCAATTTAAAATGGTACACCCCGCGCGATTTTGTCGCTAAGCTGTTCACGGCTGGGCAACGAAGCTTCAATGTAGACATAACCAAAAGCGGCGGATGCGGATCAGAGGGACAGGCCCGAAAACAAGTACTGCGTATCGGCGAACAGGCACCATGATGGTGGTCGCAGCGGCAGCTGCGTTCTCACCGGTCCTGATCGGCGACGCTTACGCCTTCAAGCTTTTCGGCATCACCATTTTCGGTAAGGAAGAAGACGAAGGCGAACAGGTGCCCGATCCGGTGCGCTACCAGGTCGAACTCAAAGCCGATACCGCCGATCCCGACCTGAAAGAAGCGCTGGAAAACAGTTCCCGTCTCGTCAGCGACCAGAAGCAGCCGGTGTCCGGCGATCTCGGCGTGGTCGTCAAGGCGCGCGACGACCGTGAGCGGCTGATCGCCACTCTGTATGAAAAGGCCCGTTATGGCGGCTTGGTGACGATCACCATCGACGGCAAGAATATCGACGACCTGCCGCCCAATCCGACATTCGACCGGTCCGGGCCGATCCCCGTTACCGTCGACATTGCTCCCGGCCCCGTTTTCAAGGTCAGGGAGGTCCAGTTCGGCGGCGATGCCGCAAACCATAATCCCGCCGATTACGATCTCGCCCCCGGTGCGCAGGCCGGCTCGCTCGCCATCATCAGGGCCGGTGACAAGATCGTCCAACAATTGAAGAGCGAAGGCCGGCCGTTTGCCAAGTTGACCGAACGCAAGGTCGTCGCCGATCACAACAGCGATACCGTCGATATCGTCCTTGCTGCCGAAGGCGGTCCCATCGCCCCGATCGGCGATGTCGGAGTCACCGGCGAGAAGACCGTCAGGCCAGCTTTCATCCAGCGTTATTCCCGGCTGAACAAGGGCGAAGCCTATTCCCCGGAAGCGCTGAAAAAGGCTGGCGAACGCCTTCGCGCCCTCGGCGTCTTTTCGAGCGTCACCATCCACCAAGGGGATGCGCTGGCACCGGATGGCACCTTGCCGATGACGATCGAGGTTTCGGAAGGCAAGAGACGCTACTTCGGCGTCGGCGCGCAATATTCCACCACCGACGGCTTCGGCGTTCAGGGCTATTGGGGCCACCGCAACCTGTTCGGCGAAGCCGAAACGCTGAGGATCGAGGGAGCGGTCTCGCGGCTTGGCGAAACGACGGATGTCGGCAGCCTCGACTATTCCGCCGGCATCCTCTTCACCAAGCCCGGCGCCTTCTTCCCCGCCGCCACGCTGAAGGCCGGCATCATCGCCAAGACCGAAAATCCGGATGCCTATAACGCCACGCTCGTCACCGCCTCGCTCGGCCTTTCCTACGAGCTGACCGACCAGGACACGATCTCCGCGAGCGGCGAGGTCAGCTGGGAGCGCGACGACGACGCCTTCGGCACGAACGACTATCTGACCTTCACCTTGCCGATCCAATATGATCGCGACGCACGCGACGACAAGTTCAACCCGACAGAGGGTTATCGCGCGACGCTCTCGGCAAAGCCCGGCTACGAGATCTTCAACGCCACGCCCTATGCGGCATTCGAGGGCTCGATCTCCGGCTACTTGCCGTTCGGCCAGGAAGACGGCGTGGTGCTTGCCGGCAAGGTCGCCGCCGGCGTCCTGATCGGCGGCGATAGCATTGGGGACATTCCCGCCACGCAGCGCTTCTTTGCCGGCGGCGGCGGCTCGGTGCGCGGATACAGCTATCAGGAAATCTCGCCCTACAACGACAATGGCGATCCCACCGGCGGCCGCTCCTATGTGACTGGTTCGCTGGAAGCCCGCATCAAGATCACCGATACGATCGGCATCGTGCCCTTCATCGATGTCGGCACCGTATCGGACAGCACCTTTCCAGGTTTTTCCGATATTCGCGCCGGCGCCGGCGCCGGAATACGATATGCAACGCCTTTCGGCCCGCTGCGGCTTGATTTTGCCATGCCGCTGAACAAGTACGAAGATGGCACAGATTACGGAATCTACGCCGGCATCGGCCAATCCTTTTAGGACTGCCGATTCCGCTCGTGTTTTCCGATCTGTGAGCCGTCATGAAAACGGGGTAGTGTTCGCGCCGATGCAAACGCTGACAAAAATCGTCAACTGGATCGTACGGCTCACCGGCTATGCCGTCGGCGCCACGTTGATTCTTGCCGTCGTCGCACTGGCGATCTTCGGCTTCACCAGTTTTGGCGCTCGCATCGTTACCGAAAAGATAGCCTCCACGCTTTCCAACCGCGACATGACGATCGAGGTTCGCGAACCGCAAGGCCTTTTGACCGGCGGGCTTCGCGCCGCCGAGATCTCCATCTCCGACACCAGGGGCGTCTTTGCGGAAATTCATGGCGTCGCGATCGACTGGAATCCGTTTGCGCTACTGACCGGAACCTTCCATGCCAAACGCTTCGAGATCGAAGCGATCAACGTGCTGCGCAAGCCGGTACGCACCCTGCCCTCGCGGCCCCAAGCTGAAAATTCCGGCGGATTCAGCCTTCCGATCAAAGTCGATGTCGACCGCATCGCGCTGCCCGATATCAAACTTGCCGCACCCGTTGCCGGCCGCGCCTTTGCGCTCGCTGCCGAAGGCAGCCTTTCGGCGAACGGCGATGGCGGCGAGGCCGTCGTCAATGTCAGCCGTCACGCGGTTCCGGATGCGCGGCTTGCCGCCGACATCGCTTTTGCGCCAGCCGAAAACCGGCTGCGGCTGAAGGCGCAGCTGTCCGAGCCGAAGGGCGGACTGCTGGCGGGCTTTCTCGGCCTGCCGGACAGCCCGGCCGTTAACATCGATCTCGATGGCCAGGGGCCGATATCCGATTGGAAAGGCAAATTGCAGGCTGCCCTCGACGGGCAGCAACGTGCCGCAATCGAAGCCCGGCACCAGATTACGGAAGACGGGCTGCACCACCTCGACCTCAAGGGCGGCGGTGACCTGAGCTCGCTGCTTCCATCGGCATTCCGGCCGCTTTTTGCCGGCCAGACCAATATCGATCTTGCCACCACCTTCGACAATCACGGCAAGATCGATATCCAGACCGGCAATATCGCCACCGGCAGCGTTGTGATCGCCGCATCGGGTACCCTCGATCCTGCCGGCAACAACAGCCTGAACGCCAATCTGCTCGGCACGTCGGGGCCTGTCGATTTCCGCTGGCCGCTCGCCGAAGGCGATGCCCGCTTCCTGATATCAGGCCTCAACCTGGCGCTGACAGGCGATGCGCAGACCGCCCGACTGAACGTCAGCGGCTCGCTCGACACCGCAACCCTGCCGCAGGCCACTATCGGCAACATCAAGCTGACCGCAAAGAGCGACGCCTTCAATCTCGCCGCCCGTTCCGGCAGCGTCCAGCTGCGCCTCGTTGCTGGCGATACGACCTTTACCGAGCCGAACCTCAATCGCGCCGTCCAAGGCCCGGTCACGATCGCCTCGCCGCTGCAGATCTCGCCCTCCGGCATCGGATTCAACGGCACCACCGTCGAAAGCGCCAATATCAACGGCGGCCTCAATGGCTCCTACCGGCTGGCGGACAAAGCGCTGACCGGCAACCTCAAGCTCACCATCAACCCGGCAGCCCTGCCGGCTGCGGTGACAAGCAGGTTCGACGGACCGATCTCGCTCGAAAGCCAGGTGGTCGGCACCATCCCGTCAAAATTCGCGCTGTCCAATCTCGTCCTGAAGTCCGGTACGCTCGAAGCCGCCGGCAACGTCGCACTCGATGGCGGGATGTTGAATGCCGATCTCTCGGGCCGGCTGCCTGACATCGGCAAGCTCATCCCCGGCGCCAGCGGTGGGGCGGGTTATGCGTTGAGAGTGGGAGGTGAGCTCCCGGCAATTTCCGTGGCGGCCAATCTCAAGGCCGCCAGCCTTGAAATGGCAGACCGCACGCTCGGCAACCTCAATATCGACTTGTCGGGTCTTGCTGATCCCAAAGCGCCGCAAGGCAGGATCGCCGCCACCGGCACGATCGACGGCCAGCCGATCGGCATCAACGGTGATATAAGTTCGCAGGACGGCAAGACGAGCATCCCGGCGCTGACCGCCGATATCGGCGGCAACCGGCTGACCGGCAATGTGGAATTCTCGCCTACCCTGGAGCCAACAGCCGCACTGACCTTCGATTTCCCCAATGTCGGCCTGCTCGCCGCACTCGGCGGGCAGAAGGCCGACGGCGATCTCAAAGGGTCGCTCGGCGTCAGCAGCGATGGCGGCAGGATTGCGCTCAAGCTGCTTGCGACCGGCGGCTCGATCCGCCGTGATACGCTTGCGATCGTCAAGCCGGATATCGATGTCACGGTCAGCGATCTCAAAGCCCTTGCGGCAAACGGCACGGTCAAGGCCGAGGAGGTAAGTGCCGGAACGAACAGGCTCGCCGGCCTTTCGCTTAGGTTTACCAAGCAGCAAGACCATACCGATTTCGATCTCAATGCTGCCTATGACGGCAATCCCGTGCTGGCCGCCGGCAATATCGAGGCAGCGGACGGCACGATGCACCTGAACCTTGACCGGTTCTCGGCAAGCCCCCGCAATATCCCGATCGAGCTTGCCGCCCCGACGCAGGTCGCCGTCGGCGGCGGTGCCGCCAGCCTGAACGAACTGACGCTGAAGACCGGCACCGGTTCGGTGACCGTCACAGGTTCCGCCGGCGAAACGCTGAAGCTCGATGCAGACATCCGCGAGCTGCCGGCAGCCCTCGCCAACGGTTTCGTGCCCAACCTTTCAGCCGGCGGCACGATCTCCGGAACGATTGCCGTGACCGGAACACCGGCGGCACCGGTCGCCGATTTCAAGCTCGACTGGAAGGATGCGACGACGGGCCAGACCAAAGGCGCCGGCCTGGCACCGCTCGGCATCACCGCCGGCGGCAAATTCGCCGACAACAAGCTCGATTTCAACACGACGGTCGGCAGCAATGACGGCCTTTCGCTCAAGGCTGCCGGCAATGTCGCGCTCGCCGACCCGAAGGCACCGGTGCTTGATGTCAACGCCGATATCCTCAACCTGCCTGCGCGCATCGCCAATGGTTTCGTTCCCGATCTCGCCGCCGAAGGCACGATTACAGGAAAAGTGGCGGCCTCCGGTTCCCTCGCTGCCCCCACCGCCAATTTCGATCTCGATTGGAAAGGTGCTGCGACGAGCCAGACGAAGCGCGTCGGCCTTGCCGATCTTGGCCTCAAGGCATCCGGTAAATTTGCAGACAGCAAGCTCGATTTCGATACAGTGATCGGCGGCGCCAACCGCCTCTCGCTGAAGGCAAACGGCAATGTCGCCATCACAGGCACGACGATCGGCAACGTCAAAGTCGATGCCGTGCTGGCGAATGTCCCGGCGAATATCGCAAACAGCTTCGTCGCCGATCTCGCCGCCGAAGGCACGATCTCTGGAAAGATCTCGGCCACCGGGTCACTTTCCGCCCCGAGTGCCGATTTCGATTTCAATTGGAAAGACGCTGCGACGAGCCACACGAAACGTGCTGGCCTTGCAGCGCTCGGCTTGACCGCATCGGGAAAATTTGCCGAAAACAAGCTTGATTTCAATGCGGCGGTCAGCGGCGATAAAGACCTCTCCCTGAAGGCCATGGGCAATGTCGCATTGGCCGGTACGGCGATCGACAGCATCAAGGTCGATGCCGAGATCGCCAAGCTTCCGGCCAGCCTCGCAAACGCCTTCGTTCCCGATCTGGCGGCCGGCGGCACGATATCCGGCACTATGTCCGCCGCCGGGACACCTGCCGCACCGAAGGCCGACTTCAAGCTCGACTGGGCGGATGCTGCGACCAGCCAGACCAGAAGCGCTCATCTCTCGGGCCTCGCACTTGCCGCATCCGGACGCTTCGCCGACGACCGGCTCGATTTCGATGCCAATCTCGGCGGCCGGGACGGCCTCTCGCTGAGGGCCGCCGGCAACATCGCGATATCAGGCACGTCAGTCCGCAACCTCGACGTCAAGGCCGATCTCGCCAACCTTCCTGCAGGCCTCGCCAACGGCTTCGTCCCCGGTCTTGCCGCAGAAGGCGCCGTGTCGGGCACGGCATCCGCCTCCGGCGCGCTGCCAAAGCCAGCGGTCGATTTCAAGCTCGACTGGAAGAACGCCGCGACCGCCCAGACCAAAAGCAGCGGCCTTTCGGGCCTGAGTGCCGCGGCATCCGGCAAGTTCGCCAACGATCGGGTCGACTTCGATGCCAACCTTACCGGCAAGGACGGCGTGTTGGCCAAGGCGACGGGCGGCGTCGCGATCGCGGGAACGGCCATCCGGGACCTTTCGATCAATGCCGATATCCCGGCGCTGCCGGCAAATATCGCAAACGCCTTCGTTCCAGGACTCGGTGCCGAAGGCACGCTTTCGGCAAACGCCGTAACGTCGGGAACCCCGGCAAATCCGGTCGTCGATTTCAAGCTCGACTGGAAGGATGCCGCGACCAGCCATACCAAGGCTGCCGGCCTGTCCCGCCTTGCGTTGGCGGCGACCGGGAAATACGCCGGTGACAGGCTGGATTTCGATGCCGCCCTCAACGGCGGCGGCGGCATTGCGCTGAAAGCTGCCGGCAATCTTGCCATCGCAGGCACGTCGATCCGGTCGCTCGATGTCACGGCAAATACCACCAATCTTCCGGCCGGCATTGCCAACGGCTTCGTTCCCGGCCTTGCAGCCGAGGGCGCGGTCTCGGCGACCGTAAAGGCCACCGGCGCGCTGTCGGCGCCCTCCGTCGACTTCAAGGTTGATTGGAAGAACGCAGCGACGAGCCAGACAAAAGGTGCCGGCCTTTCGCCGTTCAGCATCGACGCATCAGGCAAACTTGCCGGAAACAGGCTGACGGTCGATACCAGTCTTGCCGGTGATGCCGGCATGTCGCTGAAGGGCGGCGGCAGCGTCGTCATCACAGGCAATCGCGCCATGGACATGCGCTTCACAGGCAATCTTCCTTTCGCCGTGCTCGGCGCCCCGCTTGCGCAACAGGGCCTCGTCGCCGACGGCGTCGCCACCGTCAATCTCCAGATCGGCGGAACGGCCGCAGCACCCGTCATCAACGGTACTGTTTCGACCAATGGCGCAAAGCTCGTCGACGTCCGGCGCAATATGGCCGTCAACAATCTGACGGCGACAGTGACCTTCAATGGCAGCCAGGCGGTGATATCCCGCCTCACCGGCAGCCTTGGCGGCGGCGGCACGATTTCGGCCAGCGGCACCATCGGCATCCAGCCGGCCGGAGGCTTTCCCGCCGACATTTCGATCAAGCTCGACAAGGCGGTCTATGTCGATGGAACCCTTGTCGTCTCGACAGTCAATGGCACGGTCGGCCTGCGCGGGCCGATCACCAATGCAACGCTGAGCGGCAAGCTTCGGCTGGACAAGACCTCGATCACGGTCCCGGAAAAATTGCCGACCTCGCTGAGAGAAATCGACATCCGCCACAAGAATGCGCCGCGCGCGGTGCTTGCGCAGCTGCGCGATGACGGCGAGCGCAAACCCGGCGAGAAATCCTCCGTGATCACCCTGGATCTCGAAATCGATGCGCCCTCGCATATCTTCGTGCGCGGCCGCGGCATCGACGCCGAGCTTGGCGGGCTGGTGACGATCCGCGGAACGGCGGCTGCACCCATCGTGACCGGCGGTTTCACCATGCACCGCGGCCGCATGACCATTCTCAACCGCCGCCTGGATTTCTCCGACAAGAGCCGGATCACCTTTGCCGGCGACATGACGCCGGCGCTCGATATGGAAGCGACCTCGGCCTCCGGCACGACGACGCTGACCGTCGACGTCGCCGGCCTCGCCACCGACCCCGCCATCACCTTTTCCTCCTCGCCCCAGCTGCCGCAGGACGAGGTGCTGGCGCAGCTGATTTTCGGCCAATCGATGTCTAAGCTCTCGCCGGTGCAGATCGCCCAGCTCGCCGACGCCGTCAGTCAGCTGGCCGGCAACCGCTCCACCTCGCTTTTCGAAGGCCTGCGCAACCAGCTCGGCGTCGACGATTTCGACGTCAGCACCGATTCCAAGGGCCAGACGAGCGTCAGCGTCGGCCGCTATCTCAACGACCGCACCTACTTCGAATTGCAGCAGGGCGGTTCGGCCGGCGCCAAGGCGGTGATCAACCTCGATGTCGGCCGCGGCGTCAAGCTGCGCGGTGGGGCCGGTGGCAATGGTGAAGGCGAAGCCGGCATTGTCTATGAGCGGGAATACTGATCCATCTCGCCCGAAGCTGGGCAGCGGCTTTGGACCGACGGCATACACAAGGCTTTAAGCCGACTTAGAAGCCGGTTTTGCTCGTCTTGAGAAGGATATTGGTCTCGGTCGAATTGATGCCGTTGACCAGCCGGATGCGGCGCAGCGTCTCGTCGAAGGAGGCGAGGTCGCGATCCTCGAGTTCGGCGATGAAATCCCATTTGCCGTTGGTGCTGTGCAGCGCGCGCACCTGCGGCAGGCCCCGCAACTGATCGGCCACCCTGTCGGCGAGCTTGCCGAGCACCTCGATCATGACGATGGCGCGAACGCCGGCGGAGCGCGTCTCATGGCCGGTGCGGATGGTGAAGCCGACGATGATGCCGCTGGCCACTAGCCGGTCGATACGGGCGGCAACCGTTGCCCGCGATGCGCCGGTCATCGCCGCAAGCGAGGAGACGGAGATCCGGGCGTTATGGCGAAGTGCACTCAGAAGTTCGGTGTCGAGATCGTCCACGCTGATCACTTTGTCAAAAATGGTTTATCAATTTGCGCAATCATAGTCCATTTCTGACACTTTTCCATCTTTTTGCCGCCAGCCCTTTATCCCACTATCGGTCGAAACAGGCCTCAACACGGAGCCCTCCAAAATGAATGCCCAATCGCGATCTGTCACCCTCATCGGCGCGCCGCTGGAAGAAGGCTCCGGCCGCAGAGGCGCTGCCATGGGCCCTGCGGCCCTGCGCATTGCCGGCGTCGACCAGACGCTGATCGAGCTTGGCCATGACGTTGCCGATCTTGGCGATCTCAGGATCGTACCGGCGATGGACCTGCCGAACCACCCGAAGGCCCACAATCTGAGGATCGTCGGTGCCTTCACCCGCGCGCTCGAAAGCAGCGTCCACGACGTCGCGGCCTCCGGCCGTTTCCCGCTGATTCTCGGCGGCGACCACAGCCTTTCCATGGGCAGCGTCTCCGGCATGGCCCGTTATGCCGCCGGCAAAGATCGCCCGCTCTTCGTGCTCTGGCTCGATGCCCATGCCGATTTCAACTCTCCGGCCACATCGCCTTCCGGCAATATTCATGGCATGCCCGTCGCCTTCTTTTGTGGCCAAGCGGAGTTCGCCGAGATCCTGCCGAAGGGCCGTCCGCTCGTCGACCCGAAGAATGTCTTCCAGGTCGGCATCCGTTCGGTCGATGCGCGCGAGCGCGAGGAAATCCACGAACACGGCGTCAACGTCTTCGACATGCGCGCGATCGACGAGCAGGGTATCGGCGCCACCATGCGTGAGATCCTCGATGTCGTCACCAAAGCGAACGGCCTGCTGCATGTCAGCCTCGATCTCGATTTCCTCGATCCCGAGATTGCGCCGGGCGTCGGCACGACGGTTCCGGGCGGCGCGACTTTTCGCGAGGCGCATCTGGTGATGGAAATGCTTTCGGACAGCGGCCTCGTCTCGTCGCTCGATCTCGTCGAGCTCAATCCGTTTCTCGACGATCGCGGCAAGAGCGCCCGCATCCTGGTGGAACTGACGGCAAGCCTCTTCGGCCGCCGCATCTTCGATCGTCCGACACGCGCCGCGTAAGAGCATGTCGAGCAAAAGTGTGCGGCGGTTTTGCGATAACGACATGCGTTGAAATAAGATTAGAGGGAGAACGACCATGAACACTTCGGAAAAACTGATCGCCACTGAACAACGGCTCGGCGCCCATAACTACAAGCCGCTCGACGTGGTGCTGACGCGTGGCGAAGGTGTTTATGTCTGGGATACCGACGGCAACCGTTATCTCGATTGCCTCTCGGCCTATTCCGCCGTCAACCAGGGCCACTGCCATCCGAAAATCCTCGCCGCCATGGTCGAACAGGCAGGCAGGCTGACGCTCACCTCCCGCGCCTTCCGCAACGATCAGCTTGCCTATCTCTACGAAGAACTCGCGGCTCTCACCGGCTCGCATAAGATCCTGCCGATGAATTCCGGCGCCGAAGCGGTGGAGACCGCCATCAAGGCGGTGCGCAAATGGGGTTACGAGGTCAAGGGTGTGCCGGAGGGCAAGGCGGAGATCATCGTCTGCGCCGATAATTTTCATGGCCGGACGCTGAGCATCATCAGCTTCTCGACGGATCCCGAGGCCCGCAGCGGTTTCGGCCCCTACACGTCAGGTTTCCGCATCATTCCGTTCGGCGATGCCGAGGCTTTCGCCGCCGTAATCAACAGAAATACCGTGGCCGCCTTGATCGAACCGATCCAGGGGGAAGCCGGCGTCATCATTCCGCCGGCGGGTTATTTCACCCGCATCCGCGAGCTTTGCACGGCAAACAACGTCACTCTTATCCTCGATGAGATCCAGACCGGCCTCGGCCGCACCGGCAAGCTGCTGGCCGAGGAGCACGAAGGCATCGAGGCAGACGTGACGCTGATCGGCAAGGCGCTATCCGGCGGCTTCTATCCGGTGTCGGCCGTGCTTTCGAATTCCGAAGTTCTGGGCGTGCTGAAGCCCGGCCAGCACGGCTCGACCTTCGGCGGCAATCCGCTCGCCTGCGCGGTGGCCCGCGCAGCACTCAAGGTGCTGACGGAAGAGGGCATGATCGAGAACGCCGCCGTTATGGGCGACTATTTCCTCGAAGGCTTGAGGTCGATCCGCTCGAACATCGTCAGGGACGTCCGCGGCCGCGGCCTGATGATGGCCATCGAGCTGGAACCCGAAGCCGGCGGCGCGCGGCAATATTGCCATGCGCTGAAGGAGCGCGGCCTTCTCGCCAAGGACACCCACGACCACACAATTCGCCTCGCTCCGCCACTGGTCATATCTAGAGAGCAGGTCGATTGGGCGGTCTCGCAGATCGAAGAGACGATAAGCTGAGTAAATCGGCGAACTTCTTCTTGAGGATCTCGAATAAGCCTGGAGTATCCTGACTGCGAAAATTTCGGCTGGAGGAGATCGGCAGCAAAACTGCCTTGCCTTCATCCGAGCTTAAAAACCTTCGCAATCCCGTCACCCAATTTAGATTTGGGCAACACTCTTTCGCTAAAGTCATCGATAACCGTAACGATGCTTCGCCGAGCGCAAAGCCATCGCGTGGGATGAAGGCAAAGCTTGTCCGCGCCAATGGTGGCGCATCCGCTTCTGCCCTGGCTTACGATAGTTGGGAAGAATTCTAATGGCGACGATCAATTCAACTAACTTCAGCGGCGATACGCTCGAAATTATTGCCTTCCGCCTGCATGACCAGGAATTCTGCGTCAAGACCACGACCATCCGCGAAATCCGCGGCTGGGCGCCGTCGACGCCGATCCCCCATGCACCGGCCGATGTCATCGGTGTCATGAACCTGCGCGGCTCGGTGATCCCGATCATCGATCTTGCTTTCAAACTCGGCATGAAGAGCACCGTCGCCAATGAGCGCAGCGCCATCGTCGTCGCCGAAGTTCACAGCATGGTCATCGGCATGCTGGTCGACCGCGTCTCGGACATTCTCACCATCTCGTCCAGCCAGGTCCAACCGGTGCCGGAAGTGACCGCCTCCTTCGACCGGGCCTATTGCGAAGGCATCATCGCCTCGGAAAATGGCATGATCTGCTTCCTGAACCTCGCCAAGATGTTCAAGGAAAACGAGACGGATGAACTGGCCGCCTGATTCTGAGAAGCCGCTAAATTATTGAAAAACCGCCCTCCGGGGCGGTTTTTTATTGCGTGAGATACTCGGCTAGCTGCGACTGTGATTCTGATATCAGAAGATTAGCAAAAGCTTTTATACGCAATATTAACCATGCCCAGTCAGCATGGTTGTGAAGCGTTCGGATGACATGTTTGCGGCACATTGGGATTGCGAACCGGCCAACGGTTCGTCCCGGGACCAGCACTCCTCGTCGACCCTTGCGTCTACCAGCCTAAGCAGCAAAAGCTGCGCATCTCAAAGGGACAGCAATGTTTGGTCTAAGCTCCGATTCGAACTACATTCTTGATGCCATCTCCAAATCGCAGGCGATCATAGAGTTCGATCTCAAAGGAAACATCCTCAAGGCGAACGAAAATTTCTGCAAGGCGCTTGGATACAGCCTGAGCGAGATCGTTGGTAAGCATCACGGCATGTTCTGCGAGCGGGCCTATACGGCAACCGCGGCGTATCGCGAATTCTGGGCGCGGCTCGGACGCGGCGAATATGACGCTGGCGCCTACAAGCGCTTTGCCAAGGGCAACCGGGAAATATGGATCCAGGCGTCCTACAATCCGGTTTTCAAAGGAGGCAAACCATACAAGGTCGTGAAATTCGCGGCCGACATCACCGCAGCGAAAAAGAAGGCGGTGGAGGATTCCGGCAAGCTCGCGGCGATCTCGCGCTCGCAGGCGGTGATCGAATTTGCCCCGACGGGCGAAATCTTGACCGCCAACGAGAATTTCTGCAACGCCATGGGATATTCGCTCGCCGAGATCACCGGCAAGCACCACAGTATGTTCTGCGATCGTGCCTATACGGATACGGCCGACTATACCAATTTCTGGAAGCGGTTGGCGCAGGGCGAGTTCATCGCCAATGAATTTGTCAGGTTCGGCAAGGGTGGCCGGCAAATCTGGATACAGGCAGCCTACAACCCGATCCTCGATGCCGACGGCAAGGTCTACAAGGTGGTGAAGTTCGCGACCGACGTTACCCAGCGCATGAGCGCCATTTCCCTTCTCGGCACCGCGCTGCGCAATCTTTCCGAAGGCGATCTGACAAGAACGGTGGACACGCCTTTCGTTCCATCGATGGAGCAGCTGCGGCACGATTTCAACACCGCTGTCAAAGGCCTTTCCGAGACCATGAAGACGATCGGTCAGAATGCCAGTGCGATCGCCGCAGGGTCGAGCGAGATCGGCGCATCGGCCGACTCCTTCTCCAAGCGGACGGAACAGCAGGCAGCATCGATCGAAGAGACGGCCGCCGCGCTGGAGGAGATCACCACGACCGTCAACGATTCCAGCCGTCGTGCCGATGAGGCGGGGCGTCTCGTCGCCGTGACCAAGCAGGGCGCCGAACATTCCGGCGTCGTGGTTCGCAATGCCGTCGCGGCCATGGGCCAGATCGAACAATCCTCGCGCGAGATCACCAACATCATCGGCGTGATCGACGACATCGCCTTCCAGACCAACTTGCTTGCGCTGAATGCCGGCGTCGAGGCGGCTCGCGCCGGTGAAGCCGGCAAGGGCTTTGCGGTCGTGGCTCAGGAGGTGCGGGAACTCGCCCAACGCTCCGCCAATGCTGCCAAGGAGATCAAGGCGCTGATCAACACGTCGGGCGAGCATGTCAAGAACGGCGTCGGGCTCGTCGGCGAGACCGGCAAGGCGCTCGAGGCGATCGTCGCACAGGTCGGCGATATCAATGGCAATGTCGCCGCCATCGTCGAAGCCTCCAGGGAACAGGCAACCGGCCTCAAGGAAATCAACCAGGCGGTCAATACGCTGGATCAGGCAACCCAGCAGAATGCCGCGATGGTCGAGGAAAGTACCGCCGCCAGCCTCAGCCTTGCGAGAGAAGCCGAAACGCTGCGTGTCCTGCTGGCTAGGTTCCGCCTACCCGGGCAGACGCAGTCGACCAGCGGAGCGGGGCCAAGACAAACGGGCTCGCCGGCGCTGCATCTCGTTTCACGTGTCGCAAAGGCGCACGGCACTGCCGCGGCGACCGCCCAGAGCTGGGAAGAGTTCTGAACCATACCGGTGCAAGGCGGCACCTTGACCGGATTGCGCCGTATACGACGATAAAGCGCCGCCGCATGAAGCCCATGCGACGCGCTTTGATGGCTTAGCCGAACAGCGCGAAGGTTGCCCTCAGCGTCACCCAGACACCCCACAGCAGCGGAATGCCGACGACGGCCCAGGCAAGCATCGCCTTGGCGTCCAGCCCGCCTGTGCCGATGCCGAAGGAACCCGTCGGCCCGGCATTGACGGCGGCCGACTTCGCCTGCAACGCGGCGACCTCGTCATCGGACATGAACCATTTGTCCGAAAGCGGCCTGATCAGCGCATTGGCGATGAGCCCGAGCGCCAGCATGCCCGCGAGGATATACATGGTGCCGGTATAGAGGGTTGGCCCGGGCGCAACGCCGGCGGCGATCTGCGCTTCGCGGATATAGTTGACGACAACGGGCCCGACGATGCCGGCCGTTGCCCAGGCCGTCAGCAGCCGGCCGTGGATGGCGCCGACGAACTGCGTACCGAAAATATCGGCAAGATAGGCCGGGATCGTCGCAAAGCCGCCGCCGTACATCGACAGGATGATGCCGAAGGAGAGAACGAACAGCGCCTTGTTGCCCATGCCTGCGAAAGTGGGCGCCAGTGCATAGAGCACGATGCCGAGGACGAAGAAGCAATAATAGGTATTCTTGCGGCCGATCTTGTCGGACAGCGACGCCCAGAAGAACCGTCCGCCGATGTTGAAGAGCGACAGCAAGCCGGCGAAACCGGCGGCGATCGTGGCGATCGATGCCTTCTGCCCGGCGTCGAGCTGGGCGAAGCCGACATCCGGCAGGCCGATCAGCGAACCGGCGAAGATTTCCTGCAGCATCGGCGAGGCCATGCCGATAACGCCGATACCGGCCGAAACGTTGAGGCAAAGCACCGCCCAGATCAGCCAGAACTGTTTTGTCCTGTGGGCATTGCTGAGGTGCACATGTTTGGTGGTGATCATCGTGCTCTTTGCTGCAGGCGGCGTCCAACCCTCGGGACGCCAGCCGGCCGGCGGAATGCGATAGCCGAAGGCACCGCCCATCATGAAGACGAAATAGATCACCGCCATGACGATGAAGGTCTGCCAGACGCCGACCGAACTGTCGGTCTTGAAGGCATTCATCAGCAGGTTGGCCAATGGGGCGCCGATCATCGCACCGCCGCCGAAGCCCATGATCGCCATACCGGTCGCCATGCCGCGCCGGTCGGGAAACCATTTGATCAGTGTCGAGACCGGTGAGATGTAACCTAGGCCGAGACCGATGCCGCCCATGACGCCGGCACCGAGCCACATCATCCAGAGCTGATGAATAATGACGCCGATCGCCGCAAGAATGATGCCGCCGCACCAGCAGCAAGCGGAAACGACGCCCGCCTTGCGCGGACCGGC
This sequence comes from Rhizobium sp. CRRU65, assembly GCF_048551595.1. Taxonomy (NCBI): domain Bacteria; kingdom Pseudomonadati; phylum Pseudomonadota; class Alphaproteobacteria; order Hyphomicrobiales; family Rhizobiaceae; genus Rhizobium; species Rhizobium sp. CRRU65. The sequence goes on along the minus strand of NZ_JBLYZH010000003.1, from coordinate 437,658 downwards.
GCGCTCAAGCCAGCCGCCCCAGATGGCGGCCGATGAGCCAAGTAGAACGAAGAACAACGTATAGATCCAGCCGAGGTCGGCAACGCGCCAGTCGCAGGTCGTGGTGAACAGCGCCGAGGCGAGTGTCAGATCAGGGCAGGCCGTCGAGGCCGTGATCCCGAGCGACTTGGAAAGCGGCAGCCAGAACACGCTGAAACCATAGGCCATGCCGATGCAGAGATGGATGGCGAGCGCTGCCGGCGGCACCAGCCACCGATTGAACCCGGGCCTTGCGACGATCCTTTCACGATCGAGCAGGCCTACCCCCGCCAACGCCCCGTCTGTACGTGTTTCCGCTGCAGTCATGAACAACTCCTCCTGGCTCAGACTTGGTTTTTCTCAGATTTTACTGTCACCGACATATGCGCAGGCAGGTTGCTCCCGCCTCCCCTTCGCGCATGGGCCGATCCAGACTATGGGACCTGGTGTGTCACCGGCTCTGGCTTTCTAATCAGAGGAACGGCCTGAAGCACGAGCGCGTCCAGGCCGTTCTCCTCATTCTCCAGAATTTCGAACAATTGCCGCCGCATGCGCGGGTCCCAGAATTTATTGATATGGGTGGCGACCCCCTGCGCGGCCTCGCTTTGCGGCTGGCTCTTGAAGAAGGTGGCGATCTGGTTTGCCATATAGACGAGCTTGGTCTTGGTATCATGCGACATCGGCAATGCTTCCGGGCGAGATGCGGTGCGGGTGGGTGAAAATCTCGAAATCCTCGCCGCGCACCAGCGCGACGAGCGTCATGCCGGCTTCTTCGGCAGTGCGGATGGCGAGAGCCGTCGGCGCCGATATGGCGATGAGCACCGGGCTGCCGAGGATCGCCGCCTTCTGCACCATCTCGACGGAAAGCCTGCTGGTGACGACGACGGCGCCGTCCCCGCCTCTTTCACTGGCGCCGATGACGGCGCCGCAGAGCTTGTCCAGCGCATTGTGCCGACCGACATCTTCGCGCACGGCAATCAGCCCCCTGCCGGGAAGATAGAACCCGGCGCCATGCACCGCCCGCGTCTCACGATGCAGCGGCTGCGCCTCGTTCAGAAGCGAAACGGCGCGGACGATATCCGCATGCGACAGCGCCAGCGGCGATGTCGAAACGTCAGGCACCGGCCGTACCGCCTGTTCGATCGATTCGATGCCGCAGAGCCCGCAGCCGACCGGTCCCGCCATGCTGCGGCGTCGTGCCCGCAACCGATCGGCGACATCATCGACCAGGCTCACCTGCACATCGATCCCCTGCTCACCCTCGACGACCTCGATGCCCGATATCTCCGCCGGCCCGGCAATGATCCCTTCGGTCAGGCTGAAACCGACGGCAAAATCCTCGATATCCGCAGGTGTTGCCATCATCACCGCATGCGAACTGCCGCCGTAGGAAAAGGCGATCGGCACCTCTTCCGGCACGATGCGCGAACCGGTCTGGAGGATGCCGTTGCGGCGGGCGGTTTCGGGGGCATGGGCAGTGACGGTGAAGGTCATGATCCACGTTCCTGCTTACAGAGCCGCCCCCGCATCGTCACTCCGCTGCCTCGAGCTTGCCGGCGATGCGGCGCGATTGACGCGCCTGCTCGTCATATTCGAGTTGCCATTCGCTCGGCCCGTTGGAGGGCGAGACCTGCACCGCCGTCACCTTGTATTCCGGGCAGTTCGTCGCCCAGTCGGAGAAATCGGTGGTGATGACGTTCGCCTGCGTCGTGGGATGATGGAAGGTCGTGTAGACGACACCCGGCGCGACGCGATCGGTGATCAGCGCCCTGAGCGTCGTGTCGCCGGAGCGGCTGCCGAGCTTCACCCAGTCGCCGTCGCGAACGCCGCGCTGCTCGGCATCGTGCGAATGGATTTCCAGCCGGTCTTCCGCATGCCATACGACATTCTCGGTTCGCCGTGTCTGCGCCCCGACATTGTACTGGCTGAGGGTGCGGCCGGTTGTCAGCAGCAGCGGGAAGCGCGGACCGGTGCGCTCGTCGGTCGCCACATATTCGGTGCGGATGAACTTGCCCTTGCCGCGCACGAAGCCATTGACATGCATGATCGGCGAGCCGAGCGGGGTCTTCTCGTTGCAGGGCCACTGCACCGAGCCCATTTTGTCGAGATAGTCGTAGGAGACCATCGCGAAACTCGGCGTCGTCGCGGCGATCTCGTCCATGATCTCCGACGGATGGGTGTAATTCCAGTCGAGCCCCATCGCCTGGGCAAGCTTCTGCGTCACTTCCCAGTCGCCATAGCCGTTGCGCGGCGACATCACCTTGCGCACACGATTGATGCGGCGCTCGGCATTGGTGAAGGTGCCGTCCTTCTCGAGGAAGGTCGAGCCCGGTAGAAAGACATGGGCGTAATTGGCGGTCTCGTTGAGGAACAGATCCTGCACGACGACGCATTCCATCGCCGCAAGCCCGGCCGCGACATGTTTGGTATCGGGATCGGACTGGAGGATGTCTTCGCCCTGGATGTAGATGCCCTTGAACGAGCCGTCGACTGCTGCATCCAGCATGTTCGGAATACGCAGGCCCGGCTCGTTGTTGAGCTTCACGCCCCAGAGCTTTTCGAAGATATCGCGCGTCGCATCGTCGGAAATGTGCCGGTAGCCCGGCAATTCGTGCGGGAACGAGCCCATGTCGCAGGAGCCCTGCACATTGTTCTGGCCGCGCAGCGGGTTCACGCCGACGCCGGGACGGCCGATATTGCCGGTCGCCATCGCCAGGTTGGCGATCGCGATGACCGTGGTCGAGCCCTGGCTGTGTTCGGTGACGCCGAGGCCATAATAGATTGCGCCATTGCCGCCCTTGGCATAGAGCCTTGCCGCGCCGCGCAGATCCGCCGCCGGCACGCCGGTGAAGATCTCGGTCTCTTCGGGACTGTGCTGCGGTTCGGCGACGAAGGCGGCCCAGTCCTCGAACTCCGACCAGTCGCAGCGCTCGCGGATGAACGCCTCGTCAAAGAGCCCTTCGGTGACGATCACATGCGCCAGCGCCGTCATGACCGCGACATTGGTGCCGGGCTTCAGCGGCAGGTGATAGGAGGCCTCGATATGCGGCGAGCGGACGATATCGGTGCGGCGCGGATCGATGACGATGAGCTTGGCGCCCTGGCGCAGCCGCTTCTTCAGCCGCGAGCCGAACACCGGATGCCCATCGGTTGGATTGGCGCCGATGACGATGACGACGTCGGAATGCTCGACGCTGTCGAAATCCTGTGTGCCCGCCGACGTGCCGAAGGTCTGGCCGAGGCCGTAACCGGTCGGCGAATGGCAGACGCGGGCGCAGGTGTCGACATTGTTGTTGCCGAAGCCGGCGCGGATCAGCTTCTGCACCAGATACGTTTCCTCATTGGTGCAGCGCGACGAGGTGATGCCGCCAATTGCCTCGCGGCCGTATTGATACTGGATGCGGCGGAACTCCAGCGCCACATGCGCGAAGGCCTCGTCCCAGCTCACTTCCCGCCAGGGATCGCTGACCTTTTCGCGGATCATCGGATTGAGGATGCGGTCCTTGTGGGTGGAATAGCCGTAGGCGAAGCGTCCCTTGACGCAGGAATGGCCGCGATTGGCTTGGCCGTCCTTCCACGGCACCATGCGCACCAGTTCCTCGCCGCGCATCTCCGCCTTGAAGGAACAGCCGACGCCGCAGTAGGCGCAGGTCGTCACAGCCGAATGCTCCGGCTGGCCGATCTGGATCACCGATTTCTCCGTCAGCGTTGCCGTCGGGCAGGCCTGGACGCAGGCACCGCAGGAGACGCATTCGGAATCGATGAAATGCTCGTGCATGCCGGGCGAAACGCGCGAGCCGAAGCCGCGGCCCTCGATCGTCAGCGCGAAGGTGCCCTGCACTTCCTCGCAGGCGCGCACGCAGCGCGAACAGACGATGCATTTCGAGGGATCATAGGTGAAATAGGGATTGGACTCGTCCTTCGGCATCCATTTCAGATTGATGTCGCCATTGCTGCGCGCCTTGACGTGGTTGTCGCCCTCATAGCCGTAACGTACGTCGCGCAGGCCGACGGCGCCCGCCATGTCCTGCAATTCGCAATCGCCGTTAGCCGCGCAGGTGAGACAGTCGAGCGGATGGTCGGAAATATAGAGTTCCATCACGCCGCGGCGGATATCCTTCAACCGCCCCGTCTGCGTGTGCACCACCATGTTTGCCGCCACCGGCGTCGTGCAGGAGGAGGGTGTTCCGTTGCGGCCCTCGATCTCGACGAGGCAGAGCCGGCAGGAGCCGAAAGCGTCGACCATATCGGTGGCGCAGAGCTTCGGCACCTTGATGCCGGCCTCCATCGAGGCGCGCATGATCGAGGTGCCCTCCGGCACGCTGATCTGCTGTCCGTCGATGGTGAGCTTCACCATGACCTCGGATTTCGAAGCAGGAGTGCCGTAGTCGATTTCATGGATGAGAGACATGATTGGCCTCCTTGCTTGAGATGGTGAGGTCAGCGCAGGCGTTCCATGAAAAACGCGTCATTCCGCCGCCTCCACCAGAGGTGCCGGCGAAAAATCCTCCGGGAAATGCGTCATGGCGCTCATCACAGGATAGGGCGTGAACCCACCCAGCGCACAGAGCGAGCCGAACTTCATTGTGTTGCAGAGATCGGCAAGCAGCGCCCGGTTCTTCTCCGGCTCGATACCGTGAGCGATCTTGTCGGCCGTCTCCACGCCGCGCGTCGAGCCGATGCGGCAGGGCGTGCACTTGCCGCAGCTTTCGACGGCGCAGAATTCCATCGCGAAACGCGCCTGCTTCAGCATATCGGCCGTGTCGTCGAAGACGACGATGCCGGCATGGCCGATCAGGCCGTCCTTGGCGGCGAAGGATTCGTAATCGAATGGCGTGTCGAACAGCGCCCGCGGGAAATAGGCGCCGAGCGGTCCGCCGACCTGCACGGCCTTGACCGGCCGTCCCGTCACTGTACCGCCACCAATCCTGTCGACGATATCTCCGAGCGAAAGACCGAAGGCCGTCTCAAAGAGGCCGCCATATCTGACATTGCCGGCAATCTGCAGTGGGATGGTGCCGCGTGAGCGGCCCATGCCGAAATCGCGATAAAAGGCCGCACCCTTTTCCATGATAACGGGCACCGAAGCCAGCGAGATCACATTGTTGATGACGGTCGGACAGTTAAACAACCCCTTATGCGCCGGCAGTGGCGGCTTGGCACGCACGATGCCGCGCTTGCCTTCGAGACTGTTGAGCAGCGCCGTCTCCTCGCCGCAGACATAGGCGCCGGCGCCGGCGCGCACCTCGATATCGAAGGTGTGGCCGGAGCCGAGCACCGATGGTCCGAGAATGCCGGCCTCGCGCGCGATGCCGACGGCCTCGGTCATGACAGCGATCGCATGCGGATATTCCGAACGCGTATAGACGAAACCCTTGGTCGCCCCGGTCGCGAGCCCTGATATCGCCATGCCCTCGATCAACACAAAGGGATCGCCCTCCATGATCATCCGGTCGGCAAAGGTGCCGCTGTCGCCCTCATCGGCATTACAAACGATATATTTGCGTTCGCCGGCGGCCTCGAGAACGGTCTTCCACTTGATGCCGGTTGGAAAGCCGGCACCGCCGCGTCCGCGCAAGCCGGAATCGGTGATTTCCTTGACGATATCGACTGGTGTCATCGAAACGGCGCGGCGAAGGCCGGCAAGACCGCCATGCGCCTCGTAATCGCCCAGCGAAAGCGGATCGGTGACGCCGCAGCGGGCGAAGGTCAGGCGGGTCTGTTCCTTGAGGAACGGGAGGTCTTCAACCTCCCCGAGACAGAGCCGATGCTCGCCTCCATCAATCATCCCGGCATCGAACAGATCAGGCACATCCTTCGCCTTCACCGACCCGTAGCCGATGCGCTTGCCGGCAACCTCGACCTCGACCAACGGCTCCAGCCAGAACATTCCGCGCGAGCCGTTGCGCACGATCTCGGCATCGAAGCCGCGGGCGGCGATCTCCTGGGCAATCGCCTTTGCCACCTTTTCGGCCCCGAGCGCCAGCGCTGCGGCATCGCGCGGAACATATATCCTGACCGTCATCGGCGTGCCTCCGCGACGAGTTCCGCCGCCGTCTGATCGTCGACCCGGCCATAAACCTCGCCGTCGAGCATCGCCGCCGGCGCACAGGCGCAGAGCCCGAGACAGTAGACCGGCTCCAGCGTCACGCCGCCATCGAGCGTCGTCTGATGAAAATCGATGCCGAGCAGCGCCTTGACACGTTCGGCCAGCGCATCGCCGCCCATCGACTGACAGGCTTCAGCGCGACAGAGCTTCAGCACATGCCGGCCGGCGGGATGGTCGCGATAATCGTGATAGAAGGTCACCACGCCATGCACCTCGGCGCGGGAGAGGTTCAATTCCTCCGCAATAACAGGCATGGCCTCCTGCGGCACATAGCCGAATTCTTGCTGAACCTCGTGCAGAATGGGAAGCAGCGGCCCTTCGAGAAAGCGAAGATCGGCGATGATGGCTCGGGTGCGTGCTGCAATATCGCCTTCGGCGATATGAATGGTCATAATGCAGCCCTCCCGGCGGCTTGCTCGTTGCGAAATAGCGGGCCTCCCCCAGCCGAGTGCTATTCCGTCACCACCATCTCAGGGAAGCAGCCGGCGATCAATAAAGCTATCTCGTTGCTTGATAGGTTTTTTCTATCAAAGTTCTTCATCTTGCACGAGCACTCTTGCTTCATGCAGCAAAGCCGAGACAAGCGGCGTGAAGGGCTCGCGATACGGCGCAACAAGGCCGACCAGATGATGCGCCTCCGGCTCGACGATCGGGATCATGCGGATTTCCACTGGAAATCCGAAGGATTTGGCGACGTTGCGCGGCATGATGCTCGCCCAGCGTCCGGTCCGGACATGGGAAAACAGCACGATCATCGAGTTCGATTCGAGCGTCGGATGCGCGGTGGCGCCTGCTTCCGTCAAGTGGCGGTTGATGATGCGGCGGTTCTGCATGTCGGCAGTCAATAGACAAAGCCGAAGATCGCCGATCTCCCGCCAGGTCACGTTGTCGCGATCAGATAGCGGGCTGCCGGCAGCCGTGATCAGATTATAGCGCTCGGCATAGAGGGGAACGGTCGTGACGCGGCCGAGCGGCTCGTTTTCGAGATAGGTGATGCCGGCATCGATTTCGAGATTTTCGAGCATGCTCAGCACCTGCAGCGAATTCCGCGAGACGATCGAGAAGGTCACGCCGGGATGCCGCTCCTGAAAGGGCGTGGTGATGCGCGACAGCATGGCGAGCGCGGTCGGAATGGCGGCGAGGCGGATGTGGCCGGAAAGGCCACGGCGCGCAGCGCGCATCTCCTCGCGCATGGTGCGGGCATCGCCGACGATGCGCCGGGCCCATTCGAGCACGCGCTGTCCCTCCGGCGTCAGCCCCTGGAACCGCGAACCGCGTTGCACCAGCATGACGCCTAGTTGATCCTCGAGTTGCCGGATGGCGGCCGAAAGCGTCGGCTGCGAGATCCCGCACTCCTCCGCGGCACGGCCAAAATGCTTTTCATTGGCAAGGGCGATGAAGAATTCCAGCTTGTCGATCATCCGGTCTCCCGATCCGGCGTGACATCATCCGGGTCAGTTCATCTTTGACGCAGCAGCCGTGCTCCGCAAGGGCGATCTCTAGATCAGGATGATTTTAGGCCCGATCGGCCTAAAATCTGAATCCTGATCTAAATCAAAGAAATAGAGCATGATGTCGTCCGAAAACCGCGCACACTTTTCGGCATCATGCTCTAACTGTTTTCTGCAGCCGGGAAAAGATCGAACAGCGATTCGAGGAAGGCAAGCACGCTGACATTGCCGATGCTGTAATAGACCAGCCTGCCCTGGCGGCGCGTATGGACCAGGCCTTCTAGCCTTAACCGCGCCAGCTGCTGCGAGACCATTGCCTGCTGTATGCCGAGGATATTTTCGATTTCACCCACCGTCCGTTCCTCGTTCGCCAGTATGCAGAGGATCAGAAGTCGGGTCTGGTGTGCTAGCGCTTTCAGCAGATTGCTCACTTCGTGGGCTTTTCCAGCGAGTGTGTGCAATTCCTGGCCGGTCATCCCCGGCTCGGGTTTGGGCAGCGGCATTCGGTATCTCGGAAGGTAGGCAATGAGGTAGATCAGCACAATAGCATATTCGCACAAGCGAATTGGTCAAAAGTGATGAAGTGTCAAAAAAAGTCCAAACAAATCAGCAGATAAGCTGACCTCCATTGATCTCGATCACCTGTCCGGTGATGTAGCCCGAGAGCGAGGGAGCCGCCAGGAACAGATAGGCGGGAGCACAATCCTCCGCCGTGCCGAGCCGCTGCAGGGGGATGGATTTTCTCGTCTGCTCCAGCTTTTCGCGCGAGGAATAGCGCTCATGGAAATCCGTCTCGATCGTTCCCGGCGACACGCAATTGACGCGGATGCCGTCCGGTGCAAGCTCACGGGCAAGCGCCTTGGAATAGGTTGCAACGAAGGCTTTCGAGGCGGAATAGATCGAGGAACCGGGGCTGCCGCCGGTCAGCGCCGAAATCGAAACCGTGTTGACGATGGCAGCGCCACCAGCCGCCTTCAATGCCGGCAGCAGCGCCCGCGTCAGCGCCACCACCGATGTCTGGTTGAGCCGCACGACCGCCTCATATTCTGCGTCGGTGAGTGTGGCGGCGGGAAAACGACCAAGCATGGTGCCGGCATTGTTGACGAGCACATCGACCTTATCGAAGAAGGCGAGAGTATCCTCGGCAAATTGCGCTGCGCCACCGACTGCAGAGAAATCGGCATTAAGCAGCAGCGCCCGTCTTTCGGATTCAGCCGTCAGCAGGAAATCCGGCAGGTCGCGTCCCGGCTTGCGCCCGGTATGGACGATCACCTTCGCGCCGCAGTCCAGGAACTGCCGGGCCACTTCAAGGCCGATGCCGCGGCCGGCGCCGGTCACCACAACATTGCGATTTTCGAACAGTCTGGGATGGAACACGAAGCCGTCCTCCTCGCGGACAGTGCCGCCGGTTGTGTCATTCGCCCTTAACATATGAGCGCGCCGACCGAAAGGAAGGCGCGCATCGATCTTTCCGGAAAGATGCACGTTCCTGCGGAAGACTAGTTTTCGGCCTCCAGAAGTCGCGCGCCCGGCCCTTCCTTGCCGAGCCGGTCACAGGGATTGCGCAACGGACAGCTTTCGATCGACAGGCAGCCGCAGCCGATGCAGCCGGTCAGACGGTCGCGCAGCAGGCTAAGCCGCCTGATTCGCGCGTCGAGATCATCCTTCCACAGCGCCGACAGCGTCTGCCAGTCGGCGACGGTCGGCGTGCGTCCCTGCGGCAGGGACGTGAACGCCGCTTGGATTTCCGAAAGCGGAATGCCGACACGCTGCGCCACCTTGATGATGCCGAGCCGGCGAAGCACATCGCGCCCATAGCGCCGCTGATTGCCACGGGAGCGGATGCTCGAGATCAGCCCCTTGGTCTCGTAAAAATGCAGTGCCGAGACGGCCAGGCCGCTGCGCTCCGCCACTTCGCCGACCGTCAGGAGCTTGCCGAGCGGCGCTGCCGGAATTGTATCCATTGCCTCTTGACCTCAATATTAGTTGAGGTTTTATAACCCTTGCTCCTGCAATCGTAAAGTCCAATCGCAATAAGGAGCACGCATGCAAACACCCACCAGGCTGGTTGTCATCTATGGAAGCACGAGAGAGGGCCGCATCTGCGACCGGGTGGTCAAATGGCTGACGCAGGAACTCGTCCGCTTCCCGCAATTCGATATCGATATCATCGATCCATTGAATTTCGCGCTGCCGTCTAACCGTGACATGGCGCACCCCGAAATCGGCAGGCTCGCCGGCCGGCTTGGCATGGCCGACGCCTTCATCATCGTCACGCCGGAATATAATCACAGCTTCACCGCCTCGTTGAAGTCGATCATCGATTTCTTCTTCGAGCCCTGGCAGGGCAAGCCGGTCGCCTTCGTTTCCTATGGCGGCATATCCGGCGGCCTGCGCGCCGTCGAACAGCTGCGGCTGGTCTTTGCCGAACTGCACGCCGTCACCATCCGCGATTCGGTCAGCTTTGCCGCACCTTGGAACCGCTTCGATCCAGACGGACGACTCGATAATCCCGCCGATGGAATGCGTTTGCTCGATCGGATGATGGCGAGGCTGGAATGGTGGACGCAGGCGCTCGTCACCGCCCGCAGCAATCGTCCCTATGCCGAAATAGAGCGCCGCGCGTCTTTTCAGACACGCTAAGGACGCTCTATCACTTTGAATCTGCTCATAATCCTTTCCGAAAATAGATTCCGATTTTCGGGGTTATGCGCTAGCCGCCTGAGCCAGAAAGCTCCGGTTCCGTTCCCGGCAGGTACGGAACCATTGGGAACACCCGGGCAGATCCTCCGCCCGGGTGTTTTCCGTCACATCCGGTTCATTCCGACCGCACGGACGGGTTCGCAATTTTGCGGTTGCGGGGAGAAAACCCCGGTGATAGTTTCCGCGCAAATAACAGGGGGGCTCCGTATTGCCGGGGCTGAGATGTGAGGCGCAAGCCTCTGGACCCTTCAAAGCTGATCTGGGTAATGCCAGCGGAGCGAGGTTCAGATGTTCTCAGGCGCACAAGTGTCACTCTATCCGATGTCCGACAATTTCGTCGGCATCATTCTCGATGCCGTCAAGGTGCTCGATCCCTATCGCGACCGGCTGCGCATCGAGACCGATGACATTTCCACACTGCTGGTCGGCCCGCCTGACATCCTCTTCGCCGCCATGCACGACCTTTTCGTCTCTGCCGCAAAGACCGGCGAGCATTGCGTGCTGTCCGCTGCGATTTCACGCGGCTGCCCCGGCGAGCCCGACGACGCCATCTGCGGCGTCAACCCCTCCCTCGGCCAGGCGGAGCCGCTTGCCGAGCGTATAACAGCCGCACTTGCCGCGGTTGAAACCACCGCCGAGACCGGACAGCCGACCGCTGCGCAATTCTCGCTCTACGTCATGGGAACCGGTACCCATATGGACGAGATCTACGGCTGCATCGACTTCCTGAAGCGCTCCGGCACCTTCGACCGCGCCAAGAATTTCTGTACCAGGCTCTCTGGCGATGCCGGCGCGGTCTTCGCCACCATTCGCGAGGCCTTCTATCGCTTCGGCGACCCCGAAGGACATGTGACCCTAGATGTCACGGTTTCCGCCAACAGCCCGACGAAGGCCTGAATTAGAACGCTGATGACACCGTCAAAACCATCGGAATCGCGCCTTGCCGCGCTCCGCGCCGCTCTCTACCGGGGCATACCCGCCTTGCTCGCCGGCTGCGCCTTCTTGGCGGCATGGGAACTCTATGTCGATCTCTCCGGCATCAAACCGTCCATCCTGCCGGCGCCGTCGCGTATCGTCATCCAGGGTTGGCTGAACCGCGAGGCGCTGATATCAAACACCTGGCCGACGCTCGGCGCGACACTCGGAGGTTTCGCCCTGTCGCTTGCCTTCGCCTTCGCCGCCTCGATCCTCATGGATTTCGTGCCCTTCATGCGCCGGGCATTGCTGCCGATCTTCATCGCCAGCCAGACCCTGCCGATGGTGGCGATCGCCCCCCTCGTCGTCCTCTGGTTCGGCTTCGGCCTATTGCCGAAGATCCTGCTGGTGGCGCTCGTCACCTTCTTCCCGCTGCTCGTCGCCTTGCTGCAGGGCTATGAATCGACTGACCGCGACATCGCCGAATTGCTGAATTCGATGAAGGCGAGCCGCTGGCGCATTTTCCGTCTGGCACGGCTTCCCTCCTCGCTGCCCTATTTCTTCGCCGGCCTGCGGATCTCGATCACCTATGCCGTCGTCGGCGCGATCTTTGCCGAATATGCCGGTGCCGCCCGCGGCCTCGGCATCTATATCCTCAACGCCAAGAACAACTTCCGACCCGATCTCGTGCTCGCCGCCGTCATCGTCAGCGCCGTGCTGACACTCTGCCTCTTCGGGTTGACGCTGATGATCCAGCGCCTCGTTATGCCCTGGCAGCCATCCGGGGAGCAGCGCCGATGAGCGATGCAATGGTTGAACTCAGCAACATCTCGAAGTCCTTCGATGGCATGAAGGTGCTGGACGACATTTCACTCGCTGTCGCAAACGGCGAGTTCGTTTCGATCGTTGGCCCATCCGGCTCCGGAAAATCGACGGTGCTGCGACTGCTGACCCAGGCGCTTCGGCCCGATTCCGGCACCATGCTTTTCAAAGGCGCGCCGCTGGAACAGGCGCCGCATTCCTTCGCCTTCATGCCGCAACGCGATGCGCTGATGCCCTGGCGCCGGATCATCGACAATGCAGCACTCGGTCTCGAAGTGAAAGGCATGAGCCGTCGCGCGGCCCGCGCCGCCGTCGCGCCGCTGTTCGAGAGCTTCGGCCTTGCAGGCTTCGAGCAACACTATCCCTCCGCGCTGTCAGGCGGCATGCGCCAGCGCGCCGCGCTGCTGCGCACCGTCGTCCAGACCCAGGACATGCTGCTGCTCGACGAGCCTTTCGGCGCCCTCGACGCGCTGACGCGTACGCAGATCCAGGAATGGCTGCAGGGCATGTGGACCGAGCACCGCTGGACGGCGCTGCTGATCACCCATGATGTTCGCGAGGCCGTGTTCCTCTCCGACCGGATCTACGTGCTTTCGGCCCGTCCAGCGCGTATCATCCGTGAATTCCGCGTTCCCCTGCCCCGTCCGAGAAGCATCGCCGATCTCGGCTCGCCGGCGGCCCAGGCGATCGAAACCGAAATCCTGCAAACCCTGCTTCATCCGCTAGAACAGGATGATTTTAGGTCGGTCGGCCTAAAATCTGAATCCTGTTCTAATTTAAAGAGTTAGAGCATGATGTCGTCCGAAAACGCTCACACTTTTCGGCATCATGCTCTAGAGACCTGAGGAGGTCACCATGCTGCTTCTCACCCGTCGCCAGACGATCTTCGCCGCCATCGCGGCAAGCGTCGCCGGCCGCACTGCCTTTGCCCAATCGGCGCCCGCAAAGGTTCGCATCGCGCTCGACTGGACGCCCAACACCAACCATATCGGCATCTATGTCGCCAAGGCGAAGGGCTTCTATGCCGATGCCGGGCTCGATGTCGAGATTCTTCCCTTCACCGATACCAGCGCCGGAACGCTGGTGTCGAACGGCGTTGCCGATTTCGGCATCAGCAGCGAGATCGAGACGCTGACGCAACGCGCTGGCGGCGGTGACGTGAAGATGGTCTACGGCGTCGTCCAGACGGAAACCGCACGCCTGATCTTCAAGGGCGGACGCGACGACATCAAGAGCCCGAAAGACCTCGACGGCAAGACCTATGGCGGCTTTGGTGGCACCTGGGAGAGCGCGCTGATCTCGGCGATGATCCGCAATGACGGCGGCAAAGGCGACGTCAAGACCGTCACCCTCGGCACCTCCGCTTACGAGGCGCTGGACAATGGCTCGATCGATTTCACGCTGGAGATCTACACCTGGGAAGGCATCGCTGCCGAACTGGAAAACCGCAAGATCGGCCGCTTCCACTATTCCGATTATGGCATTCCCGACGAGCAGACGACGGTCATCGTCTCCAGCGACGCCTATCTCTCCGCAAGTCGGGACCACGCCCGCGCCTTCATCCAGGCGACACGAAAGGGTTATGCCTACTCCGTCGACCATCCCGACGAAGCCTGCGACCTGTTGATCTCTGGAAGCAACGGCGCACTGATGAATACGGAACTGGTAAAGGCTTCTCAGAAGGCATTGATCGAGGGCCACTTCCTGAAATCCGAGGCCGGTGTGATCGGTAAGCTCGACCCGGCAAAGGCCGAGGCCCTGGGTGGCTTCCTGATCGAGAATGGTATTCTGGTCGATGCGAATGGCGCCGCACTCAAGGAGAAGCCGGACTTTTCCACCTATTATACCAACGAACTTCTCGACTGAGCCCAACGCCTGCCTTGCCCGTCGTGACTTTCCGCTGCAAAGTCCGAGACCCCGGAGCATGATGTCGTCCGAAAACCGCTCACACTTTTCGGCATCATGCTCTGGGCAGGGCGGGGGATAAGATGCGACAACAGGAGAGACTGGCCGGAGCGGACTTTCTGCGCGCGACGGCCTGTCTGCTGGTGCTCGCCCACCACTTCGCGCTGCGGCTGGATATGCGCAGAATCCCCGACGAACTCGGACCGGCCGCAAATATCCTCCGCTTCGGCAATTTCGGCGTCGCCATCTTCTTCGTGCTCAGCGGCTTTCTTCTTGCCTATCCCTTCTGGCGCGCGCTCGACGCGGCCAGCGACATGCCGAGCCTGCGGCATTACACGATACGCAGGATGGCGCGCATCGCTCCGGGCTTCTGGTTCGCCGCCACCGTCGGCTTCGCCCTCAGCCTAACGCTGCTGGCTCTGCCGCTGACGCCTGAGCTTGTGCTCCGCTACGTCTCCGGGCTGCTGTTCATGAGCCAATGGCATTGGCGCACCTTGTTTCCTGTCGAAGCCGACGGGCCGCTCTGGTCCATTCCCTTCGAGGTCACCAGCTATGTGCTCCTGCCGGTCTGCTTTCTCGTGCTGTTTCGTTTGCCTTTCCTGAGGCAGCGCCCGTTGCTTGCCCGCTTCGCCTGGCTTTGCGTCATCACCGGCGTACTCCTCGCCCATGTGCTGATCCTGACCTTCCTTCCGCTCGACGACATCGGACGCGGCTGGCAGTATGGCCTGCAGGGCGGGGCTAAGGAGTGGATGCCGAGATATAACCCGATCGGCTTCTTCGCCGTCTTCGCGCTCGGCGCGCTTGCCGCCGGCGTCGAGGTCATGCTGCCAAGAAGGCGCTCCTCCTGGTTCGATGCCGCAGCGCTCCTCGCCCTCGCCATTGCCGCCTACCGCCTCGTCATATCGCCCGGCGGCTCCGCCGAAGCCTACGGCTGGCTCGAAATCCCCTACGGTTTTCCGGTCTTTCCACTGGCAGTCGCAACGGCGCTCGTCTCACTCAGCCATTCACAACGCCTAGGCGTGCTGCTTGACAACGCTCCTGTCCGCTACATCGCAAGGATCTCCTTCGGCATCTATATCTGGCAGGAGATCATCCTGATATTGATCCAGAGGCTCGACCCGGGTTCGTTCGGCGTTTCCTCGGAAAATGTCGTCACTGGCTGGCTGCAGTCTTGCGGATTGGCGGCAGCGCTCATCCTTCTGGTCGCAACCCTCAGCTACGCGCTGCTGGAAAAGCCGGCGATCCATTTCGGAAGCCGGCTGACATCTCGTCAACCCAATCGGGCTACTCCTTTCAAAGTATAAATTTCCCGTAAACGCAACTACAGGCGTTAAGGTTAACGCGGAATACTCCCATTTTTGGCGTCTTTAGGGTTATCAAATTCTTATTTATCCCGATGACAAACGATACGTGACCATGTATTTGTCTCCCTGCTGTTCAGTATCGCATCTAAACTTGTGGACCTTGCGTAATGAATGCTTTTACTTCGAAGACGAATCCACGCTTCGATCCGTCTCAGCGTCAGGACAAAACCAAGACCCTGGTTATAGCGAACTCCAACATTCGCCAGCCGGATAGCTTTTCCCTTATCGAAAGAAAGATGGCTGTGCGGCTGGGCGTGAAGCGGTTGATCGACATCGTCGCCTCAGTCAGCGCCCTCATCGTGCTGGCGCCGCTTTTTCTGGTAATCGCTCTTTTCATCAAACTCGACGATGGCGGTCCGGTGTTTTTCCGCCAGATCCGCTGGGGGCTGAACGGCCGGAAGATCATGGTCTTCAAGTTCCGGTCGATGCGTGCGGAAGCTTGCGATCCGAGCGGCATTCAACAGACCGTCAAGGGCGACAGCCGGGTGACAGGCATCGGCTCGGTGCTCCGCAAGACCAATATCGACGAGCTGCCGCAGCTTTTCAACGTTCTCAGGGGTGAGATGTCGTTGGTCGGCCCGCGCTGCCACGCCATCAATATGCGGGCAGCCGGTCGGCTCTACGAGGAACTGGTGCCGGACTACCACCACCGCCACATCATGCGCCCCGGCATCACCGGCCTTGCGCAGACGCGCGGCTGGCGCGGCCCGACGGCGCGGCCCCTGGCAGCCCGCGCTCGCATCGCCTGCGATATCTATTATGTCAGGAATTTCAGCCTGCTACTCGACCTGAAGATCCTGTTCAAGACGGTCGTCATCGAGCTGCGCGGTGGAACCGGCTTCTGAGACGAAGCCGGCATCACTACCAGAGGTAGGCCGCCCTGCAGCGTCACGCGTCTTATCAGACGCGCAAAGGTCGCATTAGCCCTTTGAATTGTTGCGGCCGCCGCTTAATTTCAACTCGGCCGATAGTGCTGTTTTCCATACATCGACAGATAAAGGCAGAAACAAAAAAGCGGCCATCGCGGCCGCGTTTCATGGATCTTACCGATTGTAATCAATCCTGTTGAACGACGCCGCGCAGGTGCGTCAGTTCCATGATGAAGTGCTCGAGCTTCGACTTGTGCTCGTGCAACTCGGCATGTTCGAGTTCCTTGCGGGCGGCCTCGATGCGGCGCGTCAGTTCGTCCTTGTGGAGTTCCTCGACCGGAACCGCGGATTCGGCCAGCAATGTGCAGCCGGTCGGCAGGATATCGGCAAAACCGCCGAACACGACGTAGTCCTGCTTCTTGCCGGAGGCCGAACGCACGCTCACGACACCCGGTTTGATCGTCGTCATCGTCGGCGCATGGTTTGCCATGACCGTCATCTCGCCTTCAGTCGCGGGGATGACGACCTCGGTCACCATCTCCGACAGCAGCAGACGCTCCGGCGAAACGAGCTCAAAGTTGAAATTGTCAGCCATCAGTGACTTACCTTCTCGGCTATGGCGTTCGCATCTTGCAATTTAGTCCCGCAGAACGGGCAGTGCATTATCGCTTGGTCGAGATAACCGAGGCCTTCCTCGCTCTGGACCAGCCCCACCACCATCATCAGCACGCCATTATCGGCGCGATAGACGGTCGGCGCTGCCGGTTCCGGAAGATCCGCCACGACCCCTTTCAGGGAGTCGCAGCAGAATATCTCGTCTAGCGCATCGCTCATTAAGCAGCTGCGAGCTTCTTGGCCTTTTCGACCGCTTCTTCCATCGAGCCGACCATGTAGAAGGCAGCTTCCGGCAGGTGATCATATTCGCCGTTGACGAGGCCCTTGAAGCCCTTGATCGTGTCTTCGAGAGCAACCAGCTTGCCCGGCGAACCGGTGAAGACTTCGGCGACGAAGAACGGCTGCGACAGGAAACGCTCGATCTTGCGGGCGCGGGCGACAGCAATCTTGTCCTCTTCGGACAATTCGTCCATGCCAAGGATCGCGATGATGTCCTGCAGGGCCTTGTAACGCTGCAGCGTCGACTGGACCTTACGGGCGACGTCGTAATGTTCTTCGCCGACGACCATCGGGTCGAGCATGCGCGACGTGGAGTCGAGCGGATCGACCGCCGGGTAGATGCCCTTTTCAGCGATCGAGCGCGACAGAACCGTCGTTGCGTCAAGGTGAGCAAACGAGGTTGCCGGCGCCGGGTCGGTCAAGTCGTCGGCCGGAACGTAAATGGCCTGAACCGAGGTGATCGAGCCGGTCGTCGTCGTGGTGATGCGCTCCTGCATCTGGCCCATGTCGGTTGCCAGCGTCGGCTGATAACCGACGGCCGACGGGATACGGCCGAGCAGAGCCGACACTTCGGAACCTGCCTGCGTGAAGCGGAAGATGTTGTCGACGAAGAACAGAACGTCCTGGCCCTGGTCGCGGAAGTGTTCGGCAACCGTCAGGCCGGTCAGGGCGACGCGGGCGCGGGCGCCTGGCGGCTCGTTCATCTGACCGTAAACCAGCGCGGCCTTCGAGCCTTCGCCGCCGCCATGCTTGTTGACGTTCGATTCGATCATTTCGTGGTAGAGGTCGTTGCCTTCGCGGGTGCGTTCACCGACGCCTGCGAAAACCGAATAACCACCATGCGCCTTGGCGACGTTGTTGATCAATTCCATGATCAGAACGGTCTTGCCGACGCCGGCGCCGCCGAAGAGGCCGATCTTGCCGCCGCGTGCATAGGGAGCCAGAAGATCGACGACCTTGATGCCGGTCACCAGAATCTGCGATTCCGTCGACTGTTCGACATAGGACGGCGCCTCCTGGTGGATGGAGCGCTTGTGAGCGGTAACCAGCGGACCGGCTTCGTCGACCGGCTCACCGATGACGTTCATGATGCGGCCGAGCGTCTCGTTGCCGACCGGGACCATGATCGGAGCGCCGGTATCGGCGACTTCCTGACCGCGGACGAGACCTTCGCTCGAGTCCATCGCGATGGTACGGACGACGTTTTCGCCAAGGTGCTGCGCAACTTCGAGAACCAGGCGGTTGCCGTTGTTGCTGGTTTCCAGCGCGTTCAGGATCTTCGGCAGTTCGCCTTCGAAAGCAACGTCGACGACGGCGCCGATAACCTGGGTGACTCTGCCGACAGAGCCGATCTTGGGGGTAGCTGCCTCAGCCATTTTCTGACCCTCTTTTCCTAGCCTCAGAGCGCTTCCGCGCCCGAAATGATTTCAATGAGTTCCTTGGTGATCTGCGCCTGACGCTGGCGGTTGTAGCTCAGCGTCAGCTTGTTGATCATCTCACCGGCATTACGCGTCGCATTGTCCATAGCGCTCATCTTGGCGCCCATCTCGCCTGCGACGTTCTCAAGGAGCGCGCGGAAGATCTGGACCGAGATGTTGCGCGGGATCAGATCTTCGAGGATCGATGCCGGATCCGGCTCGTATTCGTAGACGGCGCCTGCATGTGCGGCATCTTCGGCCTGCACAGCTCCCGTTGAAGCCGGGATGAGCTGCTGCGCCGTCGGAATCTGACTGATCACCGACTTGAACTCGGAATAGAACAGCGTGCAGACGTCGAACTCGCCGGCAGCATACATCTCGATGATACGCTTGCCGATCTGATCCGCATTCTCGAAGCCGACCCGCTTGACGTCGCGCAATTCCTTGCGCTCGATGATCAGAGAGGCGAATTCGCGGCGAAGGATATCGTGACCCTTCTTGCCGACGGTGAAGATCTTCACCGTCTTGCCTTCGGCAAGCAGCTTGCGGACCTGTTCGCGTGCAAAGCGTGCGATCTGCGAGTTGAAACCGCCGCAAAGACCGCGTTCGGCCGTGCAGACCACCAGCAGATGGACCTTGTCCTGGCCAGTGCCGGTCATCAGCGTCGGTGCGCCGTCGGCATCGGTGACGGCCTTGGCGATGTTCGCCAAAACCACACCCATGCGCTGCGAATAAGGCCGGGCGGCCTCGGCCGCCTCCTGCGCACGCCGAAGCTTCGCCGCGGCGACCATTTTCATCGCCTTGGTGATCTTCTGCGTCGCCTTGACGGAGGCGATCCGGTTTTTCAGATCCTTAAGTGAAGGCATCCGTGATCCGTCCTAACTTAGGGCCTGATTACGAGAAAGACTTTGCGAAGCTATCCAGAGCAGCATTGAGCTTGCCCTTGGTATCGTCGCTGATTGCCTTTTCCGTGCGGATCGCGTCGAGGATGGCGGAGCCTTCCGAACGCAGATATGAGAGGAAGCCCTGCTCGAACTTGCCGACCGAAGCGACCGGCAGCTTATCGAGATAGCCGTTGACGCCAGCAAAGATCACGGCGACCTGCTCTTCCGTCTTCAGCGGCGAGAACTGCGGCTGCTTCAGGAGTTCGGTCAGGCGTGCACCGCGGTTCAGCAGGCGCTGCGTCGCAGCGTCGAGGTCCGAACCGAACTGGGCGAAGGCGGCCATTTCGCGATACTGGGCGAGTTCGCCCTTGATCGAGCCGGCAACCTGCTTCATCGCCTTGATCTGCGCCGACGAACCGACGCGGGAAACCGACAGACCGACGTTCACAGCCGGGCGGATACCCTGGTAGAACAGGTCGGTTTCAAGGAAGATCTGGCCGTCGGTGATCGAGATCACGTTGGTCGGAATGAAGGCCGACACGTCGTTGCCCTGCGTTTCGATGACCGGCAGAGCGGTGAGCGAACCGGCGCCCTTGTCGTCGTTCATCTTCGCAGCGCGCTCGAGCAGGCGCGAGTGCAGATAGAAAACGTCGCCCGGATAGGCTTCGCGGCCCGGCGGGCGGCGCAGCAGCAGCGACATCTGGCGGTAGGACACGGCCTGCTTGGACAGGTCGTCGTAGCCGATCAGCGCATGCATGCCGTTGTCACGGAAATATTCGCCCATGGCGCAGCCGGCAAACGGCGCCAGAAACTGCATCGGCGCCGGATCGGAAGCGGTGGCGGCAACGATGATCGAATACTTCAGTGCGCCGCGCTCTTCGAGCACCTTGACGAACTGGGCGACGGTCGAACGCTTCTGGCCGACGGCGACGTAGACGCAGTAAAGCTTTTCGCCTTCCGGACCGTTGTCGTGAATGGCCTTCTGGTTGAGGAAGGCATCGAGAAGGATCGCAGTCTTGCCGGTCTGGCGGTCGCCGATGACCAGCTCGCGCTGGCCGCGGCCGACCGGGATCAGCGCGTCGATGGCCTTGAGGCCGGTCGACATCGGCTCATGAACCGACTTGCGCGGAATGATGCCGGGAGCCTTGACGTCGACGCGCGAACGGCGCGTCGCGTTGATCGGGCCCTTGCCGTCGATCGGATTGCCGAGCGCGTCGACGACGCGGCCGAGCAGTTCCGGACCAACTGGAACGTCAACGATGGCGCCGGTCCGCTTGACGGTGTCGCCTTCCTTGATGTCACGGTCGGAGCCGAAGATGACGACGCCGACATTGTCGGATTCGAGGTTCAGGGCCATGCCGCGGATGCCGCCCGGGAACTCGACCATTTCACCGGCCTGGACATTGTCCAGACCGTAGACACGAGCGATACCGTCACCGACGGAGAGAACCTGGCCGACTTCCGAGACTTCTGCCTCTTTGCCGAAATTTTTAATCTGGTCTTTGAGAATTGCGGAAATTTCCGCGGCGCGGATATCCATCAGCCAACCTCTTTCAATGCGAGCTTAAGGGTAGAGAGTTTGGTACGAAGAGACGTATCAATCTGACGGGACCCGACCTTCACGATCAGGCCACCAAGAATTGACGGATCAACCGTGACGGCAATCGTCACGTCTTTGCCGGTAACGCTCTTGAGTGCCACCTTCAATTCGGTTTCCTGCGCTTGCGAAAGCGCATGCGCCGAGGTGACCTCGGCGGAGATTTCACCGCGATGGTTCGCGGCGATGATGCGGAAGGCCTTGATCATGCCCGGCAGGGCGAACAGGCGGCGGTTGCGCGCCACGACCTTCAGAAAATTGGCGAAGAAACCGCTGATACCGGCCTTCTCGCTGATGGCGACGATCGCCTTCAGCTGGTCTTCAGCGGAAAAAACCGGGCTTGCGACGAAGCGCTTCAGATCGGCGCTCTCATCCAGCATAGCCTGGAAATGATCAAGATCGGCGGTGACGCTGTCGACGGCGCCCTGCTCGAGCGCCAGTTCGAAAAGCGACGAGGCATAGCGTTCGGCAACACCAGAAGTAAGCTGGGACGTGTCTGCCACTGGCACAAATTTCCCTGATTTCAACCCAAAATCCGGCTCTCGGCGGGCGCCGAACCTATGATCTTGAATTCGTTTTGATTTCCCCCAGAAATCACAAGAGAAGCCTCTTGCTTCTTCCGAAATTCGGGGTCCGTCTAACATAGGATGTTCGGACTCGCAACACGCGTAATGCCCGAATACGCCTTTCGCATGAATTTCTGTCTGCAAAATCGCGCAATGGCCTGAAAGCAGGCCGAAGAAGCCGTCTGCCGGCAGTAAGAGTCACGTCTGGGTGAAGCCGAAAACGTAGAGCAGCGGTAGCGCGGCCAAAGCGATCTGCACAACCAGGAGTAAATAGTTGACGAGATTACTCCCCTTATCGGACAGAATCGAGATGACACGGGCGAAGGCCGCCATCGCGAAGGAGGCGCCGAGCGCCATGTAGATCCAGTCCTGGGCGAGCATGATCGCCGACAGCCCGAAACCGAGATAGAAACCGCCCATCGAGCGTCCCTCGCCGAAGCCTTCCGGCCGCCCCTCCTGCGCCTGCAGACCGAGAAGACGGAAAGTATGGCCCGGCGCGAACATCATGATGAAGCCGGCAAGCGCCGTGAAAGCCGCGGAGCAAAAGGCAAGCTGCTCGCCAAGCTCGGTCGGAAAGTAAAACTCCATGCATCAGCCCCAAATCACCCGGATGAATCAGTGTTTTATGGCATGGGCCGAAAAAGGAGGAAATGGCGACTTCATTTGATTTAGAGAAAACTCTGCGGATCGATATCCAGCTGCACCTGCACCGATCCACGCTCTTTGGGCGATTGTGAGAGCATCGCCCGCAGAAAGCCCTGCATGTCCGAGTTCCGCCGGCCGTGGACCAAAAGACGGAAGCGGTGGCGGCCGCGCACCAGCGCGAGCGGCGCTTCGGCCGGACCGAGCACCGAGATACCTGACACCTGCGGTGCGGCGTTGCGCATGCCGCGCGCATGGTTTTCTGCGTCGTGGCGGGTTTCGGCCGAAACGATGATCGACGCCAGCCTACCGAAAGGCGGCAATATGGCGCGTTCGCGTTCGGTGATCTCGCGCTCGTAGAAAGCGTCGGAATCGCCGGAGACAATTGCCTGCATGACAGGATGCTGCGGCTGATAGGTCTGCAGCAACCCATGACTCTTGAGGCCGGTGCGCCCGGCCCGGCCCGTCACCTGCGACAAGAGCTGGAAGGTGCGTTCGGCCGCGCGCGGGTCGCCATTGGCAAGGCCGAGATCGGCATCGACGATGCCGACCAGCGTCATCAGCGGAAAATTGTGCCCCTTTGCCACAAGCTGGGTGCCGATAACGATATCGGCCTCGCCCTTGGCGATCGCTTCCAGCTCCAGCCGCAGCCGCTTCACCCCACCCATGATATCCGAGGAGAGAACGATCGTCCGCGCCTCCGGAAAATGCCGTTCCACCTCCTCCGCGATGCGCTCGACGCCTGGCCCGCAGGCGACGAGATGGTCGAGCGTGCCGCATTCTGGGCATGCCTCGGGCGTGCGCTCGGCATGGCCGCATTGATGGCATTGCAGCTGCTTGCGGAAACGATGCTCGACCAGCCAGCTCGAACATTGCGGGCATTGGAACCGATGGCCGCAGACCCGGCAGAGCGTCAGCGGCGCATAACCGCGCCGGTTGAGAAACAGCAGCGCCTGTTCGCGCTTGTCCACCGTCTTGCCGATCGCCCGGATCAGCACAGGCGACAGGAAGCCGCCCCGCTCCGGCGCGTGCCTGCGCATATCGACCAGATGCAGGTCCGGCATCGCCGCATCGCCGAAACGCGTCGGCAGGTGGACGGTGCTGTAGCGTCCGCTCTGCCCGTTGACCTGGCTTTCGACCGACGGCGTCGCCGACACCAGAATGACGGGAAAATCACCGATGCGGCCGCGCACGACGGCCATGTCGCGAGCATTGTAGAAGACGCGATCCTCCTGCTTGTAAGCGGGATCGTGTTCCTCGTCGACGATGATCAGGCCGAGATCCTCGAAGGGCAGGAAGAGCGCCGAGCGAGCGCCGGCCACCACCCGCACTTCGCCGGTCACCGCCTGGCGCCAGACCTTTTCACGCATGCGCGGCGCAAGATCGGAATGCCATTCGGCAGGCTTTGCCCCGAAGCGGTCCTGGAAGCGCTCCATGAAACTGGCCGTCAACGCGATCTCCGGCAGCAGGATCAGCACCTGCTTACCGCGTTTCAGCGTCTCGGCAATCGCCTCGAAATAGACCTCGGTCTTGCCGGAGCCGGTTACCCCGTCGATCAGCGACACCGAAAATTCGCCCTTGCGGACATCGGCAACGATCTCTTCTGCCGCCTGCTTCTGCGGCCCTTCGAGACGTGCGGCGGCGAAATCCGGATCCGGCATCGCAACGACCGGCGGCGGCGGCAGGAATATCGCCTCAAAAATGCCGAGCGTGATTAGCCCGTCGACGACACTCGTCGAGACACCCGCCGCATGCGCAAGGCCGCTGCGTGTCCAGGAAAAGCCGTCGGAGGCGGTATCGAGCACCCGGGCGCGCGCCGGCGTCATCCGCTCCGGTTCGCCGCCGACGAGCTTCAGCCCCTCCACCATCGGTTCCGGCTCGAAGGCGTTCGGCGCCCGCAGCGCCATACGGGCGACGAGGCCGGGCGGCGAGAGCGTATAGGTCGCCACCCAATCGATGAAATCCCGCATCTCCCTGGCAAGCGGCGGGCAATCGAAGACATGGCTGATCGGCCGAAGCTTCTTTGGATCGACGCCGTCCTCGCCGCCGTCCCAGACGACGCCGATCACCTGCCGCGGCCCGAGCGGCACCTGCACGACCGAGCCGGGCTCGACCGCCATGCCATCCGGCACCGAATAGGAATAGGGTTTCGGCGCCGGCATCGGCACCAGCACGGGAACCGTTCGGTTCGCGGGCGGTGCCTCGAAAAGCGCGCCAAAGAGATCGGACGAATCTGTGCTCATCGCGCGAGACCATGCCCGCAAATCGATGGAATTGGAACCGCAAAGACGCAGCGACGCGTTCCGGCTGGTCGCAACGATTTAAACAGTGAAGCTCAGAATTGCGCTTCACCTGGCAAGTCGGTCGCCACTGCCGGAAGTGGCTTCATTTGTCTCGGCATTGCGCTGCCGCAGACGCAGGATCGCCGATGCCTCGCGAGGATCGGGCGGCAGAACGGCGTTCTTCAACGCGATCGAATAGGCGTGTTTCGGATGTTCCAGCACGTCCCTGGCATCGCCGCTCTCCACCACCACGCCCTTGCGCATGATCACCACGCGGTCGGAAATATAATAGGCGGTCGCAAGATCATGGGTGATGTAGACGATCGAGACGTTGAGCGCATCACGCAGATCGCGGAAGAGATTGACGATCGACATGCGAAGCGATGCGTCGACCATCGAGACCGGCTCGTCCGCCACGATCAGCTTCGGCTCGGGTATCAGCGCACGGGCGACAGCGATGCGCTGCAATTGGCCGCCTGAAAGCTCGTGCGAGAAGCGGCCCTTTATCTCCGCCATCGACAGGCCGACGCGTTGGAGGGCAACGTCGGCAAGCGCCTCTTTCTCGGTGCGGCTCTTTGCCCCCTTGAAGCGATGCGCGGTGGCCAGCAGATACTCGTCGATCCGGGTCAGCGGATTGAAGGCCTCGAATGGATTTTGGAAGACCGGCTGGACCTTGGCCATGAAAGCCTCGCGATCCCTGCGGGACCGCACCGCCTTCACATCCGTGCCGTCGAAATGAATGCTGCCCCGATCGGCCTTTTCGCTGCCGAGGATCATCTTCGCCAGCGTCGATTTTCCGGAGCCGGATTCGCCGACGATCGTGAATATCTCGGGTTTGTCGGCGGCAAGCGCAAAGCTGACATCGTCGACCGCCTTCATCTTTTCGCGCGAGAAGAAACCGCCGATCGGAAAGAGCTTGGTCACATGGTCGAGTTCGAGGAGATTGCTGCTCATTGGATCTGGTACTCCCCGGCACGGAAGCACGCGACCCGCCCTCCCGTCGCGCTCGGCAGCATCGCCGGCACTTCACGTGCGCATTTGTCGATCGCGATCGGACAGCGTGGATGGAAACGGCATCCCGAAGGCGGATCCGAAAGTGCCGGCGGCTTGCCCTTGAGGCTTTTCCGCGTCGAGACGTCGCCAATGCGCGGCAGGCTGCCGATCAGGTGGACGGTGTAGGGATGCTGGGGATTGTCGAAGATCGCCTGCGTCGGCCCCTCCTCCGCCAGCCGTCCCGCATACATGATGGCCAGCCGGTCGGTGATGGCGGCATGCACAGACATGTCGTGGGTCACGAAGATGACCGAGGACTGCAGGCGGGTCTGCACTTCCTTGATCAGCGCCAGCACGTCCTGCTGGACAAGCACGTCGAGCGCCGTCGTCGGCTCGTCGGCGATGATGAATTCCGGCTCGCAGACGGTGGCAAGGGCGATCGTCAGACGCTGGCGCATGCCGCCCGAAAGCTGATGCGGAAAGGCTTCGAGCACATGAGGATCGAGATGCAGCCTGGCAAGATGCGCCTCGACGCGCGCGCGGAAGGCGGCGGGATCGAGGTTCATATGGCGGGAGGCGAAATCGGTGAAGGCGTGTTTGACCCTTCTGACCGGGTTCAGCACGTTCATCGAACCCTGCATGATGTAGGAGAGGTGACGCCAGCGTGCCGCCTTCATCTTCGCCGGTTCGCCGTAGACATCGATCGGCCCGTCGGCAAAATTGAATTTCACCGTTCCGCCGACGACGCGCATCGGCGGGCGGATGGCGCCGGCAAGCGTCTTGATCAGCGATGTCTTGCCGCTCGAGGATTCGCCGGCAATGCCGTAGATCTCGTTCTTGCGGATGGTCAGGCTGATATCGTCGACTGCGCGGATTTCCCGCCGCACACCGAAATAGTCGTTGACGTAGTAGCATTTCAGCCCGTCGATCGTCAGTGCGTCCATGGTGTTTTCGGCAAGGGTCAAAGGCTGCGTCCTCATCAGGTTCTGCATCTCCTCAAGCTCCCATGCGGGCGAGCCGCGAGCGCGGGTCGATATATTCGTTCACCGACATGGCGAGCATGAACAGGCCGAGGAAGAGGATGACGACGAAGAGCATCGGAAAGGCGACCCACCACCATATGCCCGATACCATCGCGGAATGCGCATTGGCCCAGTAGATCATGCCGCCGATCGTCGGCCGGTTGATGTCGGAAAATCCGAGCACCGAGAGCGTCACTTCGAGGCCGATCGCCCAGATCATGTTGTTCATCGTCGTGAAGAAGACGATCGGCATGACATAGGGCAGATGTTCGCGGATGAGGATCTGCGGTGTGCGCATGCCCGAAAAGACCGCGTGCCGGGTGAATTCCCGCTGACGGAGAGACAGGGCGACGGAACGGATCAGGCGGCTGTCATGTGTCCATCCGAGCAGCGCTGCGGTGATCGCCAGCATGAACCACGTCATCTGGTCGCGGAGCACGAAGACCAGAAGCAGCAGGATCGGAATGTTCGGCAGTGCGCCGAGCGTATCGTTGACCGCCATGATGATCTGGTCGGTTCGCCCACCGATATAGCCGGAGATCAGCCCGACGGCGATGGCGATGATGCGGCTGACCAAGGCGACGATGATGCCGAAGAACAGCGTATTGCGCATCGAGGCGGCGATCTGCCAGAAAACCTCCTGGCCGCGCGAGGTGGTGCCGAGCCAGAATTCGGCCGAAGGCGGCATGTCGGGCGCGACGACATAGATGGCATTCTCGTCATAGGGCGAGAAGAACGACGCCACGATCAGCGCCAGGATGATAGAAATCAGGATGGTTCCGAGCAGGAACTCCTTGTTGTAGCGCAGCAGGTCTCTGAGGACTTTGAACATCGCGGATTACCCCAGTTTCACGCGTGGATCGATCAGCGGATAGATGATGTCGATCACGAAGACCGCGGCGGCAACCGCGATGATGGCGATGGTGGTGACACCGAGCACGAGGCTGTAATCGCCGGAATAGATGCCGGAGATCAGAAGCTTGCCGATCCCGGGATAATTGAAGACGAACTCGACGATGACGGCGCCGCCGAAGACATTGCCGAGACTGAGCGCCAGGCCGGTGACCTGCGGCAGCATGGCGTTGCGCGCCACATATTGCGAAAAGATGCTGCGCGAGCGCACGCCGCCAAGTTCGGCATAGACGACGTGGTCGTCGGTGACGATGTTGGAAACCAGCGAGCGCATCGAGATGAACCAGCCGCCGATGCCGACGAGCACGAGGGTCAGGGCCGGCAGGATGCCGTGTTCGATCACCGAGCTGATGAAGGCCCAGTTGAAGGCCGGCGCGAGATTGACCTGCGCGCCGTCGCTGATCGGCAGGATCGGCCAGATGAAACCGAAGAGGATCACCAGGCTGAGACCGATGATGTAGGTCGGGATCGGCTGCAGCGCCATGATGACGATGCCGGCGACCTTCAGCAGCTTGCTGCTGCGGAAATAGCCGGCAAGCGCGCCGAGAAAATTGCCGATGATCCAGGAAATGATCGTTGCGAGCGTCAGAAGCCCGACGGTCCAGGGCAGTGCCCGGCCGATAACGGTCATCACCGGAGTCGGGAAAGACGAAAGCGACGGGCCGAAATCGCCGGTCAGGACACGGCCCCAGAAGGTGAAATACTGCTCCAGCAGCGGGCCGCCGGTGCCGTAGAGCTCGCGCAGCGATTCGCGGAGGATTTCGACGGCCTGCGGATCGGTGGAACCGAAGCTCGTCAACAGCGATACGGTCTGCTCGATCGGATCGACCGGCGAAAAATGCGCGATCAGGAAGGCCAGCGTGATGCCGGTGAAGACCACGAAGAGAAATTGCAGAAAGCGTTTTGCCGCATAGATCAGAAAGCCGTTCATGACATCGACCCTTCAATAGCAGAACGGAAACAGCCGGCGGCCGGCTGTTTCCTTTGTTGTGCCTCGATCAAGGCTTCGGCGCATCCGGATTGGCCTTCAGCCCGACCACCATGTAGCGAATGTTCGACCAGTTCGGACCCGAGGCCGAATAGGGATTGTCAGCGCTCGGACAGTTGGTCCAGTAGGTCGTATCGAGCGGTGCGAACTTGTTGTAGGCCATCAGCGGGATCATCGGCATTTCCTCGACGGCAAGCTTCAGGAAGTCCTGGCCGAGCTTGGCGACATCGGGCGAATCGAAGGCGATCGACCGATTGCGCTCGATCAGCTGGTCGAGACGCGGATCCTGCCAGCGCTGCAGATTGCGCGGCGGCTGGATCTGCCCGACCGGCTTGATGAACTCCGAATGATAGCTGTCGAGGAAGAAGGAGAGGTCGGGATGACCGCCCCAGGTCTCGATGCTCCAGTAGATCGCCGTCTCGAAATCGCCGGTGCTGAGGCGCTGGCCATTGGTCGGGCCGGCGACATCGACCTTGGTCGCGATGCCGGCCTGCGACCATTGCTGGGCGATCACCGTGCCGGCGCGGGCAAGCGTCGGGATGGCATCGCCTTCCACCTGCAGGCGGATCGTAAAGGGCGTGCCGTCAGGCTTCACCCACTGGCGGCCGCTTTTCTTGAAACCAGCCTTCTGCAGCAGCTCGGTTGCAGCCTGAACGTCCTTCTTCCACCAGCCGAAGCCGAATGTACGCTGCAGCTTGGCCGGATCGGTCGGGATCTGATCGGCCCATTGGCTGCGCACCATATTGGCGATCTGCGCCGAGATGTTGGGATCGTAGGGCTTGATCTTGCGGGATCCGGTGTCGAGCTCGAAATTCGTCAGCCAGTCCTGCATCGGTGCGTAATAGTCGTCCGGGGCAGAACCCGTCGGCGGCGTGGCAAGGGCGGCGATATTGGCCGCGCCGCGGTAGGAGCCGAGCGCCACTTCGCGGATATCGATCAGTAGAGCGAGAGCCCAGCGCACGTCTTTATTGTCGAAGGGCGCCTTCTTCGTATTGAAGAGAACGGAAGGCAGCGTCGGGTCCGGATGTGCGAAAGGAAAGCCCTTCAGCCAGGAGGCCGTGCTCTTGCTGTCGCGCATGATCGAGAACATGCCCTCGGGCGCCATGTCGTTGATGACGTCGAGATTGTGGTTGCGCTGTTCGATGACGCGCGCTTCCGGATTGCCGGCGGCCCGATAGACGACGTATTTGACCTCAGGCGGTTGTGCCGCAGCCAGGCCGATCGACGTGCGCTGCCAGTCATCACGCAGCTTCCAGATCGTCCAGTTGCCGCCCTTGTCATAGCTCTGCAGCTGGTAGGGCCCGAGCGAAACCGGCGGATTATTATTGAAGGACAGCGGATCGGCGGCCTTCTCGAAGACGTGCTTCGGCATGATCCAGGCGGCATTCCAACGCACCGTGAACAGCGTGTGGAAGCGCGAGTTCGGCTTCTTCAGATGAAAGACGACGGTCTGCGGATCAGGATTTTCGATACTCGCGACATTGACGGTGAAGGGCGCGCTCCAGGCCATGCCGGGATGGTCGATCTGCGTCTGCACGGTATAGACCACGTCGTCGCTGGTAAATTCGACACCGTCGCTCCAGAAGATCCCCTTGCGCAGCTTTACCTTCATCTCGGTGAAATCGGCGTTGTAGCTCGGCGGTTCGCTGGCAAGCGCATTCTGCCAGGCATCCTTGCCGCCCTCGGGATTGATGAACCACAGCGTATCGGTGGTCAGCTGCTGCAGGCCGTTGAGGTTTGCCGCCGCCCCGCCGCCCGGAGCCCAGACGTTGAACCAGTCGGCATTCTGCTGCGGCGTGCCCTGGATGATCAGCGTTTCGTTGCGCGGTATGCCGGCAATGAAATCCTGCGCAAATGCCGGAAGGGCCATGAGCGACAATAAGGCAAAGGCTGCATATTTACGGAACTTCATCGGATGTTCCTCCTCCTCAACTCGCCGCGGCGAGCGCTTCCCGTAATCAATTGACGATGGCGTCCAGCGAACCCCTGCCTGCGCGTGCCGTAGGGCACATGCACTCCTCGGCGGCGGGTGAACTCACGCCGTAGTTATCGACAATTTTTTGAGAAACGGCAACTAATAATTTTGCTGGTCATAAAAAATAGCGCATTTTCAGGCATTTTTGGCGCAGGGCAGCGATGTGCTTTTTTATATTATTGACAAAGTGAGCGTTTGGCTTAGCTTTTGCGGCGAGCGCGGCGCCCTCCCAAGAGGCCGCACTTCATCACCAGACAGGTCGGCTGCTTTCGGGAGGAGGCTTTGGCATGACCGTTCAAGAGGACACCAGAATGAGCAGCCCCTATGACGTGACAATCTCCGTTCACGCCAACCGGCCAACCGGCAAATACCAACCTTTGTGGAACTGGTTCGGCTACGACGAGCCGAACTACACCTACTCCCCGCACGGCAGGAAGCTGCTGAAGGAACTCACCGAGCTGAGCCCGGAGCCGCCCCGCATCCGTGCGCACAATCTTCTGACCAGCGGCGACGGCCTGCCTGCCCTCAAATGGGGTTCGACCAATGCCTATACCGAGGATGCGAACGGCAATCCGGTCTATGATTGGACGATCATCGACAAGATCTTCGACACCTATGTCGAAGCCGGCAACATTCCGCTCATCCAGATCGGCTTCACGCCGGAGACGCTCTCCGATTTCGACGGCCCTTATCGCCACCAATGGGAGCCGGCCGACAAATACGCGACGATCACCACCGGCTGGACGGCCCCGCCGACGGACCTGAAGAAATGGGGCGACCTGATCGAAGCATGGGCACGGCATCTTGCCGAGAGATATGGCGAGGACGTCGTTTCAAGCTGGCCGTGGGAAGTGTGGAACGAGCCGGACGGCCACTACTGGACCGGCACCATCCCGCAATTCTGCGAAATGTATGATGTCAGCGCCAAGGCCCTGAAGCGTGCCTTGCCCAATGCCCGCGTCGGCGGCCCGCACACCTGCGGCGCCTTTGCCAATGAAAAGGCCCAGACCTTCCTGCGCGCCTTCCTCAGGCACGTGGTCGAGAACAAGTCGCCGATCGATTTCCTCGCCTTCCACGCCAAGGGCAATCCTGTGATCTACGAGGGTCACGTGCGGATGGGCCTGCACAAGCAGCTCCGCGACATCGAGACGAACCTTGCCATCATCAATGAGTTTCCGGAACTCCGGCACCTGCCTGTGGTGATCGGCGAATCCGATCCGGAAGGCTGTGCGGCCTGCTCCGCACGCGTCCATCCCCAGAACGGCTATCGCAACGGTCCGCTTTACGGCGTCTATGTGGTCGAGAGTATGATCCGCACTTACGAGCTTGCAAGACGCGCCAACATCCACATCGAAGGCGCGGTGACCTGGGCCTTCCTCTTCGACGACCAGCCCTATTTCGACGGTTTCCGCGATCTTGCCACCAACGGCGTCGATAAGGCTGTTCTCAACGGCTTCCGCATGCTCGGCAAACTCGGCGGCGAATGGCTGGAATCGGAAAGCGATTATCGCCGCGACATCGAAGATATCATGAGCCATGGCGTTCGCGGCAAGCCCGATGTCAACGTCGTGGCAACCCGCGACGACAAGGGCGTTTCCATTCTCGTCTGGCACTACCACGACGATGATGAAGCCGGGCCGTCCGCCAATATCACGGTCAATCTCGACGGCTGGGACGGCAAGTTCGCCTCGCTCAAGCATTTCAGGATGGACGAGGAGCATTCCAACGCTTTCGGGGTCTGGAAGGCGATGGGCAAGCCGCAGAATCCGGCCGGCGAAGACTATGCCAGGCTGGAAGCCTCGGGAAAACTCGCCGAGATCGATGGTCAGGCGTCGGTCAAGGTCGACGACGGCAAGATCGAGCTCAAGGTCTCCCTACCGCGTCAAGGCGTGTCTCTCCTGCGTCTCGATTGGTGAGCCGGCAGGCGAAGGGAGCGTAATCGAAAGATTGCGCTCCCTTTAAACGGCCCGGTCAATTCTCGCTGACATAGGCAAGATAACGTTTCTTGCTCGGCTGTAGATGGTCGACGCAGAGCTGGGCGAGAACCCAGTTATCCCCGCCACGCAGCATCTCGATCATCAGCCGGTGATGCTCATGCGAGATGCGTAGCGATTCCTTGCTCGACATTGAATTGGCACGCACCGGCAGGCTGAGCCGCATATAGAGCTCGATCGATTGCACGAGATGCGCATTGCCGCAGGCGCTAAAGAGCGTCAGGTGGAACTTGTCATTGGCCTCGTGCACACCCCTGAGATAGCCGGATTCGATGTGGCGGCCATGCTCCTCATGCAGCGCCAGCAGTTCCTCAATCAATGCCTCGGGCGCCGGCAGCTTTATCCACAGCGCCGCCTGCCGTTGCAGCAATTCCCGCACGTCGTAGATTTCCTGGACCTGGCGAGCCGTCAACGAACGCACCGTTGCCCCCTTGTTGCGCTCCCGAACGACGATGCCCATCGTCTCGAGCTGCACGATCGCCTGCCGGGCGAAATGGCGCGTGACGTGAAAGCGGGCAAGAAGCGTGTCTTCGGTCAGGCGGGTTCCGGGCGCAAGCCGCCCGAAAATGATGTCTTCCTCCAGCGCGCGGGCAATACTTAAATCATCATGCTCGATGCCGTCTTCGCGGCTTTCGTTGAGCGTCTGCAAATGTCATCTCCTCTGAAGCATAACCCCGAAAATCGAAGTCGATTTTCGGAAAAGGATTATGCGCCAATTTAATGTGATAGAGCGTCCTTAGCGCGTCCTGTCGGACGCGCGGCGCTCTAACGGCGAGCCATGTTACAGTGGATTGCGTTCTGGGTCGAACCGGCTCAGGCGATAGATATCCTCGACAAGGGCAAGCGTCTTGATGTTATCGTCCGGCGATGTCTCCATCGCCACCTTTCCATCGAGGCTGTCGAGGAAATGCGCAATGGTCGCGTCATAGGCGCCCTGGTAGGTCTCGTCAGGATCGAAGCTCTCCCGGCGCTGCTTCGCACCCTCGGCCGAGAGCAGATTGCCGTTCAGTTCGAGCGTGCCGAGCGCCCCGAAGATGCGTAGGTGATCACGCGGCGCTGGCGCCGCGCCATGCACGGCGAGATTGGCGTTGATGGTGACGAGAACGCCGTCGCTCGTCCGGCGCAGGACGACGCTTGCGACATCCTCCGCGACGATATCGCGATTGCTCCTCTCAAGCCGTGCACTGACCACCTCCAACTCGCCCAGAAGATATCTCAGCGCATCGAGATGATGGATCATGACCTCCATGACCAGCAATCGCTGCTGGGTCCGGAAGAACGGCTGGCGCACCAGCGCCGGCCTCTTTCCCTCCGCATCCGCGATCATGCCGCTGGACAGGAATTCGAACTGCACCTGCCGGATCTCGCCGGCTAGCTCCTCGTCAATCCACGCCTTCAGCCGCCGATAATAGGCGCGGAACCGCCAGTTCTCGTGGATCATCAGCCTGCCCCTGCCGGAAAGTCCTTCCAGCAGGTCGACCGCCTCGCCGTAAGAGGGCGCGAGCGGGTTCTGGCAGATGATGTCGAGGCCCTTTGCTGCCGCCAGCCGAACCAGTTCGACATGGAACTCCCGCGGCGCGCAGATATCAACGGCATCAAGCTGCTCGGCATCCAGCATCGCCTGCGCGCTCGCATAGCTGCGCGCGATATCGAAGGCGGCAAGCCGGGCTTCGACGGCGCTCAGCGACGGGTCGGCGATCGCCACGACCTCGGCTCTTTTCGACTGCCGCATCCATGCAGGCAGATGGTAGGCACTGACCCAGCCGGCACCGATAATGCCGATACGCCGTCGTTCCGTTCCCATCATCGCGCTTCCTCTGCATTCAATCCTATTTTATCAATAATCTATCCTGCTTCCTCACAAAAGCCAATCATCTGATTGCTGAACGAAAGCGCGAATTGCGGAGATTCCTATTGTATTTTATGGTGATCGCCGAAAAAATCCAAAAATACGATACAGTGACACCATCTTATTTATTGACAATCCTCCGTATCCCTCTACCCTGACGCCACGGCCATGGATCAATTTGGCGAGGGAGGAACAGCTTTGTCGAACGGTCTTCGCCGCAAGCTGACGAGTTATGGCGATCAGGGATTCTCCCTTTTCCTGCGCAAAGCATTCATCAAGGCCATGGGTTATTCGGACGATGCGCTCGACCGTCCGATCGTCGGCATCGCCAACACCTACAGTGATTTCAACCCCTGTCACGGCAATGTGCCGCAACTCATCGAGGCAACCAAGCGCGGCGTGATGCTGACGGGTGCGATGCCCATGGTGTTTCCGACGATCTCGATCCATGAGAGCTTTGCCTCGCCGACCTCGATGTATCTGCGCAATCTGATGGCGATGGAAACGGAAGAGATGATCCGCGCCCAGCCGATGGATGCCGTCGTCCTGATCGGCGGCTGCGACAAGACCCTGCCGGCCCAGATCATGGCCGCCGCAAGCAGCGAGATACCGGCGATCTTCCTGCCGACCGGCCCGATGGCCGTCGGCCACCACAAGGGCGAACGGCTTGGCGCCTGTACGGATTGTCGCCGTTTCTGGGGGCGCTTCCGCGCCGGAGAGATCGACGAGGCCGAGATCGCCGAGGTCAACAACAAGCTGGCCAGCTCGATCGGCACCTGCACGGTGATGGGCACGGCGAGCACCATGGCGAACCTGACCGAAGTCATGGGTCTCTGCCTTCCCCGCGCCGGTTCGGCGCCCGCCGTCGAATCCGAACGGG
Organism: Rhizobium sp. CRRU65; assembly: GCF_048551595.1. Lineage (NCBI taxonomy): Bacteria > Pseudomonadati > Pseudomonadota > Alphaproteobacteria > Hyphomicrobiales > Rhizobiaceae > Rhizobium > Rhizobium sp. CRRU65. The sequence goes on along the minus strand of NZ_JBLYZH010000003.1, from coordinate 402,606 downwards.
TTCGCCTTGCCGAGGAGACGGGCCGTGTCGCTGCGCGTCTCGCCATGGATGAGGCCGCGCCGACGGTGCGCGATATCCTGACGCCGCAGGCAGTCCGCAACGGCCTCGTCGCGCTTCAGGCGATGGGCGGCTCGACCAATGCCGTCGTCCACCTTGCCGCAATCACCGGCCGCCTCGGCCTGCGCCTCGACATGGCCGAGCTCGACCGGCTGGGCCGGAGCATTCCCCTGCTCGTCGACCTGCAGCCCTCCGGCCAGCATTATATGGAGCAGTTCCACGAGGCTGGCGGCGTCCCGGCTCTGTTGAAGGCGGTGCGCCATGAAATCGACGGCAGCGCCCCGACGGTCTACGGCAAAACGATCGGCGAAATCATCGACGCTGTCGTCGACGAGCCGGGCCAGACCATCATCCGCACCGTCGAGAAACCGTTGAAGCCGATCGGAACGATCGCCGTCCTGCACGGCAATCTTGCGCCGCGTGGCGCCGTCATCAAACAATCCGCAGCCTCCAAGGATCTGCTCCAGCATATCGGCCGCGCCGTGGTCTTCGATTCCGTCGAGGATATGACGCTGCGCATCGACAGCGACGATCTCGACGTCCATGCCGATGACATCCTGGTTCTGCGCAATGCCGGGCCAAAAGGTGCGCCCGGCATGCCGGAAGCCGGCTATCTACCCATCCCGCGCAAGCTCGCGCGGCAGGGCGTGAAGGACATGGTGCGGATTTCCGATGCCCGCATGAGCGGCACGGCCTTCGGCACGATCATCCTCCATATCGCGCCTGAAGCCGCCGATGGCGGCCCTCTGGCGATCGTCCGCACCGGCGATCGCATTCGCCTCGACGTCGAGGGCAGGCGCATCGACCTTGACATCGACCAGGCGGAATTCGATCGCCGCATGCTTGATGTCGTCAACCGGCCCTCCCCGGCCCCGGCGCGCGGCTATGCCAGGCTCTATCAGGAGCGCGTGCTCCAGGCTGACGAAGGCGCCGACTTCGACTTCCTGCAAAGCGAGGAGTTCGACGCGCGATGAGCGCCGCTGATATCGAGGCACCGCTTTGCCTGCCCCACCGGCCGCTGACGCGGCTGCCTCGGGCGGCACTGCCGCAAGGCACGGTCGACACGCATTTCCACGTCTTTCGCACCGGCGCTCCGCTCAACACCCCACGCAGCTACACGCCTGACATCGCGACGATTTCCGACTGGATCGAATTCTCCGGCAGCCTTGGCATTGTCAGAGGCATATTGGTGCAGCCAAGCGTCTATGGCCGCGACAACAGGGTGTTGCTGGAGGCGCTTGCCGCCTATCCAGATCGTCTGCGCGGCGTCGTCGTCATCGATCCCGAAACTACAGAAACCGAGATAGAGCGGCTCGACCGGCTCGGCGTGCGCGGCGTGCGGATCAATACGCGCAACAAGGGCGGCCTCCCGCTCGCCGCCGCCAGGACACTGGCGGAGAGTATTGCCCCTCTCGGCTGGTCGCTGCAATTGCAGATCAATCCCGAACAACTTTCCGATATTGCAGCAACGCTGTCCGGCATCCGCCTGCCCATCGTCATCGATCATCTCGGCTTCATTCCGCTTGCCAGAGAGACGAGATCATTGCATGTCGATGCGCTGAAAAGACTGATGGACAGAGCCGAGGCCTACGTCAAAGTAACCGCGCCCTATCGTCTGACGAAGGACGTGAATTACGACGGTTTTGCCGAGGTCGGCCGCGCCCTTGCCACCAGCCATGCGGAAAGGCTGCTCTGGGGCAGCGATTGGCCGCACACCGAATTGTGGGACGGCATGCCCGATGACACTGAGCTAGTAGAGACCATGCAGGCCACCATCGACGACCCCGCGGTTGCTGAAAAGATTTTTGTTCGAAATGCCGAAGCGCTGTTCTTCGGCCGCTGAATTGGAGAGCACCAATGGCCAGACTGACTGAAGATGCCAAGGGCGTCTATGTGATCGCCGTAACCCCCTTCACCGATGACGGCGCGCTCGATCTCGCCAGCATCGACAGCATGGTCGATTTCTACGAAGGTGCCGGTGTCACCGGCCTGACGGTGCTTGGTCAGCTCGGCGAGGCCCCGAAGCTGACGGCCGAGGAATCGCGGATAGTCGTCGAAAGGGTGCTGAAGCGACTCGATGGCCGCCTCCCCGTCGTCGTCGGCGTTTCGGCGCCAGGGCTTGCGCCGATGAGCGAGCTCGCCGAAGCCGTCATGGGTGAGGGTGCCGCCGGTGTCATGGTCGCGCCACCCTGGACCGTCAAGACCGACGATCAGGCTTTCGCCTTCTACCAGTCGGTCGGCGAGGCCCTGGGCGATACGCCCTTCGTGCTGCAGGATTATCCGCTCACCACCAATGTGACGATTGCGCCCAAGGTCATCGAGCGCATCGTCAACGAGGTGCCAAACTGCGTCATGCTCAAGCATGAGGATTGGCCGGGTCTTTCGAAAATCTCGGCACTTCGCGCCGCCAGCGACAAGGGCGCCATGCGGCGTATCTCCATCCTGTGCGGCAATGGCGGGCTTTTCCTGCCCGAAGAAATGGGCCGCGGCGCCGATGGCGCCATGACCGGCTTTTGTTATCCCGAGATGATGGTTGGTGTCGTCGAGGCCTATGCCGCCGGAAATCCCGATCGCGCCCATGCGATCTTCGATGCCTATCTCCCGCTCGCCCGCTACGAACAGCAGCAGGGCATCGGTCTTGTCTCGCGCAAATATGTGCTTGCCAAGCGCGGTGTGATCAAGTCCGCCACCCTGCGCAAGCCGGGCGCCAAGCTCTCGGCGCTTGATATTGCCGATGTCGAGCGGCTGCTGGCGCGCCAGGCCATCCGCCTCAAGGAGATCGGGGCGTAGCACACCGGCGCAAATGCAAAGCCGCTGGATCATCGCTATGGCGCTGCAGCGCGAGCAGATGCGTATATCCATCTCGTCCGTGGGGTTGAAACCCGAGCGACTCCCAGAACTTCGCTGCACCATCGTTTCCCGCATGAACGGTGACGACAGTGCAGAAGGAACGCGCATGATCGACCAGAGCCAGGGCAAGCATCCGGCCGATGCCGCGCCCGCGCATTGCCGGACGAATGTAGAAACGCCGCATCCGCAACGCTCCTGACATGGCGGTGTCGACAGTCATGCCGCCGATGCCGACGAGCGCGTCGTCGACATAGGCGCCAAGCAACCTTTCGCCGTCACGATCGAACCTGACGGCGCCGGCCGACCATTCGTCGATAAGGCGGGCGACATGGCGATGGCCCTCACGCCGGGCCTCGCTTTCAAGATCTGCGATCTCCTGCGGCAATCGATCGCGGAGCCTCAGGATATCAATTGTCATGGCAATGCCGGTGGTTAGATTGCAGGAACCGGAATCTCGCGGCGCGTCGCCGCAACCGGCAGACCGACCGGCGCGAAACTCGCGTCACCATCTCTAGCCATGTCCTGCACCGTATGTTTCTCCAGCGCCTTCGTCACTTCATTGAGGTCGCCGTCCAGCTGTTCGGCCGGAATGAGATTGCCGATGACGAAATCGAAGCGGTCGCCGCGTTTGTTCAACAATTCGTGGAACACGGTCATGTCGCGAAGCTCGGTAGACCATTTCGCCAGCCAGTAGAACAGGCCGGAATTGCGTGCCGTCATATGAACGGGAAGGATCGGCAGATTGTATTTGCGCGCCAACCCGACGGCCGAGGTCTTCCACGGACGTTCATTCAGCCGGCCGTTCGCCCAATAGGCGATACGGCCTGAGGGAAAGAGCACTGTCGCCTTGCCTTCCTTCACCGCATGGTTGGTCAGCTGCAGCGTTTCGCGCGCTTTCAGCTTGCTCTTATGCTCCTCCCGCCATTCGACGGGAATGATCATCTCGGCAAAGCGCGGATTGACGCGGATGGCATCGCGATTGGCAAAGAACATCATGTCCGGCCGGCGCGTTTTCAAGAGATCGAACACGGCAACGCCGTCGGCAATTCCGGTCGGATGGTTGCTGACGAGGATGAAGCCGCCGGTATCGGGAATGCGTTCACCATTGGTGATGCCGATGTCGAGCCTCAGCACATCGCTCAGATATTCGAACGACTGGAAGCCCGGCATTTTGGCGACCGCATTGGCGAATTCGAGCGCCTTGTTATAGCGCAGCAGCGTGTAGAGGAACGGCCGCATAACCGGCCAGAGCGGATTTTTCACGATCCTCTGGCCGCGTTCGGCAATCAGCGTATCGACGATATGACCGGGCTTTCCGTGTGAAACGAGAGCGATCGCTTCCGCGAGCTGTCCGAAAGCCGTCATGGAATCGCGCCGTGCCATGAAAGATCCTGTCTATGGGGTATAAGCTATCGCAATAGAATATGATCGAAGGATGACAAACGCTTGGCCGGCATTAGCAATTCCATAACTGTTCCTGCTCCAAATTGGCGGACTTGAAGGCAAAATCAAGGCCCGCAACGTGAACGAACTGCTTGTTATCGCCGATCCGCGCCTGATGACGGAACGGGCCGCCTGGCTCGAAAACCTCGCCAGTGAGCGCCGTCTTTCCGAGCACACGCTCGACGCTTACGAGCGCGATACCCGCCAGTTTCTGACCTTTCTGACCGGCCATCTCGCCGGCCCGGTGACGCTTGGCGATATCAGGGAGTTGCGCTCCGCCGATTTCCGCGCCTTCCTGGCGGCCCGGCGAAAGCAGGGCTCCGGCGCCCGATCGCTCGGTCGCAATCTCGCCGGTCTTCGCTCGCTGCTGCGCCATCTCGAAAAGAAGGGCTTGGTCAACGCCGCCGGTGCTGCCGCGGTGCGCTCGCCGAAACAGCCGAAATCGCTGCCCAAGCCGCTGTCGGACACCCAGGCGATCACCGTCGTCAGCGACGACGCCCAGCTCCATGACGAACCCTGGATTGCGGCGCGCGATGCGGCGGTTATGACGCTGCTCTACGGCTGCGGCCTGCGCATCTCCGAAGCGCTGGATCTTACTCCCGCCGACCTGCAGAAGGGCGCGACGACTCTCCGCATCACCGGCAAGGGCAACAAGACGCGGCTGGTGCCGCTGCTCTCCGTGGTCTTCGACGCGGTCGAGAAATACCGCACGCTCTGCCCATACCATCTCGAGGCTGGCGAGCCGCTGTTTCGCGGCGCCCGCGGCGGCAAGCTGCAAGCGGCGATCATCCAGCGCACCATGCAGAAGATGCGCAGCGCCTTCGGCCTGCCGGAGACGGCGACACCGCATGCACTGCGCCACTCCTTCGCCACCCATCTGCTTGCCGGCGGCGGCGATCTGCGCACCATCCAGGAATTGCTCGGCCATGCCAGCCTTTCCACAACGCAGGTCTATACCGGCGTCGATGCATCGCGGCTGCTCGAGGTGTATGATCGGGCGCATCCGCGAGCGTAATGGATGTCGCCCAAAAGTGCGCAGCGGTTTTGGGGCAACGACATGCATAAACGATAGGCTTAAAGCGCATCGCATGGATGCGATTGAATGTGAGGCGCTTTAAGCTCTCGTTAAGGCATTCTCTTAAAGGAATATGCGCAAGCCGGGCGTAGAGCATGAAGCCTATAGCATGTGATCGGAACACCCATCATGACGACATCAATCGGCCGCCGGACGTCTTACCTCGCAGTGCCGGCCAATCTGTTGCTCTGGCTGATCGCAGCCTTTCACATGCTGCTTCTTGCCGCCCTGTTTGCCGCCTTCCTGACGGCAAGGCCGGCAGCGGCCGAAGACGTCGCCTGCACCGGCCGCAATCTGATGGTCGAGCTGCAGCAGAACGACCCTGCCCGCTACGCAGAGGCGCTGAAGGAAGCCGACGCCACGCCGAACGGCAAGGGTATCTTCTGGAAGATCGAGAAGCCGGGATTGGTACCCTCGTGGCTGCTCGGCAGCATGCATGTCACCGATCCGCGCGTGCTGGCCCTGCCGCCGCGCGCCCAGGCAGCCCACGATGCCGCCGACACGATCATCATCGAATCCGACGAGATCCTCGATGAGCGGAAGGCGACCGCCGCCCTGCTTGCAAAGCCGGAACTGACGATGTTCACCGACGGCACGACGATCGACAAGCTGCTTTCTCCCGAGGACTACAAGCGTCTCGAAACCGGCCTCAAGCAGCGCGGTATCCCGATCAGCGCCGTTTCCCGGATGCGGCCCTGGATGATTTCCAGCGCCGTCGCCCTGCCGGCCTGCGAAATCGCCCGCAAGGCAAAAGGCGCGCAGTTCCTCGACCAGAAGATCGCCACCGATGCCATTGCTCAGGGCAAACAGGTCAAGGGGCTGGAAACCCTTGCCGAGCAGATCCAGGCCATGGCCGATCTGCCGGTCGAATTCCATCTGAAATCGCTGATCGAGACGCTGGAACTCGGCGACAAGATGAGCGATGTCGTCGAGACGATGACCGACCTCTACCTCTCGGGTGATATCGGCATGACCATGCCGATGCTGAAAACCGTGACACCGGAGGAGGAAGGTGAAAACAGCGATTATGCCGCCTTCGAGCAGCGCGTCATCCTTGACCGCAACAAGGTGATGGCCGAGCGCGCAGCGCCCATCCTCGACAGCGGCAACGTCTTCATGGCCGTCGGTGCCCTGCATCTGCCCGGCAAGGACGGCGTCATCGAACTGCTGCGCCAGCAGGGCTTCACCGTAACAGCTGTAAATTAAGCCTTCAGTGCCAAGATTGACGGAGCGGACATGCTTGGCAAAGTCGGCCTTGTGCACCGGATGGGCGGCGTGAAAACAAGCTCTGGTTCGGGAAGCGAATTAATTTCGCCGGAGATGGAAACTATAAATCGGCCCAACTTTTTGCCGCCACCGCGGAAGCACAAATTGAAAGCTATTCGCAGTTTACGAATGGTCGCGATTCTTGCCGCTTCCGCTATCCCATGCATCGCCACCGCCACCCAGAGTAATCGATTTCCGCTGGGAAAATATTGCGGGGAACTCCTGTCGAACGGCATCATGGCAGAGGCGCAGACAACGTTCGGTCCGAGTGTCACAGACGGCAAGATAAGGGGAAGCTACGTATTCTTCGAGGAAGGGCAGACTGTCACGGGCTTGCTGGCTGAGCCGAGCGACGACGGTGATGGAAATGATTTAACGCGCAATCTCGTTTGGCAAGACAAGTACGGCCACGGGAATCTGGTTATAACCTTCACATCGGATTTCTCCGAATTCCAAGGAAACTGGAGTGACGGAGGGAAGGCGTCTTTTCCATGGAACGGGATGCGTTGCGAACCAACTATAAGCTAAATCAAACTCCCATTTGTGCCACCTCATCGATTAACGGGCCAAGGCGCATGTGATCGCTTATGCCGGCGATCAGCCGAGCGTCATGCGGCGCAGAACATTGCTTTTCCAATAGAACTGATGGACGAGGGCGCCGGCGACATGCGCCGCGATCAGCGCCCAGAGAATGATTTTCAGGACATCCGCGTGGAACGAACCGGCGGGATTGATACCGAAATAGTAGGCGGCGATGCCTGAAAGCGGCATCGCGAAGATCAGGATGTAGAGGCCGGCATGGGCAAGCCTCGCTGCAAGACGGAAGATCGCCGGCTCCTGCGCGATCTCATCCGGAACGCCCTTGGTAAAACGCAGCCCGAGCCTGAGGAAGGCAAGCAGCAGGATGGCGATGCCGACATAGGCATGAATATTTGCCGACGAAATCTGCTCCGGTGTCGGCACCTGGCCTCTGCGCATCAGCCGATGCCAGATATTCATGCCGTCGGGAAACAGCAGGTTGAAGAAGATCAGCAGCGCCACGGCCCAGTGAAGAAAACGCTGGCTCAGGCTGTAACTCACGATGGATGGCTGCTGCATTTCTGGACCTTCACGGATGCTGAACTCAACGATACGCAACAACTAAAACAGCCGCCTGCCTTCCGGCAAGCGGCTGTATGCTTTGTTACGAATATGTAAGATTACATATGGATCGGCTTGAAGAAGGTTGCGAGCGCAGCCTCCTTCACCGCTTCCGACATCGTGGGATGCGCGTGGCAGGTACGGCCGAGATCTTCCGAGGAACCGCCGAACTCCATCAGTACGGCGATCTCGTGGATCATCTCGCCGGCGCCGAAGCCGACGATATGGCCGCCGAGCACCCGGTCGGTTTCCTTGTCGGCAAGGATCTTGACGAAGCCGTCCGTTGCCAGCATCGCGCGAGCGCGGCCGTTCGCCGTGAATGGGAACTTGCCGACCTTGTAAGCGACGCCTGCCGCCTTCAGCTCTTCCTCGGTCTTGCCGACCGAAGCGATTTCCGGCTGGGTGTAGACGACACTCGGAATGACCTCGTAGTTCACATGGCCATGCTGTCCGGCGAGGATTTCGGCAAGCGCCACGCCCTCGTCTTCCGCCTTGTGCGCCAGCATCGGACCCTTGACCACATCGCCGATCGCATAGATGCCGGCGACATTGGTCTTGTAGTGACCGTCGATCTCGACACGGCCGCGATTGTCGAGCGTAACACCGGCCTCTTCGAGGCCGAGGCCCGCCGTGTATGGCTTGCGTCCGGTGGCAATCAGCACGACCTCGGCGTCGAGCGTCACCTTGTCGCCGCCCTTGACCGGCTCGAAAGTGACCTTGGCGCCCTTGTCGGCCTTTTCAACGCCGGTGACCTTGGCGCTGAGATTGAAATCGATGCCCTGCTTGGCCAGCATGCGCTGGAATTGCTTGGAGACTTCGCCGTCCATGCCGCCAAGGATGGTGTCGAGATATTCGACGACGGTGACTTTGGCGCCGAGGCGCGACCAGACGGAACCGAGCTCGAGCCCGATGACGCCGCCGCCGACGACGATCAGCGTTTCCGGCACCTTCTCCAGCGCGATGCCGCCGGTGGACGAGATGATGGTCTTTTCATCGATTTCGACCTGGACGCCGGGAATGCCGGCGACATCGGAGCCGGTGGCGATGACGATGTTCTTGCCTTCGATCTCCTGCACCTTGCCATCTTCGGCGGTGACGGAGACCTTGCCGGCCGAGACGATCTTGCCGGTGCCCTGGAAGGTATCGATCTTGTTCTTCTTGAAGAGGAAGGCGACGCCGTCGACATTCGACTTCACCGTCGCATCCTTGTGGGCCATCATATTGCCGAGATTGAGCGTCGGCGCCGGGACATCGATACCGAGCGCGCTCATCCCGTGGCCGGCCTGATGGAACATTTCGGAGGCATGCAGCAGCGCCTTCGACGGAATGCAGCCGACGTTCAGGCAGGTGCCGCCATAGGTCGCCCGCTTTTCAATGACGGCGACCTTGAGGCCAAGCTGGGCCGCCTTGACGGCGCAGACATAGCCGCCCGGGCCGGTTCCGATAATGATCACATCGTAGGACATTGCTTCTTTCCCTTTGGATTTTTCGTTTAATCGGCCGCGCGATATCTGGCCGTAGAATTCGAGAATATATTGCAGGCTGTTTTTCGCCCTGTCGTTCTAGCGGCCGCCGCTCACATTGAGGATCGCGCCGGTGATATAGGAAGCCGAAGGTGACAGAAGATAGAGGATCGCATCCGCCACCTCCGCGGGCGTGCCCGCGCGCTGCATCGGGATCGACGGCGCCAGTTCCCGCGGCCGATCCGGCAGGCCGCCGGAGGCATGAAGGTCGGTTTCGATGACGCCGGGCCTTATCGCATTCACGCGGATACCCTCGGCTGCGACCTCGCGCGCCAGCCCGACGGTGAACGTGTCGATCGCCGCCTTCGAGGCGGCATAATCGACATACTGCGTCGCCGAACCGAGGATCGCCGCCATCGACGAGATGTTGACGATCGCCCCGCCCTGCCCGCCATGCCGGCTCGACATGCGACGTATGGCCTCTGCGGCGCAGAGTATCGAGCCTGTCACATTGACGCGCAGCATGCGCTCGATCCGCTCCGCCGACATCTCGTCGACGCGCTGGGGATAATCGACGATGCCGGCATTGTTGACGAGCCCGTCGAGCCGGCCGAAATGCCGGTCGACCGTCGTAAACATCGAGACGATATCCGCAGCCTTGCCGACATCCCCCTGGATCGCCACGGCCTCGCCGCCATCCTCGACAATCGCAGCCACGACGGCATCCGCGGCTTGACGGTTGGCGGCGTAGTTCACCGCGACACGCCAGCCCTGGCGTGCCGCGAGCCGTGCAGCCGCGGCGCCGATACCCCGGCTTCCGCCGGTAATGAGAACAACAGGTGTATCGCTCATGTCGCACACTCCTTGAATGTCAGCACGTCCCACGGTGCCACCACGGCCTTGCCCTCGCCCCAGGCGCTGGATTCGCGGATGGCGGGACCAAGGCCGGGAAGCACGAGCTTTTCAGCCGCTTCAGCGCCTTCGGGTTGCAGATTGTCCATCTCGCCCTCGGCATCCATGCCATAGACGGCGCCCTGCCAGACCGTGCAGGCATTGAGATTGGCGCCGGTCGCATCACCCTCGGGGCAGTTGAACATCAGGATGCCGATGGCGCGCACCGGATCTTCCGACGGCATGACATAACCTTCCATCACGACAGGTGTCTTCAGCGCGCTGACCTTGAACTGGTTGCTGGCGGCCGCCGATGGAGAATTCAGCGGTGCAAAGCGCAATTCATAGGCACCATCGCGATCGACATAGACAGCCTGCTCCTGCTTGCATGCGGCACCGAAGGTGGAGGCCGGAACGACGAAAAACGCGGCGGCTGCGATTGCAGCCACGCCTTTCCGTCTCGCCGTGATCCTGATCCTTCCGCTCATTGCAGCTTCGGCTCCCTCCGCCCGTCGGCGTTCTCGACAACCCTGAAATCCGTCAACAGCACCAGCGCACGGCCATCCCTGTCGAGCCCCCAGAAGGCTGGATAGAAACCGTCGCCCCAGCCGCTCCAGAACACCGCGACATTGCCCTTCTTACCGGCGACCGGCCGGTGCAGCGCATAGATGTCCTTGTTGGCTTCCAGGTCCGACGCCAGCACGTCGTCGTAATAGTTGACGTCGGAATCCGGTTTCTGCGCCTGCACCTGCTTTTCGCGCTCTCCGATCAGATCAAGCGTATCGGCGTCCATGTAACAGCCGAGGCCGGCATCGACAGGATAACCGAAGATCTCGCCGTCCTTCAGCGTCGCCGGGTCCTGCCCGGGCAGGACCGCAAGCTCCCAACGATCCGGCTTGCCCTCGGCAAACCGCATGCTGGCGGCCGCGACGCGCCCGAAGGCCTGGTAGAGCGTTACCGGATACTCGCCAGGCGCAACCGTTCTTGCGAGTGCCGGACGGTCGGGCTGGGCGAGCGGATCGGCCGCAACGATGCGCCCCGATGTCAGCTCGACATTGCCCATATGGATGACGCCGATCGACCGGTCGGAAAGCTCGGCATCGCTGAGCGCCACCAGGTCGAAATTGCTGCTTGCCTTGCCGATATCCCAGCCGGCAGCCGATGCGGCGACCGGAATATGCGCGGCGGCAGCGCAAAGAAGAAGGCGCGCCGCTCGCATGATCCGGTTCCGCATCGAAAGCGCTCCCTTAGAGATCGAGAACCAGACGTTCCGGATCTTCCAGGCTTTCCTTGACGCGCACGAGGAAGGTGACCGCTTCCTTGCCGTCGACGATGCGGTGATCGTAGGACAGCGCCAGATACATCATCGGACGGATGACCACCTGGCCGCCGATCGCAACCGGCCGCTCCTGGATCTTGTGCATGCCGAGAATGCCGGACTGCGGCGCGTTGAGGATCGGCGAAGACATCAGCGAACCGTAGACGCCGCCATTGGTGATGGTGAACGTGCCGCCCTGCATGTCGGCCATGGAGAGCGAGCCATCACGGGCTGCCTTGGCAAGACGGCCGAGCTCCTTCTCGATTTCGGCGATCGACATCTGGTCGGCGTCGCGGATGACAGGAACGACGAGGCCTTTGTCCGTACCGACGGCCATGCCGACATGGCAGTAGTTCTTGTAGATGACGTCGGTGCCGTCGATTTCGGCGTTGACGGCCGGCAATTCCTTCAGCGCATGCGTCACCGCCTTGGTGAAGAAGCCCATGAAGCCGAGCTTGACGCCGTGCTTCTTCTCGAAAATGTCCTTGTACTTGTTGCGCAGATCCATGACCGCCTTCATGTCCACCTCGTTGTAGGTGGTCAGCATGGCGGCGGTGTTCTGCGCATCCTTGAGGCGCTTGGCGATCGTCTGACGCAGGCGCGTCATCTTCACGCGCTCTTCGCGCGAGGCATCCTCGACCGTCGACGGGCCGCGTGCGGCGGCAGGCGTTGCCGCGGGTGCGGCGGCCGGAGCAGAAATGCCCTTGGCGACGGCGGCGATAACGTCGCCCTTCAGTACCTGGCCACGCTTGCCGCTACCGTCGACCTGATCGGCGGAAAGGTTGTTTTCGGCAAGCATCTTCGAAGCTGCCGGTGCCGGCGGCATGGTGGAGACGGAGGCGCTTGACGACGACGCAGCAGCGGCGGCAACCGCCGGCTGGGCCGGAGCAGCAGCGGCCGATTGAGCGGGAGCCGGAGCAGCAGGCGCGGCGGCCTGTGCAGCGGCAGCGCCTTCGGCGATCTGGCCGAGCAGCGCGCCGAGGCCGACGGTCTCGCCGGCGGCAACGACGATTTCCGAAAGCGTGCCGGAGGCGGGTGCTGGAACTTCGATGGTCACCTTGTCGGTTTCAAGCTCGAGAATCGGCTCGTCGGCCTTGATGGCGTCGCCGACCTTCTTGAACCAGGTGCCGACGGTTGCCTCGCTGACGGATTCACCGAGAGTTGGAACGCGGATTTCTGTGGCCATTGTTCACATCCTGATTTCGTGTGTTTTCGTTTATGCGTTTCAGACGGCGGGCGGCCGCGAGATGATCGAGGGCATCGGCAGAATATCGAAGCGGAAACCGAAACCGGAAGCGATGATCGGATCGCCGTCGGCAAGAAGCTGCGCCGCCGCCTGATCCTCGACCTCGACGATCGCCATGCCCCAGGCGCCTTCACCCTCGAAGACGGGTCCGACGACGATAGCCGATCCCGCAAGGGCGATCCGATGCCAGTATTCAGCATGGCGTTTCATCGCCGCCATTTCCTCCCCGGTCCCGTCATGCGGGAAAGTGGGGCGCGGCGGCTGCAGTCTCAGAAAGAACTAAGCCATTGCGCCCCCCTTGTTTTAACCGCCCAATGCATCCTCGAGGAATGCGGCGAGCTGCGACAGATGCTTGGACATCAGGCCCGTCGCCGGCGAGGCGGCGGCCGGACGGCCGGTATAGCGGACGCGCTGGTACTTCGCATCGATATGGGCGAGCACCCATTCGAGGAAGGGGTCGATGAACGACCATGCGCCCATGTTCTTCGGCTCTTCCTGGCACCAGACCATCTCGGCATTGCGGAAGCGCGACAGCTCGTTGATCAGCGCCTTCGCCGGGAACGGATAGAGCTGCTCGACGCGCAAGAGATAGATGTCGTCGATGCCGCGCTTTTCACGCTCTTCGAGAAGATCGTAATAGACCTTGCCGGAGCACATGACGACGCGGCGGATCTTGTTGTCCTTCTGCAGCTTGATCGGGCCGTCCTTGATCACCTCGGCATCGTCCCAGAGCAGACGATGGAAGGCGGATTCGCCGGCCATTTCGGCAAGCGTCGAGACCGCCCGCTTGTGGCGCAGCAGCGACTTCGGCGTCATCAGGACCAGCGGCTTGCGGAAGTCGCGCTTCAGCTGCCGGCGCAGGATGTGGAAATAGTTTGCCGGCGTCGTGACGTTGGCGACCTGCATGTTGTCTTCCGCGCAAAGCTGCAGGAAACGTTCGAGGCGGGCCGAGGAGTGTTCGGGACCCTGACCTTCATAACCGTGAGGCAGCAGGCAGACGAGGCCCGACATGCGCAGCCACTTGCGTTCGCCCGACGAGATGAACTGGTCGAAGACCACCTGCGCGCCGTTGGCGAAATCGCCGAACTGGGCTTCCCAGAGCGTCAGCGCATTCGGGCGGGCGAGCGAATAGCCATATTCGAAACCGAGCACGGCCTCTTCCGAAAGCATCGAATTGATGACTTCGTAGCGCCCCTGCGTTGGCGAAAGATTGGCGAGCGGGATGTAGCGCTCTTCGGTTTCCTGATCGTAGAGAACCGAGTGACGCTGCGAGAAGGTGCCGCGTTCACAATCCTGGCCGGAGAGGCGGATCTTGCTGCCTTCGACGCAGAGCGCGCCGAAGGAGAGCGCTTCGGCCATCGCCCAGTCGATACCCTCGCCGGTGGCGATCATGTTGGCCCGGTTTTCCATGAAGCGCTGGATCGTCCGGTGTGCGTTGAAGCCCGCCGGGATCTCAGAGAGCTTGCGGCCGATCTCCTTCAGCGTCTTCATCGGCACGGCGGTCTTGCCGCGGCGCTGCTCGTCGGCATTGTCGGCCGTGCGCAGTCCCGACCACTCACCATCAAGCCAGTCGGCCTTGTTCGGCTTGTAGTGCTGGCCGGCCTCGAACTCCTGTTCGAGATGGGCGCGCCAGTCGGCCTTCATCTTCTCGACTTCACCGTCGGTGAGCAGGCCCTCGGCGACGAGACGGGCCGCATAGAGCTGCAGCACGGTCTTGTGGGCGCGGATCACCTTGTACATCTTCGGCTGGGTGAAGGACGGTTCGTCGCCTTCATTGTGGCCGTAGCGGCGGTAGCAGAACAGGTCGAGCACAACAGGCTTGTGGAACTTCATGCGGAATTCGGTGGCGATCTTCGCCCCATAAACCACCGCTTCCGGATCGTCGCCGTTGACGTGCAGGATCGGCGCCTCGATCATCTTGGCGACGTCGGACGGATAAGGCGACGAGCGCGAGAAGGCCGGGTTGGTCGTGAAGCCGATCTGATTGTTGATGATCACGTGCATGGTGCCGGCGACGCGGTGGCCGCGCAGACCGGAAAGGCCGAGAATTTCGGCAATGACACCCTGGCCGGCAAAAGCCGCGTCGCCATGGATCAGCAGCGGCAGAACCTTGGCGCGTTCGGAAAGCGGGATGATATCACCGTCCCAGACGGTGGCGTTCATATCCTGCTTGGCGCGGGCCTTGCCCATGACGACGGGATCGACGATTTCGAGATGCGAAGGGTTCGCCGTCAGCGAAACGTGGATCTTGTTGCCGTCGAATTCGCGGTCGGAGGAGGCGCCGAGATGGTACTTGACGTCGCCCGAGCCCTCGACCTCATCGGGAGCGGCCGAACCGCCCTTGAACTCATGGAAGATCGCCCGGTGCGGCTTGCCCATGACCTGGGAGAGCACGTTCAGGCGGCCACGATGGGCCATGCCGAATACGGCTTCCTTGAGGCCGAGATGGCCGCCACGCTTAAGGATCTGTTCCAGCGCCGGGATCAGCGATTCGCCGCCGTCGAGACCGAAACGCTTCGTGCCCTTGAACTTGACGTCGAGGAACTGTTCGTAGCCTTCGGCTTCGACGAGCTTGGCAAGGATCGCCTTCTTGCCTTCCGGCGTGAAGGCCACACCCTTGTCCGGTCCTTCGATGCGCTCCTGGATCCAGGCCTTCTCTTCAGGATTGGAGATATGCATGAATTCGACGCCGAGCGTCGAGCAATAGGTGCGCTCGAGGATTTCGATCATCTCGCGGATGGTCGCGTATTCGAGGCCGAGCACGTTGTCGATGAAGATCTTGCGATCGTAATCGGCGGCCGTGAAACCGTAATTCTCCGCCGACAGCTCGTGATAGTCGTCAACGGGAGCGGCGATGCCGAGCGGGTCGAGCTTGGCATGCAGGTGGCCGCGCATGCGGTAGGCGCGGATCATCATGATGGCGCGCACGGAATCGCGCGTCGCCTGCAGCACCTCGGTGCCGTCGGCAGGCTTGCCCTGAGCTTCGGCCTTGGCCTTGACCTTGGTCTCGATCACCTTCTCGACGATGCCCCAGTCGCCATCCAGAGCC
Organism: Rhizobium sp. CRRU65; assembly: GCF_048551595.1. Lineage (NCBI taxonomy): Bacteria > Pseudomonadati > Pseudomonadota > Alphaproteobacteria > Hyphomicrobiales > Rhizobiaceae > Rhizobium > Rhizobium sp. CRRU65. Next base: position 386,808 of record NZ_JBLYZH010000003.1, on the reverse strand, counting down.
GACACCAGATCGCCGCTTGCCTGAAGCGGCCAGTTCTTCTTGCGCCAGGAAGCCCCTTTGGCCGCCCTCTTCACATCGCTGGGATCCTCCTCCAGCGCCTTGAAGAAAGACCGCCACTGATCGTCGACCGATGCTGGGTCCTCTTCATACCGCGCGTAGAGCTGCTCGATATAGGCAGCGTTGGCGCCATCCAGAAACGAGGTGATCTGAAACTGCTCGTTGGCTTCTTGCCGTGCCATGGTGATATGCGGACGCTTCCGTCCGCCTCCTGACTTTGATGAATTTGCCGGCTTGATGGCCGGCTGCCGCATTCGATTGCCGCCTGTCCGCGGCGCATCTGCTGGTTTCGTCTTGTCGAGGCCGGGCGGAGGGCGCAGATGCCGTTCCTCCGCCCGGTCTATATAGGTGGCTTAGCCCTTGAGGACTTCAACCAGCGTCTTGCCGAGGCGGGCCGGAGAGGGCGATACCTTGATGCCTGCCGATTCCATCGCCGCGATCTTCGATTCCGCATCGCCCTTGCCGCCGGAAACCACGGCGCCGGCATGGCCCATGGTGCGGCCCTTCGGCGCCGTACGGCCGGCAATGAAGCCAGCCATCGGCTTCTTGCGGCCCTTCTTGGCTTCGTCCTTGAGGAACTGGGCTGCGTCTTCTTCAGCCGCACCTCCGATTTCGCCGATCATGATGATCGACTGGGTGGCTTCGTCGGCCAGGAACATTTCCAGGACGTCGATGAACTCGGTGCCCTTGACCGGGTCGCCGCCGATACCGACGGCCGTCGTCTGGCCGAGACCCTCATTGGAGGTCTGGAACACGGCTTCATAGGTCAGCGTGCCCGAGCGGGAAACGATACCGACCGAACCCTTGCGGAAGATCGAGCCCGGCATGATGCCGATCTTGCATTCTTCCGGCGTCAGGATACCCGGGCAGTTTGGGCCGAGCAGGCGCGACTTGGAGCGGTCGAGGCGAGCCTTGACGCGGACCATGTCCATGACCGGAATGCCTTCGGTGATGCAGGTGATGAACGGGATCTCGGCGTCGATCGCCTCGATGATCGCGTCGGCGGCTCCGGCCGGCGGAACATAGATGACAGACGCGTTGGCGCCAGTCTTTTCCTTGCCTTCGGCAACGGTTGCAAAGATCGGCAGGCTTTCGCCCTTCGCGCCGGTCCAGGTTTCGCCACCCTTCTTCGGATGGATACCGCCGACCATCTGGGTGCCGTAGTAAGCAAGCGCCTGTTCGGTGTGGAAGGTTCCGGTCTTGCCGGTTAGGCCCTGAACGAGAACCTTGGTGTCTTTGTTGACGAGAATGGACATGCGAGGCCTTTGTTTAGGAGAGGTTGGAAGACGTGGGGGACGCACGACGATAGACGCCGCTGACGACCTCCTGCCAAGTATCGCTGCCTGCAGGCGAAAAGCTGACGCCCATCCGGTAGCAGTCTTCATTTTCAAATGTGAATATGGTGCGCTGGCTGCCGCGCGGCGAAGTCTTCATCAGCACAAGCTCATTGCCGTTCCACTCGCCGGACGCCGGCACGGGCGGCGCAAAACCTGCGGTGTCGAACTGGTAGAGTTTGTAGGCCTTGTCCGAAGCATCGAAGCCGAAAACATTTCGCGCCTCGAACGAAACAGCACCATCGCGCGTCTGGCGATAGCGCTGCTCGAGGAAGAACCCGCCGAACAACGCCTCGCCGGAAAACTCCGCACTGGCCTTGCCTTCACTCGTCCACGTCGACGCCGCGACACGCTCGTCCCCTTCCCACACGCCGGCGAAGGCGTGGAGGCGGAAATGAGCAGCGGAGGGCGTGGACTGGAAGGCCATGATCGTTCTCAGCCGTTGATCGCCGCAACGATCTTCTTGGCCGCATCGTCCAAGTCGTCAGCCGCCGTGATCGCCAGACCAGACTCGTTCAGGATCTTCTTGCCGAGCTCGACATTGGTGCCTTCAAGGCGCACGACGAGCGGAACCTTGAGGCCGACTTCCTTGACCGCGGCAATGACGCCCTCGGCAATGACATCGCACTTCATGATGCCGCCGAAGATGTTGACGAGAATGCCTTCGACCTTGGGGTCTGCGGTGATGATCTTGAAAGCCGCAGCAACCTTCTCCTTGCCGGCGCCGCCGCCGACGTCGCAGAAGTTGGCCGGCTCCTTGCCGTAGAGCTTGATGATGTCCATCGTCGCCATGGCGAGGCCTGCGCCGTTGACCATGCAGCCGATATTGCCGTCGAGCGCGACATAGGCGAGGTCCCACTTCGAGGCCTCGATTTCCTTGGCGTCTTCTTCGGTCTCGTCGCGCAGCGTCTTGACGTCGTCGTGACGGAAAAGCGCATTGCCATCGAAAGACATCTTGGCATCGAGGACGCGCAGATGGCCATCCTTCATGACGATCAGCGGATTGACCTCCAGCAGAGCCATGTCCTTTTCGCCGAAGGCCTTGTAGAGCGTCGGGAAAAGCGTCTTGGCGTCTTCGGCGGCAGCACCATCGAGCTGAAGTGCCTTAGAGATCGCAACAACGTCGGCAGCCGTCACGCCGGCTTCCGGATCGATGGCGATCGTGTGGATCTTCTCGGGCGTGTCGTGGGCGACGGCCTCGATGTCCATGCCGCCTTCGGTCGATACGACGAAGGCCACGCGACCGACCGAGCGGTCGACAAGGATCGAGCAATAGAGTTCGCGAGCAATGTCGGCGCCGTCTTCGATATACAGACGGTTGACCTGCTTCCCGGCGTCGCCCGTCTGGGCGGTCACCAGCGTGTTGCCGAGCATTTCCTTGGCGTGGGCGACTACTTCGTCGATCGACTTGGCGAGGCGAACGCCACCCTTGGCGTCAGGACCGAGTTGCTTGAACTTGCCCTTGCCGCGGCCGCCGGCATGGATCTGGCTCTTGACCACGTAAAGCGGACCGGGAAGCGACTTGGCGGCAGCTTCGGCTTCTTCAACCTTGAGAATAGCCACACCCTCGGCAACCGGGGCGCCATAGCCCTTCAGCAGAGCTTTGGCCTGATATTCATGAATGTTCATGGGTCTATCCCTATTTCGATTACTTCAGCGCCAATCACTTCAGGGCAGGCGCGATGTTGATGCAGGCTTCGCAGAGACCGGCGACTGCGCCGACGGACTTGTCGAAGGCTTCCTTCTCGGTCTTGTTGAGATCGATCTCGATGATGCGCTCGACGCCGCCAGCGCCGATGACGGTGGGAACGCCGACATACATGTCCTTGACGCCGTACTGGCCGGAGAGGTGGGCAGCACAAGGCAGAACGCGCTTCTTGTCCTTGAGGTAGGATTCGGCCATCTCGATCGCCGAGGCGGCCGGCGCGTAATAGGCCGAGCCGGTCTTCAGCAGGCCGACGATTTCGGCGCCGCCGTCACGGGTGCGCTGGATGATCTCTTCGAGGCGCTCCTTGGTGACCCAGCCCATGGTGACGAGATCGGTGAGCGGAATGCCGCCGACCGTCGAGTAGCGGGCGAGCGGCACCATCGTGTCGCCGTGGCCGCCGAGAACGAAGGCCGTGACGTCCTGGACGGACACGTTGAATTCCTTGGCGAGGAAAAGACGGAAGCGCGAGGAGTCGAGAACGCCAGCCATGCCGACGACCTTGTTGGCCGGAAGACCGGAAAACTTCTGCAGCGCCCAGACCATGGCGTCGAGCGGGTTGGTGATGCAGATCACGAAGGCGTTCGGGGCATATTTCTTGATGCCGGCGCCGACCTGCTCCATGACCTTGAGGTTGATGCCGAGAAGGTCATCGCGGCTCATGCCGGGCTTGCGGGCGACGCCTGCCGTGACGATGCAGACGTCAGCGCCTTCGATCGCGGAATAGTCGCTGGCACCCGTCAGATTGACGTCGAAGCCTTCGACCGGCGACGACTGGGAGATATCGAGACCTTTGCCCTGGGGAATGCCGTCCGCGATGTCGAAGAGAACGATGTCGCCCAGTTCCTTCAGGCCGGCGAGGTGAGCCAGCGTGCCACCAATCATGCCAGAACCAATGAGTGCGATCTTGTTACGCGCCATTTCGCTGTTTCCTTTGCGATCAAATTCGTCGAACGGACGCGCAAGGCACCGCCCAATGACGCAATCGCATAGACCCAAAGCCTAAAAATGGCAATGCATTATTTTTGATGCAGCGTTTTCAATCGTTTAGATCCAAAAATTCTTACGTAAACGTAATACATTCTGTCACCAGATTGTTACTCTGCGGCGCGTTTCTCATGGTGCAGCGCAAGATATTCCGCACTGCGCATCTCGAACAGGCGCGAAGCCGTGCGGTCGAATTCAAAGCCCTCGGTGCCCCGACGTTGCAGCAGCAGTTCCTCCGGCATCGCCGCTGCGGAAATGTAAAGCCGCACGGCATGATCGTAAAACGTATCGACCATAATGATGAACCGCTTGATCTGGTTCCGCTTTTCCGGCCCGAGCAAGGGAATGTGATCGACGAAGACCGTATCGTAGCGCTCGGCGATGGCCAGGAAGTCGACCGCCCCGAGCGGTTTGTCGCAAAGATCGGCGAAAGAGAAACGCGCCATGCGGTCGACGGCGAGCGGCACATGGATGTGGCGCCCCTTCATCGGAATATCCAGCGGCTGCGCCTTGCGCCCATGCAGCGCCTGGGTCCAGGACGCATCCATCGCCATGTCGTTATGCTCGTTGATCGGCACCAGGTAGACCGGCTGGCTGCTCAGCTTCTCCATCCGGTAGTCGGTCGACGAATCCAGGGTAACGACATCGACATACTGCTTGAGCAAGGCAACGAAGGGCAGGAAGAGGCCGCGATTGAGACCATCCGCGTAGAGATTGTCGGGCTCGACGTTCGAGGTCGCGACCAGCACGCATCCGCGCGCGAAAAGCTCGGAGAACAGCCGCGACAAGATCATCGCATCGGCGATGTCGGTGACCGTGAACTCGTCGAAGCAAAGCAGTTCTGCCTCGTCGTAAAGCGCTGCGGCGACCGGCGGCATCGGATCGGCCTGCCTCGTCTCACCGTTCTTGAGCTTCAGCCGGTGCGCGGCGATGCGGTTGTGCACATCCGCCATGAATTCGTGGAAATGCGCCCGCCGTTTCTTCCTGCACGGCGCCATCGCGAAGAACATGTCCATCAGCATGGTCTTGCCGCGCCCGACGCTGCCGTGGATATAAAGCCCCTTGATGCCGTCGGCCGATTTCTTCTTGGCGGCAAACAGCCAGCCGAGCGCGCTCGACTTTGCCGCCGGCCGCCGCTGCTTCAGACCGGCGAGCACCCGGTCGAGGCTCTTTGCCACGTCCAATTGGGCAGAATCGGCCTGAAGGGCGCCCGATGCGGTCAGCGCTTTAAGCTGTTCGCAGACGCTGAGCGCATAATCCGGCATTGGCTGCATGAGGGCATATCCGCCTGTCAGTCAACGGCGGAGAACCCGCCGGAACATTTACCGGCTGAGACTGATCGACTGGCCTGTGCTCGTCTGTCCCTGGAAGCGGTTGTCGGCCGTCTTGTAGACGCTGCCGAGCTGGTTGCCCGAGCGGTCCTTGAGCAGCACCTGCTTGCCGGCGACCTCCCAGGAGCCCATCGCCGTCAGCTCGCCGACACAGCCACGCGTTCCGCCGCGCGAACCGCTGCCGAGATTGGTGAGCGTTAGGAACATGTCGCAGCTACCGTTGACGCGCCAGCTCCCGACCATCGATTCCTTGGTGATATCGAGCGCATTCGCGGCCATTGCACCAGGCTCAGCGCCCGGCATCGGCGCCGTCGTCGTCGGCGCGGCCGGAAACTGTGAGCCGCCGGTCGGCGGCGGAAGCTGCCCGCCCTGCACCGAGGGCACCGGCTGCGCCGTCAACGGCGCCGGGCCGGCACTGGCGTTGGAGCTGTAATCATATGCCGTACGCTGACAACCGGCTAGCGACAGAACCACCACCAGACCTGTCATCGCATATCGCAACTGCATCATCATACTCCTGAATTCGGCTGTCGCCGTAGAGAAACGGGCGTGAGACAAGTCCGATTATCGTAATTCGATTTGGTTAATCAAGTCGTGCTGCATAAATTGCCAGTGACAACAACTAACCGAAAAACGATACAGTTCAACTGTCCCGCTGCAAAACTTCCTGCACATAGAATTTGTCAGCAAGGTGTTGAGCGCGTTCATCTCTGTCAGGATCCCTGTCGAACTCGCGCAATGTCCTGGAATAGTGTCTCACCGCATCTTGCAGAAGGATTGCACCGGGATCGATGCGGATGCCCTGTTCGTGCACCGCGACCGAATCTCGGTGACGGCTTCGGAATCGAAGCCGTCTATTCCGCCATCGGTACCGAGGTTGATCAAACCCGGCGCTCGACCATCATCTTCTTGATTTCGGCGATCGCCTTGGCCGGGTTGAGGCCCTTGGGGCAGGTTTGCGCACAGTTCATGATCGTGTGGCAGCGATAGAGGCGGAACGGGTCCTCGAGATTGTCGAGGCGCTCGCCGGTCGCCTCGTCTCTGGAATCGATCAGCCAGCGATAGGCCTGCAGCAGAACGGCCGGACCGAGATAGCGGTCGCCATTCCACCAATAGCTCGGACAGGAGGTCGAGCAGCAGGCGCAGAGGATGCATTCATAGAGGCCGTCGAGCTTCTGCCGGTCCTCATGGCTCTGCTTCCACTCCTTGGCCGGCGCTGGCGACACCGTCTTCAGCCATGGCTCGATCGAACGATGCTGGGCATAGAAGTTGGTGAGGTCCGGAACCAGATCCTTGACGACGGGCAGATGCGGCAGCGGATAGATCTTCACCGCGCCCTTGATATCGTCGAGGCCCTTGGTGCAGGCGAGCGTGTTCGTGCCGTCGATATTCATCGCGCAGGAGCCGCAGATGCCCTCGCGACAGGAACGGCGCAGCGTCAGCGTCGGGTCGATCTTGTTCTTGATGTAGAGCAGACCGTCGAGCACCATCGGCCCGCAATCGTCGACATCGATATAGAAGGTGTCGATAGACGGGTTCTGACCGTCGTCCGGGCTCCAGCGGTAGACGCGGAACTCGCGGGTGTTTTTGGCACCCGCCGGCTTCGGCCAGACCTTGCCTTCGCGCATCTGAGAATTCTTGGGGAGAGCGAGTTCAACCATGTCCGGTTCCTCTTGAGATCAGTACACGCGAGCCTTCGGCTCGATCTTGTGCGGATCGATGCCTTCGGCAATGAGCTCGGTGTGAACAGGACGATAGTCGAGTTTCACATCGCCTGCCTCGTTCACCCAGGCGAGTGTGTGCTTGCGCCAGTTGACGTCGTCGCGGCCGGCGAATGCACCCTCGGTATAATCTTCGCGGGCATGCGAACCGCGGCTCTCCTTGCGGGCCTCGGCTCCGTAGATCGTCGTGATGGCGTTGGCCATCAGGTTCTGCAGCTCCAGCGTCTCGACCAGATCCGAGTTCCAGATCATCGAGCGGTCGGTGACCTTGATGTCCTTCATCTCGCCCCAGATTGCCGAGATGCGCTGGCAGCCCGACTCCAGCGATTCCTGCGTGCGGAACACCGCGGCGTCTTCCTGCATGGCGCGCTGCATCTTCTCGCGCAGTTCCGCCGTCGGTGTGCCGCCGCTGGCGTGACGCAGACCGTCGAAGCGGTCCATGATCTTGTCGCAGGCGGCGACGTTGAGATGCGGGATCGGCGCTGCGCGATCGATCACCTCGCCGGCGCGGATCGCAGCGGCGCGGCCGAAGACCACGAGGTCGATCAGCGAGTTGGAGCCGAGACGGTTGGCGCCGTGCACCGAGGCACAGCCGGCCTCGCCCACAGCCATCAGGCCGGGGATGATCCGTTCCGGATTGGCACCGTCGGCGTTCAGCACTTCGCCCCAATAATTCGTGGGAATGCCGCCCATATTGTAGTGAACGGTCGGCAGAACCGGGATCGGTTCGCGTGTGACGTCGACACCGGCGAAGATTTTGGCGCTCTCGGAAATCCCCGGCAGGCGTTCATGAAGAACGGCTGGATCGAGATGATCGAGATGCAGGAAGATGTGGTCCTTCGCCTTGCCGACACCGCGGCCTTCGCGGATTTCCAGTGTCATGCAGCGCGAAACGACGTCGCGCGAGGCAAGGTCCTTGGCCGAAGGCGCGTAACGCTCCATGAAGCGCTCGCCCTCGGAGTTGACGAGATAACCGCCTTCGCCGCGCGCGCCTTCGGTGATCAGACAGCCCGAACCATAGATGCCGGTCGGGTGGAACTGAACGAATTCCATGTCCTGCAGCGGCAGGCCGGCACGCGCCACCATGCCGCCGCCGTCGCCTGTGCAGGTATGGGCCGACGTTGCCGAGAAATAGGCGCGGCCGTAGCCGCCGGTCGCCAGCACCACCATCTTGGCGGCGAAGCGATGGATCGTACCGTCATCGAGGCACCAGGCGATGACGCCGGTGCAGCGGCTGCCGTCTTCCGACATGATCAGGTCGAGCGCGAAATACTCGATGAAGAACTCGGCATTGTTGCGCAGCGACTGGCCGTAGAGCGTATGCAGGATGGCGTGGCCGGTACGGTCGGCAACGGCGCAGGTGCGTTGTACCGGCGGGCCTTCGCCGTAATTCTGCATGTGGCCGCCGAACGGGCGCTGATAGATCTTGCCTTCCTCGTTGCGCGAGAACGGCACGCCGTAGTGCTCGAGCTCATAGACCGCCTTCGGCGCTTCCATGGTGAGATACTGCATGGCGTCGACGTCGCCGAGCCAGTCGGAGCCCTTGACGGTGTCGTAGAGGTGCCACTGCCAGCTATCCGGCGTCATGTTGCGCAGCGAAGCGGCGATACCGCCCTGGGCCGCGACCGTGTGGGAGCGGGTCGGGAATACCTTGGTGATGCAGGCCGTGCGGAAACCCTGCTCGGCCATGCCGAGCGTGGCGCGCAGCCCGGCGCCGCCGGCGCCGACGACGATCACGTCGTAGGAGTGATCGACATACTTGTAGGCTTTGCCGTTCTGGGCGGGTGAAGTCGGTGCCATATCAGCTTATCCTACGAATGCGATTTTCAGAATGGCGAAGAGACAGAGGCCGGCGATCAGGATCGCAAAGAACGTGTTCAGCATCAGGAGAACGATCTTGCCGAATTCGCCGTGCACGTAATCCTCGATGATGACCTGCATGCCGAGCTTCATGTGGATGACACCGGAGATTACCATCAGCCCCATGACCACGGCGACGAAGGGGTTCGACAGCGCGCGAACCACATCCGCATAAGGCGCGCCGGCATAGGCGAGCATGAAGAAGACGAAGAAGAGGATCAGCGGAACATTGGCGACGGCCGTCAGCCGCTGGCGCCAGAAATGATCCGTTCCGTCCTTGGCGGAGCCGAGCCCGCGAACCTTGCCGAGGGGGGTGCGCATATCCATGAGAGGACCTTCAGAAGCGAATGAGGAAGCCGATCACCCAGACCAGCACGGTCAGACAGAGCGACCCGATGATGTTGGCGATGGCGAGCTTGGTCGAGAACTCTTTCCCGAAGCCATAACCGAGATCCCACATGAAGTGGCGGAAGCCGCCGAGCATGTGGTGCAGCAGCGCCCAAGTATAGCCGAGAAGCACGAGCTTGCCGAGAAGGCTGCCGAGCACCCAGTTGGCCCAGTCATAGGAGCCCTGGCCGCTTGCCGCCGCGATCAGCCACCAGGCGACGAGCAGCGTGCCGACGTAGAGCGCGCCACCGGTAATGCGGTGGACGATGGACATGACCATGGTGGGAATAGGCTTGTAGATTTGCAGATGCGGCGATAGGGGCCGGTTATTTGTCACGTTCGCCATCAGAACCTCGCGGCGGCTTCTCTGCGCTCCCGGATTTCGGAGCATGCTCAGTCAACCACACGAATGACAAAATTCTCTGTGTGCGTTGCATCAATTGCGACGTTTAATCACCGGGAACGCCGACGACAAGCACAATCGCTGTCTGCTTTTAATTTAATCGATTCGCGTTACCGGGAAGTTTGCAGGCTAAAGAAACTGGTCTTTTCCGCTCAAATTTTGAGCCGGTTGTCCGACCTGAATGGACAAGCTCCGGCTTTTGGCGCAATCTGGCGTTAACGATTTGTTAAGGATCGGAATTCCGGAGGCCGGCCACCCATGTTTCGCAGTCTGTCCGCAGTCACCCTGATTGCCCTGTCCGTGCTTGCCGCATTTCCCGCCGAAGCCGGCGACCGCCGCAACGATCATCGCTTTCCCGGCCATCGTCACGCTTTCCACGGCGGATTACTCCTCGGCGAACGTGTAAACTGGCGCGATCGCGGCATCCGTTTCGACAATGCCTATCGATATCGGAACCGCAAAGAACGGATGCCGTTCCTGAAACAGTTCTCATCGCCGGCGACAAATCGCATAGCCCGCAACAATCTCATCGTCGTCCTGCCCCAAACGCAGGGTGGTGACGGCGGCGGCACTTATGCCGGCTCTTCCTATGTCTATCAGGTCGATGGCGGGACCTATGTCGGCGGCAACGGCTATGGCTATCCTACAGCACGGCCGGAGCTGCTGGCCCCGAAAGCAAAGGTCATCGATATCGCAGTGCGGGACGATCCCTGCTCCTATGAGGCCAATGTCTGCGTCATCCGGCCTTAGAGCCTGTCGCGCAAGAGTATGCCGCGGTTTTGCGACAACGACACGCCTAAAACAAAGACCTAAAGCGCGAGGAGCGAATCTGAAAGGTCGGGACGCGCTTTAGAGCAGGATGACGAATGCAGGCGGCTCAAATTTGCCCGGCCCCACTCTTTCGCGACGCGGCTACGTCGATACGGATGGCGCACATCGGCGGGAGATTCTTGTCCTCAAACGTCGCCCGCCGTGGCGTTCCGCTATCCGGCATCCAAGCATCCCAGGCTCTGTTCATTTCCTCGAATGAGGCAAGGTCCCTGAGCCAGATGTTGGCGAGAATGATCTCTGACTTGTCGGTACCTTCGCGCAGCAGCATGTCATTGATGCGTTCCAGTATTTCGTTGGTCTGCGCCGTCACGCTCGCTCCCCTCGTCAGGTTTGCGACCTGGCCGGGCAGATAGGCGGCATCTGCGAGGAGAGTTTCGTCAACTTTGGCTTGCCCCATCATCGTATTCGCAGACTTCCAATGCTTGATATTGGGTCGTCGACCCTTCATCCGATCACTGTGGGGCTTCGCCCGCCACTTCGGTAGAGGGAATTAATTTGAGCCGATATAATGGAAGCTGAACGCTCCTAGAGCCTTTCCTGGTCAGCTTGAAGCATTCTGTTGGCTCAAACGGAGTCGGATGGTCGACCGGCCGGCGCGCGTCGTAGCCAAGCTCTACGGCCAAGCCGGCCGGTCGATCAGCCGGCCCGTTTCAGCCAACCCGAAGGGCCGGGCATCTTTCCGCCAGGACAAAGGCGATCGGCTCGGACGTACCCTGGGGTATGCCCGTCGCCAATCGCCTCTGTCCTGACGAAAACCTGCTCCGGCAGAATGCTGCAATCTGACCAGGAAAGGCTCTAGCTGGACAATATGGCGGTATGCCGCGAAATGAAGTCCACAAGATAGCGCGCGCCTTCGGCCGACTCGGATTGAGCATACAGACCGATCTCGATGCGCACCGGACCGGGCAGATCCGCCGATCGGTCAAGCGTCCGGCAGCCCTCCGGTTTCGTCGTGAGCATCATTGGCGCGATACCGATACCGACGCGAACCGCGGTCGCCATGGCCACCAGCGTCGATGCGACGCACGCCGTCTTCCACTTGATGTTTCGCTGGGACAGAGCCGCAATCGTCGGAAGCGTCCAGGGACACTCCTCCTCGAACATGATGATCGGAAGCGGTTTTTCCGTATCCGCCACAAAGTCGGATCTCACCGTCCACATCAAATATTCGGTCCAGATCAGGGTCGGTTTTCGCGAGAGGCAGGTGATGTCGCAAACCACGAGATCCAGCTTCCTGTCTTCAAACAGGCTGGCGAGGCGGCGATTCGGCTCGACAATGATGTCGATCTCGACCTTCGGGTTCTGGGCTCTGAAGGCACTAAGAATGTCGATCAGGTGGCCAGCTGCGAAGTCCTCGACGACGCCGAGGCGAATGCGGTCCTCGATCATCTTGCCTGTCAGCCTTTTCCCGACCTCGTCGCTGAGGGCGACCATTTCGCGGGCATAAGCCAGCATGATCTGCCCATGGCTCGTCAGCTCGAGGCCCTTTGACGAACGCGAAAACAGCGTAACGCCGACAAGCTCCTCCAGCTTGCGGATCTGCATGCTCACGGCGGCCTGCGTTCTGTTCAGCTTGACGGCTGCTCCATTGACGGTGCCGATCTCCGCGACGGTCAGAAATGCACGAAGCAGATAGGAATCAAGATCAAGCATCAGAAGCCGCATTCCATACTTTGTGGCGCTCGATAGCCGAGGGCCTCTCCGCCTATAAGCGGATATTGGACGAACCATGTTCTTCCGGCAACTGGTGACCCTTAGCCCCCGGGCGCAGCACAAGCTGCGCCCCATCAATGCCAGCTTATCGCGCGAAGAGGACGCATGCCTCGGGCGGAATGGAAACGCTGATCTCCTGCCCCCGAGCGAAGGCTATGTCTGGACGGTTCGGGCAAGCCGAGATTATCCGGTCGCCACTGACGAGGTCCAGAACGACATGCCTGAAGGCACCGAGTGTCACGACGTCGGCAACGCGTCCGGTCATGGCTCCGGCAGCCGGAGCGCCGGACGATATCTCGACGCTTTCCGGCCTCACGCAAATCTCGGCGGCACCTGAAAGATTTGCCGTGGACGCGACCGGAAACTCCCAGCCGGATTCGGAGCGAAATTTGCGGGCCGTTCCGCCCGCGGCCGAAATCGAGCCATGAATCCAATTCGTCCGACCCATGAAATCCGCGACGAAACGTGAGTCTGGACGCCAATACACATCATCCGGCTTGCCGGATTGCATGATTGCCCCGCGGTTCATCACGAAGATACGCTCTCCCAGGCTCATCGCCTCCTCCTGGTCGTGGGTTACCACGATTGCGGTCGAGCCGACCGCGGCGAGCACATCCTTCAATTCGGTGCGCAGCTCATGCCGAAGCTTGGCGTCGAGGGCCGACAGAGGTTCATCCAGAAGAACGAGGCTCGGATGGGTGGCGAGCGCCCGCGCAAGCGCAACACGCTGCTGCTGTCCGCCGCTCAACTGGTGCGGCCGCCGCTGTCCGAAACCGACGAGCCGGACGAGCTCAAGCATCTCGGCAATGCGGCGCGGTATTTGCCCCGGCGGATGGTTGCGATGGCGAAGTCCGTAACCGATGTTCTGTTCGACTGTCATATGCGGGAAAAGAGCGTAGTGCTGGAACAGCAGCCCGACATTGCGCTGATAGGGTTTCAATCCGGCCATCGGCTCGCCGTCGATCAGGATCGAGCCTTTGTCGGGCCGCTCGAATCCGGCAATGAGCCGAAGAATGGTGGTCTTGCCGCAGCCGCTCGGTCCAAGCAGTGCGATTGTTTCACCTGGGTTCACAGAGAAGGAGATATCACCGAGGGCGACAGTTTCGCCGAAGCGCTTGCTGACCCCTTGAAATTCCACGGCAGAAATCATCGTATTGTCCTCATGAACGAAACAAACCTTGGCCCACGACAGTGTCAAAGCCGACGACACGGTCCAGCACGACGATCAGCAACGCAGTGACGGCAATCAGGACCACGGCCGCCGCAGCGATCGTCAGATCGAAAGCCGCGCGCATGTTGCTGACCAGCGTAACAGGCAAGGTCGTTGCGGACGGATCGCTCAGAAACAGACTGATCGATACGTCATCCATCGAAATTGCGAAGGCGAAGATCGCGCCGGTGACGACGCCCGTCCGCATGAGCGGCAGGGTTATGGACCAGAAGGCCTGGCGCTCGGTGGCGCCGAGAACCATTGCGGCTTCCGTCAATCGTTGGTCGCTGCCGAGAAGGCTGGCGAGACTGGTCCTTATGCAGTCACGATCACGTGGCCGAGGAGCAGGCGCGCCATACCATTTGTGATGCCGGCCTTGGAAAGGAAAAGCAGCAGGCCGAATCCAATGACAACCGGCGGGACGATGAGCGGCGAGAGAAAGGCCGAAGTCAGCGCTGCCTTTCCTGGAAAATTGCCCCGGGCAAGACCGACAGCCGCCGCAGTTCCAATCGTGACGGACAGAACCGTCGTGAGTACCGCCAAGATGAGGCTGGTGCGCAGGCTGGCAAGGATATCCGCCTGGGAGACGAGCCGTTCGAACCAGTGAAGCGACAAGGCAGGTGGCGGCATCGGGCCGAGGTAGGTCCTGGCGTCGAAAGCCATGACGCATGTTATCACCAGCGGGATGGCGAGGAACGCCAATCCAAGGCCGATGACACCGTAGGCAAGGGAACCGGCGATCCGGTCTCCGGTTCTCGCGGCAAGAGACTGCATGCTCATCGGGAAACCCTCCGCGCCTGCGCAAACGTTATGGCAGCGACGACCGCCAAGGCCGCGGCAAGCATGACGAGCGAGATCGCCGCACCGCTCGGGTAGTTGGCGATATCGCTGAACCGGGTGTAGATGACATTCGACATGAAAAGCACCCGGCCCCTCCCGAGCACCATGGGAATGACGAAGGCGCTGATCGCGAAAGTCAGCGATACGAGCGTGCTTGAGATCAGAGCCGGGAAGCTCAGGGGAAGCGTGATCGACAGATGGGCTTTCCATCCCGGCGCGCCGAGCGACTGGGCCGCATCAAGCAGACGCGGATCGATCGATTGCATCGCGCCAATCAGCGTTAGCGTTGCGACCGGTATGATCGAGTGAACCAGACCCGCAATAACGACGATATTAATATATTCGCGGCTGTTGGGCGAAAGGCCCAGTGTCAAGAGGAAGGGTCGGAAGATGCCGACCGACCCAAAGGTCAGTTCGATCGCATACGTCTTGATCAGGACGCTGGAAAGAACAAGCGTAATCAAGAAGCCGAGGGTGAGCGTGCGCATCCGCGGCGAAATGCGCCGCACGATGAAATAGGCCAGCGGGAATGCCACAAGCTGGCCGATGATCGCGGCAACTCCGCCAATCCAGAAGGTCGTCAGCAGGACGCTTGCAAACGCCTGGTTTGCAAGCTCGTAGTAGTTTTGAACCGTTGCCGCGGCATTTTCCACGGAGCCGACGCGCCCCGGCGTAAACTCCTTCAAGCTTTCGATTGCCAGATTAATGAGCGGTGACAGAAACCCGAATGCGAACACCAGCAGGGCTGGCCCGAGCGTCAGGGCAGCATCTCGGCGATCCGGAATTGAAATGGCAACGGGTTGCCGCCTTACCTTGGTCATGATGGAACAGCCTTTTCCTCGCCCTTGCGGGCCATGAGAAAGGGAGGTTGTCGAAGTCCGCGCCTACGACAACCTTCCGCGAGGTGTCTTAGAGCAACGGGGCGATATCCTGCTCCCAGCGCTTGGACCAGGCATCCTGCTGTTCGAGAACGACATTGTAGTCGGGCACATAGACGAAGCTCGAAAACTCGTCCGACGTGAAGGACAGATGCTTGAGATTGTCGGGTGTGACCGCCTTGCTGTTCAACGGCGCTTCGCCAGCCACCTTGGCGTAGAGCGAGTTCATGTCCGGGCTGATCGCGAAGTTGACGAAATCGAGCGTTGCCTTGGTGTTTGGTCTATTCTTGAGGACGCCGAAACCGCTCTGGTAGAGGAAGGCCTTGAAGTTGCTGTCCTTGGTGAAACGCGTAACCGGGAAGTTTTTGGCCACCGCCGCCCAGCCGGGCTCAGCGAAGAAGCCGACGGAGGTCTCGCCCGACGTCAGCGAATTGGTGAAATCGATATCGGTGACGGCAACGCGGCCGATATTGCCGGATTTCGCCAATTCCGTCATGAGCTTCCACCCGGGCTCCATATTCGTTTCACTGCCGCCGGCGTGAAGGGCGAGCGCGACGATCTGGAGCATCATGCTCTGTGTCGGGCCTGGCCAGCAGATCGCACCCTTAAGATCGAGGCTCAGCAGATCATCGATGGTCTTCACGGCGATCGGAGCCGTGTCGGTTCGGGCGCCGAAATACATGCCGCCAACTGCGCGCGGGACCGCTTTGATGTTGCCCTTGCCGTCACGAATGATGATTTTCTCGGGAATATTCGCGAGGTTGGGAATATCGGCAGGATTGATGGTTTCGAGCCAATCCTCCTTCACCATGCTGTTGAACGAGCCTTCCCAGCCGGCGACATAGTCGTAGTCGACATTCGGCCAGACGGCCTTGATCTTTGGCAGGATGGCGCCCGCGCCGCCCTGGTGAAGAACCCAGTTGAATGTCGCCGCATTCTGGTCGGCGGCAATCTGCTTCATCGCTTCGACGACATCGCCGCCCCATTCGACGGCGGTGAGATTGCCGCTGCCGGCTGCGGCGGATCTTGCAAACCCGGTCATCGTGCTGGCAATCCCCGCGGCGGCGGCGGATCCGAGGAAGCGGCGGCGTGTCATATCGTGCAACATGGTAGGTTCCCTTTGCTGTCGGCCCTCTGCCGGGCCGTTCGCATCGGAGACTGCTTGGAGGTTGCCAGCCGCGGTAGTGGGAAAATTCTCGCCGGGTTATAAAGTTTTCTGAACACCCCGATGAACGCGCGACCCGCATCGCTAAGCCTCGGCGGATCCGAGCTATCAAGAATCGTTATATCCCCTCTCGAATTTTCGCGGTTCCAAGAGAAGTGGGCGGCGCCGATGATGATGGCAGCATCAATACGGTGGGAGCCTGCCTTGACCATTGACCGGGATTTTCTGGAAGACTTGAGAAAGCGCTTCGGCAGCGCTGCAGGCGGAGAGATGGAAGATCCGCACTTCCGCGCCGTGGCGGCCAGCGTATTCAAGGACGGCGACAGCCGCAAATGGCCCTTCGCCGATCCTGCGACCTTTCTGGATGCCCGTTTCATCGAGAACGGCTTGCGGCCCGAGGTGCTTGAGGCGCTTGACGTGGCTCTGATCGGCGTGCCGATGGACCTCGGCGTCACCAATCGCGCCGGCGCGCGGCTGGGGCCGCGGGCCGTCCGGGCGATCGAGCGTATCGGTCCCTACGAGCATGTTCTGCGTGTCGCGCCGATGGGAGGGCTAAAGGTCGCCGATGTCGGCGACGTGCCGATGCGCAGCCGGTTCGGCCTCGCCGAGTGCCATGCCGACATCGAGGCCTGCTACCGGATGATCGCGGCAACCGGGGTTATCCCGCTGTCGGTCGGCGGCGACCATTCGATCTCCGGCGCCATCCTCAAAGGCCTGGCGGCCGGCCAGCCGGTCGGCATGATCCACATCGACGCTCATTGCGACACCGCCGGTCCCTATGAGGGCTCCAAGTTCCACCACGGCGCGCCTTTCCGCGAGGCGGTTCTGGCGGGTGTGCTCGATCCGAAGCGTACGATCCAGATCGGCATCCGCGGCGGCGGCGAATATCTCTGGGAGTTCTCCTTTGCCTCCGGCATGACCGTCATCCACGCCGAAGAGGTGGCGGAGATGGGGCTCAAGGCTGTGATCGCAAAGGCTCTAGAGGTTGTCGGCGCGGGTCCGACCTATCTCAGTTTCGACGTCGACAGCCTCGATCCGGCCTTCGCTCCGGGAACCGGCACGCCAGAAGTCGGCGGGCTTCAGCCGAGGGAGGCCCTGACCCTGCTGCGCGGCTTCAAAGGCATCAACCTCATCGGCGGCGACGTCGTGGAAATCGCGCCGCAATACGACAACACCACCAACACCGCGCAGATCGCCGCGCAGGTCCTGTTCGAACTCCTGTGCCTCGCGATGTTCAGTCCCGCGGTCAGGACAAAGCTGACCTGAGAACCAGCTCCACAACGGCAGCGTGCCTCGTGCCCGCTGCCATCCATCACCTGTCGCACAACACGTCTCAAAAAGGGGAACGACATGACTGCTCTTATGAAGTTGCGTTACACCGCCACCGCGGCAATTGCCGTTTTCGGCATCCTGGCAGGGGCCGCGCAGGCCGACGAACTTGCCGATATCAAGGCCGCAGGCGAAATCAACATCGGCATCTTCTCCGATTTCCCGCCCTTCTCTTCGGCAAGCGCCGATATGAGCATCAAGGGCTATGACGTCGACGTCGCCCAGAAGATCGCCGACGGGCTCGGCGTGAAACTCAATCTCGTCAGCGTTACCGGCCAGAACAGGATCGCCTACCTGAACGACGACCGCGTCGACCTGCTAATGAGCGTCGGCTATTCGAAGGAGCGTGCCGAGGTTATCGATTTTGCCGCCCCGTACGCCCCCTACTATATCGCCGTCATCGGTCCGGCTGCGCTGAAGGTGAGCGGCAAGGAAGACCTCGCCGACAAGACCGTTGCCGTCAATCGTGGGACGCTCGAAGACACGTCGCTGACGGCCGTCGCCCCCGGCTCGGCTGCGATCCAGCGTTTCGAGAACTATAATTCGGTCATCCAGGCCTTCATATCCGGTCAGACCCAGCTGATGGTCGTCGGCAACGATGTCGGTGCGCAGGTTCTGGCACGACAGGACGAACTGAAGCCGGAGCAGAAATTCCAGCTCCTCAGCTCCCCCTCACACATCGCGCTCCGCAAGGGCGAGGAAGGCCTGAAGAAAGTCGTCAATGACAGCGTCGCCGCAATGATCTCCGATGGTTCGCTCGACGCAAGCTCGAAGAGCTGGCTGAAAGCGCCGCTCAACCCTGAAAACCTGAAGGACTGACGAGGGCGGCCTCCCACTCACCAGAGTATGATGCCGAAAACTGCAAGCGATTGCGGTGGCATCATGCTCCAATTCTTTGGTTGAGAGGCGGATCGGGATTTCGGGCCGACCCGGCCCGGATCATCCGGCTCCAAAGGACAAGCGATGAGATACAGCCTCGATTTCAATTGGCTTTGGGACGGAATGGGAGCTCTGGCTTATGGCGCATGCACGACGCTTGCACTGACGGTCTCCACATCGGTCCTCGGGATCGTTCTCAGCATTCTCGGCGCGGCTGCGCGCCGGGGACCTTATCCATGGTTGCGCAAGGTCGTCGGCCTGTATGTGGAAATCATGCGCAACACGCCATTTCTGGTGCAGCTGTTCTTCATCTTCTTTGGCTTGCCTAGCCTCGGCATTCGCCTCGATCCGATCACTGCCGCCGTCCTTGCCATGACCCTCAACATGGCCGCCTACACGATCGAGGTGGTCGGGGCCGGGCTCGATGCCATACCGAGAGGCCAGAAAGAGGCGGCGCAGGCACTCGGCCTCAGGCCTCGGCTGGTGTTCTTCAAGATCATCCTGCCGCAGGCGATCGCCATCATTTTTCCGGCGCTGACGAGCCAGATCATCATCATGATGCTGGAATCGGCGGTGGTTTCGCAAATATCCGTCCGCGAGCTGGCGCAGGAGGCCGACCTGCTTCAATCGCGCACCTTCCGCTCCTTCGAGACCTATCTGGTGGCGACATTGATCTACCTTTCAATGTCCGCCGCACTTCGCCGGCTCCTTTTCGCCGGGAAACGCCGTTTTCTGGGAGCCGGTCTGGCATGATTGAGTTCACCTTCTGGGACATTCTGCGCAATCTTGTCTTCGCGACACGCTGGACCCTGCTGCTTTCGCTCGCAGCCTTTGCCGGCGGCGCCATCGTTGGCCTGGCGATCCTGTCTGCACGGATATCGAAAACACGCTGGCCGCGCAGCTTCGCGTCCGGCTACATTGCCCTGTTTCAGGGAACGCCGCTCCTGATGCAGCTGTTTTTGATGTTCTTCGGCCTGCCGATGCTCGGCTTCCGGATCGAGTCATGGACCGCCGCCGTCTGCGGCCTGACGTTCTACGCCAGCGCTTATCTTGCCGAAATCTGGCGGAGCGGCGTCGAGGCGGTGCCGCGCGGGCAATGGGACGCCGCAGCCAGCCTGGGCTTGCATCGTCTCCTCGAACTTCGCCTTGTCATCCTGCCGCAGGCTTTCCGGATCACGCGCGCGCCGACCGTCGGGTTCTTGGTCCAGTTGATCAAGAGCACCGCACTGGCCTCGATCCTCGGCTTCGACGAACTGCTGAAAACCGCAAACGCCATCAACAACGCGACCTTCGAACCTTTCAAAGTCTACGGTCTCGTCGCGCTGATCTTCTTCGCCCTGTGCTATCCGCTGACGCAATACGCCAGAATGCTGGAGAAGAAAGCGGCGTTTGGCTGAGCGGTGCCGAGTTGCTCCGCATTCCGATCGCAACAAAGTGTCCAAAGGGCCGATGGCGGTTGAATGCTGGTACGCCGCGCAGCGGCGACGCGGCTCGTTCAATCACAGAGAATTCGCTTTATCCAGCAGTCAGAATTTACCGGGAGATCGCTTCAATGACCGACACACAAATCCGTATTCTCGATGCCCGGACAACGGGCGAGCTTCTCCCTTTCGGCCCGCTGGTTGCGACCCTGCGGCAAGCATTTGCCGAAGGCTGTGTCGTGCCGGTACGGCATCACCACGCGATAGCCAATAGCGGCGAACCGGATGCGACGCTGCTTCTGATGCCGGCCTGGCATGAAACGCACCCGTCGGAGCGTTACCTTGGGATCAAGATCGTCACCGTCTTTCCCGGCAACACGCTGCGCGGCATTCCCGGTTTGACCTCGACTTACATGCTCTATGATGGCCGGACCGGGATGCAGCTTGCGCTACTTGACGGAAACACGATCACCACGCGCCGCACGGTAGCAGCATCGGCCCTTGCCGCGGATTATCTTGCTCGAAAGGACGCCCGCCGTCTGCTGGTGATCGGCGCAGGCCGCGTTGCGAGCCTCATACCCGATGCCTATCGCGCCGTCCGGCCGATCGCAGATGTCGATATCTGGGATATCGATCCCGCCAGCGCCGAACGGCTGGCGCAGAGCCTCCAGCAACAGGGACTTCAGGCCACTGCGGTCACGGATCTGGAAGCAGCAGTGCGGCAGGCCGATATCGTCAGCGCGGCGACGCTGGCGACAGCGCCGCTTATCCGCGGCGAATGGCTGCGGCCGGGCACCCACGTCGATCTGATCGGCGGCTTCACCCCGGCGATGCGCGAGGCCGATGACGAGGCGCTTCGCCGCTCCTCGGTCTATATCGACACGCACGAAGCCCTTCACGAAGCGGGCGATCTGGTTCAGCCGATCAGGGCCGGCGTCATTTCCGCTGACGCGGTGCGTGCGACACTTGACGAGCTGTGTCGCCGGGATGTTCCAGCGCGGACGTCCAACGATGAGATCACTCTCTACAAGGCCGTCGGAACGGCGTTGGCCGATCTTGCCGCCGCGACAATGGTATATGAGGCAGTCTTGATCGCAGGCTGATGTCTTTGGGCCGAAGGGGAAGCAACGGGCCGGCGCTGATATTCGTGCGGTATAACGCTTTGTATGCCATAGTCGGGGAAGCCCCTTGTGCAATCCGATATAGACCCGCAGTGATTACAAATCCGCCGCGCATCGAAATCCAGCAACTGGCCCATTTCGTGCTGGCCTGTCAGAGCCCGACGCTGGCAGAGACCGCGCGTGAGCTTGGGATTGCTCCTTCGGCGCTGACATCAAGTCTGCGTACTTTGGAAAATGAACTTCAACTCAAGCTCTTCATTCGGAAAAGCGGTCACCTCAGTCCTTTACCGGCAGCCTTCTGGCTGTTTCAGCAGGCAACGGACATCCTTCATCGCGAAAGGTTCGTGCGTCGGATGCGGAATGGGGACACGGGGCCTCTTCGCATCGATATTCGTCTTGATCTCAGTTTCTCCATCGGCCGGTTTTCGAAGGCGATCGGACGTACCGTCGAAGATATGGAACGCGAGCGGCCCGACCTGCTGATCGACGTGATGTTTGCAGACGGGCGAGAAAAATCCCTTGTTGATGACGGGGCCGCGGAAATCCCGGACAACGCGGGTTCGATGGAGATCGAAGTCGGCTATATGACCGGCGTGCCATCTGCGAAGCTGCCTGCGATGACGCCCTTTTACGATGAGGTCTGGTTTTCCGTCGGAACGGCGGAGGCCGCGGTTGATCTTCGCTCCCCCAATCAGAAATTTGTCGTTTTGAAAATGCGTCAGGCACTTCGCGATGCCGTCACCCGATATGCGGACGAGCACGGCATCCGCGACCGCATGATCCTGATGGACGAGGAGCCGGCAGACCTTCATCGACTGCTCAACGAGTTTCCGCAAATGCGTTTCCTGATGCCCCGCAGTATGGTCGCCGACCGGCTCGGACTTGCGCGCCTGCATCTGGAGCCCCTCGATCCGCCGTTGTCGAGCACCTTGGGCGTGCGCGCAAACGGGCCGGACCAGGAGGTCGTGTCCGCCCTGCTTTGTAACCTCAAGAAAAATCTGCAGGCAACGGAGGCCAATATCGTCTTCCGGCCGCAGTTGACGGCACGTCAATTGCACTACTTCAACCTTGCGCATCTCAGCGGAGGTATTTCGGCGGCGGCGCGCGCGGCGCATATCACGCAACCTTCCGTTTCGACGCAGATTCAGAAGATCGAGGCAGTTGTCGGGCAACCCCTGTTCGAACGGCGGCGCAACGGTGCCGAGAGCACGAAGGCCGGCAAGGCATTGCTTCCCTTCACCCTGGAGATCGAGGAGCGCATCGATAACCTCCTTCGGGCCAGTCTGGATATTGCCGCCCACACACAGGCGACCATCTCGATCGGCATGCTGCCGAGTTCGGGGCATGACAGCGTCATGACGGACAAGGTGGCGCAGGCACTGACGGCAACCCGCCTTGGCCATCCCGAATACCGGCTGAGAATCATCGAAGGTTCCAACGCTGCGCTTCACGACCAGGTACGTGCGGGAGAGCTCAATCTTGCCATTGTCGGTGCCGTCCAGACGCAGATGACCCGGATCCATCTCGGGCCGAGCGAGCGCCTGTCGGTCGTTGCCAATCCGGCCTTGGACCTTGCCGGTCGCACGGAGATTCCACTGGCCGAAGTTTGCGGATTTCCGTTGGTTCTCGGAATCAAGCATCTCAGCATCCATCAGGCGTTCATGGCAGCCGCCAGTGCGCGTCATCTGCGTGTCGAACCGGTCATGGACGTCGGTTCCCTGCCATTGGCCATCGCCATGGTCCGCCGTTTGCCGGTCTGTACGGTCCTGCCGGTGTCCTCGGTCCAGCAGGATATCGACAGCGGGCGCCTCACCGCGGCGCCGATTACGGAAGACGTCATCGCCGGAAACCTCTCGGTGATTTTCTCCGGCGAAAGGACGCTGTCCGAGGCCGAACGGACGATGATCCAGTCGCTCGTTGCCGTCTTCGGCCGACAGGCGTGATCTAAAAAACATATCGTGTCGAATCGCGCTCATGCACCGAGCATTCTGATTTTCCTATCCTCCAATTCATGATTTTCGAGCTACCCAGCCTCCGGCCTGCGGCTGATACTTGCCGCATCAAAACAGCCCTCGGAAATGACTTTCACAGGATTGCCGGATGAATGATCACCCTGATCCGCTTGAAAACCCGGCCATGACATCCGGGACGGCCGGCGCTGCAATGCCACGCAGCGAAAGCGATCAGTCGTGTCGGGGCATTCTTCAGGAGCTCGACCGTCGCGGTCAGCTGCTGGTGATTTCGGAGGAAGTCGACCCGATCCACGACGTATCGGCCATTCTTTCCATCGTCGATGAAAAGGCGGCGGTGCGGCTCGACTGCATCAAAGGTCACGACATGCCGATCTTCGGCAACATCCTGTCGGATCTCGATCGTGTCGCCCTGGCGCTTGACGTCGCGAAAAGCGATATCCAGGAAAAGCTGCTGTCCTCGATCGCCTCTCCGGTGCCGCCGGTCTTCGTGGACGATGCGCCGGTACAGCAACAGCTCTTCCAGGACGACATCCTGACCCGGCTTCCAGTCCCGACTTTCTTTTCCAAGGAGACCGGTCCTTACATTACCGCGGGTCTGATCGTGGCGCGTGACCCTGAAACGGGCTTGGGCAACGCGTCCTATGCCCGTATCAAGGTGCTTGGTCCGAACGAGGCGATGATCGGAATTGCACCGAACCATCATCTCGCCATCATGGCCCGCAAGGCGGGCGCCAAAGGCGAGCCGCTCCCTTTCGCCGTCGTCCTCGGCGCGCATCCCGCCATTCAGCTTGCCGCCTGCTTCTATCTGGGGCTTGGTGACGATGAAATGCACTGCGCCGGATCGCTGCTCGGCGAGCCGGTGCGGCTTGTCCGCTGCAAGTCGGTCGATCTTGCCGTGCCTGCAGAGGCGGAGATCGTGCTCGAAGGTCATATTCATGTCGACGAGCCGATCCTCGAAGGGTTGGTCTCCGAATATCACGGCATGTACGAGGATTACGGCTCCGGGGTGCGCGTCAGATTTGAATGCATGACTTGCCGCTCCGACGCGATGTTGCAGGTGATCGAGCCCGGTTACCACATGGAGCACCTTTATCTCGGCGCAGTGCCGATCGCTGCCAGCCTCAAGGCCGTCATCCGGCGGTCCGTTCTCAATGTCGGCGAGGTTGCCGTCACCGCATCAGGCAGCGGACGGAACAACGTGGTCGTGCAGATCGATGCGCCCCGCCCGGGACAGGCACGCCGCATCATGTCGATCTGCTGGGGTGCGGTCAGCATCGTCAAGAACATCACGATCGTCGACAGCGATGTCGACCCTTGGGATCTCGATGCCGTCGAATTGGCAAAGATGACGCGCATGCGCGCGGAGCGCGACATTCTCATCGTCACGGACCTTCCGGCAGACCGGTCCGAGCCTCAGGAAGACGGCGGCGTGATCACCAAGGTCGGTTACGACGCCACGATGAAGGCGGGTGACCGAAGGGAAGGGTTCGACAAGGCGCTTCCGCCGCCGGATTCCTACGAACGGATGCGCCAGCTGCTGTTGCGCGTCAAGCCGGAGATGCTGATTTGAGGCGATTGATCATCGGCATATCAGGGGCTTCCGGCGCAATCTACGGACTGCGTGCGCTGGAGATGCTGCGGGACTTCGACGATGTCGAGACGCATCTCGTCATATCGCCCTCGGCGATCCGCACGGCACTGGCCGAAGGGACGGGAAAGACCGCGGACGAAATCCGTGGCCTCGCCGACCGGGTCTACAGCCACGGGGATATCGGCGCCTCGATCGCCTCCGGCTCCTTCCGGTGCGACGGCATGCTGGTTGCGCCATGCTCGATCAAGACGCTGAGCGGGATCGCACATTGTTATGCGGACGATCTGATCGTGCGCGCCGCCGATGTCTGCCTGAAGGAACGCCGCCGGCTGGTGCTGATGGTGCGGGAAACGCCGTTGCATGCGGGCCATATCGCGCTGATGGACCAGGCAACACGCAACGGCGCCGTCATCATGCCGCCGGTGCCGAGCTTTTACACGCTGCCGAAATCAATCGCCGAAATGGTCGACCAGACTGTGGGGCGTGCGCTGGATCAATTCGGGCTTCATCATCCGACGGTCAGGCGCTGGACGGAGGATCATAACGACTGAGCCATGAAGAGCAGCGCTGAAAGCTGCCGGGCCACCATGTCAACCGCATGCAAAACAACGACGCACAATCACTCCCCCAGGGGAACTCAAAAAAAGGAGATAGAGTGATGTTGTCAGACAATCGTTCCAGAAGGTTGCAGAGCCTGTTCATGCGCGGCGGCGCCGCGTTGCTGTTGTCGCTGATGGCGGCCGCACCCGTGATGCTCGCCGCGTCTCACGCAGGTGCGCAGACGGAAAAACCGGTCAGCGGCGGCACGATGACCATCATCAACGGTTCGGACATCAAGAGCTGGGATCCGGCGATCACCGCCGGCACCTATCCCGGCGGCCCGATGGATGTGCTCGACGCCGTCTACGGCTTCATCGTCTACGTCAACGACAAGGGCGTCGTGACCGGCGGCATGGCCGAAAGCCTGACCAGCACAGACGCCGTGACCTGGACCTTGAAGCTTCGCAAGGACATGAAGTTCACGGACGATACGCCCTATGATGCGGAAGCCGTCAAATACAACTGGGACCGCGCCGCCGATCCGGCCACGCTTTCACCGGCACAGCCGTTCATATCCTCATGGAACAAGGCGATCAGCGTCGTCGATCCGCAGACGCTGACGATCAAGCTGTCCTCCCCGAACGCCAATTTCGCAGCCCAGATCGCCGAGCTGTGCCCCTTCATCGCCTCGCCGGCAGCATTGAAGGCCGCCAAGGAAAAGACCGACATCAAGCCGGTGGGCGCCGGTGCCTTTACGCTGACCGAGTGGAACCAGGGCATATCGATGACCATGGCCCGCAATCCCGGTTATTGGGATCAGCCGCGCCCTTATCTGGATACGATCAAGTTCGCGATCATTCCCGAAACCAACAGCCGCATCGCCACCGTCGTGCAGGGCGGCGCAACGATGATGGCCGGTTATCCCTATCAGTTCGGCTCGAACGCAACGGCGCCGGGGGTTGCGACCCGCGAGATCCCGATCCGCGGCATCAACCGCGCCTATCTCAACCAGGCCAAGGGTGTCTTCACGGATGTTCGCGCCCGCGAGGCCTTCTATTCCGCCATCGACCGCGCGCGGCTGATGCAGGCCTTCACGCAGATGCCCGGATACAAGGCACCCAGCAATTACTTTGGAGAGAATTCGCCCTATTTCGACAGCGCTTCATCTCTTCCCGCCTATGATCCGAAGAAGGCGCAGGAACTGTTCGATGCTCTGAAGGCGGACGGCAAGCCGTTCTCGATCAAGATCGTCACCTATACCAACTCGGACCTGAAGCGTCTTGCCGCCTACATCCAGCAGGTGCTGACCGGCTATGAAGGCGCCTCGGCTGAGATCGTCGAGGTCGACCAGGCCTCGCTGATCCAGCGATGCAAGACGCAGCTCGACTTCGACATCTGCGTCGAAGGCGGGGTGCTGGTGTCGAACGGCGCCGAGCCGAACATTTCCAATCTGCTGAGTTCCGGCGGTGCTTTCAACTGGGGACAGTACAAGAGCGCCGAGATGGACGCTGCATTGAAGGAGGCCAGCTCCACCCTCGACCCTGCCGCTGTCAAAGCCGCCTATGTCAAGGTTCAGAAGCTCGTCGCAACCGAAATGCCGCTTTACATCTTCGGTGAACAGACGCGCTCGCTGCTGCTGCGCGACAATACCGGCGGCGTCGTTCCTTCGAACGGCGGCATCCTGCAAAAGCAGTTCCTCTACGTCTGCACGGATGTCTGCCAGAAATAGCGGGTTCCAGATCACGACGTGCAGGCTCGCCCGGAAGATCCGGGCGGGCAGCGAAGGGCCGGTCGATGGGCTGGACGACCGTACAAGCCAAAGACGTTAAGACGACAGAATGAGCCCTGCGATGCGGGGCGATCGGAAAAGGTGGATGACGATGATCGGCAATCGCGAGAAGGTGAAGTTTCGGGACCTGGTTTCCCGCAAGCAGGTGTTCACGCCCTGCGTCTGGGATTGCTACTCCGCCAAGGCGGCGGAAATGGCCGGCTTCGAGGCGATCCTGCTCAGCGGCGCATCACTGGGATTCAGCATGTCCGGCGTGCCGGATCTTGGCCTGCACAATCAGGAGGAATTGGTCTACGCGACCGACCGCATCGCCGACTATTCGCCTCTGCCACTGGTCATCGATGCCGATGACGGTTTCGGCGATGTCGTCCAGACCTTCCGCACCTGTTATCGTCTCGCCAAAGCCGGCGCCGGAGCGATCCTGATCGAGGATACGCCCAATGAACGCGGCTACGCGCGGTTCGGCCGCGCCATGGAGGCGGCGACGCTTGCCGGCAAGGTCGATGGAAACGTGCCGCACGAGGTCGTCTCGCAGGAGCTCTGGCTCGCCAAGATCAAGGCCTCGATCGAAGCCTGTCAAGGCACCGATTGCGTGGTTATCGCACGCACTGAATCCAAGCTCGAAAAGGGGTTGGACGACGCTATCGAACGCTGCGTGCGCGCCGCAGCACTCGGCGCTGAGATGACCTATGTGCACGGCCTGCGCACATTGGAGGAATGCCGGAAGGTGGCCAAGGAATTGCCCGGCTGGAAGATGTTCGGCGATGTCGCGACCGTCAACGGCGTGCCCTTCGTGCGGCTCGAGGAAATCGAGGCGCTCGGCTTCAACCTGGTGACTATGCACTATCTCGAGAAGGGATCGATGTATGGCATGATGGATTACGGTCGGCATGTCTTCAAGGACCGCAGCACGCGTTACGCGGACGAGCACAGCATGGGCGGCATGACGCCTGCCGAGCAGAAGGCCTCGCTGGAGCGGGACAGCGGCTGGCTCGATGCCGAGGACAGATGGAAGGCGCTCTGATCCCGGAGGCCGGCCGCTCTGCCGTCTCGTATTGCGAAATCCGGATGCCGGTCCAGTCCGGCATTGGATGTTCCACCTGACAATCGGAGTCCGATCGTTGCGAATTGCCAAGCTCTCCTATCTGAAAGCGGTCGGCGTCCGGCTTCTGGCCGGCATTCCGGTCTTCCTGCTGGTGACGTTCTCGGCGACGGCGCTGTCGAGCCTGATGCCGGGGTCGGCCGCGCAGCTGATCCTTGGAGAAAACGCGACGCAGGCGCAGATCGATGCGCTGAACAGCCGTTACGGTTACGATCTGCCGGTCTGGGAACGTTATCTCGGCTGGCTCGGACGGCTTCTGCAGGGAGATCTCGGGCAGACCATGTTCAGCCAGCAGTCGGTGGCAAAACTGCTGGTCGACCGGGCGGCGGTGACGTTCGAGATCGCGTTGCTTGCCATGTTCGTCTCGCTTCTGATCGGCGTGCCGCTGGCCATGTACACCGCCAGCCGTCCGGGCGGCATCCTCGATACGGTGCTGCGGGCAGTGTCCTCGGTCATGCTGTCGATCCCGACTTTCGTCATCGTGGTTCTGCTCGGTTTCGTCTTCGCGATCGTGCTGCGCTGGCTGCCGGCGACCGGCTGGGTTACCTTCAGCGACGATCCGATCGGCAATCTCTACTACGTCGCCTTGCCGGTAATGTGCCTCAGCGTGCACCAGGCAGCCTATTTCTACAGGGTGAGCCGCAGCGAATTCGTCGCGGTCCTCCAGGAGGACTATGTCCTCGTTGCCAGGGCCAAGGGCCTGCCGACGCGCTATATCCTGATGCGCCACGTGCTGCGCCCGGCCTCTCCTCAGGTGCTGACGGTGATGGGCCTGTCGATGACCTATCTGCTCGGCGGTTCCTTCATCGTCGAGAGTTACTTCGCGGTGCCCGGCATCGGCTGGACCGTTCTCAATGCAGTCAGCAGCCACGACCTGCCCGTCATGCAGGCCATCCTCTCGCTGACGGTGGTGATCTTCGTCGTCATCTTCATCCTGGTCGATCTCGGTTACGCGCTTATCGATCCGCGGGTGGACGTGTCATGAGCCGCCTCCAGCCGACACAAACGGACCTCGCGCCCGGCGAAGCGGTCGCATTGGCGGAGACGTTGAATGCCGCGATGCCGAAGACCGCGCGGTTCCGTATGCCGAGCGGCCATCCGATGGAATGGTTCGCCTTCTTGTTCCTGGCGGTTCTGATCATCTCCTCGGTTTTCGTGGAGTTCATTCCGGGTCTCGTTCGGGCAAGCTTCCCCTATGGCGATTTCTCGCAAGGCCCGGAATGGAGCCTGAACGGCCTGTTCGGAACCGATGCACTCGGGCGCAGCATCCTGTCCCGGGTGCTCTATGGCGCGCGAACGACACTCGCCATCGTCTCGGTCGCGACGCTGATCTCGCTGGTGATCGGCATGATCCTCGGAATGCTCGCTGGCTTCTATCGCGGCCCGGTCGAGCGGATCGTCGATCTCTATGCCAATTCCATGGCGTCGCTTCCGCCGATCCTCGTCATCCTGGCGCTGATATCGGTGACCGGAAATTCGGTTTTCACGATGATGCTGGCGCTTGGCCTGCTCGATATCGGAACCTATGCACGCATCGCCAAAGGCGGCGTGATCGCCCAGAACGACCGTGATTACGTGCTGGCGGCGCGCGCCATGGGCGCTTCTGACATGCGGCTTCTGCTGCGCGAGATCCTGCCCAATCTCGTTCCGGCGCTGACGGCCATCGTTCCGCCGCTGATGGCGGGGCTGATCATCACGGAGGGATCGCTGAGCTTTCTCGGTTACGGCATTCCAGCGCCGGCGCCAAGCTGGGGCGGGATGATCGCCAGCTCGACCGACCTGCTCAGCCGCTTTCCACTGCTGATCTTCGGACCAATCGTCGCCATCGTTCTAACAGTTTACTCGCTCAACACGGTCGGGGATTGTCTGGCCCGTCGCATGAACCATCGCGGCAGGGAACTCTGATATGAATGAGGCAGTGAACACCACCCCGGTCCTCGATTGTCACGAGATCTCCTGTCATTTCAGGTCGCCGTTCGGGCCGATCCGCGTGCTGCATGACGTCAGCTTCAGCATCCCGCCGCGCACGACGCTCGGCATCGTCGGAGAATCCGGCGCGGGCAAATCCATGCTGGTTAAGACGATCATGGGGATTGCGCCGGAGAGCATGAAAACCAGCGGCCGCATCCTTGTCGACGGGACCGATCTGTCGACGCTTAACGAGACGAAACGCCGCGCCTTTCTCGGCCGCAGGTTCGGGATGGTTTTCCAGAACCCGATGACATCCCTCAATCCGTTCGTGCGGGTGGGACGGCAGATCGAAGAGGCAAGCCGCTTCCATCTGCGCCTCGGAAAGGCGAAGGCGAAGGCACTCGCGATCGAACTGCTGGCAAGCGTCGGCATTCCCGATGCCGCGGAATGTTACGGGCATTATCCGCATCAGTTTTCGGGCGGCATGAAGCAGAGGATCATGATCGCCACCGCACTTGCCTGCCAGCCGGATCTCTTGATCGCCGACGAGGCGACGACCGCGCTCGACGTGACGGTTCAGAAGGAAATTCTCGATCTGCTGCAGCTTATCCAGCAGCAGCGGCAGATGTCGATGATCCTGGTCACGCACAATCTGGGCATCGTCGCCGGACGCACCGACGACATCCTCGTGCTCTATGGCGGGCATGTCGTGGAATACGGCCCGACGGACACCGTCTTTTCCCATCCGCGCCATCGCTATACCGAGGCTCTGCTTTCGGCGATGCCGCGCATGGACCAGCCGGCTCATACGAAACTGCGCACGATCCCGGGCCGTCCGCCCGATCTTGCCAACCCCGCGCCGGGATGCCCGTTCGCACCGCGCTGTCCCGCCGCCGAGGCCCGCTGCCATGCCTCGATGCCGCCGATGACCACCAGTGCGGACGGCAAGCACCGCTTCGCCTGCTATGTGCCTGTTCAAACCGGCGATGCAGCCGACACCGCGGTCGAAAGGAGGGCATAGTCATGAATGACGAGGCTTCCGGCCAAGCCGTCGATACAGGTGCCGCAACGCATGCCTTCGCTGCTTTCCTGCGCGACGACGCGCTTTTGAAGGTACGCGATCTCTCAGTCAGATACCGGCGCGGCGGCAAGATCTTTGTTGCGGTCGACGGCGTCTCCTTCGACGTGGCTCCTGGGGAAACACTCGGTCTCGTCGGAGAGTCGGGCAGCGGCAAGACGACCATCGGCCGTGCCCTTCTGAAGCTTCTGCCGAAGGCGGACACGCGTGTCGACGGCCACGTCGAATATGACGGCCTGAATGTTGCCGATCTGTCTGCTTCCGATCTTCGCGCCATCCGCAGCAAGCTGCAGATGATCTTCCAGGATCCGATTTCTTCCTTCAATCCGCGCCGCAAGGTGCAGGATATCGTCGGAGAAGGCCTCGAGATCCAGGGCATCCACAAAGCGGAAAGACTGGAAAGGGTCGATCGTGCGCTCAACGATGTCGGCATGAGCCGGACGATGGTGGAGGGCCGCAGGCCGCATCAGTTTTCCGGCGGCCAGTGCCAGCGTATTGCGATCGCGCGGGCGCTTGCCGTTGGGCCGGAGCTGATCGTCTGCGACGAGCCGGTTGCGTCTCTCGACGTGTCAGTGCAGGCGCATGTGATCAATCTTCTGCAGGATATCCGCCAGAAGCGAAACCTGGCGCTGATCTTCATTTCCCACGATCTCGCCGTCGTGCGCAATGTCAGCGACAGGGTCGCCGTCCTCTACATGGGCAGGATCGTCGAGATCGGAACCGGCGATGCCATCTATCAGCGTCCGGCGCATCCCTATACCCGCATGCTGCTGGAAGCAGTCCCGGTTCCCGATGCCAGCCGGAAGATCGTGCCGAGCACAACGCCGACGCAGGCCTTGTCGCGGAGCGCGCCGCCGTCCGGATGCCGGTTCCGCCTGCGTTGCCCACGCGCACAGGCGGTTTGTGCGGAACAGGAACCGAAGCTTGCATCGATGCCCCACGGCCAATTCGCGGCCTGTCATTTCCCTCACGACGAACCGGCGCCCGGAATGAAGACGGCGGAACAAGCGTGATGGAAAAAACCGCTGATGCATTCGCAGAAAAAACGGTGGCAAGCGGCAGCGCGCGCTCAGAACGGGATACCGGAACCGCGAGGCGCGCTGCTTTCTGTGCCAATGTATTCGATGTCGTGGTCCGGCTCTATGGTGAGCCCGGCATCGCATCCTGGTGTCTCGAAGCCCAGACACGTCATGCGGTGGACGTGCCGTCTCTGCTGTTCTTCACTCTCGCGGATAGTGACGGACACGGCGTGGATGACGGCGAGATGCAGCGGCTTCTGGACCGTGCCGGCGAATGGCGCTCGCTTTTCGTCCTGCCGTTGCGACATCTTCGGCTAACCCTGCGTCAAGGCCGCAGGAACACGGCAGAGATTGAATTTTACGAGAAGATCAAGGCAGCCGAGCTGGAGGCGGAACGGTTGCAGGTCCGGCGTCTGGCCGACGACTTTCTCCCGCTCGAAGGGCCGGGCGGGCTGGCAGCCCGTTATCTCGAAACGATTTCCATGCCGGAACCCGAAGCAGGGACGTTGGTCGGACGGCTTCGACACGCCGCCAAAGCCGTGTGCCACGGCTTCCCCATCATGCGCACTGAGGATCTGAAGACATCATGAGCGATTTCGACGCCGTCATGACAGAAACCATCGTCACCGAAGAAGGTTTCACGGAAAACTCCGTCGCCGTCACTGGCGGCATTACCGCTGCGATCGAGACAGGCTGCGCTCCCGGCGCGCGTGTTCGATTTCGGCACTTACTTTCTCACACCTATCGAGCTTCAAGGACATCGAGATGAACGCCATAATTCTAGACGGTGACAGCCTGACGATCAAAGATACCGTTCGCATCGCGCGCCAGGGCGCCAAGGTAGCGCTCGCCGATGCAGCGCGCGCCGAAATCATCAAGGTGAGAAACTATATCGAGGAAAACTGGCTGACCGAAAATGCACCGCCAACCTACGGCTTCAACACCGGCGTCGGCAAGCTCAAGGATTATGCCATCAGCCAGGCAGATAACGACCGCTTCCAACGCAATATCGTGCTCTCTCATTGCTCCGGCATCGGAGAACCGGCGTCGGAAGAAATCGTCCGCGCCATGATGGCCGTCCGCATCAACGCCTTCTGCCTCGGAGTTTCCGGCCTGCGGATCGAAGTGGTCGATCGTCTCGTTGAGATGCTGAACCGCGGCGTTCACCCTGTGGTGCCGATCCAGGGGTCGGTCGGCGCGTCTGGCGATCTGGCGCCGCTCGCGCACATGGTTTCGGTGCTGATCGGCTATGAGGAGGCGGAAGCCTTTTATCAGGGCGAACGCATGCCGGCGCCGCAGGCTCTGGAAAAGGCCGGCATCTCCCCAATTGCTTTCGATCTCAAGGCGAAGGACTGCCTTGCCCTCATCAACGGCAA
This sequence comes from Rhizobium sp. CRRU65, assembly GCF_048551595.1. NCBI lineage: Bacteria > Pseudomonadati > Pseudomonadota > Alphaproteobacteria > Hyphomicrobiales > Rhizobiaceae > Rhizobium > Rhizobium sp. CRRU65. The sequence goes on along the minus strand of NZ_JBLYZH010000003.1, from coordinate 353,257 downwards.
CAGCCTCTGCGCGGCCATGGCGGTTCTCAACCTCCACGACGCCGAGATGCTGATGAAGACCGCCGATGCGGCCGGCGCGCTCAGTCTGGAGGCGATCCGCGGCGAGCAGGCGGCGTTCGATCCCCGCATTCATCTTGTGCGCAAGCAGCCCGGGCAGATCGCAACTGCGGAAAATATCCGTCGCATTATCGAAGGCAGCCGTCGCACGACCGAGGCGGCGCGTGCGGTGCGCCTCGAGGACGATATCCTGCATCCGAAACACACCGCCCGGATCCAGGATCAGTATTCCTTCCGGTGCCTGCCGCAGGTGCATGGAAGCTGCCGCGACCAGCTGGAGCACGCCAAGGAGCTGATCACGCGCGAGCTCAACGCCGCGACCGATAATCCGCTCGTCTTCTGGAACGAACTCGGCGCGCTGGAATTTCTGTCCGGCGGCAACTTTCATTGCGAACCCATCGCTTTTGCCATGGACTTGCTGACCATCGCTTTGGTGGAAATCGGCAATATTTCCGAGCGCCGCCTGTTCTCGCTCTGCGACACGACATTGAACTACGGCCTGCCGCCGAACCTTGCCGGCAAGCCGATCGGCCTGAATTACGGCTATGGCATCATCTCGACGGCTGCGGCGTCCGTCGCATCGGAAAACAAGACGCTGGCTTTCCCCGCCGTTGCCGATACCATCCCGACCAAGAGCAGCCAGGAAGACCATGTTTCGATGGCGACATGGGCATGCCGCAAGACGCGTCAGGTGGTCGACAACATGCCGAAGATCCTTGGTGTCGAATGCCTGCTTGCGGCCCGCGCCATCTTCCTGACCGAAGAGGCACTCGGCGGCTACAAGCTCGGGACCGGCAGCCAGGCGCTCTATGACGCGCTTCGCGACGCGATCCCGTTCCAGCAGGAGGACAGCTACATGCCCAAGCAGACCACACCGGCTCTCGAGATCGTGCGGTCCGGCGCATTTCTCGAGACCATCGAGAACAAGATCGGCGCCCTGAAATAGGCGGGCCGGCTGATTTGCGCTGCGGCCGCATCATGAAGCGCCGGCATTTCATCGCCGCCCGCAATTCCCCTGACCGGAGAGAACCATGTTCGATGATCTGATAATGCCGCCAGCCGACAAGATCCTGTCGTTGATGCCGATTTTCCGGCAGGACAGTCGTTCGAACAAGATCGATCTCGGCGTCGGAGTCTACCGGGACGCCTCCGGTACGACGCCGATCCCGCGGGCGGTGAGGGAGGCAGAAAAGCGAATCCATACCGCGCAGACGACCAAAGCCTATGTCGGCCCGGCCGGAGATCCTGTTTTCTGCGATCTCATCGGCAGGCTTGTCTTCGGCGAAGCCGCGCCGTGGGAGCGAATTCGCGGCATCCAGACGCCGGGCGGAGCAGGCGCCTTGACGGTGCTCGCCGGCCTGATCTCCCTGGCGCGCCCGGGTGCTGCGGTCCATGTGCCCGACCCGACCTGGGTGAACCATGTGTCGATCCTCGAAGACAACCGGCTTCGGGTCGTCACTTACCCGTACCTCGATCGCCGAACAGGCGAGGTGGATTTCGACGCCCTGCTCGATCATTTCTCACGGTCGGAGCGGGGCGACATCGTGTTGCTGCACGGCTGCTGCCACAATCCGACCGGCGCCGACCCGAGCCGTTCGCAATGGCAGGCGCTGGCAGAGATCATCGCCGAGCGCGGGCTCGTTCCGCTGGTCGATATCGCTTATCAGGGGTTTGGCGAGGGTCTCGAGGACGATGCCTTCGTGGTACGGCTGCTCACCGGCATGGTTCCGGAAATGCTCGTCTCCTCGTCATGCTCGAAGAATTTCGGAATCTATCGCGAGCGTACGGGTGCCGCATTCATTCTCGCCGCCAACGCGGATCGGGCGGATGCAGCCAAGGCGCAACTCGCAGTGCGAGCCCGTCTCGTCTATTCGATGCCGCCGGATCATGGCGCGGCTATCGTTCGCACCGTCCTGGAAGACCCGGCGCTTTCGGCCGACTGGCGCGCCGAACTGGACGATATGCGCTCCAGCATTCTGTCGCTGCGCCAGGGGCTTGCTGCCTCGTTCCGGCGTTTCACCAATGGCAGCGACTACGATTTCCTCGCCAAGAACAAAGGCATGTTTTCGCTGATCGGCCTGACACCCGGAGAAGCCGTGATGCTGCGCGAGCAGCACGCGATCTACATCGTCGAGGACGGACGCATCAATGTCGCCGGGCTGCAGGCCAGCCAGATCGACACCTTTGCGGAAGCCGTTCTGGCAGTTCGCGGGAAACGCTGACTGGCATCCGTTTGAGGCCAGAGACAAGAACTATTCGTGCTTCCTTCCGCCGGCGGCGTTCCTTACAATCTCGCCAGTCCTCCCCGAGCCTGGAAATGAGGTTTACATGAGCACGCTTACCCGCTTCTCCGTTCAGCCGCTCTCGACCATGACCCGCCGTCTTGCCGATGTCGCCTCCGCTCGTCGCGAACCCGACCTGGTCATCCAGGGCGCACGCGTCTTGTCCACCTATTCGGAGCGCTTTCTCGACGGACGCGAAGTCTGGATTTCGGGGGGCCGCATCGCAGCCGTGAAGCCGGCCGGCAGCTACAGGGGCGCGAGCGCCAAGCTCTACGACGCCAGGGGCGGCATCATCGCGCCCGGTCTGATCGATCCGCATATCCATATCGAATCCTCGATGGTGACGGCCTGCGCCTATGCCGAAGCGGCGCTCCTCAACGGCACGACGACGATCTTCTGCGACAGCCACGAGATCGGCAATGTCATGGACGTCGCCGGCGTCGAGGCCATGCTCGAGGATGCACGGCAGGCGCCGCTGTCGATCTTCCTGACCGTGCCGAGCACCGTGCCGGCGACGACGCCGGATCTGGAAACAGCCGGTGGCGACCTGACGCCGGACAAGATCGCCGCCCTATTCGACAAGTGGCCGGAAGCCGTGGCTCTCGGTGAGAAGATGGATTTTGTCCCCGTTGCAATGGGCGACGAGCGCAGCCATGCGATCCTGGCTGCAGCACTCGAGCGCGGCAGGCCGGTGTCGGGCCATGTCTACGGACGGGAGTTCGTTGCCGCCTATGCCGCATCCGGCGTCACCGACACGCATGAAGCTATCGACCGCGACATTGCCGACGACCTGCTGGAAGCCGGCGTGTGGATCTTCCTGCGCGGCGGCCCGCCGACGACCCCCTGGCATTCGCTGCCGCAGGCGATCAAGACGATCACCGAGCTCGGCGCCTCCCACAAGCACGTTGCCGTCTGCACCGACGACCGTGATGCGGAAGATCTGCTCGCCTTCGGCCTGGACTGGGTAACGCGCGAAGCCGTGAAATACGGCATGAGGCCGGAACAGGCCTGGGCGATGGGTTCGCTGCACGGCGCGACGCGGTTCGGCATGGAAGGCGAAATCGGCGGTCTGGGCGGCGGACGCCGCGCCGACCTGGTGCTTCTCAGCGACGACCTTACGCCTGTTAGCACCTGGTATGGCGGCGCGCTCGTCGTCGACGGCAAGAAGATCACGCCGATCCTCGACGAAGCCCTGTCGAAACCGTATCGCTATCCGGACGCCGCCTACCACACGGTCAAGCTGCCAAAAAATCTCAAGCTGACACCGGACCTACCGATAGAGACGGTCGTCGCTCATACGATCAAGACGGAGCTGCCTGGCATCACCCTCGGCCATGTCACCGTCACGCTGGAACCGGCCAATGACTGGCAAGCCCATTTCGACAAGCACGACCTCTGCTTCGTGACGGTGGTAGAACGTCACGGCAAGTCTGCCGGCAATGTCGCCCACGGACTGCTCAATGGCTTCGGGCTCAAACAAGGCGCTGTCGCATCCTCGGTCGGCCACGACAGCCACAACATCATCGTCGCCGGCACCAATGCCGCGGACATGCAGGTGGCGCTCGACGCGATCGAAGAAAAGCAGGGTGGCGTCTGTGTCGTGATGGACGGCAAGGTGACGGCCATGGTGCCGCTGCCGATCGCCGGGCTTTTGTCCGACAAGCGCGTGCACCAGGTCGCCGACGAGGTAAAGGCCTTGAAGCTCGAATGGGAAAAGGCAGGCTGCACCATCGCCTATATGGGCTTCAACCTTATCCCGCTGTCGGTCATCCCGGAAATCCGGATAACCGACAAGGGCCTGGTGCTGGTGCCGGAAATGGTGATCTCGCCGCTCTTCGAATAGACCTGAACGCTGGTAATCCGATGGTGAAAGAGGTGCCGATCCTTCGCCGTGACGAGGCAGGAAAACCTAACGTTACGCATCGAGCGCACCTCGTTTGGCAATCGAGATCAGCTCCTTGAAGTGCGCAGCAATTCTACCTTCGCGGCTAGCGTCCTCCGCTTCCCAACCGAACTTCCACGCGTCGTGACGCGCAAGCCAATCCCCGAGAGCACCGGTATCACCAGTCGGCATCCTATGGGCGGCGAGGTATGGGTTTTCGTGAGCCTTCAAGCCGAGCACCCGCGCTCTTGAGCCTGCTTCCTGTAAATCGATCAGCTCTTCAATTGTCATACGCGATCTCCCACGATGCCGGCGACGGTAGCATCGCAGTCTGCGCATGCAAGTGAATGCTAATTAATGGGTTAATTTGGGACAGTTGCGTAACAAGCGGCGCAGCATAACGATCTGATATAGCAACATAACGTTTCCTGATCGAAGACGTTGCTTTACCGATTGTACCCCTGAGAAAGGCCGCACATACTCTTGGTCATAACAATGACAAAGAGGGTAACATGTTAGAATTCAATATCATGCGGGCTCACGGCGGTCGCCTTTCCATGTCCACCATCGCCGGCATCCTGTTGCTTTGCACCGGCCAAGCGAATGCCGAAACTCTTCGGCTCGCCCACGCGTCAAGCTCGAAGAGCCTCATTCAGGAGGCTGTCGTCATGTTCGCCGACAAGCTCGCCGGCGAAACCAAGGGCGGCCTTACCGTCCAGATTTTTCCAGATGGTCAGTTGGGCGATGAGGGACCGATCGCCGATGGTGTCGGCTCCGGCTCCATCGATATCGGGCTAGGCGGCGTTGCGGATGCGATCGATCCGAAGCTCAACGTCGTCACCTTGCCGTTCTTGTTTTCCGATGCAAACGCAGCGCACACCTTTCTCGACGGACCAATCGGGAAAAAGGTCTTCGATACGGGTGCCGACAACGGCTTCAAGATGCTCGGCGCGCTTGATTCCGGTTTCCGTCAATTTGCAACCGTCAGCAAATCAATCGCCACGCCGGAGGATATCAAGGGTCTGAAGCTGCGGACGCCGCCGAACCCCGTCATTCTTGCAACCATCGAACAGTTGGGTGCCCTGCCGCAATCGATTCCTTTCGGGGAAGTCTATACCTCGCTGCAATCGCATGTGGTCGACGGCGTGGAGCCGGAAATACGCGATTTCGCGGATCAGAAATGGTATGAGAGCGCGAAGTTCCTGTCTGTTTCGAACTATATCTGGACGCCGAATTACTGGTTCATGAATAAGGAGCGCTTTGACGCTCTGAGCCCGGAAAACCAGGCTGCGGTGACCAAAGCAGTCGAAGAGACGACGATCTGGTACCGCGGAAAACTCGACGAGGTCTATGCCCAGGTCATTGAGGACCTCAAGTCGAAGGGCGTCACCGTAACGACGGTGGACACGACACCCTTCCGTGCGATGGTTGATCCTGTCTATGTGAAATTCGGGGCGGAATGGGGCGACGATCTGGTGTCGTCCGTGCGCTCGGCAGCAGCCGGAAAATAGGCAATGCCTGCGGCGAGGATTCGATCGGTCCCCTGACGTGTCCTTGCCGCATTCGTTGCCTGTGCAGCCACGTCCTCCTTTGATGGAAAGCCCCATGAAACGCCTCGCTTCTTCAGCGGTCTTCGTGATGACGATCGTTGGTGTCCTCGTTGTCGTCGCCCTAATCCTTTCTACCGGGCTTGGTGCCGTAGGCCGGTATCTCGGTCTTTCCGGAATCACTTGGTCATTTGAAATGGTCGGTATCCTGTTCTTGTGGACGACCGCGATCGGTGCTGTTCTGTCGGAGGTCGCCGGCGAAAACGTTTCCATCGACGGCAACACGTCCACCAGTGGCCGGAACCGCTGGTTTCGCATCTATCACAATCTCATCCTGCTCACCGTTGCCGCCGCCTTTCTGAGGAGCGGCAAGGCCATGCTTGCGCGCACGGGATTTGTTCCGACCCCCGTTATGCGCGCGCCGAGTTGGACCGTTCAGAGCATCATCGTCTTCATGGGCGCCACTCTCGCCGTCATCGCCATTGCTCGTATTGTTTCGGCATTCCGGGAGCGTAGGCAATGACACTTCTGGTTCTCTTCGGCGTCTTTGCCATCACGCTCTACACTGGTGTGCCAGTCGCATGGTCGATCGCGTTTTCCACCCTTGTCGTCATTTATTTCGGCCTGGTTCCGCTCCCACCCTCCTGGTTTGCGCAACAGGTCTATATGGGAGCCGATTCCATTTCATTGGCGTCCATCCCGCTGTTTCTCGTCGCCGGCGGCATCATGAATGAGGGTGGCCTGACACGCCGGATCATCGACCTTGCCAATGACATGGTCGGATGGGTGCGAGGAGGATTGGGTGTCGTCAATGTCGCGACCTGCATGATTTATGGTGGTATCACCGGATCGGCCACGGCCGACACGGGTGCTGTCGGCGCCATCATGATCCCGGCGATGGCCGAACGGGGCTATCCAAGAGACTTCGCTGCAGCAGTTACGGCCGCGGCCGGCACGCTCGGCATCATCCTGCCGCCGAGCGTTGTGATGATCATGTACGGGGTCATAACGGATACATCGATTGGTGGGCTATTTGCAGCAGGCATCATTCCGGGTCTTATGTTGGCGGTCACATTCATGCTCACGGCCTGGTGGGTCGGGGTGAAGGAGAACTTTCCAAAGTCGGAGACCCGTCCGACCGTAACAAGCTTCAGCAAGCACCTTTTGCGGGCACTGCCTGCGTTAATGATGCCAATTGCGGTTCTCAGTTCCATGCTGAGCGGGCTTGCGACAACGACGGAGGCTGCTTTCGTGGCAGTGGTCTGGGCTCTTCTGGTCGGAGGCGTCCTCTACCGCGAAATTACCTTGGCTGGCCTTTGGAAGATCGGGGTGGAGACGGTGCGCATGACCGGCGCAATTATGATCATCATGGCTGTCTCGGTTCCATTCTCCTGGATATTGACCGTCGAACAGATACCGCAATGGACCGCCGGGCTCCTTCATGCTTGGGGAGCCGGTCCGACAATCACCATCCTACTGATTCTGGCGCTTCTGACCTTCGTCGGCACCTGGGCGGACCTTGGACCTTCATTGATCATCCTCGCACCGATATTACATCCGATCGGCATCGAAGCCGGGCTTCAGCCCTATCAACTTGGTCTGATCTTCACCATGGCACTGGGTATCGGATTGTTCACGCCACCGGTGGGCACCAACATCTTCGTCGTCTGCAACGTCGCCAAGGTCGGCGTGAACGCGGTTACGCGCAGGCTTATCCCGTTCTTCATTACCAGCAACATCTGCCTCCTGCTCGTCGCCTTCATTCCGGAGACGACGGAATGGCTGCCGCGCTACTTCGGGTTCTAGGCCAGGTACCGGCCGTTACGAATGGACAAACATTATGTCGACACATCTGGTTGGGGGAATCTCCAGCGCCGGGCGGGCCTTGCCACCGATGGACGGCAAACCCTTTGTCGCCCGACGGTCCCAAGGCGCCTATATCTGGGACGACAGACAGCGCCAGTATATCGATACGGCGCTCGGATTTGGGGCGACGGTGATCGGCCATGCGAATCCGCTGGTTGTCGAGGCCGTCACTGCCGCCCTGCGCAACGGGCCGATGCCGGCCTTTGCCCATGCTGGAGAGGAGGAAGCTGCCAGCGTGCTGACCGCTGCGACACGACACCTCTCGCGGGCGATCTTCACCAATACCGGTAGTGAGGCTGTTCATCTCGCTTGCCGGCTCGCTCGCGCTGCCACCGGCCGCTCCTATATCGCAAAAATGGCTGCCGGCTATGATGGCTGGTATGACGACGTCACGCTGGGCCAGGCGGGATCCGCCGATGCGGCAATGCTCACAAATGCAAGGCCGGTGCACGAGCGAACCACGCTGCTGCGCTTCAACGACTTCGATGACGTCGATCAACTGTTCGCGGAAAACAGTGGCATCGCTGCCGTCATCCTGGAACCGATGCTGGCCAATGCGGGATGCATCCCGGCAGCGCCCGGGTATCTTGCGCATGTGGAAGCGACGGCGCGGCGCCATGGCGCGCTTGTCATTCTCGACGAAGTGCTGATGGGATTTCGCACGCGTTTCGGGCTGACGGGGCATAGCATGGAGGTGGAAGCAGATCTGGCCACCGTCGGCAAAGCCATCGGCAGTGGCGTCGCCGTGGCCGCTGTCGTCGGTCGACCCGACCTCATGGCGCTTGCAGAAGAGGGTACAGTCAACCGCGCCGGGACTTACAGCGGCAATCCTGTGGCCACAGCCGCCGTCACCGCAACGTTTCAGCTTCTGAGAGACCTCGATTACGCTGCCTTGCTGGCGCGCGGCGAGCGGTTAAGGCATGGCATAAATTCAGCTTTTGCTAGTCATGGCAGGGCGGTTACAACCTCTGGGGAGGGGTCTGTGTTCACAATCTGGTTTGCCGATAGCCCGCCCTCGAACTACGCAGAGACGCTGGACAGGGCAAATGCCGTCATGACCCTCAAACTTCATGAGGCGCTGCGCCGCCGCGGGCTGTTGATCATGCCGTTTGCCTTCGGTCGTCTCTATCTTTCCGATGCCCACACCGATGGCGTTATCGACGACATGATCGCTATTTTTGAAGACGCCGCAAGAGACATGGCGGCTTAGCCAATTTGCTGTTTTGGGATCCTGAAAACCATATGCCTTGCAACTGGCCGTTTACCGGATCGCGACCCTGATCACGGCGACAGTAGATAGTGTCAAAGCTGCTGAAAATGCGAGCGGACGAAGCTGGCGACCGTGCGAACAGCGGCGCGCGCGCCATGTGGAACGAGAAGGGCGATCTCAAGCGGTTTCAGCAACGGCAGGCCGTCGTCTTCCGCGGTCAGACGGCGGTGTCGCGACGCGACAACCGAGGCCGGCAAAGCTGTAACCGCGGCACCCGCATCCAGCGCCGCCTGAATCGACGGCAGATGTGAGGATGTCCATGCTGCTCGCCATCCGATGCCGGCCTGGGTGAGAGCGTGGACGATATGGGGCCGTGCCCGACAATCTTTCTCTGGAAACAAGGCAAGAGGGAGAGGCCGCTGCCGCTCAATCTGCCCATCTGGAGGTCCGCACCAGACCAGCGGCTCGCGACGCAGCAACTCGCCGACGATTGAATCCGGTGCACGAGTGATGATAGCGAGATTGATAGTGCCGTGTTCGACCATCGCCTCGAGGGAGCGGGAGAAGTCGCACTGGATCTCGACTTGGATACGGGGATTGGCGCGCGAAAACTCTTCGATCAAAGGCTTGCCAAACAGCTCGATGTAGTCGTCCGGCATTCCAAGACGGACATAGCCGCGCATGGCACCTGGATCGAGCGCTGCCAGCGCCTCGTCCTCGATCGCAATGATACGGCGGGCATAGCCAATCAGGATCTCGCCTGTTTCAGTCAGGTGCACGCCGCGTCTTGTCCGGTCAAACAGCTTCCGCCCGATCTGTTCTTCAAAACGGGCGATGATGAGACTGACGGCCGCTTGCGACTTGCCGATCCTCGTCCCTGCTGCAGTAAAGCCACCGGCGTCGGCCACTGCCACGAAGGTCGCGAGCGCATCTGTGTCGAAGTGCTGCATTTTGAACCTTGGAACTCGCTGTGGGACGTGCGGCGATCTGATCGTTCCGACTAAGCGAGCTTCACCAAAAGACCGCCGGACTGCAGATATCATTCTCCCTTTCCTCAAGTGAGTAAAGCGCTGGCCATGATGCGAACACGCCGACGCGCGCGGACGTCCAACGATGAGATCACTCGCTACAAGGCAGTCGGAACGGCGTTGGCTGATCTTGCCGCCACGATGGTGTATGAAGCCGCCTTTGATCGCCGGCTGACATCTTCTGGTCGGGGCGATCGCGAATGATCGGAACGCGCCTGTTGCCCCGTTCCAATAGGCCGGCAGCCTCTGCTCCCGACGACTTCAATAGCGCGCATCTTCAAGGCCACAGAAAGGGTCTACCGGGTTGGTACCGAGGAAGGGCTTGCGACCGAGCATACAATCAACGACGGCTTCCTGGACGCTGTCCATGGTGGAGTACGCATTGATATAGGCCGGTACGCGCGGCGCATCGTAAAGGTGATAGGGATGCCCAAAGGAGATCATTACGGAGGGAATATTCGTCCAGGGTCGGTACATGGCCTTGAAGAGGCCTCCACCACCCATCCTATGCCAGTCGACGAATATCCGACCTCGCACGAGTAGCGACTCGTCGCCTAGCGCGTAGAGGACGAGGTCGAAGTCGTCGGGGGTCGGCACGATGTCCGGTCGGTCGATCGTGACTTCGAAACCTTCCCTCCGCAACAGCGCGGGTAGCAAGAATTCCAGTGGCTGCGGCATGAGCGGATGAATGATGCCGCCGTCGACCAGCAGCACGCGCTTTGTTTTCGCCGGATCGAGCGGAAAGATACCATTGACGTCCTTCACAAGCGTAGGCGAGCGGCCGATGTATTCCCTTGATGCTGCGACATTGTCTGGATGCGCAAGCAGGTGGCGCGCTTCCGCCGCATCGGGGAGGACGTCTGACGGTTGAAAAAGTTTGAGATGGGCCTTGAGCGCCAGCACGCGAAGAACCGCTTCCTCAAGTCGTTCCGGAGTAATACGCCCATCTTCGATGGCACCCTTGACCGCCGCCATATCCTGCTCAGGTTCATCGCTGAAGAGGATCATGTCGCAGCCATTCGCGATGATATCAGGCAGCGTATCGAGGTGGTGGCCCCAGGCGGACAACCCTCCCATGGGTGTCGCGTCAGAGACGATGATGCCATTGAAGCCGAGTTCATTTCGGAGAAGATCAACGTTCAGCAACCGGGAAACCGAGGCCGGTCGGAAAGCCTCAAGCCCGGCATCTGGCATCTTCGACCGAATATAGGCCGGAAGGGAAATGTGCCCGCTCATGATTGCCAACACGCCTTCGGTGATCAGCGTTCCATAGAGCCGACCGAAGGTTTCCTTCCACTCGTCCATGGAAAGCGGATTGGTCGTCGTAACGAGGTGCTGATCGCGGTCGTCATATCCCTCGCCCGGCCAGTGCTTTGCGGTGGCGGCAACGCCATTTCGTTGGAGACCGTGAACATGGGCAACCGCGTGCCGCTCGATCTTGTTGACATCGGAGCCGTATGACCGCGTACCGACGATCGGTGATCGGAACGCGGTATTTATGTCGATGACTGGTGTGAAGGACCAGCGCACCCCCATCGCGCGGCCCTCGCGTGCCAAGATTTCTGAACTTTTCTCGGTCGCCTGAACGTCGTCGACGGCGGCAAGGCCAAGTTGGCCCAGCACCGGAGTGCCGAAAGCGAAGGAATGACGGCTGCCTTCGAGGTCTGCGCTGATGATGGGCGGGACTTTGCTCTTGGCCACGAGGTCAGAGATGACCCGCCGCTCGAACTGGAGGTCAGCCGTGAAGAAGCGGGTTACGCCGCCCGGCCTTAGTGAAGCAATGCGTTTGAAATCCTCCTCATCCGTCCCGATCATGATCAAGGTGAAGAGTTGGCCGATCTTGTCATCGAGATCGAGCGAGGCATAGACATCGCGGATCCAGGATATCGCAGCGTCGTCGAGGTTGAACGGCGCTTTGCGAAGCTCGTCGTAGATCGTCATAAGTTCCCCCGTTGATCAACGCTCTGCGGATAGCCCGTGTGAATATGCACGCTATCCCGTCATAAGCCAGCGCGGTGATGTCAGGTTAAGTTCGTCGGGAACATTTTGGATATCGAGGGTCGGCTTGAGCAGACGCTTGAGCAGCGGGCGGCGAAGCGACGGCCGCTTTAGTTCCCCCTGAATGGCCTGGTGACATCAGGCTCTCATTTTTGATCTAGGAAGCGAACCGCCATACCGTCGTCTTCTTGATTTCGCTGTCCTCCAGCGCCCGCGTTACCGGCACTTCATAAACCGCGCAGAATTCCAGCCGATCTCTCGGCAGGTAACTGCGTCCGGGGTCTCCGACCAGCACCCACTTGCCGTCGGCTGCCAGCTTCGCGAACCAGGGGACGAGCGCATCGGCGAAAGCGCGGTCGTAGAAGACATCACCGGCAAGCACGACATCCGCATCGACGGCCTGCCCGATCAGATCGGCGCCGGTAAATCCGAGTGAAACGCGATTGGCCTCGGCATTCAGCCGGACTGCGGCTTCCGCCCAGGGATCGATATCACAGGCCGTGACTTCCCGGGCACCGGCGATCATCGCCGCAATGCCGACAAGGCCGGAACCGCTGGCGAAATCAAGCACGCGCTTGCCGCGCACCGTTTCCGGATGATCGAGAACGTAGCGTGCCAGTCCCTGGCCGCCCGCCCAGGCAAAAGCCCAGAAGGGCGGCGGCAGGCCGATTGCCTCCAGTTCCTCCTCCGTCTTCAGCCAGAGCTCATGCGCCTCGCTCGCCAGATAGAGCGAAATCTCCGGCACATGCGGCGGCGGCATCAGGCTGGTATTGGCGCGGATGAAGGCTTCTGGATCAGTCTTCAACGCGGCGGATTGTCCAATCCACCCATCCGGCAGACTTCGAGATATTCTTCCTCGGTCACCGGCTGCACCGAAAGCCGCATCGAGGTGACGAGCGCCATCTTGGCGAGCTTCTCGCTCGCCTTGACATCCTTCAGCGTCACCGGCTTCGGCACGTCCATGACGGCGCGGATATCGACGCAATCCCACTTCGGATCGCCCTTGGCGGAAGAATCGGGATGCGACAGGACGCAGACTTCGACGATGCCGACGATCTCCAGCCCGTCATTGGAATGATAGAAGAACCCTTTGTCGCCGATCTGCATCGCCCGCATGTTGTTGCGCGCCAGATAGTTGCGGACGCCGGTCCATTCCGTGCCCTTTTCGCCGGCAGCCTTCTGCTGCTCCCAGGACCAGGAGGCAGGTTCGGATTTATAGAGCCAGTGCGCCATGCTCACGCCTCCGGTTTGTTGAAGACCCAGTTGTAGGCCTTGACCTCGACGCTTTCGAATAGCCCGGCCTTGGCATAGGGATCGGCATCGGCAAGCGCACGCGCCGCCTCTTTCGATTCCGCTTCGACGATGATCAGGCTGCCGCAGGGCTTGCCGTCGTCATCGAGAAATGGGCCGGCGATCTTCAGCGTTCCCTCAGCATTCAGCTTGTTCAGATGCTCGATATGCGTCGGACGCGTATCCATGCGCACGTTCAGATGTCCCGGTTTGTCCTTGCAGAGAAGGGCGAAAAGCATGTCTGTCTCCTATTCGGTGGTGATCGGACGCGTCATCAGCTGCTCTATCGCCTCTGATATATCGAGCTTGCCGTCGATGATGGCGGAAATGGCATCGGTGATCGGCATGCTGACCTTCAACTCCGCCGCAAGCCGCGAGGCGACGGAGGCGGCAAACGCGCCTTCCACCAGCGCACCCTGCAGGGGATCGGTCTTTTCGCCGCGCCCGAGCGCGATGCCGAAGCGCAGATTGCGCGATTGATGGCTCGTTGCCGTCAGCACCAGATCGCCGAGACCGGACAGCCCGCGCACCGTATCCGCCTGCCCGCCCTTGGCGACGACAAAACGCGACATCTCCGCAAGCCCGCGCGCAATCAGCGCCGCACGCGCCGAATCGCCGATGCCACGGCCTTCAACGATGCCGCAGGCGATCGCCAGCACATTCTTCAGCGCACCGCCAAGCTGCACGCCGATCCGGTCGTTGGAGGCATAGAGCCGGAAGGTCCGGCCTGATATGGCCTGAGCGAGCCGCTCCGCGATCTCCATGTCAGCTGCCGCAATCGCCATTGCCGTTGGCAAGCCCTTGGCGATATCGGCGGCAAAACCCGGGCCGGAGAGCACGGCGACGGAATGGTCCGGCAGTTCCCGTTCCAGCATGTCGGTCAGAAGATTGCCGGTCGCCCGTTCGATACCCTTGGCACAGGTAACGACGACAGCATCTTTGGAAAGATAAGGTCCGTATTGCCGCGCCGCATCGGCCTGCGCCTGCGACGGCATCGCAAAAAGCACGATGGAGGCACTGGCGATCGCATCCGCCTCGGCGGAAAATTCCAGCGTGTCGGGCAGGAGAATGCCGGGCAGCACCGCATCATGCAGCCGTTCGCTCTTCAGATCGGCAATCAGCGCCGGATTACGCCCGACGAGTGTCACGGCGCTGCGGCCGGCAAGCGCGATGACGGCGGCAAGCGCCGTGCCGAAAGCCCCCGATCCGACGACGGCGATGTTTTCACTCATGCCTTGGCCCCTCGTTTTCCAAAGCCGATCAGCGTTTCCGCATTGGAATCGAGCGGCCATCGCGAACGCGGCTGCACGTTGAGCGTATCCGGTGCGGCACCGGTCGCCATCCGTTCCAGTCCTGCCCAGGCGATCATCACGGCGTTGTCGGTGCAGAGGTGCAGCGGTGGCGCGACGAAGCGGAAGCCGTTCTTGTCGCACAGTGCCTGCAGTGTGCCGCGCAGTTCGAGATTGGCGGCGACGCCGCCGGCAACGACGAGCGCCGGCTTTTCGCCAGTCGCTGGGCCAGTAGCAGGGAATGTCGCGGGAATTTCCGTCTTGAACCGCTGCAGGCCACGGCCGATACGGTCCTTCAGCGTCCGCGAAACCGCCTTCTGGAACGAGGCGCAGATATCCGCCACGTCCTGATCGCTGAGCGGCGCGATATCCTGCGCCGCCTGCCGCACTGCCGTCTTCAGGCCGGAGAAGGAGAAGTCGAGCCTTGCCTCGCCGACCAGCGGCCGCGGAAAATCGAAGCGATCGGGATTGCCGTCCCGCGCCATCCGCTCCACCGCCGGGCCGCCGGGATAGGGCAGGCCGAGCAGCTTTGCCGTCTTGTCGAAGGCTTCGCCCAGCGCATCGTCGATCGTCGTGCCCCAGCGTTCGTATTGCCCGACACCGCGCACCAGGATGAGCTGGGTATGGCCGCCGGAGACGAGCAGCATCAGATAGGGAAAGGAAAGCCCGTCCGTCAGCCGCGCCGTCAGCGCATGGCCTTCGAGATGGTTGATCGCATAGAGCGGCTTGCCGGCAGCTCTGGCGATCGCCTTGCCGGTCATCAACCCCACCAGCAGCCCGCCGATCAGCCCCGGCCCCGACGTGGCGGCTATGGCGTCGACATCATCGAGCGACACATTGGCGCGGTTCAGCGCCTCCTCGATCAGCTCGTCCAGCGCTTCGACATGGGCGCGTGCGGCGATCTCGGGCACCACGCCGCCATAGGCGCTATGTTCGTCGAGTTGGGAAAGCACCACGTCCGACAGCACGTTGGAATGCCCCTCAGCATCGCGCTCGACGACCGCCGCGGCGGTCTCGTCGCAGCTCGTTTCGATGCCAAGGATGCGCAGAAAGGGAACCATGAAGCCTGTTCGTTGATTGCGATGGGATGGAAACCCGTTTACGAGAACTCCGGTAACAACGGAATAGAACGGATGCAAACAAAACCTTTCCGGATCGGCACGCGAGGCAGCCCGCTGGCGCTTGCCCAGGCGCATGAGGCCCGCGACAGGCTGATGGCGGCGCATCATCTGCCCGAGGACATGTTCGAGATCGTCGTGCTGACGACCAAGGGCGACCGCATCACCGACCGGTCGCTGGCCGAGATCGGCGGCAAGGGGCTGTTCACCGAAGAGCTCGAACAGAAGCTTGCCGCCGGCGAGCTCGATTTCGCCGTGCATTCCGCCAAGGATATGGCGACGAAGCTGCCCGAGGGGCTTTATCTCTCTGCCTATCTGCCGCGCGAGGATATCCGCGACGCCGTCATCGGCCGCACCGCGCGCAAACTAATCGACCTGCCGCATGGCGCCACCGTCGGTTCCTCCTCGCTCCGCCGCCAGGCGCTGATCCGCCGCATGCGGCCGGATATCAATGTCATCACCTTCCGCGGCCTGGTCGAAACCCGCCTGCGCAAGCTCGAACAGGGCGAGGTGGATGCGACCCTGCTGGCGCTTGCCGGCCTGAAACGGCTCGGCAAGGTCGACGTGCTGACCGATATCCTCGATCCCGACACCTTCCCGCCGGCCCCGGCGCAGGGGGCGATCTGCATCGAAAGCCGCATCGGCGATGCCAGGGTCGACGATTTGCTGGCGCCGGTTAACGATGGCCCGACTTTCGACACCGTCTCCTGCGAACGCGCCTTCCTCGCCGCACTCGACGGCTCCTGCCGCACGCCGATCGGCGGTTATGCCGTCTGCGAAGGCGACCTGATCCGGTTCTCCGGCCTCATCATCACCCCCGACGGCCGCAGCCAGCATGCGGTGACGACTGACGGCCACCGCCGCGATGCGGCAGCGCTCGGCACCCGCGCCGGCCAGGACGTGCGCGCCAGGGCCGGCAGCGCCTTTTTCGACGACTGGCACTGAAGCGGCCATGCGTGTGCTCGTCACCCGCCCCGCGCATTCGGCCGAGCGAACAGCACAACGTTTGCGCGATTTGGGCCATGAGCCCTTGCTGCTGCCGCTGCGTCAGCCGCTGCACGACAGCGCCGCAGCCGCAGGCGCACTTGCAGCCACCGGCAGCGCAATCGCGGTGACCAGTGCCGAAGCCATCAGGGTCCTCTCCGCGCTCGGCGAGCAACTTCACCCGCATCTCGCCCGTCCGCTTTTTGCGGTCGGCGAAACGACGGCGGAAGAAGCGCGCAGCCTCGGCTTCCGATCGGTCACCTCATCCCAAGGCAATGGCCGCGATCTCGCCGATCTCGTCGCGACGCAGGGAGCGGACGGGTTGCTTTATCTTGCCGGCTGGCCCCGCGCCGAAACTTTCGAAGCAGGATTGCGCGAACTCGGCATCCGCTTTTCTATCGCCGAATGCTATCGCATGCAGCCGATCGTTCCCGGCCCGGCGGAGATCGAAGCGATTTTCTCAGGGTCTCGTCCTGAGGCCATTCTCTTCTATTCCCGGCAGACGGCCGAGGATTTCTTTCGCGTGCCGGAACTGCGATCAGCCGTGCCGGAACACAGCGGAATCCGCATTCTCTGCCTTAGCGAGGCCGTTGCGAAGGCCATTCCGGTAGCTTTGAAAAAAAGCGTCGAGATATCACCGATGGCGGATGAGA
The DNA here is from genome assembly GCF_048551595.1 of Rhizobium sp. CRRU65. Taxonomy (NCBI): domain Bacteria; kingdom Pseudomonadati; phylum Pseudomonadota; class Alphaproteobacteria; order Hyphomicrobiales; family Rhizobiaceae; genus Rhizobium; species Rhizobium sp. CRRU65. The sequence goes on along the minus strand of NZ_JBLYZH010000003.1, from coordinate 336,053 downwards.
AAAGTCTTCTGTCGCTGCTTTGAAGGCTCTAACCGCCCAAATTTGATCTAACCTCTTCCCTTAACTGGCATCACTGTCTAGTTTCGTTGCAATGCAGGATAAAGAGGACCTCATGGTATCGGGAAACCCGCCACGCCATTCGAAGAGCGCCGACGAACCGGTCACGATCGACCTCGATGCACAGGAATTCGCCGCTGCGGCCGATACCGAAAAACCGGTGAACAATGAAACTGCCGACGCCGACAGCACCGCTGCCGCCGATGTCGGCCCGCCGCCCGAAACCGAGACTGCGTCGCATGCCGAAGATGAAGAGAAGCCTGTGATTGACGCCCCCGAGGAGGAACCGGCAGCTCCAGAACCTTCCTTCACCCCTCCTCCCGAACGGCCCGCGCCGAAGAGCGCCGGCACCTCCGGTCTCATTGCCGCCGGCATTTTCGGCGGCCTCGTGGCGCTGCTTGGCGCCGGCGCCATCCAGTATGCCGGTTACCTCCCAGGCTCCTCCGCACCGCAGACGACCTCGCCGGAGACGGCCGATCTTGCCGGTGAGATCGACGGCCTGAAGCAGTCCGTCGCCAACCTTGCCGCCAATCCGGCGAGCACAGATGACGGCGAGCTTGCGAAACGCGTCGCTGCGTTGGAAACGGCTGCAAAGGCCCCCGCAGCCGGCGCACCGGCCGATTCGGCAAATGTCGAGGCACTCAACCAGAAGATTGCGGAGCTGACCGGTCAGGTCGACCAACTGCGCTCTACGCTTACCCAGTCATCCGAGCAGCAGACGACGAACGGCGCCGATATCGCCAAGCGCCTCGAAGAGGCCGAAAAGAAGCTGAACGAGCCGCGCGAGGACGTCGCCGTTGCCCGGGCGATCGCCGCTGCCGCCCTGAAGGCGGCGATCGATCGCGGTGGCCCGTTCCTGGCCGAACTCGACACTTTCGCCGGTGTCGCACCCGACGATCCAGCCGTCGCTGACCTTAGAGCCTTTGCCGAAACCGGCATTCCCTCACGCACCGAGCTGGTGGGCGAGGTTCCCGATGTCGCCACCGCGATCGTCGAAGCCGTCAACCAGCCGGACCCGAATCAAAGCTGGTCGGACCGGCTGATGTCGAGCGCCAAGTCGCTGGTGAGTGTCCGTCCCGTCGGCAATATCGAGGGCGAAAGCGTCGAAGCCATTGCCGCCCGCATGGAGGAGAAGGTGAAGAGCGGCGACCTGCCCGGCGCATCCGCCGAATGGAACAACCTGCCGGCTCTCGGCAAGCAAGCCTCCGCCGCCTTCAAGCAAACGCTCGAAGCGCGCATCCGCGTCGAGGAACTGGTCGGCGGGGCGCTGTCGAAAGCGGTCTCCGGCACCGGCAAGGAGGGATGAGACCATGCTGATCCGCCTTGTCGTCTTCGCCCTCTTCGTGCTGCTTCTTGCCTATGGCTTCTCCTGGCTCGCCGATCGTCCCGGCGACCTCTCGCTGATCTGGGAAGGCCAGATCTACCAGACGAAGCTGATCGTCGCCGCCAGCGCGATCATCGCCCTCGTCGCCGCCGTCATGATCGCCTGGTGGTTCGTCCGTCTCGTCTGGACCTCGCCGCATTCGGTGACGCGTTATTTCCGCGCCCGCAAGCGGGACCGCGGTTATCAGGCGCTGTCGACCGGCCTGATTGCTGCCGGCGCCGGCAATGCGCTGCTCGCCCGCAAGATGGCGGCCCGCTCGCGCGGCCTGATCCGCGCCGATCAGGAACCGCTGATCAACCTGCTCGAGGCCCAGGCCGCCCTGATCGAAGGTCGCCATGACGAGGCGCGCGCCAAGTTCGAGGCCATGGCCAACGATCCCGAGACGCGCGAACTCGGTCTGCGCGGCCTCTATCTGGAAGCCCGCCGTCTCGGGGCCAACGAGGCCGCCCGCCAATATGCCGAAAAGGCGGCCGACAACGCGCCATATCTTCCCTGGGCCGCACAGGCGACGCTCGAATATCGCAGCCAAGCCGGCCGCTGGGACGATGCGATCCGCCTGCTCGAACAGCAAAAGGCTGCCCGCGTCGTCGAAAAGGCCGAAGCCAACCGCCTGCACGCCGTCCTTCTAACGGCGCGCGCCGGCGAGAAGCTGGAAAGCAACCCGACGGGTGCCCGCGACGATGCGCTGCAGGCGCTGAAGCTTGCCGCCGATTTCATTCCGGCGGCCCTCATTGCCGCAAAAGCGCTGTTTCGCGAAGGCGGCGTGCGCAAGGCCGCCTCGATCCTCGAACAGGCATGGAAATCCGCACCTCATCCTGAGATCGGACAAGCCTATGTCAGGGCCCGCAGCGGAGATTCCACGCTCGACCGGCTGAAGCGCGCTGAGCGGCTGGAAGGGCAGCGCCCGAACAACGTCGAATCTCTTCTCGTCGTCGCCCAGGCAGCCCTCGACGCGCAGGAATTCGCCAAGGCGCGCGCCAAGGCGGAAGCGGCGGCCCGCATGCAGCCGCGTGAAGCCGCCTACCTGCTGCTGGCCGACATCGAAGAAGCCGAAACCGGAGACCAGGGTCGCGTGCGCCATTGGCTGGCCCAGGCGCTCAAGGCGCCGCGCGATCCGGCCTGGGTTGCAGACGGCTTCGTGTCCGACAAGTGGCTGCCGGTATCGCCGGTGACCGGCCGTCTCGATGCCTTCGAGTGGAAGGCGCCCTTCGGTCAGATCGAGGGTGCGCTCGAAGACGGTTCGGCGCCGGCCTCGATCGAAACGGCTTTGAAGACGTTGCCGCCGCTGCGTGACGTCAGGCCGGAAAGCCCGGTTAACGACCATCGCATCATTGAGCTGGAACGCGCCGCGACGATTGCCGAGGCTGTGCGCCCCACACCAGCACCGGCACCAGCACCAGCACCGACATCGGCAAAACCGAAACCCGTCGAACCGGCCGTAAGCGATAAGGCGCCCGCACCGAGCGAGGCAAAACCTTTCTTTGGCGGACTGCCGGATGATCCCGGCGTTCGCGATCCCAGGGTGGAACCGGAACCCAAGACACGGCTCCGCCTTTTTTGAAATGGAACGAAAACCGCATGTTCGAACGCTTTCAGGCATTCTTCCAGAATCTCACCGCCGACCACCCGAAGAAAGGTTTTGCCCCTGATGATCCCCGCATCGCAGTGGCAGCGCTCTGCATGCAGGTCATGGAGGCCGACGGTCAGATCAAAGCCAGCGAAAAGAAGCGGCTGCGCAAGCTTCTGAAGGAGCAGTATGCACTCGACGGCAAGCAGCTCGATGCTCTGATAGCCGCCGGCCTTGAGGCCGAAAGCTCCGCCGTCGACTATTATCGCTTCACCGCCGACCTGAAACGCCATCTCAATACCGAGCAACGCCTCGAGCTGATCGGCGTCCTCTGGGACATCGTCTATGCCGATGGCGAGCGCAGCGAGATGGAAGACCATGTGATCTGGCGTATCGCCGATCTGCTCGGCGTCTCCTCGCGCGAGCGCATTCAGAAGCGGCAGGAGGCCGCCGCCAGGGTGACAGATGTCCAGGTTGCGCAAGATGATACCGACTGAGCAAAACCTGAACCGCGACGGGCGCCCGATCCTCATCGTCCTGCATCAGGAGCGGTCGAGCCCTGGCCGTGTCGGCCAATTGCTCGTCGAAAAGGGCTACCGCCTCGATATCCGTCGCCCGGTTCTCGGCCAGCCGCTTCCGACAACACTTGAAGACCATGCCGGCGCCGTCGTCTTCGGAGGGCCGATGAGCGCCAACGATCCCGATGACTTCATCAAGAAGGAAATCGACTGGATCGACGTTCCGCTGCGGGAAAAACGTCCCTATCTCGGTATCTGCCTCGGCGCGCAGATGCTGGTGCATCATCTCGGCGGCAAGGTGCAGTCGAATGCCGACGGCTCGACGGAGATCGGCTGGTATCCGCTGCACCCGACCGAGAAGGGTCGCCTGCTGATGCACTGGCCGAAGGTGGTCTATCATTTCCACCGCGAGGGCTTCGAGCTGCCGCGTGGCGCCGACCTCTTGGCCGAAGGCGATGCCTATCCGAACCAGGCCTTCCGCTACGACGGCAACGCCTGGGGCCTGCAGTTCCATGCCGAATTGACCCGGGTGATGATGCATCGCTGGGTCGTGCATGGCGCCCATCGCTTCATCCTGCCGAACGCCCAGCAGGGCCGCGAACATCTCGAAGGCCGCATGCTGTTCGACGCGCCGCTGAAAGCCTGGCTGACCGAATTCCTCGACATAGTCTTCGAGGGAAAGACGGCGAAGGCGACGTCTTCTATCGCTCTTCGTGCGTAACCTTCCTTAAATCGATTCCGACGATGTGGGCGCGTCGAGCGTATCGATCCCACGCAGTTTGGGGAAACTCGACGCCCAGATCGCCGCCACGACAAGCGTCCCGATCCCGCCGATGACAACCGCCGGCACCGCGCCGAAGAGCGCCGCCATTGTGCCCGCCCTGAATTCCCCAAGCTCGTTCGAAGCGCCGACGAAGACCATGTTGACCGCATTGACGCGGCCGCGCAGCTGATCCGGCGTCCAGAGCGCAATCAGGCTCTCGCGCACATAGACCGACACCATGTCGGCCGCCCCCATCAGCGCCAGCGCCGCGATCGAGACCTCGGTGTTGGTCGAGACGCCGAAGATGATCGTTCCGACGCCGAACAGGGCGACGCCGATAAACATGTAGATGCCGGCGCGATGTCTGAGCGGATAGGCGGCAAGGAAGATCGCCATGACGATGGCGCCAAGTCCGGGTGCGGCGCGCAGCAGTCCGAGGCCCCAGGGACCGAGGGTGAGGATATCGCGCGCAAAAATCGGCATCAGCGCCGTGGCCCCGCCGAGCAGCACGGCGAACAGATCGAGCGAGATCGCCCCGAGCACCACCTTTTCGGCACGGATGAAACTGAAGCCGCCGAGGATCATCGCCCAGCTCTTGGTCTCGCCGGTCGTCTTCTGCACCGGTTTCGGGATCATGTAGAGAAGGGCCGCACCGAGCACCGAAAAGATCACCGCCACCGTATAGGCAGTCGGCGCGCTGACACCATAGAGCAGGCCACCGAGCACCGGCCCGGTGATTGCCGCGAGCTGCCAGGACGACGAATTCCAGGCGATCGCATTGGAGAGTGCCTCCTCCGGCACCAGATTGGGCGCCAGCGACTGTACCGCCGGCGACATGAAGGCGCGCTCGATGCCGAAGATCAAAAGCACCGCGAAGACAGGCAGCGGCGTAAAGCTTCCCATTAAAGTCATAACCAGCAGTGCCAGCGTACAGAGCGCGCTCACCAGCGAGCAGAGGGCGGCGATCGCCCGGCGATTGTACCGATCGGCTACCGAACCGGTGACGAGGATGAGCAGCAGCGACGGCAGGAACTGCACGAGACCAATCAAACCGAGATAGATCGCGCTGCCCGTCTGGTCGTACATCTGCCAGCCGACGGCGACGCTGACGATCTGCTGCGAGAAGGAAAGCAGGAAGCGCGCGAAGAAGAACCGCGTATAGGACGAGTGCCGGAACGCGGCAAAACGGTCTCCGGTGGGCGAAAACGACATGGAGGTTTTCCGAGGAGACGGGCGCCGGAATAGCGGCAAAGCCGCCCGTTAAACATGATTCACCGTGCGTTTCCACACGGCACTTGCTCGTTTAGTCGCCAATGTCTACATGTCTGTCAACAACGAATTGGAGACGATGATGTTTGCGCTGTTTCAAACCATTGATTTGGCTTTGAATATTTACACCTGGATCCTGATTGGCAGTGCCATTTTTTCCTGGCTCTATGCCTTCAATGTTATCAATTCCAGCAATCAGTTCGTCAATTCGGTCGGCACATTCCTCTATAATGTCACCGAACCGGTGCTGAAGCCGATCCGCCGCTTGCTGCCGAACCTTGGCGGTATCGACATTTCGCCGATCATCCTGCTGCTGATCATCTTCTTCCTGCGCACCCTGCTTTGGACCACGCTGTACCCGCTGGTCGCTTGAGCCGTCCCTGGAGCCTTTTCGATGACCATCTTCGCCTCGCCGTCCGGCTGACGCCGAATGGCGGGCGTGACGCTCTCGACGGCATCGAGGCCGACGGCGAGGGTGAAGCGTTCCTGAAGGCACGCGTCACTGCCGTGCCCGAGAAAGGCAAGGCCAACAAGGCCCTCATCCTGCTGATCGCCCAGTCGCTCCGCATCCCCAAATCCAGCGTCAGCCTTATCTCCGGCGACACGGCACGCAAAAAAATCCTCCGGATCGACGGCGATCCGGAGGATTTGGTAAAAAAGCTCGAGATATTTTTAGGCTGAGCGATCAGCCTTTCTTCTTGGCGCGCTCGACGGCTTCGAGGATGAGTTCGCCTGCTTCCTTGGAGTCGCCCCAACCGAAGATCTTCACCCACTTGCCGGGTTCCAGATCCTTGTAGTGCTCGAAGAAATGCTCGATCTGCTTCAGCGTGATCTCGGGAAGATCGGTGTAGTCCTTCACCTTCTCATAGCGCAGCGTCAGCTTCGGCGACGGCACGGCGATGATTTTCTCATCCTTGCCGGAATTGTCTTCCATCTTCAGGACGCCGATCGGGCGCACATTGATGACGCAGCCGGGAACCAGCGGACGAGTGCTGGCGATCAGGACGTCGATCGGGTCGCCGTCTTCCGACAGCGTGTGCGGCACGAAACCATAATTGCCCGGATAGGTCATCGGCGTATAGAGGAAACGGTCGACCACCAGCGTGCCGGCTTCCTTGTCCATCTCATACTTGATGGGATGACCGCCGACCGGAACCTCGACGATAACGTTGACGTCCTCAGGTGGGTTATTACCGATTGCAATGGCGTCGATGCGCATAAGAAGCTCCCGCGAGGTTGAATGTGCTGGCAGCCAGATAATCAGTTTCATGTGGCAACGCAACATGGCACAGCACCAATGCTTGACTGCACCGGGCCACATTCACATCAAAAGTTTCTAATAGGAGATAGGCGACCGCCGACTCCGCGCGTCTTTTCAGACGCGAAGGACACTGTGGCACTTTGAATGGCCGTTCAGCTCCAGATGAAGCCGATCTTCTTCAATTGCCTGTGGTCGAAACTTTCCATGCCTTCGCAGAAATCGACACCGCCATGATTGCGGTAGAAGTGGCTGGCGGTCTCGTTATCCTCGAGGCACCAGACGACCAGCCCGTTGCAGCCGAGTGACTTCAAGAGACGGCGCGCCTCGCCGAACAGCATCCTGCCAAGACCGATGCCCTGATACTCAGGCCGAAGATAGAGCTCGTAAATCTCGCCTTCCTGCGGCAGGGCGCGGGCCCGGTTGAGGCCGAGCGTCGCGTAGCCGGCGACTGTCCCGGCAACATCGAGAACCAGCAGCGTCGCCGGTCCGCGCGTCGCCTTGCGCCACCAGCTTTCGCCGCGCCGCTCGATCATCTGCGTCAGCGCGCGATGCGGAATGATGCCCGCATAAGTGTGTTGCCAGGCAAGCCTGTGTGTTTCCGATATGGCTCGGGCATCTTGCGGCTCGGCCCGCCGGACATCGATCGACAACGTCTTCATAACGTTTACTCTGGTCCCGCCGAAGGCAACTAACCATATGCACAGAGGCATTGTGATCGCTTGCCCACAGACTTGATATGTGGACGACGATCAAAAGTTAACGCTTTTTTAACGATTGTCACAAGACGGAATCGACGCGGCGCACAATAAAAAACCCCGGCGCGAAGGCCGGGGTTTTGAAGGATTTCTCTCCAGCGCCGCGCCTCTTTTCGAGAGACCCAAGACGCTGCAGCACTTTGAATGGCGCTCAGAGAGCCGCCTTCGTCTTTTCGAAACGCTTGCGATCGTTTGCGTCGAGATACATCTTGCGCAGACGAATATTCTTCGGTGTCACTTCCATCAGCTCGTCATCCTGGATCCAGGAGAGCGCGCGATCAAGCGTCATGCGGATCGGCGGTGTCAGCTTCACCGCTTCGTCCTTGCCGGCGGCGCGGATGTTGGTGAGCTGCTTGCCCTTCAGGACGTTGACTTCAAGGTCGTTGTCGCGCGAATGGATGCCGATGATCATGCCGGCATAGACCTTTTCGCCCGGCTCGATGATCATCGGGCCACGATCTTCCAAATTGAACATCGCATAGGCGACGGCTTCGCCGGGAGCGTTGGCGAGCAGCACGCCGTTGACGCGGCCACCGATCACACCCTTGTAGGGCTGATAGTCGTGGAACAGGCGGTTCATAATCGCCGTGCCGCGCGTATCCGTCAGCAGCTCCGACTGGTAGCCGATCAGGCCACGGGTCGGTGCGTAGAAACGCAGGCGAAGGCGGTTGCCGCCCGACGGACGCAGCTCGACCATTTCGGCCTTGCGCTCGGACATCTTCTGCACGACGACACCGGAATGTTCTTCGTCGACGTCGACGACGACTTCTTCGACCGGCTCAAGAAGCTGGCCGTTTTCATCCTTGTGCATCACGACGCGCGGACGCGACACGGCAAGCTCGAAGCCTTCGCGACGCATGGTTTCGATGAGAACAGCGAGCTGAAGTTCGCCGCGGCCGGACACGTAGAACGAATCCTTGCCTTCGGCTTCTTCGATCTTCAGGGCGACGTTGCCTTCCGCTTCCTTGAAGAGACGGTCGCGGATGACGCGTGAAGTCACCTTGTCGCCTTCGGTGCCCGCCAGCGGGCTATCGTTGACGATGAAGGACATGGTGACGGTCGGCGGATCGATCGGCTGCGCCGGCAACGGTATTGTGATCGAAGGATCGCAGAAGGTGTCGGCGACCGTGCCCTTGGAAAGGCCGGCGATCGCGATGATGTCGCCCTGATGCGCTTCGTCGATTGCCGTGCGCTCGATGCCGCGGAAAGCGAGGATCTTGGAAATACGGCCGGTTTCGATCGTCTTGCCGTCGGCGTGGAGAACCTTCACGGCCTGGTTCGGCTTGATGGAACCGGAATTGATACGACCGGTGATGATGCGGCCGAGGAAGGGGTTGGCTTCGAGGATCGTGCCGATCATCGTGAACGGACCTTCGTGGACGGTCGGCTCCGGAACATGCTTGAGCACCAGGTCGAGAAGCGGCGTAAGCCCCTGATCCTTCGGACCTTCCGGATTGACGTTCATCCAGCCGTCGCGGCCGGAACCGTAGAGAATCGGGAAGTCGAGCTGCTCGTCGGTCGCATCGAGGTTCGCAAAGAGGTCGAAGACTTCGTTGATGACTTCTTCGTGGCGGCCATCAGGACGGTCGATCTTGTTGATCGCGACAATCGGACGAAGACCGACCTTCAACGCCTTGGAGACAACGAACTTCGTCTGCGGCATCGGGCCTTCAGAGGAGTCGACGAGAACGATCGCGCCATCCACCATCGAGAGAATGCGCTCGACTTCACCGCCAAAGTCGGCGTGGCCGGGGGTGTCGACGATGTTGATGCGGACACCCTTCCATTCCACCGAGGTCGCCTTGGCAAGAATGGTGATGCCGCGTTCTTTTTCCAGATCGTTCGAGTCCATCACGCGTTCAGCGACACGCTGATTTTCGCGGAACGAGCCGGACTGCTTGAGAAGCTCATCCACCAGGGTCGTTTTGCCATGGTCAACGTGCGCGATGATCGCGATATTGCGAAGTGACATATGTGAAATCTCTGAGGCTGGGGCGCACGCTCTAGAGGACGCGCCTATTAGTTTGGGGCGTCCATACAGTTTTTTTTGCGTTTGCGAAAGGGGGGAACGCGCAAAAGCTGCGGCAAGGCTGTCGCCCCGCCGCATCATAGCGTGTCATCAAATTGTCTTAGGCGTCGCTGCCTGTCAATTCCTCGAAGGTCGAAAGTCCCTTTTTGACAAGCATCGCATCCGGGCTCGGCAGCTTGCCGCGGAAGGCCTTGTAGGCGTCTTCCGGATCGACCGAACCGCCGACGGAATAGATATTGTCCTTGAGCTTGCGCGCCATCTCGCCGTTGAAGGCGTCTCCCGTCTCCTCGAAGGCGGCAAAGGCGTCGGCGTCGAGCACCTCAGACCACATGTAGGAGTAATAGCCGGCCGAATAGCCGCCCGAAAAGATGTGCTGGAAGTGCGGCGTCGCATGGCGCATGACGATCGACTTCGGCATGCCGATCTCGGCCAGCACCTCACCCTGCACCGCCATCGGGTCCTCGACGGTCGTTCTCGTGTGAAACGCCATGTCGACCAGCGCCGACGAGGTGAACTCGACGGTATTGAAGCCGGCATTGAAGGTCCGGGCGGCAAGCACCTTGTCGAGCAGGGCCTGCGGCATCGGCTCGCCGGTTTCGACATGCACGGCATAGCGCTTCAGAATATCGGGCACCGTCAGCCAGTGCTCATAGAGCTGCGACGGCAGCTCGACGAAATCGCGAGAGACGCTGGTGCCCGCAACCGAGGGATAGGTGACGTTCGAAAGCATGCCGTGCAGCGCATGGCCGAATTCGTGGAACAGCGTGCGGGCATCGTCGAGCGACAGCAGCGCCGGCTTTCCTTCCGCCGGCTTGGCGAAGTTGCAGACATTATAGATGATCGGCAATTCGCCATGGCGACCGTTCTTCAGCTCCAGCCTGTGCTGCGATTGCAGCGAGCTCATCCAGGCGCCTGAGCGTTTCGAACTGCGGGCGAAATAATCGCCGAGGAAGAGGGCGACGAGCTTGTCCTCGCGGTCCCTGATTTCGAACACCCTAACGTCAGGGTGATAGGCGGCGACGCCCTTCTTCTCGACGGCCCGGATGCCGAACAGCCGGCCGGCCACGTCGAAGCAGGCTTCGATGATCTTCTCGAGCTGCAGATAAGGCTTGAGTTCGGTCTCGGAGAAGTCGAACTTCCGCGCCCGGATCTTTTCGGCATAGTGGCGCCAGTCCCAGGGCATGACCTCGTGGTTCCGGCCCTCCTCGGCAATCATTGCCGCGATATCGATCTCCTCCTCGCCGGCGCGTTTCACCGCTCGCGCCCAGACAGCCCGCAACAAGCCGTTTACGGCCTCCGCCGTCTTCGCCATCGTATTGTCGAGCTTCAGCTCGGCGAAATTGCCGTAGCCCAGCAGCGTCGCCACCTGATGGCGCAGCGCCAGCGTTTCCCTGATGACGGCGCGATTGTCCGTCTCACCATCATTTTCACCGCGCGCCACCCACGCCTTGAAAGCCTGCTCGCGTAGATCACGGCGCTCCGAGAATGTGAGGAACGGCTCGATGATCGAGCGTGACAGCGTCACCGCATATTTGCCCTCCTCGCCGCGTTCGCGCGCTGCCCCCGCCATCGCGTCGCGCAGGAATTCCGGCAGGCCCTCGAGCTCGGCGCCATCGGAAAGCACCAGTGCCCAGGCCTTTTCGTCGGCCAGCACGTTCTGGCCGAATTGCGTCCCGAGGCCGGCAAGCTTTTCATTGATCGTGGCGAGTTTTTCCTGCTCGGCCTTCTCAAGCTTGGCGCCCGATTTGACGAAGCCTTTCCAGTGGCGTTCCAGCACCCGTGTCTGTTCGAGCGTCAGGCCCAGGCTGTCGCGGCTCTCCCAGAGCGTGTCGATGCGGGCAAAAAGCGCTGCATTCATCCCGATCTTCGAATAGTGGCGCGACATCTTCGGCGAGATCTCCCGCTCCAGCGCCTGGATCACATCATTGGTATGCGCGCCCGCCTTGTTCCAGAATAGCGACGAAACGCGCGACAGTGCGTCTCCGGCAATCTCCAGCGCCACGACCGTATTGTCGAATGTCGGCGCATCGCCGTTTCCGGCAATCTCGTCGATCTCCCTTTCATGCGCGGCAAGTGCGGCTTCGAAGGCCGCGGCGAAATCGCCGTCGTTCAAGGCATCGAAACGCGGCAGACCGTGAAGACCGTCCCAGGTCACCAGCGCTGGATTGAAATCATGGGAAGAGGACATCGGAGAATTCCTTTTTGGCATGCAAGTGAATCGGCAATATAGGAGAGCCGTCGTAGAATTGGTATGTTGCCGGGAAGGACCTTTTGCCTCGCCTCGCAAATCCGGCGGGCGCCTGCCAAATCCGGTGGACAACAATTGATACGTGAAAATTAACCAATCGTTAACGATTGACGCGAATCACGCACAGACGCTAGTTTTCCGATGTTCTTCTTGTAAGGGGACATGCGCCATGGAAATTTTTTCTGTGCGGTCTTCTCAGAGTTTGCTTTTTAAAAACAATCCTAATAACGCAAAAAGTTCGAAGACCTCTGATATTCAAATCGAGACCAGAGCTCCCGCCCCGGCCTCGTTCCAGATCGAAGACGATGTTGGCGAAGGCCCGGATTTCACCGCGGTCAGCCCTGGAGAACTACGCAATTACGCACGCCAGAGTTTCGACAGCGGCCTGATCGATCAGAACACTTACGCCGCGATCTCCGAACCGCTGCCGATGCATGCGATCGATCCGCTCGGCAACATCGTCGATCTCTCCAGCGTCACCGACGGCACCAGCTTCAATTTCCTCGATTATTACAAGAACCAGCTGCAGGTCGCCATGTCGATCGGCGATGCCGACGAGGTCCAGACGCTGAAATCGATCGTCAATTTCCTGGATGGCTGATCGGGGCATGATGCCGAAAATCTAGGTCAGGCCTTGCGCCAGCCGAGCAGGCCGGGCGTTGCGTGCCAGAGCGCCTGAGCGGCAAATCCCATGAAAAGCACGCCGGAGCAGCGCACGATCAGCCGCTCATGGGCGCGATAGAAGCGCCGCACCGTACCGGCGCCGATGATGCCGATCAGGATGATGTCGGCCGTCACGAAACCGACGAACGACACGACGAGCAGCACCGGCAACGCCTCGAAATCGAGCGCGCCGGCCGAGCCTGCAACGAGTGCGGTGAAGGTGGCAAGCGCCACCGGATAACCCTTCGGATTGGTGACGCCGAAGATCAGACCACGGCGAAACGGCCGCTCGACCACAACAAGCGCCTGCCCCTCCGCTTTCGGCTTGGCATTGACGGCGCTCCAGCCGATCCAGGCGAGATAGAAACCGCAGGCAAGGCCGAGCAGGTCGAAGACGAAGGTTCCGATCGTCTTTGCGCCGACGATCGCGATCAGCGCCAGCGACGACCAGATGAGATCCCCGACCAGATGCCCCATCATGAAGAAAGCGCCCGCCTTGCGACCCTGCCCGGCGCCGATGCCGAGCAGTTGCAGGAAGGCGGGGCCTGGAATCAGCACATAAAACAGCGCCGCCAGAAAGGCGCCGAAGAGCAAAGACTGCGTCATGGAAATGCTCCGGAGGATGATGACAGCAGACTAAGCGATCACGGCCATCCGTCAAGGGTGGTGCACGGCTATGGAGAGTGGGATCAGGTAGCAAGCGCTACCGGAGGCGGCTTTCAAGCCCGAGCCGGACATCTTGTTCGTTGTTGAAGGATGTGGCTGCTTTGCGCCCGCAATTCGGTCATCCAAGAGCCAGATCGTCTACGCCGAAAGCTACTGCCCGCGGCGGCTCAGATTCAAACCGGCCTAAATGACCGAGGTCAGGGAGTGCGGGGCCGGGCCTCTTAGGGAAAACGTTTCCGGTTTTAGCAGTTCGATTGAGCGGCTATGCGCCAAGAGCGGGCATCGGCTTCTGCAGGAGTGCGTGCCAATTTTCCGGCTGGGTGACGAGTCTTCGTTGCTGGGCTGTATCCGTCAGAACCACTCGCCTTCGATGGTTCAAGCCCTCATCCGGGTGGTTTTGGCAAATACACTAAGACCGAGCCATTCCTGCATGTCGCGCGCGAGGACCCTGTCCCCTTCAAGTTTCAGCGTTTCTGCATCGGTTTCCTGACGTATGGTCGTGAGGCCCATCCAAATTGCGGTCATCGAACGGAGCGACCCTTCAACGATAAGGTCTACATGATAGCCCGGATCGAAGTTGCAGAGATCGACTTTTCCGTTTTCGACCACAAGCCACCAGCTCTTTTGCGCGGCCGAAAGTTCCGGGTACAGAAACTGTATCGTACAACGGCGGGTCGGAAGTCTTCTTGTATCGAGGCTCCGCCGCATGTCCCACATGAGCAGAGAAGGGTCGAGATTCTTCAAGGAAAGTCGCGATTCCATCCACCGTTGAGCCCAATTTCCGAGACCTATGATCAGAGGTCTCAATTCTTCGCCCGCTGCCGTGAGTTGGTAATCGGTAATGCCGTTCGCACTCCTTGTCACCGTGATGACGCCCGATTGTTCCAGTTCTTTCAGTCGTTTTGATAGGAGTGCCGGAGACATTTTTGGTAGACCGCGACGCAACTCATTAAAGCGCGTCGATCCGCAAAGGAATTCGCGGACGACCAAGGTCGTCCACCGCGAGCAGAGGATTTCCGACGCCATTGATACTGGGCAGAATTGCCCGTAGCCGTCACGCTCTACCATAAGGACCTCCACCGGTCTGGATCAGGCACAATATTGCAAAACAACCGGTCCGCCAAATGCTCGCCTGGCCATACGGCGGCGGCGTTCAGTACAGTTCGTGTACTAGCCGCAATTGTGAAACGAGCGCAGAGTCTCAATCCTCACGAGATAGGAGGCATTGATATGCTCGGGCTTACAGAACCAAAACAGAACCTTGCCGGCGGTCGGACCATTGTCGAACTAACCAATTCGGTCCTGCCCACCATCGCGCAACGCGCCGCATCGATCGACGAGAGCGACACCTTCGTCGGCGAGAATTACGCGCTTCTAAAGGAATCTGGACTCGTGCGGGCAGGCGTTCCAATCGAATTGGGCGGGCTGGGCGCGGAAGTGCCCGAACTTTCTGAGATGCTCAAATCCATTGCTCGTGCATGTGGGTCCACTGCGCTTGCCTTTTCCATGCATACCCATCAAGTCGCCATCCCCGCCTGGCGCTGGCGGCATCAAAAGGTGGCCGCGGTGGAACCGCTCCTGAGACGTGTTGCATCGGAGCAAATCATATTGCTCTCGAGCGGCGGATCAGACTGGATCGGCGGATCGGGCAAGGCCATGAAAGTTGATGGCGGATACCGGATCACCGCGCGTAAACGCTTCACTTCCGGCGCGGCGGCAGGAAACATCCTGATGACCGGTGCCGTTTATGAAGAACAGGACGGCGCGCGCTCCGTCATTCATTTCGGCGTTCCGATGGCATCGCCAGAGGTTTCGATAGAGGATACGTGGCGAACACTTGGAATGAGAGGAACCGGGTCAAACGATATCATCATCGAAGACCTCTTCGTGCCGGATGCGAGTGTCGCATTTTCCAGAAGCGCGGGGCAATGGCATCCAGTATTTCAAGTCATCGGCATGATCGCGTTTCCTCTGATCTATGCGGTCTATCTTGGCGTCGCCGAGAGCGCCCGCGACATCGCAGTCAAGATGGTCCGTAGCAAGGCCAACAGCGATCATGTGATCGGGTTGGTCGGGCGCATGGAAACGTCTCTGAGGGCCGCACAGATCGCGCATCGCTGGATGTTAGAGGTAGTTGCTCGAAACGAACCGTCCGCGGAAACCGTCAACGAGGTTATGATCGGCCGTTCCTTGGTCGCACGGCACGCTATCGAGGTGACGGAGCTTGCAATGGAGGTCGCAGGCGGCGCGGCATTCTATCGAGAGAACGGGCTGGAGCGCTGTTTCCGTGACATACAGGGCGCTCGCTATCATCCGATGCAGCCCGGAGCCCAGGCGCAATACGCGGGTTCATTCGCGCTCGGACTTCCCACCGAGAAGATTTTCTAGCGCCTGGCGCAACGACGAACTCCGCGGAATCATAGGCTAGGTGGGTAGTTTGACGTCCAGAATTCGAATGGACGAGCCCTGCCAGCAGGGACGACAGAGCAACCTCTTGTGCGCTTTGGGCCGATATGCGACCTCGACCACGGCAGCAATGCGCCCGCAAGTCTGCCGTAGGGGACCGCATTTGGAATTCCTGAGAGCAGACGTCGTCTGCAGCTTCACTGGAGGTCAAGCAGCCAACTATTGCCAATAGTGCGGGGAGAGCGCAGGATTGTCCAAACGGCCTTCGTTTGCGACAGGGCATTTGGGCGATGAGTCAATTTAGTAGTGAACCGATTCGTGTTCCTGCGGACCTCGGCTTCGACAAGGCTCGGCTGGCGCGACTGAAGCGGTGGATGCAGCGATATGCCGACACCGGGCGCTGGCCGGGCGGTGCGGTGCTCATTGCGCGTCATGGAGAACTCGCCTTTTTCGACTGCGCCGGGCATGCCGACGTCGAAGCCAAGCGGCCTTGGCAGCGCGACCTCATCGCCCGCATCTACTCGATGACCAAGCCTGTCACCGCCGTCGCGCTGATGATGCTGTACGAGGAGGCGCGCCTGCATCTCGACGATCCGGTCGAAGCTTACCTGCCGGAATTTAAAAACAGGCAACTTCTGATACCGGGTGCAACGTCGCTGGACCAAACAGTGCCTATCAAAACGAGATAACGATCCACCATCTGCTGACCCACACATCTCGAACCCCGGACTGCTCGGTGAAGCTTATGCCAAAGAAAAACTCGGCCTCGCTCTTACTTACGGTGGGCTCGACAAGATGGTGCGCAGGATCGCCGAGCTGCCATTGGAATGGGAGCCGGGCACGAAATGGCAATACAGCACCGGGTCCGATGTCATCGGCCGCATCGTGGAAGTCGTTTCCGGAATGACGCTCGACAAGTACTTCGCGACTCGCATCTTCGAGCCCCTCGGCATGGCCGACACCGGCTTCTCTGTGCCGGAGTCTGAGATCAGCCGTTTTCCCCCGCTCTATGAGGCTACGGCTGGCGGCATGGCATTGCACGAAGCGCCGGAGGTTTCGGAATGGCGGCAAGGCAAGGTTGATACGTTCTGCGGCGGAGGCGGGCTCGTCGGAACCATCGACGACTATTGGCGGTTCACCGAAATGCTGCGGGCTGGAGGTGAACTCAACGGCGAACGCATCCTCAGTCCCCGCACTTTGAGATTGGCGGCGCGCAATCACCTACCGGGAGATCTTGCCTCGATGGCAACCGAAGTTTGGGCCGAAACCCAGTTTGACGGCGTCGGGTTCGGTCTGTTGGGCTCAGTCGTCCTCGATCCGGCTAAGGCACAAATTTCGGCGCAAGTGGGCGACTATGGCTGGGGCGGGGCGGCAGGCACCTTCTTCTGGGTGAGTCCGGTCGACGACCTGGTCGTCATTCTCTTCACGCAACTGCTGCCTTCGAGCGCCATTCCGGTGCGCAAGGAGCTGCGCGCACTCGTCCATGGCGCGTTGACGGGGGCCTGAGACATGTCAACAGAAATTGCGCGGAGCAACTTCGCGCTTGGCAGGCTTGGGCCGTGGTCGAGACGATGCCCGCGCAACCTGAATGTCCGCTCTTGAGGAACCGCAGCCTGAAGCCGACTTTCCCCTTGCGGCCCCCTAGCGGTCGTCTATCCAAGCCGAGCCGATGTCCGCTGTTGATGCGATCCTGCCATCCAAAACGCTCTATGAATTTGGTGGTGTTTGCCACCTCACACCACGAAAAAGCCCGCGCGGCAATGCCGGCGGGCTGATATCCGGTTCGAGGGCGAACCGTGATTATTTCACGAGGTTGCGCTTGGCGAGCGTGCGCAGGCGCAACGCATTGAGCTTGATGAAGCCGGCCGCATCTTTCTGGTCGTAGGCGCCCTGATCGTCCTCGAAGGTTACGAGCTTGTCGGAATAGAGCGACTTGTCGCTTTCGCGGCCGATGACCATGACATTGCCCTTGTAGAGCTTCAGCGTCACTTCGCCTTCGACATGCTCCTGGCTCTTGTCGATCAGCGCCTGCAGCATCTCGCGCTCCGGCGAAAACCAGAAGCCGTAATAGATCAGCTCGGCGTAACGCGGCATGATGTCGTCCTTGAGATGGGCGGCACCGCGGTCGAGCGTGATCGATTCGATGGCGCGATGCGCCGAAAGCAGGATGGTGCCGCCTGGCGTCTCGTAGACGCCGCGCGACTTCATGCCGACGAAGCGGTTCTCGACGAGGTCGAGACGGCCGATGCCGTTGTCGCGGCCGTAATTGTTGAGCGCAGCCAAGAGCGTCGCCGGGCTCATGCGCACGCCGTTGATCGAAACCGCATCACCCTTTTCGAAGCCGACCTTGATGGTCGTTGCCTTGTCGGGGGCTGCCTCAGGCGAAATGGTGCGCATATGCACATATTCAGGCGCCTCCTGGGAGGGGTCCTCGAGAACCTTGCCCTCGGAAGAGGAATGCAGAAGGTTGGCGTCGACCGAGAACGGCGCCTCGCCCATCTTGTCCTTGGCAACCGGGATCTGATGCTGTTCGGCAAAGGCCAGCAGGTCGGTGCGGCTCTTGAACGCCCAGTCGCGCCAAGGCGCGATGATCTTGATGTCGGGGTTCAGGGCATAGGCGGAGAGTTCGAAACGGACCTGGTCGTTGCCCTTGCCGGTCGCGCCGTGGGCGATCGCATCGGCGCCGGTCTTCTTGGCGATATCGATCAGATGCTTGGAAATCAACGGACGGGCGATCGAGGTGCCGAGCAGGTAGACGCCCTCATAGACGGCATTGGCACGGAACATCGGGAAGACGAAATCGCGCACGAATTCTTCGCGCACATCCTCGATGTAGATCTCCTTGATGCCGAGCATCTCGGCCTTCTTGCGCGCCGGCTCCAGCTCTTCGCCCTGGCCGAGATCGGCGGTGAAGGTGACGACTTCGGCGCCGAGCTCCGTCTGCAGCCACTTCAGGATGATCGAGGTGTCGAGGCCGCCCGAATAGGCGAGAACGACTTTCTTCACGTCTTTGTATGATGCCATGATGATGAGGTCCGTTGCATAAAAGGCCGGCAAAACCCGGTGTCGCGGCACTTTTAGCGAGATTGGCGCGTGACGCAAGGCCAAGTGCGACGCTGATGGTGCCGATAGCGTTTGACAGGGCGAAAGCGGAGCCCATATTCGCCAGCGTCCGCAAATGCTCGAGGAGAGGCTGCCCCGTGACGAATATTCAAGACATTTTCAAGAAATCCAATGTTGCCGTCATCACCGGCGGCGCCTCCGGCATCGGTCTTGCCGCGGGGAAATATTTCGCCGGACGCGGCATGAGCGTCGCCATGGCCGATCTCGGCGGCGATCGGCTGGCCGACGCGGCCAATGAACTCAAGGCCATTGCCGGCGAGGAGAATGTGATGGCGGTCGAGACCGACGTCGCCAGCAGAGACTCGCTGGAAGCGCTCGAGCGCGCCGTACTCCAGCGTTTCGGCCGTGTGCACGTGCTGATGAACAATGCCGGCATCGGCCCGGAAACTTCGATCTTCAGCCCGCAGGCGAACTGGGAGAATATCTTCGCCGTCAACCTGATGGGCGTGATCAACGGCACGCGCACCTTCGGCCCGAAGATGCTGTCGCATGGCGAACCGGGCCTGATCATCAACACCGGCTCCAAGCAGGGCATCACCACGCCGCCCGGCAACCCCGCCTACAACATCTCCAAATCAGGGGTGAAGGTCTTTACCGAAGCGCTGCAGCACGAGCTTCGCAACACCGAAGGCGGAAAGATCTCCGCCCATCTTCTGATCCCCGGCTTCGTCTTCACCGGCCTCACCAAGGGCGACCGCGCCGAAAAACCGGCTGCCGCCTGGACGCCGGAACAGACCATCGATTTCATGGTCGAAAGCCTCGAACGCGGCGATTTCTATATTCTCTGCCCTGACAATGACGTCGCGCGTCCTCTCGACGAGCGCCGGATGGCTTGGGCGGCCGGCGATATCATTGAGAACCGTCCGCCGCTGTCACGCTGGCACAAGGACTATGCCGACAGCTTCAAAGCCTTCCTCGAACAGAAGTAATCGGTACCATCAGAAGGTTTGATTGGTAATTTTCTGAAAGCCGGGTAGGAGATCCCCAGATCCTTTCCGGCTTTCAGAGTGTGTCATGGATTTTCTGCCCAGCCTGCCGACCCTTCTGGCCTTCGCTGCCGCGACGCTGCTGCTTGCGGCAACCCCGGGCCCCGACATGACGCTGTCGATCAGCCGTGCGCTCGCCCAGGGCAAGAAGGCGGCTCTCTTCGTTGTCGTCGGCACCAGCCTAGGCATCGTCGTCCACACCATGCTGGTCGCTTTCGGCATTTCGGCGCTGATCACCGCCTCGCCGACCGCCTTCCTGATCCTGAAGACCGGTGGTGCCGCCTATCTGCTCTGGCTGGCGGTGCAGGCGATCCGCTTCGGCTCGAAGCTCACCGTCGCCAAGGTCGAAGAGCAGAAGGGCACGCCACTTTCGAACATCTCGTCAGGCTTCTGGGTCAATCTTCTGAACCCCAAAGTCATCATCTTCTTCATGACCTTCCTGCCGCAATTCGTCAGCGCCGGTGATCCGGCCGTCACCCACAAGCTGCTTTTCTTCGGCTTCTGCTTCATCCTGATCGGCATGCCGGTCAACGCCAGCGTCGTCTTTGCCGCCGACTGGCTGGCCTCATGGCTGCAGAACAACAAGAAAGTGCTGCGCGGCATGGACTACACCTTCGCCGGCGTCTTCTCGATCTTCGCCGCGAAGATCCTGCTCACCCAGGCGAGATAGCCTGCAGACGTTTAATAGGTCCGCTCGCTGTCGGTTGACCGATCAGCCC
This sequence comes from Rhizobium sp. CRRU65, assembly GCF_048551595.1. Taxonomy (NCBI): domain Bacteria; kingdom Pseudomonadati; phylum Pseudomonadota; class Alphaproteobacteria; order Hyphomicrobiales; family Rhizobiaceae; genus Rhizobium; species Rhizobium sp. CRRU65. The sequence goes on along the minus strand of NZ_JBLYZH010000003.1, from coordinate 315,639 downwards.
GCTGTCGCTTAGCCGATAAGCACGCTGTCGGCCTAGCCGATCAGCAAGGCGTCATCATCCAGCGTCTGGCCGCGCATCTTGCGGAACATCGCGATCAGATCCTCGACCTGCAATGTCTTGCGGCTGTCGCCGGCGACATCAAGCACGATCTCGCCGCCATGCAGCATCACCGTCCGATGGCCATAGTCGAGCGCCTGGCGCATCGAATGCGTCACCATCAGCGTTGTCAGCTTGCGCTCGGAAACGATTTTCTGGGTCAGGCCCATGATGAATTCCGCCATGCCGGGGTCGAGCGCCGCCGTATGTTCGTCGAGCAGCAGCACTTCCGAGCCCGCCAGCGTCGCCATGACGAGCGAGACCGCTTGGCGCTGGCCGCCGGAAAGCAGGTCCATGCGGTCCTTCATGCGGTTCTCCAGCCCGAGATTGAGCTCGGCGATCCTCTCGCGAAAATGGTCGCGCCGTTTTGCGCCAAGCGCCGAGACGAGCCCGCGCCGTTCGCCGCGTCGCGCGGCAAGCGCCAGGTTCTCCTCGATCGACAAGGCACCGCAGCTTCCGGTCAGCGGGTCCTGGAAGACACGGGCGACAAGTCCGGCGCGCGCCGCCGTCGTCTTGCGCGTCACGTCGCTATTGCCGATCAGCACCTGCCCTTCGCTTGCCAGCACATCGCCGGCGAGCACGCCGAGCAGCGTCGATTTGCCGGCGCCGTTCGAGCCGATGACGGTGACGAAGGAGCCTTCCTCGATCGTCAGGCTGACACCCGAGAGCGCCTGCTTCTGCAGCGGCGTGCCGCGCCCGAAGACGACCTTGATGTTCTTGAGGTTGATCACGACGCGGCACCTCCGCGCAAACGGGGAAGGATGAGCGCCACGGTCACCAGCACGGCCGTGACGAAATTAAGGTCGGATGCCTGCAGGCCGATGACGTCGCTCGAAAGCGCCAGCTGGATCGCGATGCGATAGAGGATCGAGCCGAGCACGCAGCCGATCAACGCGATCAGCAGACCGCGCCGCCCGAGCAGCGTCTCGCCGATGATGACGGCAGCCAGACCAACGACGATCGTGCCGACGCCCGAGGTGACGTCGGCAAAGCCGTTCGTTTGGGCAAACAGCGCACCGCCGAGCGCCACCAGCGCATTGGAGATCGCCATGCCGAGATAGATCTGCCGGCTGGTATCGACGCCCTGGGCCCGCGCCATCCTTGCATTGGCGCCGGTCGCCCGCATTGCCAGCCCGGCATCGCTTTCCAGGAAACGCCAGACCAGGATGAGCGCGATGACGACGAGAACACCGACGAAGAGCGGCCGGACGTAGAAATCGCGAAGGCCATGGCCGAAGAACGGGCTGATCATCGTGTCGGCATTGATAAGCGCGACATTGGGTTTGCCCATCACGCGCAGATTGACGGAAAACAGCGCGATCATCGTCAGGATCGAGGCGAGCAAATTGAGGATCTTGAAGCGCACGTTGAGCAGCGCCGTCACCATGCCTGCGGCGGCACCGGCGGCCATGGCGATCAGCGCTGCAAGCCAGGCGCTGACGCCGGCAATGATCAGCACGGCCGTCACCGCCGCGCCAAGCGGAAAGGAGCCATCGACCGTCAAGTCGGGGAAATCCAGAACACGGAAGGCGAGATAGACGCCGAGAGCGACGAAGGAATAGACCAGTCCGAGTTCGACGGCCCCCCAGAATGCGATTTGGCTCAAGGCTTCCGCCCCTCTTCTGTCCGTTTCCGCTCCGCGCCCTGCGCGAAACATCAGGCTTTTAATACCATCAGCCGCCCCCGTGTGGAACGGGAGCGGCTGCAAACTCGATCAGCGACGGCAGTCGCCTTGTTATTCGATGACTTTGGTAGCGCGGGAAAGCACGCTCTGCGGCAGTGTGACCCCCATCTTCTCGGCCGCAGCCTTGTTGACGACGAGGTCGCTGCCGGCGGCAGTCTTGACCGCGATGTCGCCCGGGTTCTCGCCCTTCAGCACACGCACGACGATCTCGCCGGTCTGCTTGCCGACATCATAATAGTTGAAGCCGAGGGCGGCGATCGATCCACGCGAAACCGAATCCGTATCGGCGGTAAAGAGCGGCAGCTTGCTCTCCTCGGCCACCGCGACAGCGCCTTCGAGCGCTGAGATGATCGTGTTGTCGGTCGGAATGTAGATCACATCGGCGCGGCCGACGAGCGCGCGTGTCGCACCCTGGACCTCGGCCGATTTGGTGGCAGCCGATTCGACTACCTTCAGGCCAGCCTTTTCGGCTTCAGCTTTCAACACGGCGAGCAGCGAAACGGAATTCGCCTCGCCGGAATTGTAGAGATAGCCGATGGTTTTCACATCGGGCAGGATTTCCTTGATCAGCGCGAGGTGCTCGGCGACCGGCGACATATCGGAGAGGCCGGTGACATTGCCGCCGGGCTTGTCCATGTTCTTGACGAGCTGGGCGCCGAGCGGATCGGACACGGCCGTGAAGACGACAGGAATGTCGCGCGTCGAGGAGACGACGGCCTGGGCCGAGGGTGTCGAGATCGGCACGATGACATTGGGCTCGTCACCGGCGAACTGGCGGGCGATCTGGGCTGCCGTCGCCGGATTGCCCTGCGCCGATTCGAACACGAATTTCAGGTTCTCGCCTTCCTTGTAGCCGGCAGCCGTCAGCGCATCGAGAACGCCCTTGCGCGCCGCATCCAGCGCCGGATGTTCGACGATCGCCGTCACGGCGACGGTGACATCATCGGCCTTTGCGGGCAGGGAAAGGGCCAAAGTGGCGGCAAGAGCGAGCAAAATCGGGCGCATGGGGATCCTCCTGAATGATTTTGGGGGCACTTTTAGGAAAAGTGCCCCCTGAAATCAATCGCGGAGAATTGTAGCGAGGATCAAACTTGCTGATCAGTCGTCGGCGCCATGATTGGCGATCATCATCGCCTCGAAGGCCAAACGATCGGTCTTGCGCATGCGTTCCGACTCCGATTTCAGCTGGCCGCAGGCGGCAAGAATGTCGCGACCGCGGGGTGTGCGGATCGGCGAGGCATAGCCTGCCGAATTGATGAAATCGGCGAACTTCTCGATCTGCTCCCAGTCCGAACACTGGTAATTGGTGCCGGGCCACGGATTGAACGGAATGAGGTTGATCTTTGCCGGCACGCCCTTCAGGAGCTTGATCAGCCCCTTGGCGTCTTCCAGGCTGTCGTTGACATCCTTCAGCATCACATACTCGAAGGTGATGCGCCGTGCGTTCGAAAGGCCAGGATAGGTCCGGCAGGCTTCGATCAGCTCCTTCAGCGGATACTTCTTGTTGATCGGCACCAGAAGGTCGCGCAGATCGTCGCGCACCGCATGCAGCGAAATCGCCAGCATGACGCCGATTTCCTCGCCGGTGCGGAAGATCTCCGGCACAACGCCAGAAGTAGAAAGCGTCACGCGGCGCCTGGACAGCGACAGGCCGTCACCATCCGTGGCGATCAGCAATGCCTGTTTGACGGCATCGAAGTTATAAAGCGGCTCACCCATGCCCATCATGACGATGTTGCTGACCTTGCGGCCCTCGGCAGGCATGATCGTGCCCTGCGGCGCTTCACGGTCCGGGAAATCCCCAAGCCGGTCGCGGGCAAGCAGCAGCTGCGAAAGAATTTCCTCCGCTGTCAGGTTGCGCACCAGACGCTGTGTCCCGGTATGACAGAAGGAACAGGTGAGCGTGCAGCCGACCTGGCTGGAAAGACAGAGCGTACCGCGGCCCTCTTCCGGAATGTAGACGGCCTCGATCTCGACTGGACGCCCGGCGCCGCGGGCGGGAAAGCGCAGCAGCCATTTGCGCGTGCCGTCGTTGGAGACCTGCTCCTCGACGATCTCGGGACGTTCGATGGTGAAATGCTGCTTCAGCATCTCCCGCATGTCCTTGGCGACATTCGTCATATGGTCGAAGTCAGAGACCCCGCGCACATAGATCCAGTTCCAGAGCTGCGAGACGCGCATCTTGATCTGCTTCTCGGCCACACCCTTTTCCCGGAGTGCCGCCCCCATCTCCTCGCGTGACAGCCCGATCAGGGACGGCTTCTCGAAGCCGGAAGCGGCACGAGGCGCCTGAGGCGTGATGACATCAATCGCATCCATGACGGACATAGTCTTTCATCCCGAATTCGAACACGTAACCGCCCCGCAAACCCTGCGAACTTCAGGGCTGAGCCGGAAGACTGGCGGGTGCATGACGGCACATTGGCAGAAATTGAATGGCGGAACGGCGACTGATATCGCGATCTGTCCGCTGTTGCGCGGCCTTTAGCATCATTTTGCCCGCGCGTCACTATAGATGGAAACGACAAGAGCCGGCGCAAGGCCGGCCCTCGAAGCTCTGACAACAAAAAAGCTTACTTGCAGGTTTCGATCTGCTTCAGCGCAGCCGAGATACCCGAGAGCGAATAGCTGTAGGAGGTGCCGGTGCCCTTGCGCGAAACGGCATTGACCGTCATCGAATGACCGGTCTTCATCGCGGCGACGAGGGCCGGCTCCTGCGCCGCGTTCTCGACCCATCCGGCCTTGTCCTTGGTGAACATCACGAAGGTCTTGTTGTCGATGACGACGTTGATCTTCGAATTTTCCTTGACCGTGTAGCCCATCATCGCCTGCGGCTCGTAGGAGATGTTCTGGCCCGGACGTTGGGAGACGATGAAGAAATTGTCGCCGTGGTCGACGCTTGCCGGCTGCTTTGCCGTCGGAACGGACAGCACGTAGCAGACGGTGCTGCTGCCCGACTTGTAGGAGTAAGCGCCCCATGCCTGGAACTGCTGGATGCGGTTCGGCGCGGCCTGCTGCGCTGTCGCAACTCCGGCCATAACAAGGGTGAGTGCGAGAGCGGATACGATACTTTTTACAAACATGGATTCCTGCCGGTTCTTGCGATTCAAGGCCCGAAGCGATCATAGCGGGCGCCGCATAATCACGATCTGCTTTATTTTGACTTAATTCAGGTTACCAAATGGTCAACGATAGCTGCGATTTGTATGTGCCTGTGTCATTTCAGCTCGAGTGTCAATTTTCGCCCCTTTGACGGTATCGACCGCGACACCGTGCCCCAATGGCACTGGCCGTCCGTTCGGCTGAATTTAAGACACAAAGATTCAGGCAAGAGTTTGACCTTTCCCAAATCCGTTGTACCTCAGTAAGACTTGGAAATCCGAGACGAAATTATTGCCGCAGGGGGCTGGTGAGGGGATATGGATGCCGAGGAAAGACAGCGTTTCGCTGCCCTCGCGAAGGCCGTCGCGAACGATCGCGACCAGCAGGCCTTTTCCATCCTGTTCGACTATTTCGCACCCCGCCTGAAAGCCTGGCTGATGCGCCAGAGGATGACATCAGGCGAGGCTGAGGAACTGGTCCAGGAGATCATGATCGTGCTCTGGCACAAGGCAGAGCTCTACGATGCCACGCGATCTTCCCTCTCGACCTGGCTTTTCCGTATTGCCCGTAACCGCCGCATCGACATGCAGCGGCGCGCCAACACCCGCATCTTCGATGAGACCGATCCGGCCCTGCAGCCGCCGGCCGATATCGGCGCGGAAGAAATCATCGCCAATGACGATCGCGACGCCAAGATACGCGCCGCCGTCGGCCAATTGCCGGAGGAACAGCGCGACATGCTGCGAGCCGCCTTCTTCCTCGGTCAATCGCATTCGGAGATCGCCGAAGCGACCGGACTGCCGCTCGGCACGGTGAAGTCGCGTATCCGGCTTGCCTTCGGCAAGCTCCGCAAGGTGCTGGAACGCGAAATCGCCTGACGAATGTCGCCCAAAGTGGGCAGCGGTTTTGGAAGGACGAAAGATCGCGACGCGCTTTAGATCGTCTTCATCGCTTCTTCCGGCCGGTCGGCGAGAACGCGGTCGGCCGCTTCGTAGTGGCCCGGCCGGATGTGGCCGCGCACCATGGCGAAGGCAGCCGAGAGCACGGCGATGTCGTCGGAAAAGCCGATGACGGCGAAAATATCCGGGATCATGTCGATCGGCATGACGAAATAGGCGAGTGCTGCAAGCAGTACGCCGCGCACCTTCGTCGGCGTCTGCGGATCGAGCGCGCAATAGAAACCGGCAACGACATCGCGCGAGAACGGGATCTGCCGCACGGCCCGCCGGAATGTCGGCCAGAATTTCTGCCTGACGGTCTTCTCGCGCCGGCTCTGGGTGTCCTCGTCGCCCGGCAACAGGATTTCCCCGAATTTGACCTCGTCCATCCCTGCATCCCTTTTGTCCATGCGAACATATGGTGACGGCGCCCAGTCTTTCAATCGGCCCCTTTCAATCGGCCCCGCTTTCAAGCAACACGTCGCGCCGCAGCCTTCTCCATGGCTTTGGCGAGCTTGAAATCCAGCTCCGTCAGCCCGCCGGCATCATGCGTGTTCAGCGTCACATCCACCCTGGAATAGACGTTGAACCATTCGGGATGGTGGTTGAGCTTCTCGGCCGCAAGTGCTGCCTGCGTCATGAAACCGAAAGCCTCGACGAAATTTGCGAACTTGAACGTCTTCGATATTGACGAACCCGCATCATTGAGCGCCCAGCCCGAAAGCTCGGTCAGCTCAGCCTCAACCGCCGTCCGTTCCAGTTTTTCCATTTTCATGCCATGCTCCTCTTCTCTGTCCGACAGGTTCACCGATGAAACGCATCAGCATCCTTTTCGTTTGCATGGGCAATATATGCCGTTCTCCACTCGCGGAGGGAATTTTTGGCCACCTCGTCGCGGAGGCCGGCTTGCCCGGCGATTTTACGATCGCTTCCGCCGGCACCGGCGGCTGGCATGAAGGCGATCCGCCCGACCGGCGTTCGATCGCCACCGCGAAAAATCACGGCATCGACATATCGGGGCAGCGCGCCCGGCGCATTCAGCCGAGGGATTTCAGGGATTTCGATCTGATCCTCGCCATGGACCGTGACAACCTGGCGGCACTCGAAAAGAGCGCGCCGCATGGTGCGAATATCCGCCTTTTCGGTGATACCGCGCTGGGAACGGGAGAGGATATTCCCGATCCCTATTATGGCGGCCCTGAAGGTTTCGAGCTGGTCTACACCAGGCTCTTGACCGGCTGCTGCAGGCTGCTCGAAACGCTGGGCGTCGAGCGTGCCTCGTGCAACGGGAACACTTCCTCGGTGAGGTAAGGCCCTCCACCGACCGATTCGCGCGACGAAAGCAGCACGAAGCGCGGTGCGGTGAAGGTTGTTGTGTGGAAGTTGCCGCGTCCGGCCAGATATTGCACGACATCGTCGAGCCGCGAGGATTTCAGCCGCGCCAGCGTCACATGCGGCATGAATTTGCGGGGATCCGGCGGCAGCCCGATGCGCTGGCAGATCCGCTCGATCTCGCCCTGCAGGGCATACATTTCAGGCGATTGCGAGACGCCGGCCCAGACCGAATGCGGTTTCTTCGAGCCGAAGGAACCGATGCCTTCCAGCCGGAACTGGAATTCCGGCCGGTCGATCCGGTCGAGGCGTTCAACGATTTCATCGGCCGTGCGGCCGTCGACATCACCGATGAAGCGCAGGGTGATGTGGTAATTCTCCACATCGATCCATCGTGCTCCGGGGAGGCCACCGCGCAGCAATGAAAGACTCATCGCCGCATTGCGCGGAATTTCGAGGGCGGTAAACAGTCTCGGCATCACGAGCACTCCCCGAATCTTTTGCAGGTGCTCACACGGAATCATGCAATCAATAACCGCGCAAGCCCCTATTTCTTCACAGAAGAAATCGTTTCGACGAAATTTGTGACAGCAGGCTCCATCTTTTCGACCATGACGTCGACACCTTTCGTATTTGGATGCATGCCGTCGTCAAGCTTCAACCCAGCCTCCAGCGCGACGCCGTCGAGGAAGAAGGCATAGAGTGGAAGCCCATGTTTTTCCGAGAGCTTCTGGTAGATCGGGTTGAATCGTGCGGCATAATCCGCTCCCATGTTCGGCGGCGCTATGATACCGGCGAGCAGCACGGCAATCCCTCGCTCCTTTAGTCGGATAATCATCTGATCGAGATTCTTCGCGCTCTCCTCTGGCGGGATGCCGCGCAACGCGTCATTGGCGCCAAGCTCGAGAATGACCCCATCGGTGCCGTCGGGTACCGACCAGTCGATGCGCGCAAGGCCCCCTGTCGTCGTGTCGCCGGAGACCCCGGCATTGGCGATGGCGACGTCGAGGCCCTTCGCTTTCAGGGCCGCCTGCAGCTTTTCCGGAAAGCCGTCGCCGGGCGGCAACTGATAGCCCGCCATCAAACTGTCCCCAAAACCGACGAGATTGATCGTCCGGGCATTGGCTGCAGTGGAAAGGATCAGCGAGACTGCGATGACGGTGAATTGAAGGGCGGCAACTTTAAATCTCATTCCAGCTTCCCTAGATTGGCGAAGTGCCGTTATGCGGCCATTCGATTACGGACTTATATAGGGCGATTTCTGTTGGCAAAAACCATTATCGAGTTGAAGGGCGCCGATCTGACCCTCGGCAGCGCAGCCGCCTCCGTCCATGTCTTAAAGGGCATCGATCTCGATATCGCGGCCGGTGAATCCGTCGGCATCGTCGGTCCTTCCGGCTCCGGCAAGTCCACGCTGCTGATGGTGCTTGCGGGACTGGAGAAGCTCGACAGCGGTGAGATCAACATCAACGATACGCCCCTCCACAGCCTCAGTGAGGACCAGGTCGCCGATTTCCGCGGCCGCAACATCGGCATCGTCTTCCAATCCTTCCACTTGATCGCCAACATGACGGCGCTGGAAAACGTCGCCGTGCCGCTCGAACTCGCCAATGTCGGCAACGCCTTTGAGATCGCTCATCGCGAGCTGAAGTCGGTCGGCCTCGGCGAACGGCTGAACCACTATCCCGGTCAGCTTTCCGGCGGTGAACAGCAGCGCGTGGCGATTGCCAGGGCGCTCGCCCCCTCGCCTGCCCTGCTGATCGCCGACGAGCCGACCGGCAATCTCGATACCGAGACCGGCCGCCAGATCGCCGACCTCCTGTTCGCCAAGCAGGCCGAACGCGGCACGACCCTGCTTCTCGTCACCCACGACGTCTCGCTCGCAAACCGATGCTCGCGCCAGATTCGCGTCCGCTCCGGCCGGATCGAAGGCGACAGCGCCGCCCGCCGCAGCGAAGCGGCGATCGCATGAGGATCATCACGCCACGCGTCTCGCTCGCTTTTCGCCTGGCGCTGCGTGAGCTGCGCGGCGGCATCCGCGGCTTCTACATCTTCCTTGCCTGCATCGCGCTCGGCACCGGCGCGATTGCCGCCGTCAATTCCGTTTCGCAGTCGATCACCGACACAATCGCCTCGCAGGGGCAGGAACTGCTGGCCGGCGACGTCCGTTTCGAACTCAACAACCGCGAAGCCACGCCTGAGGAGTTGGGTTTCCTCGAAGGCCTCGGCACCGTTTCAGTGTCGACAGGCCTGCGCTCAATGGCCCGCAAGCCCGACGGTTCCGATCAGGCGCTGGTCGAGGTCAAGGCCGTCGATGACGCTTACCCGCTCTACGGCAAGTTCGTGGCCGAGCCGGACTATTCGCTTGCAGCCCTGCTTTCGGGCCAAGGCGGCACCTATGGTGCGGTCGCAGCGCCACTGCTTCTCGATCGGCTCGGGCTTGCGGTGGGCGACGAATTGCTGCTCGGCAACGTCAAGCTCAGCATCACCGGCACGGTGAAAACCGAGCCGGATGCACTGTCGGAAGGTTTTGGCTTTGCGCCGCGCCTGCTTGTCAGCCGCCAGGCGCTCCAAGCCTCCGGACTGATCCAGACCGGAAGCCTGGTCGAACATGCCTATAAGATCCGGCTGGGCGACAAGGGCGCGATGTCGGGCATCCAGGCGCGCGCCTCGAAGGAATTCCCCTCCGCCGGCTGGGCGATCCGCACCAGCGACCGTGCCGCGCCCTCGCTCACCGAAAACATCACCCGCTTCTCGCAGTTCCTGACGCTGGTCGGCCTCACCGCACTGATCGTCGGTGGCGTCGGTGTCGCCAATGCGGTGCGCGCCTTCCTCGATTCCAAACGCACCACCATCGCCACCTTCAAATGCCTCGGCGCCCCGGCGCAGGTCGTCGTTCTGATCTATCTCTTCCAGATCGCCATCATCGCTCTCGGCGGCATCCTGATCGGCCTCGTCATCGGCGCCCTGTCGCCGATGCTGGCCGCGCAGTTCCTGGCGCAATTCCTGCCGGTCTCGACCGCGCCGACCCTCTACCCCGGCGCCCTGCTGCTCGCCACGCTCTTCGGCATCCTGACGACGCTCGCCTTCGCCATCCTGCCGCTCGGCCACGCCCGCGAAGTGCCGGCGACCGCACTTTTCCGCGAGCAGGGCTTCGAGGCCCGGCACCTGCCCTCCTGGCCCTACATCCTGCTTGCCGCCCTGTTCATGGCCGCCCTTGCAGGGCTTGCTATTCTCACCGCCTATGACCGCTTCATCGCCGTCGTCTTCGTCGGCGCGATCGTCTTCGCCTTCGTCGTCCTGCGCCTGGTCGCCGCGCTGATCGCCTGGCTCGCGCGCCGCAGCCCGCGCGTCAATTCGCCGGCACTGCGGCTTGCGATCGGCAACATTCACCGCCCCGGCGCACTGACGCCCTCAGTCGTGCTCTCGCTCGGCCTTGGCCTGGCATTGCTGGTGACGCTGACCCTGATCGACGGGAACCTGCGCCGGCAGCTGACCGGCCGGATGAACGAGGGTGCGCCGAACTTCTTCTTCGTCGATATCCAAAGCGCCGAGGTCGGCGCCTTCCGCAATCTCGTCCAGAGCCAAGCGCCGCAGGGCAAGCTCGTCGAAGTGCCGATGCTGCGCGGCCGGATCATCGCCTTCAACGGCGAGGACGTCACCAAGATGAACGTTCCGGCCGCCGGCCGCTGGGTGCTGAACGGCGATCGCGGCATCACCTATGGCGAAACCCTGCCTGAAAACGCCGCCCTCACCGAAGGCAAATGGTGGGACAAGGATTACAGCGGCGAGCCGCTCGTCTCCTTCTCCTCGGAAGAGGCGCATGAGCTCGGCCTCAAGATCGGCGATAAGGTCACCGTCAACGTGCTCGGCCGCAATATCACGGCGAAGATCGCCAATCTGCGCCGCGTCGAGTGGGAATCGCTGTCGATCAATTTCGTCATGGTCTTCTCGCCGAATACCTTCCGCGGCGCCCCGCATGCGTGGCTCGCGACCCTGACCGATCCCTCTTCGACACCGGCCGAAGATGCGGCGATCCTGAAAACCGTCACCAACACCTATCCGACGATCACCAGTGTGCGCGTCAAGGACGCGATCGATATCGTCAACCAGCTGGTCGCACAGCTCGCGACCGCGATCCGCGCTGCGGCCTCCGTCGCCCTTTTCGCTTCCATCCTCGTCCTTGCCGGCGCGCTTGCCGCCGGAAACCGGGCGCGCACCCACGACGCGGTGGTGCTGAAGACGCTCGGCGCCACGCGCGCCATGCTGATCCGCGCCTTCAGCTACGAATATCTAATCCTCGGCCTCGCGACTGCGATCTTCGCGCTGATCGCCGGCAGCGTCGCCGCCTGGTTCATCGTCGCCCGCATCATGCGTCTGCCCTCGACCTTTCTGCCCGACGTCGCGGGACTGACGCTTGTCACCGCGCTCGTCCTGACCGTCGGCATCGGCCTGATCGGCACCTGGCGCATCCTCGGGCAGAAGGCGGCACCCGTCTTGCGCGAGCTTTGACCGGGCAGCGGCACCCAAACCCTTCACCTTACGGCGATTTAACCGATCGAGCCTTTGCAAGCCTCTTGTTTGCAAACGGCGAAAGCCTCATATTATCCGCAGGCATGCTGGAGCTCCGCAGCGGCGCCCGGGTCGAAAACCCCGACACCGTATTTCCATCGGAGCTTGTAAGAGGAAACTATGGCTGATCTTCGTAACTATCAAAGCCGCGCTCAGACCGGCGAGATGATTGATCAAGGCCTGCGCGCTTATATGCTCAAGGTCTACAACCTGATGGCGCTGGGTCTGGCGATCACCGGTGTGGCCGCATATCTGTCGTTCCAATTCGCCTTCGCCAATGGCGAGCTGACCGCTTTCGGTCAGGCGATCTATGTAAGCCCGCTGAAGTGGGTGGTCATTCTGGCGCCGCTCGCTCTGGTGTTCTTCCTGAGCTTCCGGATCAATACGATGACGGTGGCCGCCGCCCAGACGACCTTTGCGGTCTACGCCGCGCTCGTCGGCCTGTCGCTTTCGTCGATCTTCCTGATCTACACGGGTCAGAGCGTCGTTCAGACCTTCTTCGTCACCGCCGCCTCCTTTGGCGCGCTGTCGCTTTACGGCTACACGACGAAGCGTAATCTGTCGGCGATGGGTTCGTTCCTGATGATGGGTCTTTTCGGCTTGATCATCGCCTCGATCGTCAACATCTTCCTGGCGTCGTCTGCCGTGCAGTTCGCCATCTCGGTGCTCGGCGTCCTGATCTTCGCAGGCCTCACCGCCTACGATACCCAGCGGATCAAGGAATTGTACCTGGAAGCCGATGACGTTGCCGTGGCCGGTCGCAAGGCGATCATGGGTGCGCTGACGCTCTATCTCGACTTCATCAACCTCTTCATGTTCCTGCTGCAGTTCATGGGCAACCGTAAATAAGCAGGACCGACTGAGATCGAAAAGGCGGCTTCGGCCGCCTTTTTTGTTGCCTAGGCTTTCACGGAATGGTTTTAGAAAGTCCTTTCCGCCCTTATGGATATGCTGCTGAAATGTCCTTCCTCCTGCGCGATGCTTCGAACGCCGATATTCCTGCCATTGCCGATATCTATCGCGAATCGGTCCTGAACGGCGTCGCGAGCTATGAGATCGTCCCGCCCTCCGAGGCCGAGATGGCACTACGTTTTTCGGCGATCGTCGGCCAGCAATATCCCTATATTGCCGCAACCGATGCGGATGGAACTCTGCTCGGCTACGCCTATGCCTCGGCCTTCCGCACGCGTCCTGCCTATCGCTGGCTGGTCGAGGATTCGATTTATCTGGCGCCGCAAGCCCGCGGCCGCGGCATTGGCAAGGCGCTGCTCGCCGAACTGATCACCCGCTGCACCACCCTCGGCTTTCGTCAGATGGCGGCCGTCATCGGTGGCGCCAGCCCCGCCTCGATCGCGCTCCATCGCAAGGCTGGCTTCGAGGAGGTCGGCCTGATGAAGGGCACCGGCTACAAGCACGGCCGCTGGCTGGATACGATGTTCATGCAGCGCCCCCTCGGCGAAGGCACGAGCACAGATCCGGACCCGTCAGCCTATCCCGGCACGCTGTAATGCGCCCTATTTGTCGACGAGCTTCAGGGCCTTGTCGAACACCTTCAGCACCTGGTTCAGCTCGTGACCGCGCTTCAGGATCGTGCCGTTGACGCTGATCACGCAATAGGCGCCCTGCTTGGCGGCGAGCTTCGGGTTTTTCTCGATGCGGAAGAGTGGCATTTCGCCGGAACGCTTGAAAACGGAAAAGACCGCCCTGTCCTTCAGGTGATCGATGGCGTAGTCGCGCCATTCACCATCACCGACCATCCGACCGTAGATCCAGAGGATCGCGTCCAGTTCGCGCCGGTGGAAGGTCACCGGAAGCGGGTCCTTGCTTTGCTTGTATTCCCTGAGATCGACGACGACTGAGGAACTGTGGTCGACGGAACGGCTTTCGCCGTGTCGCAAATCCGGCTGATCTGTCATCAGTCTCACAAGGCCTCCACATATGACAGGAGAGTGACAGTTTGCCCGAGCTGCCGCAAATTGCAAGAGTGCCGGCTGTCACATTCAGCCGCACTACAGCGCCGCGCGTCTCTCGCGCAAGGGCGCTGGGCAGGCCAACGGTTTCTCCGCAGCGCCGCATTTCAGTCAAAACAGCGCCTCATTTGCAGGAGATTTATGAGCTCCAGTTTGGCGCCAGCGCGCCAAAGGGCCCGGCGGAGCGTATCGACCTTAACCCCAGCCCCGAATACGCTCGGCCGGGCCGCCCCAGCATTTCATCCGCAGCCGGATGAAATTTCAGATATTTTTGCCAGCCATCACCACGGTCGCGCCAAGGATCGCAGCCGGATCGCCGTCTGCGGTTGCCGATTGAAGCAGAATCGCGCAGCCCTCGAGCTGCGGCCGTTGCAGCACGCTAGCCGGCAGCGTCAGACTGGTCGCCTTGCCGTCCCACATGCCGACGGTTTCGACATTGGTGACGCTGTGGAGATAGGAGATCTTCTGGCCGCTGTTCTCGCCCTTTTCGACGTCGATGGTCTTTTCCTTGTCGAAATAGACCATCACGACATTGGCTTTGCCCTGTCCCGCGCCGATCTTGATCTCCAGCTCATCGCCGCGCATCGCGGCACTGATCGGAACGGTCAGCCCATTGCCTTCGCTGCTATAGGTGTTGATCTGGCTGTTGATGCCATTGAGATCGGCGCCAGCCAGATGGCCGCGTCCATTGACGATCGCCTGCGGCGTGTAGACGTTGCTGCGGCCCATTGTCTTGGCATAGCCATACTGCCGCTCGGTATTTTCCTTGGAACTCAGCGTATCGGCCCAACCGAGATAGTTCCAGTAATCGACATGATAGGCGAGCGCGATGACATCGCCCTGGTTCACCAGCTTGCGGAAAGCGGCATCAGCAGGAGGACAGGAGGAGCAGCCCTGCGCCGTGAAGAGTTCGACGACACCTTTCGGTGTGCCGTCTTCGGCCTGCAACGGGCCTGAGAGAACAACGCCGGCGATCAGCGGAATCAAAAAACGGGGGGACATTCACCTGCACCTCTTTTTCAGCGCCGACGGCATGTTGGAACCGGAGGCCCTGACATATGAACGTACGAATAATCCTTCCGGGTCCAAACGAAAAGTCACGAACGGGTGAGACGTAGCTAGACGGGAACTTGCGTAAAACAAATCATCGTGAGCCCCGTTTAAAGACTGTCGCCGCAAAGAAAAACCGCCGGAAACTGCTCTCCGGCGGCCATTATCATGTGAGTGTCTTAAAAATCAGGCAGCGAGGTCGCGCAGAACCGTCTGCAGGATGCCGCCATTGTTGAGGTAGACTACCTCGTCGAGCGTATCGACGCGCGACAGCAGCGGAACCTCCTTCACGGTGCCGTCGCCATAGGTGATCCTGGCGATCTTCTTCTCGCGTGGCTTGATCTTTTCCAGACCTTCGATGGTGACGAGTTCGTCGCCCTTGAGGCCGAGGCTCTGCCAGGTCGTGCCCTCTTCGAAGACGAAGGGGATGATGCCCATGCCGACCAGGTTCGAGCGATGGATGCGCTCGAAGGATTGGGCGACCACCGCCTTGACGCCGAGCAGGTTGGTGCCCTTGGCAGCCCAGTCGCGCGAGGAGCCGTTGCCGTATTCGACACCGGCGAAGATGACGAGCGGCACACCTTCCTGCTTGTACAGCATCGCGGCGTCGTAGATCGAGGTCTCTTCCTTCGACGGGTAATGGATGGTGTAGCCACCTTCCTTGCCGTTCGGGCCGAGCATGTGGTTGCGGATGCGGATATTGGCGAAGGTGCCGCGCATCATCACTTCATGGTTGCCGCGGCGCGTGCCGTACTGGTTGAAGTCGGCAACGGCGACGTCGTGGTCGATGAGGTAGGCGCCCGCCGGCGATGCCGCCTTGATCGAACCGGCCGGCGAGATGTGGTCGGTGGTGATCTTGTCGCCGAACAGGCCGAGAACGCGGGCGCCCTTGATGTCGGAAACGCCGCTGCCCTTCTTGCCCATGCCGACGAAGTAGGGCGGGTTCTGCACATAGGTCGAATTGTCGTCCCAGGCATAGGTCTGGCCCGGCGGGATCTGAACGGCCTGCCAGTTGACGTCGCCCTTGAAGACGTCGGCATACTTGCTTTCGTAAAGCTCGCGGGTCACGTATTTCAGGATGAATTCCTGAACTTCCTTCGAGGTCGGCCAGATGTCCTTGAGATAAACCGGGTTGCCGCTCTGGTCCTCGCCGATCGGCTCCTTGGTCAGATCCGTCTGCACCGTGCCGGCAAGCGCATAAGCGACGACCAGCGGCGGGGATGCGAGATAGTTCGCCTGCACGTCGGGCGAGATGCGGCCTTCGAAGTTGCGGTTGCCGGACAGAACGCCGGAAACGATAAGGCCCTTGTCGTTGATCGTCTTCGAGATCGGTGCCGGCAGCGGGCCGGAATTACCGATGCAGGTGGTGCAGCCGAAACCGACGAGGTTGAAGCCAAGCTTGTCGAGGTCGGCCTGCAGGCCCGACTTGGCGAGATATTCGCCGACGACTTGGCTTCCCGGTGCCAGCGAGGTCTTCACCCACGGCTTCGTCTTCAGTCCCTTGGCAACGGCGTTGCGGGCAAGAAGGCCGGCGGCGATCAGCACTGACGGGTTGGAGGTGTTGGTGCACGACGTGATGGCGGCGATCGCCACATCGCCATGGCCGAGATCGAAGTCGGTGCCTTCGACGGCATAGCGGTTGTTCAACTGGCCGGGCTTCTTGTAGTCGGCATCCATCGAGCCGGCAAAACCGGTCGCGATGTTCTCAAGCGAAATGCGGCCTTCCGGACGCTTCGGGCCGGCCATCGACGGCACGACGTCGTTCAGATCGAGTTCCAGCGTATCGGTGAAGACGAGCTCGGAACCGTCGCCCTCACGCCACATGCCCTGGGCCTTCGAATAGGCTTCGACGAGGGCGATCCGGTCATGCGTGCGGCCGGACATGGTGAGGTAGTTGATGGTTTCGCCGTCGACCGGGAAGAAGCCGCAGGTCGCGCCGTATTCCGGGCCCATGTTGCCGATCGTCGCGCGGTCGGCGAGCGGCATGTTGTCCATGCCGGGGCCGAAAAATTCGACGAACTTCGAAACGACGCCCTTCTTGCGCAGCATCTGCACGACGGTGAGAACGAGGTCGGTCGCCGTGACGCCTTCCTTGAGTTTGCCGGTCAGCTTGAAGCCGATGACTTCGGGCAGCAGCATCGAGACCGGCTGGCCGAGCATCGCAGCTTCCGCTTCGATACCGCCCACACCCCAGCCGAGAACGCCGAGACCGTTGATCATCGTCGTGTGGCTGTCGGTGCCGACGCAAGTATCCGGATAGGCGATCGTCTCGCCGTCCTCTTCCTTGGTCCAGACGGTCTGGCCGAGATATTCGAGATTGACCTGATGACAGATGCCGGTGCCGGGAGGCACGACGCGGAAATTCTTGAAGGCCTGCTGGCCCCACTTCAGGAAACGGTAGCGCTCGCCGTTGCGCTGGTATTCCAGCTCGACGTTGCGGGCGAAGGCCTGCGGCGTGCCGAATTCGTCGACGATGACGGAGTGGTCGATGACGAGATCGACGGGAACGAGCGGGTTGATCTTCTCGGGATCGCCGCCGAGCGACACCATCGCGTCGCGCATCGCGGCAAGATCGACGACGGCGGGAACGCCGGTGAAGTCCTGCATCAGCACGCGCGCCGGGCGATAGGCGATTTCGTTTTCGACAGCACCCTTGTTGTTCAGCCATTCGGCGACGGCCAGGATGTGCTCCTTGGTGACCGACTGGCCGTCTTCGAAGCGCAGCAGGTTTTCGAGCAGCACCTTCATCGAATAGGGAAGCTTCGACACGCCGGCCAGACCGTTTGCCTCAGCCTTGGGCAGGCTGTAATAGACATAGTCCTTCCCGTTGACGGAAAGCGTGGAACGACAATTGAAACTGTCAAGAGATTTAGACACGAGATACCCCGTTTCTGATAGCCAACACAGTCGTGCGAACGCCTATGCACTTAATGCACATCAGGATGCGGGTACGGCCATTTCCGCTGTCCGCACGTGGAACAGACGCTCCAAGTTCGGCGCAAGGATGAAATTCACGCCGACCGCTGGCGTGGTTGCAGGTCTTATAGATAATTTCCTAAAAACTTGCCATACCCGAGCACAGTCAAAATCGGACATTTTTTGACCCCGCCGCGAGCCGAAACCAAGAAAGAGCCGACGCATGCATCTCACCGCCGAAAATCTGGCTGCAAGGCGCGGTGAGGATCTCATTTTCGTTAACATTTCCTTTCACTTGGCAGCCGGCGAGGCGCTTGTCCTGACCGGTAGAAATGGATCGGGAAAGTCCACTTTGTTGCGTGTCGTGGCCGGCCTCCTCAGGCCGGAAAAAGGCACCGTCAAATTTCACGATGGAGAGAGCGGGGCAGACAGACATGCCGGCGAAGTAAGCCACTACCTCGGCCATAGAAATGCGATGAAGAACGAACTTACGGTTGCAGAAAACCTCGATTTCTGGCGCAGCTTTCTCGGCAATACAGGCTCCGCTGCCGCCCTTTCCGTCGAGGACGCCGCTGACGCCGTCGGCCTTTCTGGCATCACCCACCTTCCCTTCGGTTATCTCTCCGCCGGCCAGCAGCGCCGGATAGCCTTCGCCAAACTGCTCGTCGCCCACCGTCCCGTCTGGATCCTCGACGAGCCGACCGCGGCACTCGATGCCAACGCCGACGGGCTGCTTGCCGATTTGATCACGGCGTATCTGGCAAGGGGCGGCATCGTGCTGGCGGCAACGCATCAGCCGCTGGGGCTGAGGAATTCGCAGGAATTGAAGATGACGGGCTTTGCCGGTGTGGATCATGGGGTATGGGGTTGATGCTTTTCGACGTAGCTACCCCGTCCACCGCACATGCAGAGAGCCGCCACGCATGACCGCCCTCTTCTTCCGCGACCTGAAACTCTCGATCCGTGCCGGCGGCGGTGCGCTGATCGGCGTGCTATTCTTCCTGACCATCGTCGCCGTCATTCCCTTCGGCGTCGGTCCCGATCTCAAACTGCTGTCGCGTATCGGCCCCGCCATCGTCTGGATCGGCGCGCTGCTCGCCGCCCTTCTCGGCCTCGACCGCCTGTTCCAGGCCGAACGCGACGACGGATCGCTCGACCTGATGCTGATTCAG
Source organism: Rhizobium sp. CRRU65 (assembly GCF_048551595.1). NCBI lineage: Bacteria > Pseudomonadati > Pseudomonadota > Alphaproteobacteria > Hyphomicrobiales > Rhizobiaceae > Rhizobium > Rhizobium sp. CRRU65. The sequence goes on along the minus strand of NZ_JBLYZH010000003.1, from coordinate 296,807 downwards.
GAAACGCCCCTGGTCCTGACCGTGCTGGTCAAATGCCTTGCCCATTGGACGGCCACCAGCCTGCCGCTCGTTATCGCCTCGCCGTTGCTCGGCCTCTTCATGAACATGGACGAGACGGCGATCGGCGCGACCATGCTGACGCTGCTGGTCGGCTCGCCCGCCATCACCTTCATCGGCGCCGTGGGTGCTGCCGTTGCCGTGGCGCTGCCCCGCGGCGGCCTGCTGGTCTCGATCCTCGTGCTGCCGCTGACCATTCCGGTGCTGATCTTCGGCGTCAGCGCCACCTATGCCGCAGTCGAGGATCCCGCCCCCTTCCTGCCACCCTTCCTGATCCTCATTGCCCTGACGCTCTTCTTCGCGGTCATCGGCCCGGCAGCCGCCGCCCTGGCGCTACGAAACACAGCGGATTGATGGGCCGTTCGATTGCGGGAAAAGCCGGTTCAAGGTAAGGAAGCGGACATGAGCGAAACGAGCCTTGCCATTAGCAAATTCAGTGACCTCGCCAACCCGACGCGGTTTCTGGCGCTGGCGGCGCGCGCCATTCCGTGGCTGGCCGGCATCACCGCACTCTGTTTCGCGGTCGGCCTCTATCTAAGCTTCGCCACCGAAGGCGATTACCAGCAGGGCGAGACCGTGCGCATCATGTATGTGCATGTGCCCTCGGCCTGGCTTTCGATGATGTGTTATACGATCATGAGCGTCTCGGCGATCGGCACGCTGGTCTGGCGCCATCCGCTGGCCGATGTCTCCGCCAAAGCCGCAGCCCCGCTCGGCGCCGCCTTTACCCTGCTTGCACTCGTCACCGGTTCGCTCTGGGGCAAGCCGATGTGGGGCACCTGGTGGGTCTGGGATGCACGGCTGACCTCCGTCTTCGTTCTCTTCCTGATGTATCTCGGGCTGATTGCGCTCGGCCGCGCCATCGACGATCCGTCGAAGGCCGCGCGCGTCAGCGCCGTGCTCATCCTCGTCGGCTTCGTCAACATCCCGATCATCAAATTCTCGGTCGAGTGGTGGAACACGCTGCATCAGTCGGCAAGCGTGCTGCGCCTCGACGGCCCGGCGATCGATCCGGAATTCCTGCGGCCGCTCTTCGTCATGGCGATCGCCTTCACCCTGCTCTTCTTCACGCTGCACATCATGGCGATGAGGAACGAGATCTGGCGCCGCCGCATTGCCGCCCAGCGCCGTCTTGCTGCCCGCATGGCGAGCCGGGAGGAATAGCCGTGACGCATGCCTTCTACGTCTACGCTTCCTATGGCTTTGCAGCCCTGGTGACGATTGCCGTCACGGCCTGGACCTGGGCCGACGGCCGCGCCCGCCGCAGGGAACTTGCAGCCCTTGAGGCTGCCGGCATCCGCCGCCGTTCGGCGCGCCCCAAGGACAGCGTGGGGGATGGCGAATGAACGACACGCCGGAAAACACCGCCGCCAAGCCGCGCGGGCTGAGCCGTTACGCATTGGCGCTGCTGCCGCTCATCGTCTTCGGCGGCATCGCTGCCACGGCCGCAAAGATGCTCTACGACCAGGATTTCCATGGCAAGAACATCGCAGAAATTCCCTCCGCCCTGATCGGCACCAAGGCACCGGCGCTGAACCTGCCGCCTCTCGACGGCGCCAACCTGCCGGCGCTGACCGATGCGGCAATCAAGGGCAAACTGACCCTCGTCAACGTCTTCGCCTCATGGTGCCTCCCCTGCCGCGACGAACATCCGGTCTTGAAAGAACTGGCAAAGGACGGACGGCTGAATATCGTCGCCATCAATTACAAGGACCAGAGCGACAACGCCCTGCGTTTCCTCGGCGAGCTCGGCAACCCCTTTCGGGCGATCGGCATCGATCCGAACGGCAAGGCAGCGATCGACTGGGGTGTCTACGGCATTCCGGAAAGCTATCTGGTCGGGCCTGACGGCACGATCCTCTACAAGCGCGTCGGACCCTTCGACGATATCAGCCTGAAGGAAGGGCTGTTTCCAGCGATGGAAAAGGCGCTCGGCAAGCCGACTTCGTAGTTTCGTCTCCGGAAAAGCCTTAAAGCCCGCTCTGCCAGACCTTGATCGCCTCCACCGGCCAGATCAGCATGACAACGTTGAGCGTCAGGTTGTCGCGGATCACGTAGCCAGTGAAAATCTCGAAGAAGATGGCGATCGCCACCGTGAGCGCCACCGGCGCGCGCCGCGCGAAGAAGAAGCCGACACACATGAAGATGGTGTCCATCGCCGAATTCAGGATGCTGTCGCCGTAATAATCGAGCGCGATCGTTGCCGTGCGGTAGCGGTCGATGATGAGCGGCGAATTCTCGAGCAGCTCCCAGCCGGATTCGATGACGAGCGCCAGCAGCAACCTTGCCGCCAACGGCTTGCCGCGCAGGATGAGATGCGCGAGCCCGTAAAACAGGAAGCCGTGGATGATGTGCGAGGGCGTATACCAATCCGACAAATGCTGCGAATTGCCGCTGGTATTGACCCCACCCTCCCACAGCTTGACATAACCGCAGGCGCAGATCGGCACGCGGCCCATCATATATTCGGCGGCAATCTGAATGATCAGAACCGCAAGGCAGGCGACAAACCAGAAATACTGGTGTCTTACGCGGTATTCGGCCTCTGCAGCGCTCACTTCTCGCCATCCGTTTCCAGGTTGATGCTATGCTTCAGCACCAGCGGCATCTGCGCCAGCGTGAAGATGATCGTGATCGGCATCGTGCCCCAGACCTTGAAGGCGACCCAGGTACCGTCGGAAAAATTGCGCCAGACGACTTCGTTTAGCACGGCGAGGAAGAGAAAGAAGATGCCCCAGCGAATGGTGAGCTTGCGCCAGCCTTCGGCATCGAGCTGGAAGGCGGCGTTGAAGACATAGCCGAGCAGCGACTTGCCGAAGGCCAGCCCGCCGAGCAGCGCCACTCCGAACAGCGCGTTGACGATGGTCGGCTTCATCTTGATGAAGGTTTCGTTCTGCAGCCAGATCGACAGCGACCCGAAGATGACGACGACGATGCCGGATACAAAAGGCATGATCGGCAGATGGCCGAGCACGATCTTCGATACGATCAGCGAGATGATCGTCGCCGCCATGAACAGCCCGGTCGCAACGAACAGCGGTCCGCCCAATTCGGAAAGAGCAGGAAACGTCTCCACCAGCCACTGGCCGCGCAGATTGGCGAAGAAGAAGATCATCAGCGGCCCGAGTTCCAGCGCCAGTTTCAGCAGCGGATGGTGCCGGTCGGCAGCAGACGGGGTGATATCGCTTTCGGTGCTCATGCGTTCTTCAAACCTGTTTTCCTGGAAACTGTTTCCGGCCGTGCCTTGCAGGCTTTCGGCGGCATATCTGTGGCATCATTGCCCAAGTCCGGCAATGGCATGGGCAAAATCCTCGGCCTCGAACGGCTCCAGATCCTCGACGCCCTCGCCGACGCCGATGAAATAGACCGGCAGCTTGTGCTTGGCGGAGATGGCAACGAGGATGCCGCCGCGCGCCGTGCCGTCGAGCTTGGTCATGATCAATCCGTTGACGCCGGCGACGTTGCGGAAGATCTCGACCTGGCTGAGCGCGTTCTGCCCGGTCGTGGCATCGAGCGTCTGCAGCACGGTATGCGGCGCATCGGGATCGAGTTTGCCGAGCACGCGCACGATCTTCTCGAGCTCGGCCATCAGCTCCGCCTTGTTCTGCAGGCGGCCAGCGGTATCGACGATCAGCACGTCGCATTTTTTTGCCTTCGCCTGTTCGAAGGCATCATAGGCAAGGCCGGCGGCATCGGCACCGAGCTTGGTGCCGATGAATTCGGAATTCGTCCGGTCGGCCCAGATTTTCAGCTGCTCGATCGCCGCAGCACGGAAAGTATCGCCGGCGGCCAGCATCACCTTCAGCCCGGCGCCGGAAAGTTTTGCTGCAAGCTTGCCGATCGTCGTGGTCTTGCCGGTGCCGTTGACGCCGACGACGAGGATGACGTGCGGCTTGTGCGAGAGGTCGAGCTGCAGCGGCTTGGCGACCGGCTTCAGGACCTTGGCGATTTCGGATGCCATGATCCGGCTGACATCCTCGCCGGTGACATCCTTGCCATAACGTTCGGAGGCGAGCGTGTCGGTGACGCGCATGGCGGTCTCGACACCGAGATCGGCCTGGATCAGCAGGTCCTCGAGATCCTGCAGCGTCTCGTCATCGAGCTTGCGCTTGGTGAAGAGCGCGGTGATCTGGCCGGTCAGCTGCGAAGAGGTGCGTGCAAGGCCATTACGCAGGCGCTGGAACCAACTGAGTTTTGGCTGCAGGACAACCGGCGCCGGCTCTACGACCCGTGGGCCGGTGGCGAAGCCTTTTGGGAGAATGGGAGAGCCGGTCTCCGGTTCTGCCGCGGGGCTACCCCCCTCCGCCCTGCCGGGCATCTCCCCCACAGGTGGGGAGATTGGCTGGGAGGGCGAATCCAGCCCTGCATCATCCTCAGTCGGAATCTCTTCCGGCTCAGCCGGAACCTCTTCCGGAAGCTTTTCGACGATCTCTTCGAGGTCAGCCGGCTGTTCGAGCGCTCCGGTCTCCACAGGATCTGCCGCCTCGTGCGGGAGATGTTCCAGAGGGACAGAAGCGGGTATTTCCGCAACGGGTTCGGCGACCGCCTGGATTTCAGCTTCCGCCTCCGCCTCCGCTGCTGCCTCGGCTTCCAGCAATGAGAGCGGCACGACACCCATGTCGTTCAGCTGGTCGGCGGCGGGCAGGATTGAGGATTCGACATCATCTTCAGCAACCGCTGCTTCGACCCCGCCCTCGTCAATATCGGCAGCCGGTCCGCCGGCCGTATCCATTTCCTCGGCCAGCACCGGATCGTCGGCAACCGGCAGATCTTCGTCGCGCGAACGCGGCTCCAGCTCCCTTTCCACGGCCGCAGGCACAGGTTCTTCAGCCGGCTTGCCGAAGGTGAAGACCTTTTTGATGAAACTGAGCGCCATGGGGATTCCGTGAAAGTCAGGCCGCTGCTGCGGCCGTCAATTGCATGTCGAGATGCTTGCCATTGTGGCCGGTGATCGTGACCGGCACAAGTTCACCGGGACGAAGGCCGGGGGCTGCGACCAGTGTGAAGTTCTCCGTATGCGCCAGGCCGTTGTTTTCAACAAGCAGCCATTGCCGGGTTCCGATCATCCCATCGAGATGGGATTGATGCAGCATATGTCCAGCGGCGCGCAGCCTTGCGGCGCGATCCTTGACCAGCGACCGGCCGAGCTGCGGCATTCGGGCGGCCGGTGTGCCGGGACGCGGACTGTAGGGGAAGACATGCAGATGGGCGATGCCAGCCTCTTCGGCCAGCCTCACGGCATTCTCGAACATCTCTTCGGTTTCGGTGGGAAAGCCGGCAATCATATCGGCGCCGAAGCTCATCTCGGGGCGGAGGCGGCGCGCATCCTCGATGAAACGCAACGCATCGGCGCGTAAATGCCGGCGCTTCATGCGCTTCAGGATCATGTCGTCGCCATGCTGCAGCGACAGATGCAGATGCGGCATGAAACGTGGCTCGTCGGCGATGAGATCCATCAGGTGGGCATCGGCCTCGATACTGTCGATCGAGGAAAGCCGCAGGCGGCGGATATCGGGGATCTGTTTCAACAGCGTCTTGGCCAAAAGCCCGAGCGTCGGGGCGCCCGGCAGATCGCCGCCATAGCTGGTGGCATCGACGCCGGTCAGTACGATCTCGCGATAACCGCCGTCGACGAGATTGCGTGCCTGATCGACGACGGCTCCCATCGGTACGGAGCGGGAATTGCCGCGGCCATAGGGGATAATGCAGAAGGTGCAGCGGTGATCGCAGCCATTCTGCACCTGGATGAAGGCGCGCACATGGCCGTCAATATGCCTGACCATCTGCGGCGCCGTCGCCTTGACGCTCATGATGTCGTTGACCCGGAGCTTCTCTTCGGCCGAAACGCCGAAATCCGGCAGGCTGCGATAGGAGGCGCTGGTCAGCTTCTCCTCGTTGCCGAGCACGGCATCGACCTCCGCCATTTCGGCGAAGGTCTGCTTTTCCGTCTGCGCGGCGCAGCCGGTGACGATGATGCGGGCATGCGGATTGTCGCGCCGTGCCCGGCGGATCGCCTGACGGGCCTGGCGCACGGCCTCGCCGGTCACGGCACAGGTGTTGACCAGGATGGCGTTGTTGAGCCCGGCCTTCTCAGCCTGCGCCTTCATCACTTCGGATTCATATGTGTTGAGGCGGCAGCCGAAGGTAATGACCTCGATGCCGCTCACTGCGCCTCCGCCTCTCGGGTACCCTCGCGCGACCAGAGACCTGTCGAAGGATCGACCCTGCCCGACCATTCCCATTCGGCCGGGCCGGTCATGATGACATGATCGTCGCGCTCGCGCCATTCGATGGAAAGCGTGGCCGGCGGCTTGGCGCTTGCCACATTGATCGTCACCTTGCGGCCGGTGCGGCCGATGCGCGCAGCACTGACGGCAGCAGAACAGGCAGCCGAGCCGCAGGCAAGCGTCAGCCCCGCGCCGCGCTCCCAGGTTCGCGTCGTCACCGATGTCGGCGAGGTCACTTGCGCCAGCGTGATATTGGCGCGCTCGGGAAACATCGGATGGTTTTCGAGCAACGGTCCGAAGCGGGCGAGATCATAGGACATCACGTCCCTGTCCACCCAGAAGATCGCATGCGGATTGCCCATCGACATCGCCGACGGGGAATGCAGCACCGGCTTGTCGATCGGGCCGATCTGCAACTCGATACGGCTGGTGTCGTGGAATTCTTCCGCCAGCGGGATCCTGTCCCAATCGAACACCGGCCGGCCCATATCGACCGAAATCGTCCCGTCCTCGTGCTCGACGGCGTTGAGGATGCTGGCGACCGTCTGGAAGGTAAAGACCTTCCTGCCGGTCTCGGCGGCAAGCGCCTGCACGACGCAGCGCGTGCCGTTGCCGCAGGCCTGCGCCTTCGAGCCATCGGAATTCAGGATATCGATGAAGGCATCGGTGCCTTCGGCCTTCGGATCATGGATCGCCATGATCTGATCGAACTCAGTCTGCGGATCGGCATTGAGCGCCACCGCCGCCGCCGGCGTCACCTTGTCCGGCCGGCCGCGCATGTCGACGACCAGGATCTTGTTGCCAAGCCCGTTCATCCTCGCGAATTCGACCGTTGCGCTCATGGGTATCATTCCGTCTGTCTTTCCGGTGTATATGGCGGAAATGCGAAGGAATTACCAGTGGGTGAGTGCCGGGCAGGCGTTGCGGCCCGCTGACCCATTGAGGCAGCAGTTCGGCTCTTACCGCTGCGCCCCGTCGGGATCGAAAGACGCAGCATGGGCTTCGACAATAGCTGCGGTAATGACCTTTCTCAGCTCGTAGACCAGCGAGCGGGACCGCTTGCGATCCAGATCCTGTGCCGCCTTTGCAAGATTCAGGCCTTCGTTCAGGACAATATGATGGGCCCGCGCCAGCGCCCAGCTCTCAATATCAGCATTTAGCATTCGATATCTCCGCCGATTCATTCGGCATCAAGGATATTCACGAATCATCTTACAGGACGCACTTAAGTAGAAAGTAGAATCACACGCCGAATAATTTGCAACTGGCGTTGCCAGCGAATTCAGGCCCCGACTGGAATATTTATCGTCAAAACCTTAAACCCTGGGGGATTGCGCGAGCCATTACATCGATTTGCTTGAATGTGTACTTTTGCCACAACCGCTGAGTGAGACGACGGCGAACGCCACCGCCCTCTCGTCACACGGGTTCTGAGAAGTCCGTCATGCGGTCATTTGTCCGCATTGCCTTGACTTTCGCGCGGCTTTCCTGTTTATCGCGCCCAATCCGCGACGAGCCGCATGACTCCGAGCCGCCGACCGGGACCTTAAGATCCCGGAGGTCAACACCCGACAGCGCGATGCGCCCTCGGGTGCTTTTTGGCTTTGCGTCTTGTTTTCGTCAAGGAAAAGCACGACGTTTCCGGGCATATCCAAACCCGCCCGAAACGTATCAAGGAAGAGCCGATGTTTGAAAACCTCCAGGACCGTCTTGGATCCATTCTGAATGGACTGACAGGCCGTGGCGCGCTTTCGGAAGCCGATGTTTCCGCAGCGCTGCGTGAGGTTCGCCGTGCGTTGCTGGAGGCCGACGTCGCGCTCGACGTCGTGCGTTCCTTCACCGACCGCGTGCGTGAAAAGGCCGTCGGCGCCGAGATCCTGAAGTCGATCAAGCCCGGCCAGATGGTCGTCAAGATCGTGCATGACGAACTAATCGAGATGCTGGGCGGCGAAGGCGTTGGCGTCGACCTTCATGCCGCTGCCCCTGTAGTCATCATGATGGTCGGCCTGCAGGGCTCCGGCAAGACGACGACGTCGGCGAAGATCGCCCATCGCCTGTCGACGCGCGAGAAGAAGAAGGTGCTGATGGCATCGCTCGACACGCGCCGTCCGGCCGCGCAGGAGCAGCTTCGCCAGCTCGGCGCTCAGGCCAATATCGACACGCTGCCTATTATATCAGGCCAGTCGCCGACCGATATCGCTGCTCGTGCCGTTCAAGCCGCAAAGCTTGGTGGCCATGACGTCGTCATCCTCGACACCGCCGGCCGTACGCATATCGACGAGCCCTTGATGGTCGAGATGGCCGACATCAAGAAGCGCTCGAACCCGCATGAAATCCTGTTGGTCGCCGACAGTTTGACAGGTCAGGACGCCGTCAACCTCGCCCGCAGTTTCGACGAACGCGTCGGCATCACCGGTCTGGTGCTGACCCGCATGGACGGCGATGGCCGCGGCGGTGCCGCTCTTTCGATGCGTGCCGTCACCGGCAAGCCGATCAAGCTGATCGGCGTCGGCGAGAAGATGAACGAGCTGGAGGAATTCCATCCCCGCCGCATCGCCGACCGTATTCTCGGCATGGGCGACATCGTCTCGCTCGTCGAGCGCGCGGCGGAAAACATCGACGCCGAGAAGGCAGCCGCCATGGCCGCCAAGATGGCCAAGGGCAAGTTCGATCTCGATGACCTCGCCGACCAACTGCGCCAGATGCAGAAGATGGGCGGCATGGGCGGCATCATGGGCATGATGCCCGGAATGGCCGGCATGAAGGACAAGATGGCCGCAGCCGGCCTCGACGACAAGCTTTTCGGCCGCCAGATCGCCATCATCCAGTCGATGACCAAAGCCGAGCGCACCAATCCCGACCTGCTCAAGCATTCGCGCAAGAAGCGCATCGCCGCCGGTTCCGGCACCGATGCCGCCGCCATCAACAAGCTTCTGAAGATGCACCGCCAGATGGCGGACATGATGAAGATGATGGGCGGCAAGGGCAAAGGCGGCATGATGAAACAGATGATGGGCGGCCTTGCCGGCAAGATGGGGCTCGGCGGCGGCATGGGCGGCATGGGTGGCGGCATGCCCGATCTCTCGAATATCGATCCCCGGCAGCTCGAGGCCTTGCAGAAGCAGGCGGAAGCGGCGGGGCTTGGAAAACCGGGTGGGGGCATGCCCGGTCTCGGCGGTCTGCCGGGTGGTTTGTCGGGCCTCGGCGGCGCCAAGCTGCCGGGCCTTGGCGGTGGTTTCCCGGGATTGCCCGGATTGCCGAAGAAGAAGTGAAAGGATCGCTTGCCCCATGATTGATCCAAACGTCAAAGCCCAGCTCGCGAGCTATCGTCAGTCGATCGACAATATCGATGCCGCTCTCGTGCACATGCTGGCCGAACGCTTCCGCTGCACCAAAGAGGTCGGCGTGCTGAAGGCCAAATACAATTTGCCGCCGGCCGACCCGGCGCGCGAGGAATACCAGATCGAACGCCTTCGCCAGCTGGCGAAAGCCGCCAATCTGGACCCGGATTTCGCTGAGAAGTTTCTGAACTTCGTCATCAAGGAAGTCATCCGGCATCATGAGCAGATCGCTGCGGATCACGCTGAACAGAGCGCTGCAGCCCGATAACCCGTACCGCTCAAGATAGCGGTCAAGAAAAGCCCAAGGAGTAAAGAACATGGCACTGAAAATTCGTCTCGCCCGCGGTGGTTCCAAGAAGCGCCCGTATTACCACGTCGTTCTCGCCGATGCGCGCAGCCCGCGTGACGGCCGCTTCCTCGAAAACCTCGGTTCCTGGAACCCGATGCTTGCCAAGGACGATGAGAAGCGCGTTCAGCTGAACGCCGAGCGCATCAAGCATTGGATCGAACACGGCGCTCAGCCGACCGACCGCGTTCTGCGCTTCCTCGATGAGGCCGGCGTTGCCAAGCGCGAAGTCAAGAACAACCCGGTCAAGGCAAAGCCCGGCAAGCGCGCCCAGGAACGCGCCGCCGAAAAGGCTCAGAAGGTCGCCGACGCTGCGGCTGCTGCTGCCGACGCCGCGGAATAATCGCGACATTCTCTTCGAGCGGGCGGCATGGCGACATGCCGCCCGTTTTCGTTTCCAATCGCCTGCACTTCGTTTATGAGAAACCTGTCTTTCGGCTTCACATGAAGGAACCCATGACCAAGCTTGAAAACCCCGTTCTGATGGCGACGATCGGTGGCGCGCAAGGCCTCCGGGGCGAGGTGCGCGCCAAGGCCTATACGGCCGATCCCGGCGCGCTTGGCGACTACGGCCATCTGCACAGCATGGACGGCCGCAGCTTCGAAGTCCTCGAAATCCGCGAGATGAAGAATGTCGTCGTCGTCCGTTTCCGCGGCGTCAACGACCGCAATGCCGCCGAGGCTCTGAACGGGCTTGAACTCTATATCGAGCGGGACAACCTGCCGGACGAGGAGCTGGAGGACGACGAGTTCTACTACGCCGACCTCGAGGGGCTCGAGGCGCGTGACGACAAGGGTGTCAGCTATGGCACGGTCACCGGCGTGTTCGATTTCGGCGCCGGCGACCTGCTGGAACTCAAAGGTCCGGGCAAACGCCCGGTGCTGATCCCCTTCTCGGAAGCCTCGGTACTGGAGATCGACCTCGAGGCCGGCACGCTGCTGATCGATCCGCTGGCGGCGGGGCTGGTCGAAGATCCCGAAGAGCTTTCGAAATTCACTCCCGACAAGCCGAAAAAGAAGAAGTGATGGCTTTCCGGGCGAGCGTGCTGACACTTTATCCGGAAATGTTTCCGGGGCATCTGGGCTTCTCGCTCGCCGGCAAGGCGATGGAGCGGGGGCAATGGTCGCTGGACATGGTGCAGATCCGCGACTTCGCCACCGACAGACACCGCACCGTCGACGACACCCCGGCAGGCGGCGGCGCCGGCATGGTGCTGAAGGCCGACGTTCTTGCGCGTGCGATCGACAGCGCCTCAGAAAACGATACCCGCCCGCGACTGCTGATGAGCCCGCGCGGCCGGCCGCTGACGCAGGAGCGTGTGCGCGAGCTCGCGGCGGGCGACGGCGTCATCATCGTCTGCGGCCGCTTCGAGGGTATCGACCAGCGGGTGATCGAGGCGCGCGAGCTGGAAGAGGTCTCGATCGGCGACTACGTCCTATCAGGCGGCGAGCCGGCGGCGCTGATCGTGCTCGATGCGATTATCCGCATCCTGCCCGGTGTCATGGGCAACGATCTTTCCGGCCTGCACGAAAGTTTCGAAGGCGGACTGCTGGAACATCCGCATTATACCCGGCCGCAGGAATGGGAAGGCCGGGAGATCCCCGCGATCCTCACCTCGGGCAACCACGGCGCCATCGAAAAATGGCGGCATCAGGAAGCGGTGCAGCTGACGCGGGAGCGGCGGCCGGATCTGCTGGAAAAGGCTGGTGCATCGGCCGGAAACTCGGGATCGAATATCGGAAAGCGCGATGCGTAGATTCAAAATGCTACAGCGTCCTTTGTGCGTCTGAAAAGACGATCGGCGCTGTAAAGTGAGAAAAACGGCTGATTTTGCAGCCCTTTTCACAAAAATGCCGTCCAAGGGATGACAAGCCCTGGCCTTTCGTGTATTGGCGCACGCGGAAATGGGGTTTATCCCCGTCTGCCAGCAAACAAAGAATGGCGAATCCGCTCCCGCCCTTGACGGGCAAAGTCCTGAGGCCAGTTCCGAAGGATCAGTGTTGAGCGCTCTGGCTGTTTCAGAAGAACCAAAGGTTAAGACGATGAACATCATTCAGCAGCTTGAGGCCGAACAGGCCGCCAAGATCGAAGCCAAGCGCACGCTTCCGGAATTTTCCCCGGGCGACACCGTCCGCGTCAACGTGAAGGTCACGGAAGGCACCCGTACCCGCGTTCAGGCCTATGAAGGCGTCTGCATCGCCCGCTCCGGCGGCGGCCTGCAGGAAAACTTCACGGTCCGCAAGATCTCCTACGGCGAAGGCGTCGAGCGCGTATTCCCGATCTACTCGCCGATGATCGAAAGCGTCGACGTCGTTCGCCGCGGTAAGGTCCGTCGCGCCAAGCTCTATTACCTGCGCGACCGTCGCGGCAAGTCTGCCCGTATTGTTGAAGACACCGGCGTCCGCGCCCGCAAGCTCAACGACGCCGAGCGCGCCGCCATTGCCGAGGAAAAGGCACGCATCGAAGCTGAAAAGGTTGCAGCAGCTCAGGCGCTCGCCGCCGAGAGGGCAGCAGCAGAAGCTGCGGAAGCCAAGGCCGCTGCTGAAAAGGCCGCCGCAGAAGCAGCCGCCGCTGCAGCGGAATAAGATCTGCGCCACGCAAAATTCTTTGCTTGGAAAGGCGGCCTTCGGGTCGCCTTTTCTATTTTTTGCGCGGGCACGCAGTGGGCGGCCTTGCCTCGGGCCTATCTTCCGTGACAGTTTTTGCCGTTCAATTTGGGGAACCGTTCAATGTTGTTTCGTCGTACCGTTCTTGCGAGCTTCGCCGCCCTTGCTCTTCTACCCCTCGCCGCATCGGCGGCCGAGCTGCCCGATCTCGGCGGCAAGAGCGTCGTCGTCGTCACCGAGAATGCCTATCCGCCGCTGCAATTCGTCGATCCGAAATCCGGCAAGGCGATCGGCTGGGAATATGATGCGATGAACGAGATCGCCAAGCGGCTGAATTTCAAGGTCGAATACCAGAACACCAGCTGGGACGCGATGATCCAGGCAGTTTCCGACGGCCAGTACAACATCGGCATGACCGGCATCACCATCAAGGAAGACCGCAAGCAAAAGGTGGATTTCTCCGATCCCTATATGCGCTCGCAGCAGTTCATGCTGGTGCGTGGCGACGAGAAGCGCTTCACCGATGCCAAGTCCTTCGGCGAATTCAAGGACGGCCTGGTCGGCGCGCAGCCCGGCACCACGCCCTTCTACACCGCCGTTTATGAAGTGCTTGATGGCAACGAGCAGAACCCGCGTATCAAGCTCTTCGAAACCTTCGGCGCCACCGTCCAGGCCTTGAAGGCCGGCGATGTCGACGTCGTGCTGACCGACGGCACCGCCGGCAAGGGTTATGTCGATGCCTCGAACGGCGCCCTGAAGCTGATCGGCGAACCGCTCGGCACCGAAGATTTCGGCTTCATTTTCCCGAAAGGGTCCGACCTCGTCGCCCCTGTCAATGCCGCCATCGCCGCACTCAACGCCGACGGCACGCTGGATGGGCTGAACAAGAAGTGGTTCCTCGACTACAAGATGGGCGAATGACGCCGAGCAGCCGCTGATGGCCTTGCGACCATCGCCCGACAGACACGTCAAGGACGACTATCCCTGGTGGCTGGTCGCCCTCGTCACGATCGGCATCGTCCTTGCCGTCGTCATCGTCGCCAACGATATATACGCCCAGGTCTTCCGCACCGTCGTCAACGGTGTCGGCGTCACCGTCTTCGTCACGCTGGTCGCCTTCGTGCTCGCCACCGTGCTCGGCCTCGGCATCTGCCTGCTCGGCATGGCCGACAGCCAGGTGCTGCGTCAGATTGCGCGATTCTACATCGAGATCATCCGCGGCATACCGATCCTCGTGCTGCTGTTCTACGTCGCCTTCGTCGGCGCGCCGGCTCTGGTCGCAGCCTATAATTTCCTGATTTCGCCGCTGGTGACATCCGGCATGGCCGAGCCCATCCTGGTGCGCGACCTGTCGCTGATGTGGCGAGCGATCATCGCGCTGACGGTCGGTTATTCCTCCTTCATCGCCGAAATCTTCCGGGCCGGTTTCCAGTCGGTCGATCTCGGCCAGATCGAGGCGGCCAAGGCGCTTGGCCTGTCGCGCTACCGGCGCTTTCGCTCCGTCGTCTTCCCGCAGGCGATCCGGGTGATCTTCCCGCCGCTCTCCAACGATTTCGTCTCGATGGTGAAGGACAGCTCGCTCGTCTCCGTGCTCGGCGTCGCCGACATCACCCAGATGGGCAAGGTCTATGCCGCCGGCTCTTTTCGCTTCTTCGAGACCTATTCGATCGTCACCTATATCTATCTGATCCTGACGATCGGCCTGTCGCTGGCCCTCCGGCGGACGGAGAAATGGATGAAGTCGCGGTGAATGCATCAACTTTTTACTTGCATTTCCCCAAGAGCAATTTTTAGGTTGCAAAAATCTTGGAGCATTTTTGAATGACAGCGCCCATCTCCCTTTTCTTGGCGGTCTTTGTTCTTATCAGCACGATATCATTTTCGACCAAGGCTGCCGAACTGCCCGTCTTCCAGGGTTACTGCGAAGAAGTATCGCAACATCCGATCAAGCCCGCCCAGCGTTTCCTTGCCTATATGCAATGCAATAATTTCGAAAATCGCTTCAAGGAGCAATTGCAGAAACATTGGTTCCTGGTCACCGACGATGACATCAAAATCTGTATGAAATACAAAGGAACCAAGAACGAAACGAAATCATATCAGCAGCTTATGGGCTGTCTTTCGCTGGCTGTCGGCGAAAAATGCTATTCGGGAAAGCTGACCTGTCGCGGAAAAACGCTATGAGAATATCACTCTTGGAATTTTCGGTCGCGTCGCTTCTTTTGGTACCCGTTGTTGCAACATCGAATTCTCTGCAAGCGGCAGAGTTGCCTGAATATGACGGCTCGTTCTGTGTCCGGCTAACCTCAAAGATGCTGAACGCCGATGAAAAGAATGTCGAGACTAACAAGTGCCTTCAGGATGAAGCTGACGCAAAGAAGAAGCTCGCTGAGCACTGGGCGATCGTCTCAGAAAAATCATTTGGCTACTGCCGTACCTTAGGCCCGGGATCTTATCGATCACTCCTACGCTGCTTGGCGGGCAATGTCGGCTATAGTTGCTTTCAAGACGAACTGAGCTGTAGCTGGAATTGAGCAGCGGCTTCACCCAAGGGATATTCGACCTTATAACCGCTTTTTGCTGACCCCATAGGGCTTTTGGCAGAACATTGCCCAGGCGGCGGAAAGTTGGTATATGCAGGCCATGGAATCCAAGTTCAGATGCATTGGTGCGCATATTTTCGTGCTGCAGGATCACTATCGCCTGCCGGCGCGGTTTTTTGCGTGTGTGTCTGGTGCGCTCAACAGCCGACTTCGTTGATCGAATGACGGCCGGCGGAGCCTGATCTGCCATTCTCGATTTTCCAAAAGCTTCAGAAAAACGGACTTAACGCCATGAGCGCACCGCGTACCCTCTACGACAAGATCTGGGACGATCATCTGGTCGACGAACAGCCGGACGGCACCTGTCTTCTCTACATCGACCGCCACCTGGTCCACGAAGTCACCTCGCCGCAGGCTTTCGAAGGCCTGCGCATGACCGGCCGCAAGGTTCGCGCGCCGGAAAAGACGCTCGCCGTCGTCGACCACAACGTTCCGACCTCGCCCGACCGCCATCTCGGCATCAAGAACGAGGAAAGCCGCATCCAGGTGGAAGCGCTGGCCACCAACGCCGCCGAATTCGGCGTCGAATATTATTCGGCAAGCGACAAGCGCCAGGGCATAGTCCACATCGTCGGTCCGGAACAGGGCTTCACCCTGCCCGGCATGACCATCGTCTGCGGCGACAGCCACACCTCGACGCATGGCGCCTTCGGGGCGCTGGCGCACGGCATCGGCACCTCCGAGGTCGAGCATGTGCTGGCGACCCAGACGCTGATCCAGAAGAAGGCCAAGAACATGCTGGTGCGGGTCGACGGCCTGCTTCCGCCGCACGTCACCGCCAAGGACATCATCCTTGCCATCATCGGCGAGATCGGCACGGCCGGCGGCACCGGCCACGTCATCGAATTTGCCGGTGAAGCGATCCGCGCGCTGTCGATGGAAGGCCGCATGACCGTCTGCAACATGACGATCGAGGGCGGCGCCCGCGCCGGCCTGATCGCCCCGGACGAAAAGACCTTCGAATACATCAAGGGCAAGCCGCGCGCGCCGAAGGGCGAGGCGCTGGAACAGGCGATCGCCTACTGGAAGACGCTGCAGACCGACGAGGGCGCTCATTACGACCGCGTCGTCGTCCTCGACGCCGCCAGCCTGCCGCCGATCGTTTCCTGGGGCTCCTCGCCCGAGGATGTCATCTCCGTCCAGGGCATCGTTCCGAACCCGGATGACATCCAGGATGAAACCAAGCGCACCTCCAAGTGGCGCGCGCTCGACTATATGGGCCTGAAGCCGGGCACGAAGATGACCGACATCACGCTTGACCGCGTCTTCATCGGCTCCTGCACCAACGGCCGCATCGAAGATCTGCGCGAAGTCGCCAAGGTCGTCGAAGGCAAGACGGTTGCCTCAACCGTCGACGCGATGATCGTGCCGGGTTCCGGCCTCGTCAAGGAACAGGCGGAAGCCGAAGGCCTCGACAAGATCTTCAAGGCCGCCGGTTTCGACTGGCGCGAACCGGGCTGCTCCATGTGCCTTGCGATGAACGACGACCGTCTGAAGCCGGGCGAACGCTGCGCTTCGACCTCAAACCGCAACTTCGAGGGCCGTCAGGGCTTCAAGGGCCGCACGCACCTCGTCTCGCCGGCAATGGCCGCTGCAGCCGCGATCGCCGGGCACTTCGTCGATATCCGCGAGTGGAACTGATCCGTCGAAACGGATAACAATCAAAAGCCCACCGATGCCCCTGCGCATCGGTGGGCTTCGCATTTATGGCACCCCGTGCCTTCGGCACCTGGTGGATAATGCTCCCATGGGCTCGTCAGTGAATGACCCGCGTTCTCGATTTCACCCGTTCGGGCAATCGACATCGGAGGGTGCCTGTGGCTTCATCGAGATGGCGCTTTCAGACGCATCTCGCGCGACTTTCGACAGACACGCTTTCGGGCGTCCATTGCCGGTTTCGGCGATCATTGGCCTGGCGGCGCTACAGCGCGCGCGTCTTTTCGGACGCGCAAAGGACGCTGTAACACTTTGGATTGCTGCATAATTTCATCCTTAAATCGATTCCGATTTGAGGAATCATGCAGGAGCAAAGTTCCGCGTTGTGTGATCTGGGAGAATAGCCATGAGACAAAAAATGGCAGGACGCCTGCCGCAAACCATCCTGGGCCTGTTCGTATCGCTGGCATCGATCGATGCCGCCGCGGCTGCGCCGATCCATCCGGCAGCACCGCCGATCACGGTCTCTTCCGGCTTGTGGCAACAGGTCGCGCAAAACAAGGCACCGTCTCTCAATGGCTATCGTGGCTATAGCAGCGCCCGGCCCGGCTATATCAAGAGCTCGAATGGCTATTGGTATCCCTCGCGCGCCTTCGCTTCGGACGATTATACCGGTTCGATCGGGCGTCCGCAGCGCCTGAACAATGCCTGCAACTTCGGTTTTACCCCGACCAACGGCTCGTCCAAATGTAATTATTGAAGCGGCAGGCCCGTCATACAAAGGCCGCCGCGGGTAATCTCTCCCGAGGCGGCCGTTGATTGCCTTGGCAATGATTGAGACGACGATCAGAAGGTCGCCGTTATCGGATCCGGTCCCATGCGGGCACCGGCGCTGTCGAGTTTGGCGATCGCGGCCATGTCGTCGGCATCGAGCTTGAAGTCGAACACCTGGAAGTTCTCCTCGATGCGCGACGGCGTCACCGATTTCGGGATGACGACGAGGCCGGTATCGATGTGCCAGCGAATGATCACCTGAGCCGGCGTCTTCTGATGTTTTTTGGCGATCTGACCGATATCGGCGTTCGAGATGAACTTACCTTGGCCGAGCGGGCTCCAGGATTCGGTGGCGATATTCAGCTTCTGATGAGCCTCCTGCGCCACCTTCTGCTGGAAATCGGGATGCAGCTCGATCTGGTTGATGACGGGAACGACGCCGGTCTCGCCGATGATACGCTCGAGATGTTCGGGATTGAAATTCGACACGCCGATCGAACGGGCACGACCCTCTTCCCGGATTCGGGCGAAAGCCTTCCAGGTCTCTGTATAGAGGCCGCGATGCGGCGACGGCCAGTGAATGAGGTAGAGGTCGACGTACTCGGAACCGAGCTTCTTCAGGCTGCCCTCGAATGCACGCAGCGTATTGTCATAGCCTTGATCGGTATTCCTGAGTTTGGTGGTGACGAAGATGTCTTTGCGGTCGAGGCCGGAAGAGCGGATGCCTTCGCCGACACCCTCTTCGTTGTCGTAGCCGGAAGCCGTATCGATATGACGATAGCCGGCGGCGATCGCCGTGCGCACGGTGGGAGCGGCAATATCCTGCGGCGTCTGCCAGACGCCGAGGCCGACTTGCGGAATGGAATGTCCGTCATGGAAAGTGATGATGGGTTGAGCGGTCACAATATATCTCCGGGAGTTTGAAGAATTGGACGAGGCATGAATTGCGCCCGCGCTTGCGGACGTCCCTGAACGCATTTCAGCCGGAGCGTTCGGTCACCGACAGCATATAGGCGACCGCATCCGGAAGACAATCAGACGATGCGGACAATCGTTCCCTTTCGAAGGTGAGGCAGCAGGCGGCGCATGTCGCGCAGGCTCACCGCCACGCACCCCGCCGTCGGCTCGTAGTCTGGCCTGATGAGATGGAAGAAGATCGCCGAGCCGCGATTGCGCGCACGCGAGGAGATGTTCCAGTCCATCACCAGGCAGATATCGTAGAGCCCGTCGCTGCGCCGCATTTCCTCATGACTTGCGCAAAACGGCGCCCGGACGAGGCGGTTGTAGCTGGCACTGTCGGACTGATCGCACCAGAGCATGTCGGGGCGGATGCGGCGGATGGAAAGCGGAGTGACGAGCCGGCCATTCCGCTCACCGCGCCGGAAGCCTGATATCAGCCTCATCGAGGCGATCGGCGTGGCGCCGTCGCCCTCGCGTTTCATCACTGTGCGGCCGGAGCGGCCGATCGCAGCGGGCACGGTGATGGCGCCGAGCCGGACGATCGCCCGATTCTTGCGCCCCGGCGCAGCACGCACCACCATCATCGACAGCGTCATACCCCGCCTCTGCCTTGCTTTTTCCATTTTTCTCGCATGTCGTGCCTTGTCTGGGGCTTCGATTGAAATCATATCGAAACCGACCCGGCAACAGCCCGCTGCCCGATCCTTGCCAAACCAGGAATTTGGCGTAGGACTAGGGGACTTAACATGAGGACGCAAACGGCATGACCGCACGCACCATTCTTCTGGTGGATGACGACGATGACCTTCGGCAGACGCTGACGGAGCAATTGTCGCTGTATGAGGAATTCACGGTTCTGCAGGAAGCCAACGCCGGCAAAGGTGTCGCGACCGCCCGCGCGACGCCGATCGATCTGCTGATCATGGATGTCGGCCTGCCCGATATGGACGGCCGCGAGGCAGTGAAGCTGCTGCGCAAGGGCGGTTTCAAGGCGCCGATCATCATGCTGACTGGCCACGATACCGATTCCGACACGATCCTCGGCCTCGAAGCCGGCGCCAACGACTATGTCACCAAGCCCTTCCGCTTCGCCGTGCTGCTCGCCCGCATCCGCGTGCAGCTGCGCCAGCATGAGCAGAGCGAGGACGCGACCTTTACCGTCGGCCCTTACCTCTTCAAGCCCAGCCAGAAGCTCCTGACCACCGATAACGGCCAGAAGATCCGACTGACGGAAAAGGAAGCGGCGATCATCCGCTATCTCTACCGCGCCGAACAGAAGGTCGTCACCCGCGACGTGCTGCTCGAAGAGGTCTGGGGCTATAATTCCGGCGTAACGACGCATACGCTGGAAACCCACGTTTATCGCCTGCGCCAGAAAATCGAGCGAGATCCCTCCAATGCCGAAATCCTCGTCACGGAAAACGGCGGCTACAAGATCATACCCTAGAGCAGTTCCGTTTTTCTCCGAATCACGGAAATGCCTATCTCTTTGTTTTCATGCAATTCCGAACGCAGACTGCGACGCACTTCTGCTGGAATTGCTCTAAGGCGAAAAGCCCGCATGGCGCTGACCGACGACATCCACATGCTCGCGCAGCTTCCTCTGTTCACGGACATGAACGAGGATCAGCTGCGGTTGATCGCCTTTGGCGCCGACCGGCGCATGATCGCTGCCGGCCAGATGCTGTTTCGCCAGGGCTCACCCGCCGAGAGTGCCTATGTCATCCTCAGCGGCAGCCTGGAGCTGAGCGCGACGAGCAGCGACGGCATGCAGAGGACAGAGGGGATCGCCGGTCCCGGAACCCTGGTTTCCGAGCTGGCGCTGGTAACCCTGGTGGAGCGCAAGTTCACCGCGGTAGCGCGCGAGGACACCAGCATCATCCGCATCACCCGCGCCCTCTTCCACCGGCTGATCGAAGAATATCCGGACGCAGCCCGGCTGATCGAGAACCGCATCCGCGACAATCTCGCCGAACTCGCGGCAAAGGCCGCAAGTCAATTCTATCGCTTCAACTGACCCCAGTTAGAGCGCTTCTGCCCTTTACAAAAAGCTGGACCGAATCGCCCTAGAAATCGAAATGCGCCGTCACCGGTACGTGGTCGGAGGGCCGGTCCCAGCCGCGCGCCTCTTTCAGGATTTCGATTCGCTTGAGATGCGGCCCGAGATCCGACGACGACCAGATATGGTCGAGACGGCGGCCGCGGTCGGCGGCCTCCCAATCCTTGGCGCGGTAGCTCCACCAGGTGTAGAGTTTCTCGTTTTCAGGCACATGCTGACGCATGAGATCGAGCCAGGCGCCGCGCTTCATCACCTCGAGCAGCCCCTCGGTTTCGACAGGCGTATGGCTGACGATCTTCAGAAGCTGCTTGTGCGACCAGACGTCATGCTCCAGCGGCGCGATGTTGAGGTCACCGACGAGGATGGCTGAAGTGTTGGCCTCGCCATTGGCTTTCAGCAGCTTCATCTCTTCGATGAAATCGAGCTTGTGGCCGAATTTCGGATTGATCGTGCGATCCGGCTCGTCGCCGCCGGCCGGGACATAGAAATTATGCAGCCGAACCCGACGATTGCCGCGCTCGAAGATCGCCGAGATGTGACGCGCATCGCCGATGCCGCAATAATCCTGCCGGTGATCCTCGGTCAACGGAATGCGCGAGGCGATCGCCACGCCATGATAACCCTTCTGGCCATGGATGATGATGTGATTGTAGCCCAAAGCCCTGAGCGGTGCCGCCGGAAACAGGTCGTTCGTCACCTTGGTTTCCTGCAGGCAGAGAATATCGGGCCTGTGCTTGAGAACGAGCTGCTCGACGATCGGCATGCGCAGCCGCACCGAATTGATGTTCCAGGTGGTGATCGAAAAACCCATGCCCCATACCCTCTCGCGTCCAATGCCTGCATGCCGGCCGAACCGCAGCTCGACGCGACGCGCTTTCATGAAGGGCTTTAAAACAAAGGCGGACGCGAGGGAACCAGCCACGAGCATGATGCCGAAAAGTGTGAGCGGTTTTCGGACGACATCATGCTCAAATCGTTGATTGAGATCCGGATGTTTTCAAGCCAATCGGCCTGAAAACATCCGGATCTGGTAAAAGCGGCCGGCGATCAACCGAAAAGCTCTCAGTCGCGCGACTGCGGCGTGCCTGGAATGGTCTCATAGGGCACGCGGAAGACGCGATCCTCGAACTGCATGCCGGTTTTGACATTGAAGATCATCACCGAGGTGTCCTTGCCCTGATTGTCGGTGATCGTCCACTGACGCAAGTCGTAAGTCTTCGGGTCGAACATCATGGTAATGGTGGAGTTTCCAAACACCGTATTGTTGCCGAGCGCGATCGTCGTCAGGTCAGACTCTTCCTTCACGCCCTTCACCATGCCCGCCGACAGATCGATATGCTGCGCGAGGAGCAGGCTGAGCGGGGTCTTGGACAGCGGATAGAGATCCCAGGTTTTGAGCTTCATATTGCCGATGGCGACGTTCTTGCCGTCGGCGATCACCCGCATCGGCGACGGATCGTCATAGTTGAAGCGCAGCTTGCCGGGGCGCTGGATGAAGAACTTGCCGCCGGTCTGTTCGCCGCGCGGGCCGAACTGCACGAATTCGCCCTGCATCGTCGTGACGCCGGAAAAATGATCGGCGATCGCCTGCGCCGTGCCGGAGGCGGGAGCTGCCGCCTGCGCATAAGCACCAAGGGGAATGGCGCTCGCTATCGCAGCGACGGCAAAGGCGCCGAGAAGGTCGCGGCGCGTTACCGTCAGGCCGGAGAGGAAGGTATCGGAGTGACTCATCTAAATCTCCTTTATGCGATCTGCATGCTGCCGAAAGGCGGCGTCTTCAAGGCGTTGCGATCGGCCTGCGAGAGGTAACGGCTTCGGCGCTATCAGGTTTCCGCAAAAGCGGCTGTATTGGAAATATATGCCTGTTCTGTCAGCGGTCGAGGATGTCGCCTTCTGTGGGAACGAGGATCTCGCGTTTGCCGGCATGGTTGGCCGGTCCTATGATGCCCTCCTTCTCCATGCGCTCGACGAGCGAGGCAGCGCGGTTGTAGCCGATGCCGAGGCGGCGCTGGACGTAGGATGTCGATGCCTTGCCGTCGCGCAGCACGATGGCGACCGCCTGGTCGTAGGGATCTTCCGATTCGGAAAGATTGGACGTGCCGGCCGGGCCGCCGCCGCCGCCGTAATCGCCATCCTCGTCATCATCGGCGGTGATCGCGTCGAGATATTGCGGCGAGCCCTGGGTCTTCAGGTAGGAGACGATCTCTTCCACCTCGACATCCGAAACGAACGGGCCGTGCACGCGCTGGATACGCCCGCCGCCCGCCATGTAGAGCATGTCACCCATGCCCAGCAGCTGCTCGGCGCCCTGTTCGCCAAGGATGGTGCGGCTGTCGATCTTCGAGGTCACCTGGAAGGAGATGCGGGTCGGGAAGTTCGCCTTGATCGTGCCGGTGATGACGTCGACCGACGGACGCTGTGTCGCCATGATCACATGTATGCCGGCGGCACGGGCCATCTGCGCCAAACGCTGGACGGCGCCTTCGATGTCTTTGCCGGCGACCATCATCAGGTCGGCCATCTCGTCGATGATCACGACGATATAGGGCATCGGCCGCAGATCGAATTCTTCGGTCTCGTACATCGCTTCGCCGGTGTGGCGGTCGAATCCGGTCTGCACCGTACGCGAGATCGCCTCGCCCTTCGACAGCGCCTGCTCGACGCGGGTGTTGAAGCCGTCGATGTTGCGCACGCCGATCTTCGACATCTTCTTGTAGCGCTCTTCCATCTCGCGCACGGTCCATTTGAGCGCGACGACGGCCTTCTTCGGATCGGTGACGACGGGCGAAAGCAGGTGCGGGATGCCGTCATAGACGGAGAGTTCGAGCATCTTCGGATCGATCATGATCAGCCGGCACTGTTCCGGCGTCATGCGGTAGAGCAGCGACAGGATCATCGTGTTGATCGCGACCGACTTGCCGGAGCCGGTGGTGCCGGCGACGAGCAGATGCGGCATCTTGGCGAGGTCGGCGATGACGGCTTCGCCGCCGATCGTCTTGCCGAGCGCCATGGCGAGCTTCGCCTTGCTGCCCTCGAAATCCCTCGAGGCGATGAGTTCACGCAGATAGACGGTCTCGCGCGTCTGGTTCGGTAATTCGATGCCGATCGCGTTGCGGCCGGGCACGACGGCGACGCGGGCGGCAATGGCGCTCATCGAGCGGGCGATATCGTCGGCAAGGCCGATGACGCGCGACGACTTGATCCCGGGTGCCGGCTCCAGTTCGTAGAGCGTGACGACCGGGCCGGGGCGGACATGGATGATCTCGCCCTTGACGCCGAAATCTTCGAGCACGCCTTCGAGCATGCGGGCGTTCTGCTCCAGCGCATCGGCCGAAAGCGTGGAGTCGCGCACGACATTCTTTGGTTCGGCGAGCAGATGCATCGACGGAAGCTGGAAACCCTCGGGACGGATGAACGAGCCTTGCGCCTCCCGCTCGATGCGGGCGCTGGGCTTCGGACGTGCGACCACGGGGATGACGCGCGGTTCCGGCTTGCCGGCGGCCTTTGCCGGCGCGCGGATCATCCAGTCCTCGTCATCGTCGTCGGGCAGGATATCGGCCGGGCGCGGCGGCATATCGGTATCGAAGGGCAGGTCGTCGTCATTATCGTCGTCGTCATCGATGGACAGCGACGGCGCGGAAACGACGCGCCGCGGCGAAGCCGTCCTTGCTCCCATCGATGGCTCCATCGACGGTTCCATGCGCTCGCCGCGAGCGGTCGGCGCCTTGGCGCGCACGGGTTCGTTCAGCGTGCCGAACTCGTCATCGTTGAAATCATAAGGGGATTCGTAATCGCCCTGGCGCCGCTTGCGCGGCCCCATGCCGAAGAGCCGGCGCAGTCGGCCCTGGCTCATATACCAAGCATGCGTCACGGCACCGCTGAGAGCGACCCAGCGGGATTCGTCCTCCTCCTCGTCCTCGTCTCCGACGACGCGGGCCTTGCTACTGCGCGTATCGACGTACTCCTCCTCGACCTCCTCGTCGGCGTCGCTGCGGCCGACCAGGCCGGAGGCAAAGAGCATCATCCAGGCGGTCGGCGCGGCAAAGATGCAGCCGACGACCATGGCGAAGGTGCCTGTGGGATAAGCGCCGACGAAGAGTGCGGGAAAACGCAGGATCATGTCGCCGACGACGCCGCCGATGCCGTTCGGAATCGGCCAGGTGAGCGGCGGCGGAAAGCAGCCGATGATGGCGCAGGAAAGCACCGAACCGGCCAACCAGGCGCCGCCACGGGCCGGAATACGGCTGAAGCGGCGACCCGAGATCAGCGTCAGCGCCCAGGCGACGATCGGCAGCATCGAAACGACGCTGGCAAGCCCGAGGAACTGCATGACGATATCGGCAAAGGCAGCCCCGCTGTAACCGAGAATATTCGTCGGCAGGTTAGCGGTCGCATAGGAATAGCTCGGATCCGCAACATTCCATGTCGCCAGCGCCGCGACGCAGAACGCCAGCAGCAGAAAGATCGCAAAGCCGATGAGCGCCTGGATCTGCCGCAGCATGAATGCCGAGAAGGAGAACCGATCCGGACGGCCATCCATTGCCGGCGACGTGCTTCTTGCCATGTGTCTAACCCGTCCAATGCCTGAGGACACGCGAATCGCTGAAGCTTCGCCGTGCCAAAATGCGTCCACTCTACCTAATCAGAGCCGGGTTAAAGCGATGTTAACCATGCATGGCTGGACGACAATTCTAGACCGGGAAATGAAAAAAGCCCGAACCTTGGAAGGTCCGGGCCAAATGCGGTCTATGGTTAGATAGGCCGCGACGGGCCGTGAAGCGGCGCCCTTCTGCCGGGCGCCGCAAACCCTGTGATCAGGAAGAGTGGTAAGCGGCTTCGCCGTGGGTCGAGAGGTCGAGACCTTCGCGCTCGGCTTCGACGGTGACACGCAGGCCGATGACGACGTCGACGATCTTGTAGAGGATCGCCGAGCCGATACCCGACCACAGCAGCGTCGTCAGCACGCCCTTGGCCTGAGCCCAGACCTGGGTTGCCGTGCCGGCATAGGAGGCTGCGAAATCGGCGGTCGAATAATCGACGATGCCTGCACCGCCGAGCGCCGGGTTGACGAGGATACCGGTGCCGAGAGCGCCGATGATGCCGCCGACGCAATGGACGCCGAAGACATCAAGGCTGTCGTCGTAGTTGAACTTGTTCTTCACGACGTCGACGAAGAAGTAGCAGACCGGTGAGACGATCAGGCCGAGAACGATCGAGCCCATCGGGCCGGCAAAGCCTGCCGCCGGGGTAATGGCGACGAGACCGGCAACCGCGCCGGAAGCGCCACCCAGCATGGAAGCCTTGCCGCGGGTGAGGGTTTCGACGATGCACCAGGACACAGCGGCGGCAGCCGTGGCGACGAAGGTGTTGATGAAGGCAAGCGAGGCGTAGGAATTGGCTTCGAGGTTGGAGCCGGCATTGAAGCCGAACCAACCGACCCAGAGCAGCGAGGCGCCGACCATGGTCAGCGTCATCGAGTGCGGAGCCATGATTTCCTTCTTATAGCCCGTGCGCTTGCCGAGCATGATGGCGCCGACGAGGCCCGCAATACCGGCATTGATGTGAACGACCGTGCCGCCGGCGAAGTCGATTGCGCCATAGGAGAAGATCAGTCCGGCCGGCGAGGTGTAGGAGCTCGGACCGCCCCAGAACCAGACCATGTGTGCCATCGGGAAGTAGATGAAGGTGACCCAGAGCACGACGAAGAGCATGACGGCCGAGAACTTGATGCGTTCGGCGAATGCGCCGACGATCAGGCCAGGCGTGATGCAGGCAAACGTCATCTGGAATACGATGAAGGTGTATTCCGGAATGGCGACGCCCTTCGAGAAGGTTTCAGCGAGCGACGACGTGTTGACGCCGGCGAGGAAGGCCTTGGAGAAGCCGCCGACGAAGCTGTTCAGCGAGCCGCCGTCGGTGAAGGCGAGCGAATAGCCGTAAGTCACCCAGATCAGCGCCACGACGGCGGTGATCATGAATACCTGCATCAGCACCGAGAGCATGTTCTTGGCGCGGACGAGACCGCCGTAGAAAAGCGCAAGGCCGGGGATGGTCATCAAAAGGACGAGCGCCGAGGAGACGAGCATCCAGGCATTGTCACCCTTGTCCATGGTGAAAGCAGGAGCAGCAGCGGTGGCAGCAGCTGGTGCAGCCTCCTGCGCAAAAGCGACGGCCGGCGCCAGAAGGGCGGCCGAAGCTGCGCAAAGCCGCGCAAAGGTGGAAGAAAACTTCGAAATTGACATTGGAAAAAGCTCCTTGATCTGCCGTTCTTACAGCGCTTCTGAATCGGTTTCGCCCGTACGGATGCGCACGGCATGGTCGATCGAATAGACGAAGATCTTGCCGTCGCCGATCTGGCCGGTCTTGGCCGATGCCGCAATGGCCTCGACCGCCCTGTCGACGAGTTCCGATGCAACAGCGATTTCGATCTTGAGCTTCGGCAGGAAGCTGACTGCATATTCGGTGCCGCGATAGATTTCGGTGTGCCCCTTCTGGCGCCCGTAGCCCTTCACCTCGGTTACGGTCAGCCCCTGAATACCGATCGCCGTAAGGGCTTCGCGGACCTCATCGAGCTTGAACGGCTTGATAATGGCCATCACAATTTTCATCTGGTTTCCCATCCTTCGTTATCCTCGGCACGGAGCCGACTCTCCTTGCCGCTGACGTTCCTGAACAGCGACCGGCGATATACATTCAAGGGGCGTGCCAGATTCAAGGCAGATCGTAAGTTATTGAAAAATAAAGGTTATAATAAATAATGCCAATAAACAGGCAAATGACCGGCCGATAAGCGCACAAATAACGCGCAAATTCAAAAAGATGCACATTATTTATTCATTTGCCTTTTTCCGAATCAGACCTTCCTGCGCGACAGAGGCAATCAGCTCACCCGATCGCGTAAATAGGCTACCCCGGGTTAATCCTCTGGCGCCAGAAGCCGACGGACTGTCCTGCGTATAAAGCAGCCAGTCGTCGAGTTTGCAGGGTCTGTGGAACCACATGGAGTGATCGAGGCTCGCCACCTGCAGGCTCTGGTCGAAGATGGACGTTCCGTGCGCATAGAGCGACGTATCGAGCAGCGTCATGTCCGAAAGATAGGCAAGCACGGCCGCCTGATAGAGCCTGTTGTCGGGAACCGGGCCGGTAGCGCGCACCCAGACATCCTGCTTCGGATCGAGTTTCCTGTCGGAAAAATAATGCGTCAGCGAGACGGGACGGATCTCGATCGGCCGCTCGCGCTGCCAGTATTTTCGGATCGCCTCCGGCGCGTGCGCGAGATACTGTTCCTTGATCTGCTGCTCGCCGAGCAGCGCCTCCGGCATCTCGACATCGGGCATCGTAATCTGATGTTCGAAGCCCGGCTCCTCCACCTGGAAGGAGGCCGACAGCGCGAAGATCGCCTTGCCGTGCTGGATGGCGACGACGCGCCTCGTATTGAAGCTCGATCCATCGCGGATGCGTTCCGCCTGGTAGATGATCGGCACCGAGGGATCGCCGGGACGCATGAAATAGGCATGCAGCGAATGGACGAAACGCTCGCCCTCGATGGTGCGCTGCGCCGCCATCAGCGCCTGGCCGATCACCTGGCCGCCGAAGACCCGCTGCCAGCCGACCTTCGGGCTGCGGCCGCGGAAGATATCGACCTCGATCGGCTCGAGGTCGAGCGTAGAAAGCAGCGTCTCCATCGCCGAAGGCTCTGATGTCTCGCGCGTCATTTCTATGTCTCCCGGCGGTAGGAAGTGAAGTTGCGATGATCTATATAGAGCACATCTGAGGCACAAGGTACGGGAGCGGCGCGATGTTGGACATGCTGGTTGTGGGCGGGGGTTATGTCGGCCTTTCCGCCGCTGTAGCGGTCAAACAGGCAGCACCCCATCTGAATGTCGCCGTCGTCGAGGCGGCCCCCGAGCATGTCTGGAAAAACGATACGCGCGCTTCCGCCGTCATCGCGGCGGCGGCAAAGATGCTCGAGGTCTTCGGCATCTGGAACGAGATCGAGCCGGAAGCCCAGCCGATCACCAAGATGATCGTCACCGACTCCAAGACCTCCGATCCGGTGCGTCCGGTTTTTCTGACCTTCGACGGCCAAGTCTCCGAAGGCCGGCCCTTCGCCCACATGATCCCGAATGTTGCCATGGTCGCAGCCCTGCGCGGCGCCTGCGAGCGGCTCGGCATCGATATCCGCCATGGGCTCGGCGCCACGGAGCTGAAAACCCACGACACTCATGTCACCGTCACGCTTTCGGACGGTGGTACGCTGGAAACCAAGCTATTGGTTGCCTGCGACGGCGTGCGCTCGAAACTGCGCGATCTCGCCGGCATCAGGACCGTCACCTGGGACTACGGCCAGTCCGGCATCGTTGCAACCGTCGAACACGAGCGGCCGCATGACGGCTGCGCCGAGGAACACTTTTTGCCGGCCGGCCCCTTCGCCATCCTGCCGCTCAAGAACAACCGCTCCTCGCTCGTCTGGACGGAGCGCACGCCGGATGCCAACCGGCTGGTCGCCGCCGACGACCTGATCTTCGAGGAAGAGCTCGAACGCCGCTTCGGCCACAAGCTTGGGAGCCTGAAAGTGATCGGCGACAAGCGTGCCTTCCCGCTCGGCCTGACGCTCGCCCGCTCCTTCGTCGCGCCGCGTTTCGCGCTGGCTGGCGACGCCGCCCATGGTATCCACCCGATTTCGGGGCAGGGCCTCAATCTCGGCTTCAAAGATGTGGCGGCACTTGCCGAAACCATCGTGGATGCCGATCGCCTCGGCCTCGATATCGGCTCGATCAATATCCTAGAGCGCTACCAAACCTGGCGCCGCTTCGACACTTTCCGTATGGGGGTGACGACCGACGTGCTGAACCGGCTCTTCTCCAACGACGCAACGCCGATCCGCATCGCCCGCGACGTCGGACTCGGCATCGTCGACCGGCTGCCACGCCTCAAATCCTTCTTCATCGGCCAGGCGGCCGGAACGACGGCAAAGGACAATCCGCGGCTGCTTGCCGGAGAGACGATTTAAAGAGGCGCTTGCGCATAACTCGAAATCGGAAACGCTAAGGACGCTCTATTCATCAAGACGGCGAGCCTCTGACACCAGCATGATCGGAATGCCGTCGCGGATCGGATAGGCAAGCCGCGCCTTTTCCGAGACAAGTTCATTCTGGTCGCGATCATAGGAAAGCCGGCCCTTGGAGAGCGGGCAGACCAGGAGATCGAGCAGCTTTGGATCGACGCGGCTGAGTTTTTCGTCCATGGCTGAAGTCTACTGCAGAACCGTATCGGAGTCACCGAAGACGCGCGCCAGCACGATTTCGGTAATGGCGATCAGCGTCTCGGCTCGCGTCTTCAGGTCAGGCGCCTCCAGCAGCGCTTGCTTTTCCGCCGGCCCGAAGGGCGACATCATCGCCAGCGAATTGACCAGCGTCAGATTGCTCGCGCGTTCGACGCTCTCCCAGTCGGCCTCGAGCTTGTTGGCATCGAGATAGGCCTTGAAGGCGGTCAGAAGCGCTGCGCGATCGACCGCCTCCTCCTCATTCGCGGCCGAGAGGTCGGCGATAAAAGGGGCGATACGGAAGATGCGGAAGGGATCGCTGGTCGCTTTCTCCTCCAGCAGCCGGAAGCGGCAGACGCCGGTCAGCGATACGATATAGCGCCCGTCGCCGGTCTCGGCGAAAGAGGTGATGCGGCCGAGGCAACCGACGGCGGCAAGGTTGGGCTCGCCGCCCTTGTCCTCGTGTTCGCCGAATGCCGGCTGCACCATGCCGATCAGACGGTTTCCGGTCAGTGCTGCATCCAGCATCGCCAGATAGCGCGGCTCGAAAATGTTGAGGGGAAGCTGCCCGGCCGGCAGCAGAAGGGCGCCGGTCAGGGGGAAGACAGCGATCGCATCAGGCAGATCGCCCGGCTTCAGGTATCTGGCATTCCCGACTTGCATGAAACCGTCCCGCATTCTTGTAACGGGCTTGCCCGTCCTGACGAGAATGTGGTGCCCTCGTCCGAAAACGCAAGGGCAGATGCTCGAAACTTAACTCGTACGCCGAAAATCGGAATCGGTTCTCGGAAAAGATCCTGCACCGATTCAATGCGATAGACCGACCGTGGCGCGTGCTGCGGATGCGCGGCGCCCTAGGAAAACAGCATCGCCGAAAGCTTGCGCCGCGCTGCAACCGTCGCTGGATCCTTGAAGCCCCAGACCTCGAAGAACTGCAGCAGCTGGCGGCGGGCGCCGTCGTCGTCGAAGGCACGGTCCTTGCGCATGATCAGCAGCAGATGGTCGGCCGCTTCGTCGCGCCGGCCTTCGACATTGCGGATCTTGGCAAGCTTGATCCGCGCTTCGTGGTCATCGGGATTGGCGGCCAGTTCACGCTCGAGCGCAACGGGATCACCGAGCTTGCGGGCCTCCTCGATCTGCTCGAGCTTCATCAGCACGGCCTGGATGCCGGCGTCTTTCGCCAGCTCTTCCGGCAATTCCGTCAGTATTTCGCGCGCCCGCTGATGCTGGTTGGCTGCGATCATGCATTCGGCCATGCCGGCAAGCGCCTTGGCATTCTCGGGATCGGCCTGCATCACGGCGCCGTAGAGCTGAGCGGCCTCGTCGATATTGCCGGTGGCAAGCAGTTCCGCCGCTTCCGCAACCACCGCTTCGATTTCGGCCGCCTCGTCGGCGCCGGCCGGACCGGCGATCCGGTCGATGAACTGCTGGATCTGGCTTTCCGGCACCGCGCCCATGAAACCGTCGGCGGGACGGCCGTTGACGAAGGCGATGACGGCGGGGATCGACTGGATGCCGAGCTGACCGGCGATCGAGGGATGGTCGTCGATATTCATCTTGACCAGCCGAACGCGGCCCTTGGCTTCGTTGATGACCTTTTCCAAGACCGGCGTCAGCTGCTTGCACGGGCCGCACCAGGGTGCCCAGAAATCGACCAGTACCGGCTGCTTGCGCGATTCCTCGATGACGTCCTTGGCGAAATTCGCGGTCGTCGTCTCCGTGATGTAGCTGCCGGCCGCAGCCGCGGGTTCCGGCGCAGCACCGAAGTTTGTCGTCGCCGTCATCTGATTTCCGAAGGAAGCATTATAGGGGTTGTCGCTGCCGCTCATAGGTATCTCCCGCCGCGCCGATCCTGCCGGCGTCTTTGCTAAAGCATGTCGCGCAAAACTGTGTGGCGGTTTTGCGATAAAGGCATGCGCAAAACCAAAGACTAAAGCGCGGCAGGCGAATCTAAAAGATCGAGACGCGCTTTAGCGCTAAAATCGTATGTCAGGACGTCACTTTCAAGACAAGTGGCTTATGTCCCGTCGCTTCCATGAAACGGATAAGATCGCTGCTCGCAATCGAGGTCGTCGCATCATTGGATAGCGGATGGCAGTTGACGATCTCGTACGCCATCAGCTCGGCATCGAGCACGAAGGTGACATTCTCAGCGGTATCGTTGATCGCGCCGAAGGCCGTCACCGAACCCGGAGCGACGCCGAGATACTCCATCAGCTTCTCCGGTCTGCCAAAGGAAACCCGGCCCGACCCGCCGATCGCATTATGCACCTGCTTGAGGTCGACGGCAGCATTTTCCTCCACGGTCAGCAGAAAATACCTGTCCTTCTTGTCTTTGACGAACAGGTTCTTGGTGTGGCCACCGGGGATTTCATCGCGCAGCGACACCGATTCCGCCACGGTGAAAACAGGCGCATGATCGACCGTCTTATGGGCGATCCCGAGCCCGTCGAGAAAGGCAAACAATTCTTCTCTTGTCTTCGGGGCATTTTCGGACATCGGGCAATCCATTGGACAGGAAGGGAAAAAAGCGAGGCGTCCTGATTAAGGCGGTCCACATCGTTTGGCAATCTTTGCGACCGACGCTTTGCCCCGCATTTGCGGCCTTTCTGCCGGGCGTCAGCGAACACCAGAATTTTTCTTCGCCTCTCCGTCATTTCCCTGTTGCATTTGAAAACCCGTTAGGCCATATAGCGCCGGTCGCCGCGAGGCGGCGCCCACGGTCCAACAACTACCCCGGACCGATGTGGATTGAGCGGGTGTAGCTCAGGGGTAGAGCACAACCTTGCCAAGGTTGGGGTCGAGGGTTCGAATCCCTTCGCCCGCTCCAGTTTCTCAAATAAAATTAAATGTCTGCTTAGCGCCGGGATAGACGCCCTTGCGCCAACGCACGGCAAGAGCAGATTTGACGCCTTGCGCTGCTCCGAGCTCATTTTGGCAGGAATCCATGAGCTGGATAACCATTCTCGAAGAATACGACGATAGCCTCTGAGTGGGTGGGCGCATCGACTTACTGTTCGGCGAACCTGTCGAGGCGCTGCGCTGAATTCATCGGCCAGCCAGACCCCCACCATAATCTATATAGCACTTCGGAATCCCGAAATTGGTTGCGGTGTTGAAATCATTGGATGTTTCCTCGCGGCGACACCACCCAAAACGCGACGAATTTCGGGATCCCGAAGCGGGGAAATTTCGGGATCCCGAAGTGGGATTTTTTCTTTATGGCGATGCGGCCGCGTTTGTCGGCAACAATCGGCCCGCGGCATCCGACGGAAGAAACCGAGCCGGTCGGAGGCTCACCGATTACGGCACTTTCGACCTCGACGCCGGCTTAGAAGATCAAGATTGTAATTTATTTTGGTTGATTGGTTCGTTTGTAAACTTATTGTCGAGGCAAAAGGACGCGTCTGCGGATCGGATCCCGAATGTTCAGTTTATCGCAGCACAACTCAGTCGACCGACACAGATCCGCACCCGGCGCGTCGATACCGGCGCTGGAGCCGGGTTGCCAGCATCGCCCATAACTTTCTGACTGCTCCCAACATCAACTGAGGTTTCCCATGCGCATCGCCGTCGGTGGCATTCATATCGAATGCAGCACATACAACCCCGTCCTGAACGAGGAGAAGGATTTCCGCGTGCTGCGCGGCGCGGCGCTGCTGGAAGCGCCGTATTTCGCCTTCCTCAGGGATTACGCTGCCGAATTTCTGCCGACGATCCATGCCCGCGCCATCGCCGGCGGCCCGGTTTCGCGTGCCACCTACGAGGCCTTCAAGGGTGAATTCCTCGAGCGGCTGAAGCCGATGCTGCCGCTTGACGGTCTCTATCTCGCCATGCACGGCGCCATGTATGTCGAGGGCATGGAGGATGCGGAAGGCGACTGGATCAGCGCGGCCCGTGCGCTGGTCGGCAAGGATTGCACGGTCTCGGCAAGCTACGATCTGCACGGCAACGTCACGCAACGCATCATCGATGCGCTCGATATCTATTCCACCTACCGCACTGCGCCGCATATCGATGTCGAAGAGACGATGCGCCGCTCCGTTTCCATGCTGGTAAAGAGCCTGAAAACCGGCGAGAGGCCGGTCGTGCTCTGGGTGCCGATCCCGGTCGTGCTGCCCGGCGAGCGCACCAGCACCGTCGATGAGCCGGCAAAGAGCCTCTATGACATGCTGCCTGGGATCGATGCGATCGACGGCGTCTGGGATGCATCGCTGATGGTCGGCTATGTCTGGGCCGACGAACCGCGCGCCACCGCCGCCGCGATCATGACCGGCACCGACCGCACCGTGCTGGAGCGCGAGGCCAAACGCCTCGCGAGGGCTTATTGGGATGCGCGCGAAGACTTTGTCTTCGGCTGCAAGACCGGCACGCTCGAGGAATGTGTCGAAAGGGCGATCGCAAGCCCGACCGCTCCTGTGGTGCTTGCCGAATCCGGCGACAACCCGACCGGCGGCGGCGTTGGGGACCGGGCTGATGTGCTGGCAGAGCTGATTGCCAGGGGCGCCACCGGCGTCGTCTTTGCCGGCATCGCCGACAAGGCGGCGACCGAGGCCTGTTATGCCGCTGGCATCGGTGCGGAACTGGAGCTCAGTGTCGGCGCCTCGCTCGACACCCAGGGTAGCAAGCCCGTTCACGGCCGCTTCACGGTCAAGTTCCTGCATGAGACATCAGATCCCACAGACCGCCAGGCGGTAGTTTCGGTCAGTGGTATCGATCTCGTGCTCTCCGCCAAGCGTCGGCCCTATCACAACATCGTCGACTTCACCCGGCTCGGCCTCGACCCACACAAGGCCAGCATCATCGTCGTCAAATCGGGCTATCTCTCGCCGGAACTGGCGCCGATCGCCAATCCGAACCTGATGGCGCTATCAACAGGGGTCGTCGATCAGTTCGTCGAGCGCCTGCCGCGGCTGCGCAAGCAGCGTCCGACCTATCCTTTCGACAAGGATTTTGCCTTCGAGCCGCAGGTTTTTCTCTCCGCACGCTCGACGCTGGCCTGAGCTTCAGCTGAACCAATTGCATTTTCTGGATGACATTGTCGATCGCGGCGCCGCCCTGTCGCCGCGATCGACTGCTTTCCCGTATCGCGGTAATAGCGGGATTTGAGCAAAAAACGGGCAGATTTGGATTTGCACAAAAAAGCGCTTGACGGTCGGCGCTATTTGGTTTGGACTGAACCAATAGAAAATTGGTACGGACCATTAAGCGAATGCCGATGGATGAGACGCAGGGCAATTCGAATTATGCGCTGGAGAGGCTGAGGGCTCTGCTGCGGTCCGACAGTCTCGACGCCGACGGCAAGCTGCCGACCGAGCGCACCCTTTCGGAAATGCTTGGCGTCGGCCGCCGTGCCGTCCGCCGTGCCCTCGAAGTGCTGGAGGCTGAGGGCCGCATCTGGCGCCGCCAAGGCTCCGGCACCTATGCCGGCCCGCGCCCCGATGGCTGGAGCGATCATGTCGGCTCGATCGTTGCCGGCACCGATCTCATGGAAGTCATGGAAGTGCGCCTGCGCATCGAACCGCAGCTCGCCCAGCTTGCCGCGATGCGCGCCAAGGCCGCCGATATCGAGCGCATGTATGATCTGGTGAAGAAGATCTACGAAAGCACCGATGCCGACGGCCGCGAACTCTGGGACGGGGCGCTGCACCGCCAGATCGCCCAATGCGCCGGCAACGGCTTCTTCCTCACCATCTTCGACGTCATCAACCGGGTGCGCCAGGACGAGGCCTGGCAGACGATCCGCGAGCGCGCCCGCAGCGCCAGCCGGACGCGGCCCGTCACCTTCGGTCAGCACACGGCGATCGTCGATGCGATCGCCGCTCGTGATCCTGCCAGGGCGGGCGAAGCGATGCGCCAGCATCTGCTGACGCTGCAGGAAAGCCTCATCCGCATCACCTCGCTCGATCATAGCGAAACGGAGGTCGACAAGACCCTCGCCTGAACAGCGAGGTGAGCAGGGAGAAGAGAGACGGGCGGGCCATAACCGCCGGAATGGAAGCCAAAACCAAACAAACAGAACAGAGGAGAATGGAATGAAGATCGCCAAATTGCTGACCGCCACCGTTGCCGGCGCGCTGTTTGCGCTTCCTGCCTTCGCCGTCGACCTGAAGATCGGATTGCAGGACGATGCCGACGTGCTCGATCCCGCGCAGTCACGCACCTTCGTCGGCCGCATCGTCTATACTGCAATGTGCGACAAGCTGGTCGACGTCTCGCCGGATCTGAAGATCGTGCCGCAGCTTGCCACCGAATGGAGCTGGTCGGCCGACGGCAAAGAGCTCACCATGAAGCTGCGCCAAGGCGTCAAGTTCCATGACGAGACCCCGTTCAACGCCGAAGCCGTCGTCGCCACCATCGAGCGCAACATCACCTTGCCGGAATCACGCCGCAAGAGCGAGCTGACCTCGGTCGCAAAGGTCGAGGCGACAAGCGAATACGAGGTCAAGTTCACCCTCAAGGCGCCTGACGTCACCCTTCTTGCCCAGCTTTCCGACCGCGCCGGCATGATCGTCTCGCCGAAGGCCGCCAAGGAGCTCGGCGCCAAGTTCGGCGATCACCCGGTCTGCGCCGGTCCGTTCAAGTTCGTCGAACGCATCCAGCAGGATCGCATCGTGCTCGAAAAGTTCCAGGACTACTGGAACAAGGACAAGATCTTCATCGACAAGCTCACCTATCTGCCGATCCCGGATACGACGGTGCGCCTCGCCAATCTGCGTTCCGGCGATCTCGACATGATCGAGCGCCTGGCCGCGACCGATGCTGAAGCCGTGAAGGCGGATTCGAGCCTGGTCTATGCCGACGCCGTCGGCACCGGCTACATGGCGCTCTATACCAATATCGGCAACGGCGCGCGTGCCGACAATCCTTTCGGCAAGGACAAACGCCTGCGCCAGGCCTTCTCGCTGGCGATCGACCGCGATGCCGTCAACCAGATCGTCTATGAAGGCACGGCGGTCTCCGGCAACCAGCCCTTTCCGCCGAGCAGCCCGTGGTTCGACAAGGATATTCCCGTCCCCGCCCGCGATCTCGACAAGGCCAAGGCGCTGATCAAGGAAGCCGGCTTCGACCGCGTGCCGATCGAGCTGCAGATCCCGAACAATCCCGTTGCCATGCAGATGATGCAGATCATCCAGTCGATGGTCGGCGAAGCCGGCTTCGACGTCAGCCTGAAATCGACGGAATTCGCCACGCTGCTGAGCGAGCAGACCGCCGGCAACTATCAGCTCAGCCGTTCCGACTGGTCCGGCCGCGTCGATCCCGATGGCAATATCCATCAGTTCATCACCTGCAAGGGCGGTATCAACGACACGAAATACTGCAACGCCGAGGTGGACAAGCTGCTGAACGAAGCCCGTGCATCGACCGACGATGCCGTACGCAAGCAGAAGTACGATGCCGCCGCCGTCATCCTCAACGACGATCTGCCGATCATCTATCTCGGCCATCAGTCCTGGATCTGGGCGCTGCACAAGAACATCACCGGCTTCGTTCCGTCGCCGGATGGCATGATCCGCCTCGTCGGCGTCAAGAAAGCCGGCTGATCCCTAGAGCATGATGCCGAAATGTGTGAGCGGTTTTCGGACGACATCATGCTCTACTTTTTGATCCAGCAAATCATACGGCGGAAACCCTCCGCCGCATGACCCCAGTCGTGTCAGGATCGCCCATGTATACCTATATCGCCAAACGGCTCTTGGTCGCCATACCGACGCTTTTGATCATTTCGGTCTTCGTCTTCTCGCTGCAGAAGCTGCTGCCCGGCGACCCGATCCTTGCCATGGCCGGCGAGGAACGCGACCCGCAGGTTCTCGAATTCCTGCGCGAGAAGTACCGGTTGAACGATCCCGTGCCCTATCAATATGTCCGCTGGCTGGGTGCGGCCCTGCAAGGCGACCTCGGCATCTCGCTGCGCACCAACCAGCCGGTTCTGCAGCTCATCGCCGAAAAGCTGCCGGTCACCATCCAGCTTGCCATCATGTCGATGATCTTCGCCTTTGTCATCGGCGTGCCGATGGGCATCCTGGCGGCCGTCAAGAAGAACACGATGATCGACTATCTCGCCAACATCATCGCACTGACCGGCCTGTCGATCCCGAATTTCTGGCTCGGCATCATGCTGATCCTGCTGGTTTCGGTCAATCTCGGCTGGTTGCCGGCATCCGGCTACGAACCCTTCTTCAGCAATCCGCTGCGTTCGCTGGAAACCATGCTGATGCCCTCCTTTGTGCTCGGCAAT
The DNA here is from genome assembly GCF_048551595.1 of Rhizobium sp. CRRU65. NCBI lineage: Bacteria > Pseudomonadati > Pseudomonadota > Alphaproteobacteria > Hyphomicrobiales > Rhizobiaceae > Rhizobium > Rhizobium sp. CRRU65. The sequence continues at coordinate 258,673 of NZ_JBLYZH010000003.1, read as the reverse complement.
GCGCTGGCCGCGACGCTGATGCGGCATACACGCTCAGCGATGCTGAGCGTCCTCAGCACCGATTACATCCGCACCGCCCGCGCCAAGGGGCTTGCTGAAAGCTCGGTTGTGCTCGAACACGGCTTCCGCAATGCCATGCTGCCGATCGTGACGCTGACTGCCTTGCTCTTCGGCGAACTGCTCGCGGGCGCCGTGCTGACCGAGCAGATCTTCACCATTCCGGGTTTCGGAAAGCTCATCGTCGACGCCGTCTTCAACCGTGACTACGCTGTCGTCCAGGGCGTGGTGATCTGCACCGCAATCGGCTTCATCCTGATGAACCTCTTGGCCGACATTCTCTACGTCCTGCTCAATCCACGCATGAGGGCCGCCCTATGACCGCGATCGGAGAGACCGTCATTCCCTCTGCGATCGACCGCTCGCCGAGCCGTGCCTGGCGCAAGCTGAAGGCCAACAAGGGTGCGCTCGTCGGCCTTGCGATCATCGCCTTCTTCGCAATCCTCGCCGTTGCCGCCCCCCTCCTTCCGATTCCCGATCCGAACGCCACAAGCTGGTCGGCGATCCGCAAGGCGCCCTCCGCCGCCCATTGGCTCGGCACCGACGACATCGGCCGCGACATTCTTTCCCGGATGATCTGGGGTGCGCAGGCCTCGCTGATGGCCGGCGTCTTTTCGGTCGCGATTGCCGTTGTCATCGGCGTGCCCTTCGGCCTGATCTCCGGTTATTTCGGCGGCTGGATCGACATGGTGATCTCCCGCATCACCGAAGCCTTTCTGGCCATGCCTTTCCTCATCACCGCGATTGCGCTTGCAGCTTTTCTCGGCCCGAGCCTGACCAATGCGATGATTGCGATCGGCCTTTCGGCCATGCCCGTCTTCGTGCGGCTGACGCGCGGCCAGGTGCTTTCGGTCAAGACCGAAGAATATGTCGAGGGCGCCCGCTCGATCGGCCTCCGGTCCTCGAGCATCATCACCCGCTATATCCTGCCGAACGTCTTTGCACCGATCCTCGTGCAAGCGACGTTGACCATCGCAACGGCGATCATCGCCGAGGCGAGCCTTTCCTTCCTCGGCCTCGGGCAGCAGCCGCCGGCGCCGAGCTGGGGCTCGATGCTCAACGTCGCCAAGAATTTCCTCTCCCAGGCGCCATGGATGGCGATGTGGCCGGGAGCCGCGATCTTCCTCGTCGTCATCGGTTTCAATCTTTTAGGCGACGGCCTGCGCGATGCGCTCGATCCGCGCGAAGCATGATTTCTTGAAAGGACATTCGATATGACCGCTTTCACGACCCGTCCAGAAATCCTCGGCACCTTCGGCGTCGTCACTTCCACGCACTGGATCGCTTCGGCCGTCGGCATGAGCATTCTCGAAAAGGGCGGCAATGCCTTCGACGCGGCAGTGGCGACGGGCTTCGTGCTGCAGATCGTCGAGCCGCATCTTTGCGGTCCGGGCGGCGATATGCCGGCGGTGATCTATTCGAAGAAGAAGGACAAGGTCGAGGTCATCTGTGCGCAGGGCCCCGCCCCCGCCGGTGCAACGATCGAACACTATACGGCGGAAGGCCTGAGCCTGATCCCCGGCGACGGGCTGCTTGCGACCGTCATCCCCGGCTCCTTCGATGGCTGGATGCTGATGCTGCGCGACTACGGCTCGATGAGCGTGCGCGATGTGCTGGAACCGGCGATCTATTACGCCGAGCACGGCCATCCGATGCTGCCGCGCGTCTCCGCCACGATCAAGGGGCTCGCCGCCTTCTTCGAGAAGGAATGGCCGACCTCCTACGAGACCTGGCTACCCAATGGCAGCGCCCCCGAAGCGCATGCGAATTTCAGGAATCCGGTGCTTGCCGAAACCTGGAAGCGCGTCATCGCCGAGGCGGAAGTGAAAAGCGGCCGGGAAGCGCAGGTCGAGGCGGCCCGCGACGCCTTCTATCGCGGCTTCGTCGCCGAGAAAATCGACGACTATCTGAAGACCGCAGAGGTGATGGATGCAAGCGGCAACCGCCACAAGGGCGTTTTGACCGCCAACGACATGGCGAACTGGTCGGCGACGATCGAGGAGCCGCTGACCTATGATTATCATGGCTGGACCATCGCCAAGATCGGCCCCTGGGGCCAGGGTCCGGTCTTCCTGCAGACCCTGTCGATCCTCAAAGGCTTCGATCTCGCCGCAATGGACCCCGCTGGCGCCGATTTCGTCCATACCGTCGTCGAGGCGATGAAGCTCGCCTTCGCCGATCGCGAAGTCTATTACGGCGATCCTGACTTTTCGGAGGTTCCCATCGCGCATCTGCTGTCGGAAACCTATGCCGCCGAGCGCCGCAAGCTGGTCGGCGCTGACGCCTCCTTCGAACTTCGCCCCGGCATCGTGCCTGGCTTCGAAGCGCAGCATGATCTGACGATGAAGATGCTCGGCACAGATTCCAAGACCGGCGCCGTCTACGAGCCGACCATGGCGCATCTTTCCGAAAAGCGCGGCGACACCGTGCATATCGACGTGATCGACCGCGACGGCAACATGGTTTCCGTCACGCCATCAGGCGGCTGGCTGCAATCCTCGCCGACCGTGCCCGGCCTCGGCTTCTGCCTCAATTCCCGCGCCCAGATGTTCTGGCTGAAATCAGGCCTGCCGACGTCGCTTGCGCCCGGCAAGCGGCCGCGCACGACGCTGACACCGTCGCTCGGCCTCTATAAGGGCCGCCCGACACTGGCCTTCGGCACACCCGGCGGCGATCAGCAGGAGCAGTGGCAGCTTTCCTTCTTCCTGCGTTATATCAATCACAAGCTGAACCTGCAGGCGGCGATCGACCAGCCGCTGTTCCACACCTCGCATTTTCCGGGCTCTTTCTATCCGCGCACCCGCGAACCCGGCAGCCTGATGGCGGAAGCGAATTTCGGACCTGATGTCCTTGATGCCCTGCGTCGCAAGGGTCACAAGCTGACGGTCGCCGATCCCTGGACGATCGGCCGGCTGACCGCCGCGAGACGCGATGCCGACGGACTGTTGCGCGCTGCAGCCACCCCGCGCCTGATGCAGGCCTATGCGATCGGGAGATAGTCATGACCTGGTCTATCGTCGCCCGTGATCCCTCGACCGGTCATCTCGGCATCGCCGTCGCGAGCCGCTTCTTTGCCGTCGGCGCCCTGGTGCCGCATATTCGCGGCGGCATCGGCGCCGTTGCTACCCAGGCCTTCGTCAGCCCGCTTTACGGCGTCGACGGCCTGTCGCTGCTGGCTGCAGGCAAGGCGCCGGAGGAGATCATCACCCAGCTGACTGGGCGTGACGCCGGCCGCAATCAGCGGCAGTTGCACCTCATCGATGCGAAGGGGCGCAACGCCGCCTTCACCGGTCCCGCATGCATCGACTGGGCGGGGCATCTGATCGACGAAAACGTCTCGGTCGCCGGCAACATGCTCGCAGGTCCTGACGTCATCGCTGAGGCGCTTGCCACCTACAACAAGGCGATGGACAAGCCCTTGGCCGAACGCCTGCTTCTGGCGATGCAGGCAGGCGAGGATGCCGGCGGCGACAAGCGCGGCAGGCAGTCCGCCGCCCTCATCATCCATCGCGACCAGGATTATCCGTGGCTCAGCCTCCGCGCCGACGATCATCCCGATCCACTCGCCGAACTTGTTCGCCTGCACGCGGTGGCGGGTGAACGTTACCTGCATGTCGCGGAGACGATGGCGACGCGGCAAAATCCGAACGGCATGACGGACAGGCGCGAGATCGATGAAAAGATCGCGGCACTGGAAGCGGCCCGCATTGCTGAAGGCAGGCCTTCCGCCTCCTTCGCCACGCCTTTGAAGACGTGAACCAGATAGAACAAGGGAACGACATGAGTGATGTTTCTTCAGCCTCCGCCTCCCCGGTTCTCTCGGTCAGGAACCTGACGACCTCCTTCCTCGTCGATGGCGACTGGAAGCCGGTGGTGCGCGACGTCTCCTTCGACGTCATGCCAGGCGAGACGGTGGCTATCGTCGGCGAAAGCGGCTCGGGCAAGAGCGTCACCTCCCTTTCGATCATGCGGCTTCTCGCCAAGGGATCGAGCCGCATCGATGGCGCCATCACCTTGAACGGCAAGGATGTTCTCACCCTTTCGGAAAAGGAGATGCGCCGGGTGCGCGGCAACGACGCCGCCATGATCTTCCAGGAGCCGATGACGTCCCTCAATCCGATCTTCACCATCGGCCGCCAGATCTCCGAAGCGCTGACCTGCCACGGCGATATCGGCAAGGCCGAGGCGCGGGCCGAAACCGTGCGCCTGCTGGAAAAGGTCCGCATCCCCAACGCCGCCTCGCGCTTCGACGAATATCCGCACCAGTTCTCAGGCGGCATGCGCCAGCGCGTGATGATCGCCATGGCGCTCGCCAGCCGGCCGAAATTGCTGATCGCCGATGAGCCGACGACAGCACTCGACGTGACGATCCAGGGCCAGATCCTCGACCTGATCAAGATGCTGCAGGAAGAAGAGGGCATGTCCGTTCTCTTCATCACCCACGACATGGGTGTCGTCGCCGAAATCGCCGACCGCACCATCGTCATGTATCGCGGCGAGGCGGTGGAAACCGGCACGACCGACGACATCTTCCATCGCGGCAGGCATCCCTATACCCGCGCTTTGCTCTCGGCCGTGCCGCGCCTCGGCTCGATGGCCGACCGGAAATGGCCGCTGCGTTTCCCAGTCGTCGATACCACGACCGGCGAACGCCGCGAGCCGATCGAGGTGGCCGATACCGTCGACCGCCGGCGAACACCGATCCTCGAAGTCAAGAACCTCGTTACCCGTTTCGACATCCGCGGCGGCCTGCTCGGCCGCAAGACCGGCGCGATCCATGCGGTCGAGGATGTCTCCTTCGATCTCCTCCAGGGCGAGACGCTGTCGCTCGTCGGCGAATCCGGCTGCGGCAAGTCGACCACCGGTCGCTCGATTACCCGCCTCGTCCAGCCGAACGGCGGCAGTGTCAGCCTCGACGGTTATGATGTGCTGAGCCTTGACGCGGCCAGTCTCAGACGGATGCGCCGCAGCATCCAGATGATCTTTCAGGATCCCTTCGCCAGCCTCAACCCGCGCATGACCGTCGGCGCGGCCGTCGCCGAACCCATCACCGAACACGGCCTCGGCACCGGCGCCCAGGCCCGCGACAAGGCGGCCGATCTTCTCGAACGCGTCGGGCTGAAACCCGATATGATGAAACGCTATCCGCATGAATTTTCCGGCGGTCAGCGCCAGCGCATCTGCATCGCCCGCGCGCTCGCACTCGATCCGAAGGTGATCGTCGCCGACGAAAGCGTTTCAGCCCTCGATGTCTCGATCAAGGCACAGGTCTGCAATCTGCTGATGGACCTGCAGCAAAGCCTCAACCTCGCCTTCCTATTCATTTCTCACGATATGGCGGTGGTCGAGCGCGTCAGCCACCGCGTCGCGGTGATGTATCTCGGCGAGATCGTCGAGATCGGTCCACGTGCGGAATTGTTCAGCAACCCGCAGCATGCCTACACGAAGAAGCTGATGGCAGCTGTGCCGGTTCCCGACCCCTCACGGCGCGGCATCAAGCGCAACCTCGGAACCGACGAGCTCAAGAGCCCTGTCCGCCCGGTCGGCTACGTCGCGCCGCCACGCCGATACCGGGAAGTGACGGCAGGCCATCTGGTGAGGGTCGATGAAGCCGCCTGAACGCGAAAAAACCACTCTCCAAAGCATCAGGATAACAAGTATTGCGGGAAAATAACCCGCGCCGGTGGCGCGCGGACCGTCTTTTTTGCTGCACCGCTTATATGACTTCTGCTAGATATTATTTTGCCGATAATTATTAACGACCGATTCCACCCTTTTGTGTTCTCTTATCCTTGCGAATCAAAAAGGTTTGATTTGCCCGGGGACGGCCCCCATGTTGAAGCATGGGGCGATGCAACAGTTGGGTAGGAGCCTATGCTGCAACGGATTGAAGACATTGATGCAGCACTCGTCGACAGGCTGCAGCATTCGGCGTTCAAGTACTTCCTGAAATATACCAATCCCGAAAATGGCCTGGTGGCGGATACGTCGATCGGCGGGGTTCCGTGCAGCATCGCAGCCGTCGGCTTTGCGCTTTCCTCTTATCCTGTTGGTGTCGAGCGTTTATGGATCAGCCGCGAGGAGGCAGCCGAACGCACGGTCAACACGCTGCGGTTCTTTGCCGAGGCGCGCCAGGGCGAGGAACGCCACGCGACCGGCCACCGCGGTTTCTTCTACCATTTCCTGCACATGGATACCGGCCATCGCGCCTGGAACAGCGAGCTTTCGACCATCGACACGGCGCTGCTCGTCGCCGGCATCCTGACGGCTGCGCAATATTTCAATCGGGAAGACGACGAGACGGAAACCGAAATCCGGGAACTCGCGACCTTCATCTACGAGCGCGTCGACTGGCGCTGGGCGCTGAACAAGGGCGACACCATTGCCATGGGTTGGAAGCCCTCTTCCGGCTTCTTGCGCTGGCGCTACCATGGCTTCGACGAGGCGATCATCCTCTATACGCTGGCGCTCGCTTCGCCGACGCACCCGATACCGCAATCGAGCTACGACGCCTTTACGTCAAGCTATTCCTGGATGCTGCATGGCGAGCAGTCCTATCTCTATGCCGGGCCGCTGTTCATCCACCTGTTCTCGCATGCCTGGATCGATTTCCGCACCATTCAGGACAAGCCGATGGTGGAGCGAAACTGGGACTATTTCCGCAACACGCAGGTGATGATCAACGTCCAGCGTGACTATGCCGAACGCAATCCCGGCCAGTTCGTCGGCTACAACAGGAATATCTGGGGTTTCTCTGCCTGTGACGGCCCGCCGCCGACACGGCGCATGCGTGGCGGCCGCCAGCCGAAGGTTCTGGGTTACGCCGCCCGCGGAGCGCCGCTCGGCCCGGATGACGGCACGATCGCACCCTGGGCAGCCCTTGCCTGCCTGCCCTACGACAAGCAGGCGGCTCTCGACGGCACCAAGGCGCTTCTGACCACCTATCCGAACCTGCTCTTGGAAGGCGGTTTTCCCGGCGGCTTCAATCCGACGGTCAAGACCAAGCGGCCGGAAGGCTGGGTCGACGACCGCACCGTCGGCATCGACCAGGGCCTTGTCGTCATGACCATCGAGAACGACCGTTCGGATTTCATCTGGAAACTGATGCGGCAATCGCCGGTCATCCGCCTCGGGCTCGAGCGCGCCGGCTTTACCGGTGGCTGGCTCGAAGGCATCGAGCCCGAAGAAGTGGTACGCAAGGTCGGCTAGGTCCAGAGCATGCCGCGCAAAAGTGTACAGCGGTTTTGCGACAACGACATGCGTAAAAACAAAGGCCTAAAGTGCGAGGAGCGAATCTGAAAGATCGTGACGCGCTTTAGAGCTGTCGCATGGTATCAGTTCTCGAAGACATGCGCCTTGCCGGCAATATCGAGGCGAACGAGGTCTCCCCGCGCCGGAAGAGCGACGCTCGAGGTCTTGATAAGGATCGGCGGCAACGCCACACCTTCGAGCGAGACGGCGACGGTGCAGACTGCGCCGCCGAATTCCACTTCGACGACACGCCCGCCATAGTTGCGATCGCCTTCATCGGCAACGACGCGAATCTGCTCGGGACGCAGCATGATCTCCGCCTTGCCCTGACGGCTGCCTTCGACGGCGACATGGCCAAGGGCGCAGTCTGCCAAGCCGTTGCGGATGATGGCGGGAAGCAGCACGGCATCGCCGAGAAACAGTGCCGTCTCGCGATCGCGCGGATGCAGGTACAAGGATTGCGGCGACCCGGCCTGGATCAGCCGTCCCTCCCTCAGAACCGCGACCTGATCGGCAAAGGTCAGAGCCTCTTCCTGATCATGGGTGACGAGAATGGTGGTGATGCCGGCCGCCTGCAGCACGCGCGCAACCGCCTTGCGCATATTTTCACGCAGGCCGGTATCGAGTGCCGAGAAAGGTTCGTCGAGCAGCATCAGCCGCGGCTTACGGCCGAGCGCGCGGGCGAGCGCCACGCGCTGCTGCTGCCCGCCGGAAAGCTGATGCGGACGCCGCGCCAGCATGCCGCGGTCGAGTTCGACCATATCGAGCAACTCGACGATGCGCTTCTCGCGATCGGCTGCCCTTCGTTCGAAGCCGAAGCCGATATTTTCTGCAACGCTTAAGTGCGGAAACAGCGCGCCGTCCTGCGAGACGATGCCGATGCCGCGTTTATGCGCCGGTACTGTCGCCGGACCGTCCGCGAGCAGGTCGCCGTCCAGCGTCACCCTGCCGACATCGGGTTGCTCGAAGCCGGCAATGATGCGCAACAGCGTCGTCTTGCCTGAACCGGACGGGCCGACGACGGCCGTGCGGCTTCCGGCCGAGACTTCGAGCGAAATATCCTTCAGCGCCTGGACGGGGCCATAGCGCTTGCTGATGTTTTCGATCGTGAGCAGCGTCATTGGCCGGCGGTCCGTTTCGATTGGGTATAGAGCATCAGGGTGAGCGGCAGTGACAGCACGACCATCATGAAGGCGTAGGGGGCGGCCGAGACATAATCGATCTCGCTGGTCAGCGACCAGAATTTCGTCGCCAGCGTATCGACGCCGTTGGGCGACAGCATCAGTGTCGCCGTGAGTTCATTGGTGATGCCGAGTGCGGCCAGCGCGACGCTGGCAGCCGCTCCGGGTGCGGCAAGCCGCATGGTGATCTGCCGCACCGCCTGGCCCGGGGTGCGGCCGAGGCCCATCGCGGCGCGCTCCAGCTCCACCGGGGCCTGGGCAATGCTGGCGCGCAGCCCGACCATGGCGCGCGGCAGGAAAAGCATCACATAGGCGACGAGCAGCGTTGCGAAGGTCTGATAGAGCGGCAGCACGAGACGCACGGTGATCGTCACCAGCGCCAGCGCCACGACGACGCCCGGCAGCGAGCCGACATAATAATGGCAGGCTTCGAGCACGCGCTGGAGGCGGCCGGGCGCCCGCACGGAAAGCCAGGCCATCGGTGCTGCAGCAATCGTCGCCAGCACGCCGCCGACAATGGCAAGCACGATCGTCTGCAGGAAGGCGCTGCCGACCTCGATGCGCCAGATATCGGTGCCGCCGAGATAGAGCCAGCGGCCAAGCGTCACCAACGGGACGCCGAGCGTCAGAACCGCCAGGAGGACAGGCAGCAAAACGGCGGGCACCACCAACCAGCCCAGGCGGCGGCGGTCCGTCGGGCGTGGCGAACCCGCGCCGACGCGGGCATAACGTTCGTTGCCGCGCACCAGCACCTCGAATCCGAGCAGAAAAAGACAGCAGGCGACGAGCACGCCGCCGAGCATGTTGGAGGCCGGGCTGTTGTAGGAGGACTGGAACTGGTCGACGATTGCCGTCGCGAACGTGTCGAACCGGATCATCACGAACAGGCCGTACTCTGAAAGCAGATGCAGCGCGATCAGCAGAGAACCGCCGCAGATGGCGAGCCTGAGCTGCGGCAGCACGGCGCGGAAGAAGACGCGCCAGGGATTGAGGCCCAGCGAGGCCGCGGCATCCTCGATAGCCGGATCGAGACGGCGCAGCGCTGCGGCGACCGGCAGGTAGAGGAACGGATAATAGGCGATGACCGAGACGAAGACACCGCTCTGCAGACCGCGCATGCCGGGAACGAGGCTGACCCAGGCATAGCTGTGCACGAAGGCAGGCACGGCGAGCGGAGCGATCGCCAGCCAGGCCCAGAGCCGGCCGAAAGGAATGTCCGTCCGCTCGGTCAGCCAGGCGAGCGTCACCGCAAGCGCGATCGACACCGGGATGGTGATCGATTCCAGAAGGACCGTATTGATGAGAAGTTCGCCGACGCGTGGCCGGAAGACCAGGGCCTTCACCGTTTCCCAGCCGACATCGTAGGTTACCCAGCCGATGAAGCCGAGCGGCACGAGACTGAAGATCGCGACGACGGTTGCGAGGAGGATCACCGAAGCGTGCGGCATGCGTCCGCGCGGCAAAGCCATTCGCGTGGCCCTCGGCGCGACCGGCGCCTGGTTGCCGGATGCGAGCAATCTGTTGTCCTGCAGCAAGGCCGATGCCTTTACACGCTGAAAAAGGAAGGCAACCGCCTTTGAAAGGCGGTTGCCGGATATCGTCATGCCCTAAGGTTTTCTTGAGCCAAATGCAATAGTTTTGGCCGGAAGACGCCTGCGGCAGAAAGGTCTAAGCATGTCGCGCAAAAGTGTGCCGCGGTTTTGCGACGACGACATGCGGAAAACGAAAGATCTTAAGTGTGGCGCGCCACGCTTTAGATCAGGCCGGCAGCCGTCATCAGCTCCACGACTTTCTTGCTGTCGAGGGTCGAAGCTTCGACCTTCGGGGCATTGAGATCGGCAAGCGGAGTGAGCTTGTCGTTGGAGGGCGCATCCTTGCCGATGGCATATTCATAGGAATCGCCGTCCTTGAGGACTGCCTGGCCGGCCTTGCTTGTCAGGAACTTCAGGAAAGCCTGGGCTTCCTTCATGTGCTGCGTGGACTTCAGGATGCCGCCACCCGAAACGCTGACGAAAGCGCCCGGATCCTGGTTCTTGAAGTAGTGCAGACCAACATTCTTGCTGTTCTCGCCTGTTTTGGCCTGATCGCCGAACCAATAATAGTGATAGATAACAGCGCCTTCGACTTCGCCTGAATTGACGGCCTTCATCGCGACGCTGTTGCCCTTGTAGGGCGTGGCATTGTCTTTCAGGCCCTTCAGCCATGCCTTGGTGGCATCTTCGCCCTTGAGCTGCAGCAGGGCAGCGACGATGGCCTGGAAGTCTGCACCGGCAGGTGCTGCACCCCAGCGGCCCTTCCAGGCGGGATCTGCCAGATCGAGCATCGACTTCGGCAGCTTGTCTTCGGTGAGCTTGGTCTTGTCATAGGCAAAAACGGTGGTACGGGCGGCAATGCCGGTCCACATGCCGTCAGCCGGGCGATACTGATCCGGAACCTGATCCAGCGTTTCCTTTTCGATGGGGGCGAAGAGGCCCGCGCCATCGACCAGCGTCATTGCCGGCGAATTTTCGGTCAGGAAGACATCCGCCGGGGAGGCGTCGCCTTCCTGGATGATCTGGTTGGCGAACTGCATGTCGCTGCCCTGGCGCATGGTGACCTTGATGCCGGTCTCCTTGGAGAAGGCGTCGATCCATTCGCGGCCGAGGCTTTCGTGCTGGGCATTGTAAACGACGAGACCTTCGTCCTGCGCTTGGGCGCTGCCTGCGAGCGCGGTGGCGGAGAGAAGCGAAGCGGCAAGCGCGAGCGAAAAACGGTTAAGAGCAATTTTCATGATGGCCTCCGTGACGATGTCACCCGAGCTCTCCAAGGGCGATGAGAGGCGTATATTTTTCCTGACTGCCGATTTCAAGTTTGGCTTGGTCGGAAAAGCCATCACAATATCTTGACTAAATATCTCATATTACAGGGGAATAAATCTCGATTTGGCAAAAAAGGCGGCGCTTCCCGAGCGCCGCCTCTCTTTTGCAGCCTTTTGCCGCCAGCTTATTCGACGTCGAACTTGACGCCCTGCGCCAGCGGCAGCGTCCTGCCGTAATTGATCGTGTTGGTGGAGCGGCGCATATAGGCCTTCCAGGCATCCGAGCCGGATTCACGGCCGCCGCCGGTCTCCTTCTCGCCGCCAAAGGCGCCGCCGATCTCGGCGCCCGATGGCCCGAGGTTGACGTTGGCGATGCCGCAATCCGAACCGCGGGCGGAGACGAAGGTTTCGGCCTCGCGCATGTCGTTGGTGAAGATCGACGACGACAGCCCCTGCGGCACGGCATTGTGCAGCGCCAGCACCTCGTCGAAATCGCTGTATTTCATCACATAGAGGATCGGCGCGAAGGTCTCGTGCTCCACCGGTCCGGTCTGATCAGGCATTTCCACGAGCGCCGGGCGAACGTAGAAAGCCTCGGTCGAACCGCTTTCGACGCGGTCGCCTCCGGTCACCGTGCCGCCGGCCGACTTCGCCTCGCCAAGCGCTGCCTGCATGTTTTTAAAAGCCTGGCCGTCGATCAACGGTCCTACAAGCGTGCCGGTTTCGAGCGGATTGCCGATGGTGACGGAGCCGTAGGCCTTCTGCAGTCTAGGCACCAGCTGATCGTAGACGCTCTCGTGGACGAAGAGACGGCGCAGCGTCGTGCAGCGCTGGCCGGCCGTGCCCATGGCGGAGAAGGCAACGCCGCGCAGCGTCAGGTCGAGATCGGCCGACGGGCAGACGATCGCCGCATTGTTGCCGCCGAGTTCGAGAATGGCGCGGGCAAAACGCTGCGACAGGCGCGGACCGACGGCGCGGCCCATGGCCGTCGAGCCGGTGGCGGAAACCAGCGGGATCTTCGGATGATCGACCAGCACTTCGCCGACCTCGCGGCCGCCGATGATCAGCGTCGACAGATTGGCCGGTGCGCTACCGCCCTCGGCGACGAAACGCTTCAGCGCCTTTTCGAACAGCGCCTGCACGGCAAGCGCCGTCAACGGCGTCTTTTCCGAGGGCTTCCAGACGGTGGAATTGCCGCAGACCATCGCAAGTGCGGCATTCCACGACCAGACGGCAACAGGGAAGTTGAAGGCGGAGATGATGCCGATCACGCCGAGCGGATGCCAGCTTTCCATCATCCGGTGCTCAGATCGCTCAGTGGCGATCGTCAGGCCGTAAAGCTGACGGGAAAGGCCGACCGCGAAATCGCAGATGTCGATCATCTCCTGCACTTCGCCCAGACCTTCCGAAGTGATCTTGCCAACCTCGATCGAAACGAGACGGCCGAGCGCCGCCTTGGAGGCGCGCAGTTCCTCGCCCAGCAGGCGGACCAGTTCGCCGCGCTTCGGCGCCGGCACGGCACGCCATTCGAGGAAGGCCTGATGCGCCGCTTCGATCGCCGCCTTCGTCTCGGAAACGGAATGTTCCCTGAGTTTGCCGATTTCCTTGCCGGTGACCGGCGAGGTGACGGCAAGCGTGCCGCCGTGATAGCGGCCGGCATCGACGCCGAGTTCGGCAAGCAGCTTGGCGGTTTCGGTGGCGAGATCGAGGACGGCGATGGTCATTGTCGTGTTTCCAATCTTATTATTCTCAGAAGCGTGCATCGCTTCTCAGAAGCGGGCATCGGCGAAATGGGCGACCTGAGCGCCGGCTTCGTACCATATTTCCTTGAGTGCACGGAAGCTTGGCTCGGTGGGCGAAGTCAGCGGCAACGGCAGATCGGCTTCCGGAAGCCGGCCGAGGATATGCTCCGCCAGCGTACGGCCGAAGACCGTACCGGGGGCAATGCCGCGGCCATTGTAGCCCGAAAAGCCGACGACACCAGGTGCGAACTTGTGGAAGCGCGGCAGCGCATTGTCGGTCATGCCGATCTGGCCATACCATTCACACTCGAATTCGACGTCGCCGATTACAGGGAAGAGCCGCTTCAATGCGCGTTTGGCCCAGCCCTTGTGTACGGCCAGTCCGGTATTGCGCAGCGCCCCGACACTGCCGAAAACGAGACGGCCGGCCTGGTCCATGCGGAAGGAGGAGAGGATTTCCTTGGAATCCCATGCGCCTTCTCGCCCAGGCAGGATCGACTGGCGCAGATTGTGGCCCAGCGGCACGGTGGCGAAATTGAAATAGGGCAGATGCACCTGTTCGCTGCGCACCTGTTCCCACGGGCCGGTACTGTAGGCATCCGTTGCAACGATGATCCACTCCGCGCTGACCTCGCCGCTTGCCGTCTTCACGGTCCAGCGGCTGCCATTGCGCTCCGTCGCGATGACCGGGCTGGATGTGTGAATGGCGACGCCGGCCTTGACGGCGGCATGGGCAAGGCCGCGCGCATAGGCAAGCGGCTGCAGCGTGCCGGCGCGTTTGTCGAGCAGCGAACCCGAATAGGCATCGCTGCCGATGCGTTTTGCCGTCTCCGCCGCGTCGAGCAGCGTCACGGCTGCGCCGCGGGCAGACCATTGCGCCGCGCGATCCTCGATCTCCTTCAGACCGCCCGCGCCGACCGCGCAATGCAGCGTGCCGTTCCGTTCGAGTTCGCAGGCAATCTGATGTTTGTCGATCAGCTCCATGACCAGCTTCGGCGCATTGCCGAGCAGATCGAGCAGACGTTCGCCATGCACCGGGCCGAGCACGCCGGGCAGATCGTTCGGCATCACCCACATGCCGGCATTGATCAGCCCGACATTGCGCCCGGCACCGCCGAAGCCGATCTCCTTCGCCTCCAGCAACACCACCTTCGACCCGGCTTCGGCAAGATGCAGGGCGGAAGAGAGGCCGGTGTAACCGCCGCCGACGATGACGACGTCGGCCGATACCGCGCCGTCGAGAGGCGAGGTCGTCGGCGCTTCGGGCGCTGTCTTTTCCCAGAGGCCGTGGGAGCGCGGATCATTCAGCATGGCTCAGTCCGATCAGAGCGAAATCGCGGATACTCTAATGCAAAAAAGAAAGTGTTGAACCTGCCATTTCACGCAACGGTCTTCAACGGCAGGCCCGCAAGGCCGAGCGCGGCCAGCGCCGAATCCAGCGATGCGGCCTGGCGTTCGGCGTAAAGCGCCAGCTCGTCCTGAACGGTAGCACCGAGTGCCGCCTCGAAGGCGTCACGGTTCGAGCGGGTCGCATAGTTCTGCTGCTGGTCGGTACCGAGGTTCGACTGGAAGATGCCGGCCGCGCTGACGGGCAGGAAGTCTTCGTAGACGATCGGGGTGAAGGCGAGATAACCCTTGGCGATCAGCGCCTCCGGATCGCCGGGCAGCGTGCTGCCGGCCGCGGCGACAATGCCCGCAGGCGTCGCGGAATAGCGGAAGAAGGCCAGACCCGCCCTGCGCAGCTCGTCCCAACTATCCGGCAGTGCCTTGAAACGCGCAGCGAGTTCGTGATCGTAGGCGCCGGCCTTGGCGCCGCCGGCGCCCACCTGCACCTCGCCGCGAACCGAGGCGAGCAGTTGGTCGTAGAGCACCCGGCCCTTCGCCGTCAACGCCACGCCGCGCTGTTCGATCTCCCCGAAGCGGGCGGTATGTGTCCCTTGAATCGCACCGTCATCATCGGTAAAGGCGATCGTTTCTTCCAGCGCCTTGAAGCTCGTCTGTCGCAGCAGGATATCGCAATGACGGCGCGGCGGCCCTTCGATGACAGCCTTCGGCGTGATGCCGCGTTCCGGCATGCGGGCCTGGACGGCGTCGATATCGAGCGTGCGCGGCGTCAGATGGTTGATGTGCGGTCCCTTGAAGCTGACGACGTCGGCGATCAGCCGATGGGCGTCGTGCAGGCGCTTGTAGGTGTCGGCGCTGACTGTCGCTTCGCCATGCCAGCGGAAGGTTTCCAACGCCTCGGCGACGAATTCCGTCGCTTCCGCCTCGGTCAGGCCGCGGTTCTGCTCGTGGCGCTCGATCAGGGCGACGGCGCGCGGCGTGTAGATCCGCCGTTTCGCCAGAATGGCTTCGGCTTCGCCGCGCAGCCCTTCGTCCTCGATCAGTTCCAGTCGCAGCAGCGAGGTGAAGACGCGGAATGGATTGACGTTGAGTGCTGCCTCGTCGATCGGCCGGAAGCTGGTGGAATGAACCGGCACGCCAGCGACCGAAAGATCGTAGTAGCCGACCGGCTGCATGCCCATGACCGCAAACAGCCGGCGGATGGTGAAAAGCTCGTCGGCCGTACCGAGCCTTATAGCGCCGTGACGCTCGACATCGATGCGCTCCAGCTCGCCGGCGCGGGCCAGGCGATCGCGCAGGTCAGGATCGTTTTCGAGGCAGCCGGCATTCACATCCGCCACCAGTTCGATCAGCGTGCCGTATTGCGGCACCTCCGCCCGGTACATCTGCGACATCGACTCGGTAAACAGTGATCGGATGCGGTCTGGGGAAACGAAGGCTTGCGGCATTGGGAAACTCCGGCTCATTCCGTTTTTGCAGGATGAACCTCTTTACACGCGCCAGAAAGCGGCAAATATCGCTATTTCGGAAATAGCCCATTCTGAAACGGAATGACCATGCTGACGTCTAGACGTTTTCTGCCATCGATCTCGCATCTCGCCGCCTTCGAGGCGGTCGCCCGCACCGGCAGCGTGACGGCAGCGGCGCGCGAACTCGATCTGACGCAGAGCGCCGTCAGCCGCCAGGTCAGCGCGCTGGAGGAGCAGCTTGGCGTCGAGCTCTTCCTGCGCGAACGCCAGACCATGCGGCTGACGCTTGCCGGTGACGGATATGCCCGCGAGATTCGCGAAGCGCTGCGGCGGATATCGAGCGCCTCGCTGAACCTGCGCGCCAATCCGCATGGCGGCACGCTCAATCTCGCCATCCTGCCGACCTTCGGCACGCGCTGGCTGGCGCCGCGCCTGGGACGCTTTCTCGTCGCCAATCCCGGCGTGACCATCAATCTGGTGACCCGGCTTTCGCCTTTCGACTTTCGCCTCGATTCGATCGACGCCGCCATCCATTTCGGCCACCCGCACTGGCCGGGCGCCGAACTCGCGCTTCTGATGTCGGAGCGCACGGTGCCGGCCTGCAGTCCGGATTTTCTGAAGCGATATGCGATCAAAGCGCCAGAGGATCTGCTCGCTGCTCCGCTTTTGCACCTGACGACGCGCCCTGACGCCTGGGAGCAATGGTTCGCCGGCAACGGCGTTTCCTTCGAAAATGTGCACGGCATGCTCTTCGATCAGTTCGCCACCGCCGCGCAGGCGGCGATCGCCGGCCTCGGCGTCGCCCTGCTGCCGACATTCCTGATGCAGGAGGAGATCAGGCGCGGCGATCTCGTCGCCGCTGTCGACCGTGAAATGGAGAGCCGCGAGCGCTATTATCTCGCCTTTCCGCCCGAGCGTGCCGATTATGCGCCACTTGCCGCCTTTCGCGACTGGATCGTCGCCGAAGCGGCCGCCAATCTGACTGCGTGACGAACGGCTTGCATCGGCATGGCGCTTTCGACCATTATGCGATCCAAACAACTTTGCAGGAAATCTCCATGAAGCCGATCTTCGTCCAGCTCCAATGCGCACCCGGCAAGACCTATGATGTCGCCGACGCCATCTACCAGACCGAACTGGTCTCGGAGCTCTATTCGACCAGCGGCGACTACGATCTGCTGCTGAAGGTCTATATCGAGGAAGGCCAGGATATCGGCAAATTCATCAACGACAACATCGCCAATATTCCCGGCATCATCCGCTCGCTGACGACGCTAACCTTCAAGGCGTTCTAGAGCAATTCCAGCAAAAGTGCGCAGCGGTTTTGCGTCCGGAATTGCGTGAAACAAAAGAGATAGAGCGTTTCCGTGATTCGAGAAAAACGGAAACGCTCTGAATCCCCGTCAGACACGGTTAACCTTTTTCGCGAAGAATCGCCTTGGCAGGACGTCGCCTAAACCGCGCCTTAACGCCGGGCATGTCTGGTCGTTGCTATCACGGGCCCGCGTCAGCGCAGGCCGGCACGTGCAGCGATAGGTGGAAAATGTCGATCGTCGAGGCAGATTGGGCGCGCGCGAAGCCGCAGTTGGAAACAGCCCCGCTGATCGTCCATGTCGTGCGCCAGTTCCTGCCCAACCGCGGCGGCCTCGAAGACGTGGTCGCCAATCTCGCCCGCCAGACGGTACGCCGCGGTTATCGCGTGCGCGTCGTCACGCTGGATTCGCTCTTCACCGCCCCAGAGGATAAGCTGCCGCCTCGCGAAGGTATCGACGGTATCGAGGTGGTGCGCATTCCCTGGTTCGGCACCAGCCGTTATCCGCTGGCGCCTGAGGTTTTCCGCCATCTCGCCGATGCCGATCTCGTCCATGTCCATGCCATCGACTTCTTCTTCGATGCGCTCGCCTGGGGCCGGCTGCTGCACGGCAAGCCGATGATCGTCACCACTCATGGCGGCTTCTTCCACACGCGGAAATACGCGACGATCAAGAAGATCTGGTTCCGGACGCTGACCCGCGCTTCGGCGATGGCTTACCGCCGCGTCGTCTGCTGCAGCGCCTCCGACCTCAAGCAGTTTTCCGAGATCGTGCCCGACAGCCTTCTGATCGAAAATGGCGCTGATATCGGCAAATTCGCCGACACCGCTTCGCGTCGGGCAAAGCGCCGCATCGTCACGATCGGCCGGTTTTCGGTAAACAAACGGCTGGATCACCTGCTCGATGCGATGGCCAAGCTGAAGACCCGCGACCCGGAATGGCATCTCGACATTGTCGGCGCCGAATCCGACCTGAACCGGGCGGATGTCGAAGGCGCAATCGAAAGCCGTCATCTTTCCGGCCGCGTCACCTTGCATGTGTCGCCCGAGAACGACACCATCCGGCGCATCATCGCAGAAGCCTCGCTCTTCGCCTCCGCCTCGGAATATGAAGGTTTCGGCCTGGTGGCGCTGGAGGCGATGAGCGCCGGCCTCCTGCCGGTGCTGAACGCCAACGATGCCTTTGCGACGCTTGCCGCCCGGCATCCCGCAATCATGCTTGCCGATTTCACCAATCCTGAGAGCGCCGCCACGGCGATCGAAGCGGCCTATGAAGGCCTTTCGCGCCAGCCGGAGACCGTTCGCACCGAGCTTCTCGACGCCGCCCGCGGCTATTCCTGGGATATCGTCGCCGGACGTTATATCGATCTCTACAGATCGCTTGATGTCGTTGCCGCGGAAAGCAGCTGATCCCGCCTAAAGCGCGCCGCGATCTTTCAGATTCGCTTGCCGGAATTCAGGTCTTTGTTTGCCGCATGTCTTCGGCGCAAAACCGCTGCCCACTTTTGCGCAACATGCTTTAGCTGAAATCCGGTCATGCTCTGGCGAGACGAATGATCTCGTCGAGCACGAATTTGCGCGATTGCGGCGGCGTCAGATTGTGGTCGGCATCCGGCAGCATCAGCAGGCGCACGTTCGGATAGCGGGAAAGCCTGGCGCCGCGCGGCCCGAAGTGGAAGTAGACATGGTCGAGCCCGACATCGCCCTCGCTGTAGATCAGCGTCAGCGGCACCTTGCGCTTGCCGAACAGCGCGAAGGAGTGCCGGACCTCGCGGGCGATATGGCGCCGGTCGGGAAGCAGCTCGAGCACCGGCGCGATCCACGGCGACAGCCGGCGGCCGGCGGCGATGACGATGTTCTGCAACGCCGAGACGACATCCACCTGGCCGCGCAGCAGCCGCTTCAGCGTGTCGAGCCGCGCCAGGCGCTGGCTGTAATCATCGAGGCTGCGGGGAACGGAGACGACATGCTCCCTGCGCACCGGCATGTCAGGATCCCAGTAATAGACGAACGGATTGATCGACACGACAGCCTTCAAGCGCTCGTCGGCAACGCCGGCGCGGAAGGCGACATAGCCGCCGCTGCATCGGCCGGCGACCATGACGGGGCCGGCGACGACGCTTTCGAGCAGGTCGAGCGCGGCGACCGCGTCCCCGGTCTGGGTATCCGAATAAAGCACCTGTTCCGGCGCATCCGGCCGCGGCGGGCTGTCGCCGACATTGGCGGAATCAAAGCGCAGCGAAACGACGCCTTGGCGGGCGAGCTCGCGCGCCATGTCTACCGTCGTCCGTCCCCAGCCGGCATGCCGGTCATAGGCTGTCGACAGGAAGAGCACGGCGTTACCCTTGATCTCGCCGAGCGGCCGGCTGACGACGCCGACGAGATGATTGTGGCTTCCGAAACGGACCGGCGTTTCCGCAAAATCATCGCCGGCAAGCAGCGGGTTGTCGATCGCCGCCGGCGAATGGGCGGCGGATGTCTGCGTCGTCGTTGTCTCCAGCCATGTCGTCAGCAGCGCGACGACAGCCATCGGCGTCTTGGCAAACAGCGGATTGGTGGCGAGCTCGTCATAGCCTTCGAAGGCCGTCTGCTCGACATCGGCGCCAAGCGCCTTCAGCGCATCGGCAAAGCCGGTATCGTCGGCCTTGGCAGGGCGTTCGAGGATCAGATAGCGGGAGGTCGCGAGCCCCTGCGGCGAGGCGATGTTGAGCTTGCCGAGCTCGGCAGCGATTTCCTCGGGCATGACGAGCCCGGCGATCTGCACCTTGGTGGTCTGGACATGCTCCTTGCCGAGGCCGAGATCGGCATCGATGATCTTGGACCACATGTTGAGTTCGCGCAGATAGGCCCGGCCGCTCAGTACCGGCGCCAGCATGACGAGGCTGTCGACGCCTTCGATCGAGGAACCGACGCGATGGGCAAGCGTCGCGCCGAGGCCCTGTGCGATGAGGATGATACGGTCGCAGCCGCTCAGCGACTTCAACTTGTCGGCGGCCGCGCGGATCGAATCTTCCCAGGTTTCCAGCCTCGCCGGCAGTGCGTCGAAATTAAGCGCATCGCCCGTGCCACGATAGTCGAAGCGCAGGCTCGGCACGCCGATATCCGAGAAGTGCTCGGCCGCGACGCGGAAGAATTTGCGGCTGCACATCTCCTCGAAGCCCCAGGGGCTGACGAAAAGCACGGCGGCCGAACGTTTCTTGGCGAGAGGATTTTCAGGCATGAACAGCCCGATCGTGCCGTCGAAGACCACAGGCAGGGCGGCGCTGCGTCCCGCGCCCTCGGCCGGTTCCAGCGAGAATTCGCCGGGCGCGACCTTGGCGCGATCGGGATCGCCGGGAAGCCGTGGCGCGATGAAATTGATCGCCTGGCCGACCGGTCGCCGCAGCAGGGATGGCATCTTCTCGAGAATGGAGCGCATGACTTCGACATCCTCGCCTGGCACGGCGCGCAGCACCCGGAGTGCTGCAAAATAGGCGAATGCGCCGGCGATGATCGCGCCGACCAATCCGGCCGGACCATGGACGAATTCCAGCACGGAAATCGCTCCGCAAGCACACAGCACGGAGGCGAGCGTCACCTTCGTCAAGCTTGCGTAGAGACCCGAAAGCTGGGATCCGAATCCTGTCTGTCTGATCATCATCACCGACATCGCTACGAATACGAGGATGCGCACGAGTGCGGCACCCTCGGCCGCAAGCCTAGGTACGATCAGTAAACAACCCGCTACCATCAGTAGGCCACCTATCACACTGATGTTCAGGCGGGAGCGGGCCCTGTCCATCGACAGCAGGTAGAGGCTGAGAATCTGCATGAAGGTATAGGCGGGAGCAACAAGCGCAAGCAGCGCCACCACCGTCCCGCTGCGGCGGAACGCTTCGCCGAACACCACGAGCACCAGTTCGCTAGAGATCGCGGCAAGCCCGAGGCTCATCGGCAGCACGATATAGGCCATGCTGCGGGTAACGGCGGTAAAGACCTCGACCGGCAATGTCGAATCGTCGCTGCTGTGCCGTCGCTCGGAATAATAGGGCAGCAGGCTGCCAGTCATCTGGATCGGCAGTTGCAGCGCGATATTGGCGATCGACAGGCCGACGGCATAATAGCCGACCATCTCCACCGACCAGAACTGCTGCAGGAAGAGCAGCTCGAGCCGGTTGAGGAAAATGGAATCGATGATGAACTGGATCGACAGGATGACGGAGGAGGAGGCGAGATATTTCAGCGAGACCCCGCACCAGTCGCGCCGCGCCAGAAGGATCGGCAGCGTGGCGAAAAACAGCACCAGCTGGCCGAGCGCATAGCCGACGAGTACGCCTTCGACGCCGTAGAAAACGGCGCCGACGGCAACGCCGGCAAGCTGCACGATCGAGACGGCGACCGTCAGCTTAAAGAAGGCGCCCAGCTTCTTTTCGCCGATCAGGTAGAATTTGACGAAGGAACCGATCGCTTGGACGAAGAACAGCACGCCCGTGACCAGAGCGACGGATGGCGCCGTGTCGGCCCAGTGCATCTTTTCGGAGGTCAGGAAGAACAGCGCGTAGAGCGCCAGCAGCACGACGGTCGAGAACATCATGAAGCTGACGAGGATGGCGGCAAAACCTCGCCGGCGGCGCGCGTCGAAGCCTTCCGCCGAAAGTTGCGGCAACGTCTTCAAGAGCGTGATGCTGGAGCCGAGCTCGGCGATCGAGGCGCCGGTCACCACCAGCCAGAGCGAAAAGGCGACGATGCCGTTGGCTTCCGGCCCGAGCAACCGTGCGGTTATGATCGATGAAACAAAGCCCGTCAGAAGCAGCAGCATGCCTGCCGCCCCGTTCATCACCGAGTTTGCGATAATTCCCTTCGACATCTGTCCATCCGTCAGGATCGGCCTACCGCCGCATACCTGCCATCTCTAATGCGAAAATGTTAAAATAAAGCGGAGTGACGACGTCACCTTAGGCGGTCTGCATCGCCTCCAGCGCCTTGAGCGCCTTGTCATAGCTGTTCTCGGCGAGGTAGCGCAGCAGGAACTCCCGCGCCTTCTCGGCCTTCTCGCGCGCTCGCTCAGGCGCGAGGAAGATATCCTTCAGATGCCCGGCTGCTGCCTCGGGTGAGGGATCGGCCCAGACCGCGCCTTCGAGCCCGGCAAATTCGGGATGGGTATCGACCACCGGAATGAGGGGAGAGGCAACCAGCCAACTATTGTCGGGATCGCAGAAATCCACCGTGCCCGACCAGGCCGTGGAAACGACCGGCGTACGCTGCATGATCGCCTCGGCTACCGTCAGCCCGAAACCCTCGGAACGATGCAGCGAAAGATAGGCGTCGGAACAGCGGATCAGGCCGTTGATCTCGGAGTCCGACAGCCTGTCGGTGACGATCCTGATCCGGCTGTCGCCAGCGACCGAGCCGATCAGCTCTCGCAGGCCTTCATCCTTGTCGATATTGCCGCTGGCCTTCATCAACAGGAAGGCGCTGGGGCAATCGGCGGCAAATATCCTGAAGGCCTCGATGACGGCCTGCGGATTCTTCCGGTTGATCGAGGAGCCGGCGCTGAAGATGAAGCTGACGAGAAAGGCGTCTTCCTCGATGCCGAATTTCTGGCGCATGCCTTCCGTCGCCGGCTTCTCGGTGACGGGATGCGGAACGACGATGACCGGCGCAGCAGTGAGGGGCGCAATCGCCCGCCTGGTGAATTCCGACGGCACGAAGACGGCATTCATGTAATGCATCGCATTGCGCCACTCGGCCGGCACGACTTCGAGCTCCCAGGCGAAATAACCGATGTTGAAGGCGCGGGTGAAATTGGCAACGCCTTTCTTCAGGATGGCGCGCGGCAGCATCGGCGGATTGAGATGCCAGATCCGGCTCCCCGCAGGTTCGGTGGAGAGATGCGACGGCATCCATCCGGCGAAGGAATACTCGTCAGGATGCGTGCTGACGTCGGAGAGCGAAATCGCCCGCCCAGCTTCCGACAATGCGCCGGCGCAGAGCCTTGCCGATTCGCCGACGCCGACCGCCATCGAGAGATAGCCGACGATTTCCACCGGCCTGCGCGGATTGAAGGCAAGACGCGACCGCGGGATCAGCCGCTGCAGGACATGGGCGCGCAGAAAGCGGTATATCGTTCTCAAATCACGGTCTTTCCCAATGGATCGGCACCATCCTTCGCAGCGGCGTCAGCCCTCGATTGCGACGCGATGCGAACTGCCTAGACTTCTGATTTCGCCCGCAGGCGGAATATCGCTTTCCACGCCGGACAGCGCGTGGAGCTTCACGCGCCGCATCGCGCCGGGGGCAAGGTGGAACCAGTCGTCGTCGGCACGATAGCCTTCGACGTCGATATGCACAGATTGCGCCAGCCGGTCGGTCCTGAGGTCAACGAACCAGTCGTCGCCGTCTCTGGAAAATGATGCTTCGATACGTGCATCATGCAACGCCTTCCCCCGTCCGCACGGGAAGTGGAAGCTCTCGGCGAGAATGGCGCCGTCCGCCAGCGAGCGCAGGCGCGCCACAGTTGCATCATGCGCCGGCGGCCCGAAACGAAAGGCATAGGTCGTATCGAAGAAGGCGCCGAACAGCGCGGTGCAGGCAAGGCGCTCCGTGTCTCTTGCCGCCAGCTTGAAGGCCCTGCTGCCGCTGACGACCTGCTGTTTTCCGCCGCGCAGGCAGACGACCTCGAGCTCGACATCGAGTGCTGCATCCGTCTCGTTGACGACATGCACGTCGAGACCATTCGTTCCCTCGTCGGTGAAGACCACTTGCACCGGCCGGAATGCACGGCGCATCGCATACCAGACAGGCTTCGGCTCTCCGGTGGAATCGATCACTCCCCAGCCGGGGCCGGGCAACAGGTCCTGCAGCGTCCAGACGAGCGCGCCGTTGCAGGCGGAGCCCTTGCGCCGCCATTCGCCAAAAGTCTCCTCGATCACCTCGCCGGTAACGGCGCGGGAGAGATCGAGATAGCGTTCCGGATCTTCGCGGCGCAGCTCAGCCGGATCGAAACCGTAGAGAAGCTGCAGGTAGAAATCGCGAACATCCTCGAAATCCCACGATGCGCTGCGGTCGCGGGGCACGCGGGCCTTCCACAGCGGACTGTGGACGGCGGGCACATCGAGATGACGCTGCAGCGTCCTTTGCTGCGGCACATGCGCGAAGGCGAGGCTTTCGGAGGCAAAACGCACATCGGCGCGGCGCGCATCGGCAATTGGCCGCATATAGGCGCCGACGCCGTAATAATGGGCAATACCGGCATTCGGCGAAAAGGGCATCGCTCCGCCATAGGGCGAGTTCGGCACATAGGGCACATCGGGGCGCATTCGGGCGACGACCGCCGGGATGATTTCATCGGTGACCGGCCCGCTCCAGAATTCCGCCGGCAGGCCGAGCATTGCCGCCTGCTGGTGGACTTCGCTGCCGCCGCAGAGCGCGGCCAACGAAGGCGACGCCTGCACGCCGTGGAGGAATTCCTCGACCTCCGCATGCACGTGACCAAGAAAAGCCTTGTCGTTGCGTGGATAATCAAAATTGGCGAACATGAAGTCCTGCCAGACGAGCAGACCGAGCTCGTCGCAGAGTGCGAAGAAATCAGGCGTTTCGTAGGCCATGGTGCCGCCGATGCGGATCATGTTCATGCCGGCTGCAGCGGCAAGCCGCAGGAGCGGCTCATAATCCGCCCGCCCGCCCGGCAATCGCACGATATCGGCCGTCGTCCACACGGCACCACGGCAGAAGATGCGTTCGCCGTTGACGAGAAGCGCGAAGTCGTCGCCATCGGCACCACGGTCGACGTCGATACGTCGAAAGCCGGTCCTGCCGAGCGGATATTCCACCCCGTCCGAAACCAGTGTCAGCGCGTAGAGACGCGGAGCACCATGCGTATGCGGCCACCAGGCCTCGATGTCGGAAAGCTTGAGGATAGCCGAGTAATGACTGTCGCCGACCTTTTCGAAGGGCTGCTCCATCCCGCCGCAGCGCAGCAGCATCGCCGGATCCTCGGCATTGCTATGCAGGGACACGCTGAGACGGCCGACGCCACTCTCCTCCAATACGGCGCGGATGGAGACATTGTCGATCGAGACGGGATGACGCCGCACCATCGAAATCGGCCGCCATGGGCCGACGGCATGGATATCGGGGCACCAGCCCGGCATATGGCCGAGCAGCGTCGTGCGGAAATTCTTCAAGCCCGCCGGCGTGATCATCTGCGGCCGCCAGCGCGCGCGCGGGCCTGGCTCCGACAGGCGGGGCCCAAGCGCCCGGAAGCACAGCGCCAGTTCGTCGCCGCCCGAAAGCGTCACCGGAATCTCGTGCGCCGTGAACATGCTCTCGGAAAACAGGATTTCCTGGCCGTTCAGGAAGACATGGCAGAGCGTTGCCAGCCCTGCGAAACGCAGGATCGCGTCGCCGGGCTCGGCATCGAAAAGCCGGCAGAGATACCAGGCATCCCGCGTGTTCAGCGGCTCGGGATTTTCCCGGTCGAAGAGCCCGGCTTTTTCGAGCGCGGCGGCGACGGTGCCGGGAACGGGTGCTGGAATGAATTGTGCGGAGAGCGGGATGTCGTGCGGCACGGCGCAGGCGCCCGGCTCCGTCAGGATCAGGTTCCAGCCTTCGGAAAGTAGACTTTCCTCGGCACCGATGCTCGCCAAACGCCCCCGCATGGTCAGATCTCCGGCCTCAGATTCGCCCCGCAAGCGACGCCATCATGGAATCCCATGCATCGGCGGCCGGATCAAGTGCTGCCTGCAACGGCTCGAACTTCCTGCGGGTGACGGCGCGGGCAAGCTGGAACTGCACCGATTTCGCCACCTCCGAAATACGCCCGGCATGCTCGGCGGCAGCCGCGAATTCACCAGGGGAAAGCCAGGCGAGGTAATCGGCCGCCAGCTCGAAATTGGCGCCCACCTGGCGAAGCGTGTTGAAGGCGTATTTATGGAAGAAGCCGAACGGCCGTTCCGCCACCGCTTCGACCTGTTGCGGAAAGACGCTGGCAAAGGCGCGGATCGGGTTTTCGCGGGGACGCCGGGCAAAATGAAAACCGGCAAGTCGCCGCGCGGTCGCGCGCAGATGCGCGTCGTCTGCCGGCCTTTCCGGGAATCGTGCAAATTCCGTATAGGGCAGAAACGGCGCGTCGTTTTCCGTCAGATGCAGCTGAAACAGCCCGTCGAAATCCTCGCCTTCGAGACGGAAATAACCGGCATTGTGGAAATAATCGACGCGCTTGGCCGCAACATCCAGCCGGTTGATCGCAACCGTCGTCTTGCCGTGCTCCTGCCGGTAGGCGGTGCCGCGCGTATCCGGCATGTAGAAAGAATCCATTTCGATCAGGCAAAGGCGGGCACGCGCGATCTGAACCTCGACATGGCGTTCGACACGGTCGTAGATGGCAAGCTCAGTCGCACGAATGCCATAGAGCGCTTCGAGATCCTCGAGCGGCACCTTGAAGAAGGTGAACTGGTCGCCCTCGAAATCCTGCGTCAGGGTAAAACCCAGCATCGCCTCTGGCGCAACGCCTGATGTCGCCAGAACCTCGATCCAGAGATCGACATAACAATTGGTTTCCGGCCAGGCGCGCTCGCCGGAATGCAGCGCATGCGCCCGGTAGGTTTCCGGGTCGATTCCCGAAAATACCCCCGAAAATAACGACGTCATCGATTTGCTCAGCCCCACAGCGCTTTCCGTACGCTGGCCGGCCATTGCTTCACATCGAGCCCGTGATGATGGAAGAGGGCAAGGGCGATGCGCTCCAGTCCGAAGCCGACGCAGGCGGTGTGCGCGACACTGCCGTCTTCGAGATTGAGACCCCATTTCGTGCCGAAGGCATCCTGATGGTAGTTGAAGCTCATGCAGGCGGTCGGGTTGGCAGCCGAGGTGATCGGGATCAGAAGCTCGAACTTCAGGTTCTGGTCGCGCTGATTATTGGCGAGCATCTTGCCGGCGCGGCCGAAGAACGGATCATTGGCAACGTCGATCGTCACCTCGAGGCCGACGGCCTTCATCATCTCGACGCCGCGATCCATCCAGCGCTGGCGGAAGTCGGTAACGTGCAGCTCTGTGCCCATGCAGACATATTCGCGCATGCGGAACAGCTGCTGGCGGGCAGGATCTTTCG
Source organism: Rhizobium sp. CRRU65 (assembly GCF_048551595.1). Taxonomy (NCBI): domain Bacteria; kingdom Pseudomonadati; phylum Pseudomonadota; class Alphaproteobacteria; order Hyphomicrobiales; family Rhizobiaceae; genus Rhizobium; species Rhizobium sp. CRRU65. Next base: position 231,430 of record NZ_JBLYZH010000003.1, on the reverse strand, counting down.
ACGGCTCATGGCGGAAGCAATAGGATTGCAGGTCGAAGAGGCCGCCGGTCTTCGGCAGGTTGCCGCGCTTGGCGATCGTCGGATAAAGCGGATAGCAGGCAGCCGGCGTCAGCACGATGTCGGTCGCCTCCTGCCCCTTGGTCCAGTCTTCGCCGACTTCCATGCATTGCAGCAGGCTGACATGATCGAGCTCGCTGCCGCAGAAGCTGTGCACCGTGCCGGCGAGCTGCGGAAAGCTCTTCATGTAGCCGCTCTTCTCGAAGAAGGCGCGGTTCATGCCGGGCGGAAAGCGCATGGCTTCGGCACCATCGGCGCCGCCGAACGTGTCGATCAGGCGCTCGAAGGCAGCGATCACGTCTTCGAACTGGCCGCTGCGGCCGTAGAGCCCGTCGATGCCGGTATCGATCAGCAGACCGGATTCGAAAAGCCGGTCCAGAAACGAGGTCTGCATATCCATGACTGTCACCCCAGTAGGCTAGTGTCCTGCTTATGGACAAGAAGCATGCTCGACGTGTTGCCGAGGATGCGGTCATTCGAAATCATGAGCTGTGCGGAATGCGCGTCGCGCAGATGGCGTCCGAGGCTGAAGGGCGTGCCGTTCTTGTAGCCCATGATGCCGCAGATCAGCATGGCATGGTTGACGATTTCCAGGATCATCTCGGACGAGGCGATCTTGACGTTGTTCATCGCCACCGCAAATCCCATCGAAGACAGCCTGTCGGCATCGGCCTTGGCATCCTCATAGGCCTTGAGGCCGGCAACCACGTTGGATTTCACCATCTGCAGCAGGTTCGAAACCTCGGCGAGGCGTAGCGCGCCCGGCGGCTGGGCATCCGGCGCCTTGCGGGCGGCAGCACGCACGAAAGCCTGGGCGCGCACAACGGCGTCGACGGCGATGCCGTACCAGACGCCGCTCCACAAGAGGTGCGAGGAGGCAAGCATGGACTGCGCCGCGATCTCCGCGAAAGGCTTCGGCAGGATCTGGCAAGCCGGCGCTTCGCCCTTGAACAGGAAGCCGTCGGAGCAAGTGCCGCGCATGCCGAGCGTATTCCAGACATGCGTTTTCTCGAGCGTGTACTGGTCCTTGAGGAAGGCCGTCAGCACCTGATCGGAGGAAGCCGCCTGCGCGTGGGCACGCGAGGTGATAAGGATGGCGTCGGCGTGCGAGCCATAGGAAATGACAGTCGCATCCTTTTCGAGGCGGCACGTGTCGCCATCGACCTCGACCGCGCAGATGCTGTTGCGCAGATTTCCGCCGATACCGCCTTCGGTGGTGGCGGATGCGATCAGCAGCTGTTCGGCGGCGATGCGGCGCATGAAGCTGCGATGCCATTCGCTGTCGGCGCCGTGTTCAACGAGGCTCGACAGCTTGATATGGTGCATGGCGAAGACCATGGCGCTCGCGGCGCAGGCCTGGCCGAGCATCGAGCACAATTCGGCGATCTCGGTGATCGAGGCGGATTCGCCGCCGAAATGGCGCGGCACCTGGATGCCGAGCAGCCTTTCGGCCTTCATCGCGTCCACGGCTTCCCTGGGGAAACGGGCTTCGGCGTCGACGGCATCGGCGTGTTTCGCCGCGATTTCAGCAACGCGGGCCACCCTTGCAACAAGACCGTCCTGCATGATCTTGACGGGGAAATTCATCAGGCGACCTTCCGGCTGTCCCGGATGAGATCGACGGTCCTGGCGATGGCCGAGATGCTCGCGAAGGATTTGCGGTTGAGGAGATTGTCGGGAAATTCGATGTCGAAGGCCTCTTCGATGCCAAGCATCAACTGCACAGAAGCAAAGGACGTCAAACCTGCCGCATAAAGATCGGCGTCGTCGGCGACCTGGTCGATCGACCCAGGAAGCTTGCCGAATTTGGCTACGAGGTCGCGGATTGCCTTATTCATCCCATCACTCCAAGATTCTCATGATCCCGAACCGGCGTTCATCGCCTTGTCATGAGCGTTCTTTTAGTGCGGAAAACAGAACATTCCGCTAATTTATTGAGTTAAATATGACTGAGGCTCATAGTTACGATTTTAGCGATCATTCCCGGATTGTCGTAAACAACCACATTATATCAATGACTTAAGATAATTTCGATACTGCGACACAGTCTGGTTTCTGGCGTGGAGAGTACAGAAATGACACGCAAACGCCGCGTTTGTCTCAATCGGCCGGCGGATAGGAATGCTCGCCGCCACGATAATCGGTGACGGAATAACATCCGTCGCCTGTCGCCCGCATCGCGCTTCCACTGATGACGGCCTTGCCGTGACCGCCGGGGATATCGAGGATGTAGGCCGGCTGGCAGAGACCGGAAATCCGCCCGCGCAGCGCCTCGACGATCTCCTGCCCCTCCTCGATCGTCACTCTGAAATGACTGGTGCCGGGCGCCAGATCCGGATGATGCAGATAATAGGGTTTGACGCGGATTTCGACGAAGGCCTTCATCAGCTTCGCCAGCACGTCGGGATCGTCATTGACACCCTTAAGCAGCACCGACTGGCTGACCATGGCGATGCCGGCATCAACGAGACGGGCGCAAGCGGCCCGCGCTTCCGGCGTCAGTTCGCGGACATGGTTGGCATGCAGCGCGACATAGACCGTCTTGCCGCTCGCCTTCAGCGCGCCAATCAGCGCCGCATCGATCTTCTCGGGGTCGACGACCGGAACACGCGTGTGGAACCTGATGATCTTCACATGCGCGATCCCGGCAAGCGCCTCCATGATCTCGCCGAGCCGGCGCGGAGAAAGCACCAGCGGATCGCCGCCGGTGAGGATGACCTCCCAGATCTCCTCGTGACCGCGGATATAATCGAAAGCTGCCCGCATCGCCGCCGCATCGAGCGTGCCGAGGCCCTGCGGCCCCACCATTTCGCGCCGGAAGCAGAAGCGGCAATAGACCGGGCAGACATGCACGGCCTTGAGCAAGACACGATCGGGATAGCGGTGAACGATGCCTTCGACGGGGCTGTGGGCATGATCGCCGATCGGATCGGCGCGTTCTTCCGGGGCGATCGTGAGTTCGGCCGCATCGGGCACGAATTGCCGAGCGATCGGATCATCGGGGTCGGCTCGATCGATGAGCTTGCTGATCGCAGGCGTCAGCGCAACCGCGTAACGCGCCGCCACCTCCTCGAGCGCTACGCGATCGGCAGGCGCGACCAGCCCTGCTTTCACAAGATCGTCGACGCTCTTGATCGGTTTGACGACATTCATCGTCCGTACTCCGCCACCGGCGCCCAAAGCACCTGGTCGATGTGTGATGCTCCCGTCGCCAGCATCACCAGCCGGTCGAAGCCGAGCGCGATACCGCTTGCCTCGGGCATCAGCGATAGCGCGGCGAGGAAATCCTCGTCGATAGGATAGGTCTCGCCGTAGACCCGCGCCTTCTCGGCCATCTCGATCTCGAACCGTCGCCGCTGTTCGGCAGCATTGGTGAGTTCGCCGAAGCCGTTCGCAAGCTCGACGCCGCAGGCATAGAGCTCGAAACGCTCGGCAACCCTCGCGTCGCGTGCCGAGGGACGGGCAAGGGCCGCCTCCGAGACCGGATATTCGTCGAGAATGGTGATGCGGCCGAAACCGAGATGCGGCTCGATCTTTTCGACCAGCACCCGGCTGAAGAGATCGGCCCAGCCGTCGTCATCGGCAACACGCATGCCGACGCGCTTCGTCTCGGCCGCCAGATGGTCGCGGTCAGTCGAACCGTCGGCGGCGACCGAGGCGAGAAGATCGATGCCGGCATGACGCTCGAACGCTTCGGCAACGCTGATCCGCTCCGGCCCGGCGAAGGGATCGCTCTCGCCGCCGCGATAGGCAAGCTTCCCGGTCTTCACCGTTTCCGCCGCCAGCGCCAGGATCCGCACGCAATCCATCATCAGACTCTCGTAGCTTTCGCCGGCCCGATACCATTCGAGCATGGTGAACTCAGGATGATGCAGCGGCCCGCGCTCGCGGTTGCGATAGACATGGGCGAAACACGAGATGCGCTCCTCGCCCGCCGTAAGCAGCTTCTTGCAGGCAAATTCCGGCGAGGTGTGCAGGTAGAACGGCGCCTTTTGCCCATCCGTCGTCAGTGCTTCCGTCGCGAAGGCATGCAGATGCGCCTCATTGCCGGGAGAGACCTGCAGCACCGCCGTATCCACCTCGATGAAATCCTCGCGCGCGAAAAACCCGCGCAACGCCGCCTGGATCGCATTGCGTCCGATCAGGAACGGACGGCGGTCGGCATGCACGGACGGGGTCCACCAGGGGGACGCTTTCGCCGAAGAGTTCATTCCAAGCTTTCTTGGCCGGAGAAGCCGGTATTGGGGGGTGGCTATTTCCCGGATTTTAGGTTAGTTGCGCCCCAAAGAAAAACATTTGCGTCTTCGGGGCGTCTCGACAGTCATCTACGACGCCGAAAGCCGAGTTACAAGGAAGTCTTATGGTCAAGGTCATCGCCTCTTCGGTCCGCAAGGGCAACGTTCTCGATGTCGACGGCAAGCTCTACGTCGTTCTCACCGCCCAGAACTTTCATCCGGGCAAGGGCACGCCGGTCACCCAGGTCGACATGCGCCGCATCGTCGACGGCGTGAAGGTTTCCGAGCGTTGGCGCACCACCGAACAGGTCGAGCGCGCCTTCGTCGAAGACGTCTCCTTCCAGTTTCTCTATGAAGACGGCGAAGGCTTCCACTTCATGAACCCGGCGAGCTACGATCAGGTCGTCGTCGATGTCGCCACAATGGGTGACGACAAGGCTTATCTGCAGGAAGGCATGTCCTGCATCCTCTCGATGCATGAAGGTATTGCGCTGGCGCTCCAACTGCCGCGCCACGTCACGCTCGAAATCATGGAGACGGAACCGGTCGTCAAGGGCCAGACGGCATCGTCCTCCTACAAGCCGGCGATTTTGTCGAACGGCGTGCGCGCCATGGTGCCGCCGCACATCAATGCCGGCACCCGCGTCGTCATCGCCACGGAAGACAATTCCTACGTCGAACGCGCCAAGGACTGATCCTGGTTTCAGCCTATCGAAGAGGCCGGCTCGCGCCGGCCTTTTTTGTATCCGCCGCCACACTATTCGGCATCGTGCTCTAGAGATGCGGGTTGCGCGGACGGTATTTCTTGACGAGCTTCTGGTTGATCTCGGCGGCACCCGGCATGTTGGCGCTGAGATAAATTGGCGCATCGCCGGATTTCGAAAGCTCCGAGGCGACTTCGGCGAAGATCGCATTGATGACGGTCACCCCGACGGCCGTCGAGACTGGCCCAACCCGGAGCCCCGTGCCTTCGAGATCGACAACGGCGTCACCCGGCGGCAGCCCGTTGTCGAGCACCACATCGGCCACGTCGGCAAGCCGCCGGCGGCCATTGGCGATCGCTGAGGAATAGGCGATCGACGTGATGGCAATCACCTTTGCGCCGATTTCGCGCGCATAGTCGGCGGCCTCGATCGGCGCGGCGTTCACGCCCGAATTGGAGGCGATGATGATGACATCGCCCGGCTGCATCCCGTAACGCTCCAGCATCGGCCGCACCAGGCCTTGCGTGCGCTCATAAACCGAACTGATGACCGCGCCCTCATGCAACATGGCCGAGCCGACGAGCACCGGCACGGTGAAGGCGAGCCCGCCGGCACGATAGTGCACCTCTTCCGCCAGCATATGCGAATGGCCGGTGCCGAAGACATAGACACGCTTGTCGCCTCGGGCAGCATCGAGGATGACGGCTGCTGCCTGCGCCATCGGCTGGGCAAGCGTCTGCTTCAGTTCCTCCAGCCGGCCGATGAGGTTGGAGAAATAGGCATCGGTAATGTCGGTCATCCCACTTCTCCTTGATTTTAGGCCGCTTCGCCGCTGAGCCAGGTGGCGGTGACGGCAAGCGCATCGGTGAGATGCACGAGATCGGCACGCGCGCCCGGCGAGAGATGGCCGCGATCGGCAAGCCTGAGAAACCGCGCGGGATAAAGGGTCGCCATGCGCAAGGCCTCGGCGAGCGTCAGGTCGAGATAGGTGACGCCGTAACGGATCGTCGAGATCATGTCGACATCGGAACCGGCCAGCGTGCCGTCGGACAGCACCAGCTTCGAGCAAAAGCCGCCCCTTTCACGCCGGACGGTGCGCCCGTTCAGCGTGAACGAATCCTTCTCCGACCCGACGAGCGACATCGCGTCGGTGACGAAGAACAGCTTGCCTTCGCCGCGTTTGGCGCGGAGCGCTGTGCGCAAGGCCTTCGGATCTACGTGATGGCCATCGGCGATGATGCCGCACCAGGTTGAGGGATGATCGATTGCCGCGCCGACAAGACCGGGCGCACGGTGTCCCAGCTGGCTCATGGCGTTGAAGAGATGCGTGACGCCCCGCGCGCCGGCATCGAAACGTTCTTCCGCCGCCTCGCTCGAACAATCGGAATGGCCGATGCTGACGGTGACGCCGGCTTCCGCAAGTTCGCGCACCTGGGCAACCGTCACCTGCTCGGCGGCCATGGTGACCAGCAGCGTGCCGATCGCCTCGCGCGCCCGGATGAAAGCCTTGACGTCGCGGTCCTCCACCGGCCGCATCAGTTCGGCCAGATGCGCGCCCTTCCTCGCGGGCGCCAAGTGCGGACCTTCGAGATGCAGACCGGCGACGCCGCGGTTCATTTTCACTGCCTCCTTGGCCGCCTCAATCGCGGCAATGGAGGCCTCTGATGTATCGGTGATCAGCGTTGGCAGCAGCGACGTCGTACCATAGGGCCGGTGCCCGCCGGCGATAATGTCCATCGAGGCGGCGGAAGGCTCGTCGTTCAGCATCCGCCCGGCGCCGCCATTGACCTGCGCATCGATGAAGCCGGCCGACAGAACACCACCGGCAAGCGTCACCACTTCGCCGTCCGGCAGATCGTTTCTCGCGACGATCGCTTCGACGCGGCCGCCGGCAACGATGAGGGCTTTGTCGTCATGGAAGTGCTCGCCGTCGAAGATGCGGGCGCCGAGGAAGATCTTGCGGACCATCAGACCGTCTCCGTCACCTTGAGCAGGTTTGCCGGCTTGTCGGGATCAAAGCCTTTGCGGCGCGTCACCGACTCGATCAGCCGGTAATAGACGAGCAGCGACACCAGCGGATCGACGAGGCCGTTGCCCGTCGTCGGCACGCGCAGATGGACACCGGAGAGCGGCTGCGTCGAGAAGCCGACGGTGGTGGCGCCGAGTTTCTGCAGGCGTTCCAGCGCTTGGACATTGTTGGCGAAGGCCGCATCGTCGGGCGCAAAGGCGACGATCGGGAAGCCCGGCTGCACCAGACGCATCGGACCATGCATCAGTTCCGCCAGCGAGAAGGCCTCGGCATGCAGGCCGGAGGTTTCCTTGGCCTTCAACGCCGCTTCGAGCGCGATCGCGAAAGCCGGGCCGCGGCCGGCCGTATAAAGCGAGGTCGCGTTGAAGAGCACCTCCTCGGCTGCCGCCGTGTCGATCCCGGCGGTCGCCGACAGTGCCTCCGGCAGCTTGCCGAGCGCAGCCGCCAAATCGGACGCACTGCCGATCGCAGCCGTTACCCCGGAAAGGGCTGCAACCGAGGCGATGAAGGATTTTGTCGCCGCGACACTCTTTTCCGCGCCGGCATTGAGACCGAGAACAATATCGGCCTGCTTCGCAAGTGGGCTGTCGGTGACGTTGACGACGGCGATCGTCGTCGCTCCGCCCTTCTTCGCCGCATCCTGCAGCGCGACGATGTCGGGGCTGGCACCCGACTGCGAGACGGTGAAATGGACACCGCCCTTCAGATGCAGCGCCGCACCATAGACGGAAGCGATCGACGGGCCGACCGAGGCGACCGGAACGCCGCAGGTGATCTCGAAGAGATATTTGAAAAAAGTGGCAGCGTGGTCCGAGGAGCCGCGCGCCGCCGTCGTCACCACGCTCGGGCGGGCGGACGAAAACAGCCGGGCGATCTCGGCAAAGACCGGTTTTTCCTTTTCGAGCAGCGTGGCCACCACCTCGGGCGATTGGCCGGCTTCCTGCAGCATCAGTGACTGGTTGTCATTCATAGGTCATCTCCGATTCTCAATTCGGCAACGAAATCATAGGCGTCGCCGCGATAATGCGAGCGGGTGTATTCGACGACGCGCTGGTCTTCCAGGCGCGAGACACGTTCGATCAGAAGCGCCGGCGCGCCTGATTTGACGTTCAGGATCGCCGCGGAGGACGGATCGAGCGTGACCGCCGTCAGCCGCTGCAGCGCGCGCACGGGCCGGTGGCCGCTGGCCGTTAGCGCATCGTAGAGCGATCCCTCGCCACCGGCGTCGTGCCCCAGGAACTTGATCGGCACCACAGCGCGTTCGATCGCCAGCGGCAGGCCATCGGCAAGGCGCAAGCGGTCAAGCCTCAGCACCGGCTCGTCGCCGCCGAGGCCGAGCAGGAAGGATTCCTCCGGCGACGGCGTGTTGACCGCCCGCGACAATATCCGTGCGGCCGGCAGACGCCCGCGCGAGCGCATGTCGGCGGAGAAGGAGGAAAGCCGCCACAGCGACTGTTCCATGCGTTCCACCCTGCTCGATACGAAAGTACCGCTTCCATGGCGCGATTCCAGTGCACCGGATGCCATCAGATCGCGATAGGCGGTGCGCACGGTGACACGGCCGAGCTTCAGAGCCTCGGCAAGGTCGCGCTCGCCCGGCAGCGCCGTGCCGGGCTTCAGTAGCCCTTCCTGAATGAGGCCAGTCAGCGTCTGCGCCAGCCGCTTGTAAAGCGGCCCGGTCAGTGCCTCGTCACGCAGGCCGCGGCTGTTCAGTTCCGCTATCAGACTGGTTCTATCCATGGGCACACAATAGAACCTATATAGAACCAATCGGCAAGTCGGAATCGAGCATGGAATCAAAAAACCCTCGCCAGGCGGACCGGCAAGGGTTTCATAGCGCTCAAATTTGACAGTCGTGCGTCCGCAGCGCCGCGCGTTTAGAAACGCGCCGGCGCTGGAGGATGCTCAGTTCTTGGTGAAGATATAATCCGTCTCCTGACGCAGCACTTCGCCGGGGCGCAGAACCGCATTCGGAAAACCTTGGTGGTTGATGGCATCTGGCCAGACCTGCGTCTCCAGGCAGAAGCCGGCGAACGGACCGTATTTGCGCCCGCCGATGCCCGGAGCCCCGGTGTCAAGCTTGAAGCCGGCATAGAACTGCACGCCTGGCTCGGTGCTGCGCACTTCCAGCGACACGCCGGAATAGAGGCTGCGGGCAAGCGCGACGCTCCGCTTGGCGGTGCGCTCGGCGGACAGGCAGAAATTATGGTCGTAGGACACTTGTTCGCTGCCGACGAAACGCTTCATCGGCGCCATCTCGCGGAAATCGAATTCCGTGCCCTCGACGGGACGGATTTCACCGGTCGGCACCTGCTTCTCATCGGTCGGCAGATAGTGATCGGCGGCTATCATGATGTCATGGCCAAGCGCATCTTCGCGGCCGTCGAGATTGAAATAGGCGTGCTGGCAGACATTGGCGAGCGTCGGCTGGTCGCTGGTCGATTCGTAGGTGATCGACAGTTCACCATTGCCATGCACCCGGAAAGTCGCCTGGATGGTGCAATTGCCGGGATAGCCGGCGCGGCCATCGGGATCGACGATCTTCAGTACTACGCGGTCGACGTCATGCTCGACGATCGTCCAGTTGCGTTTGGCGATATTGTCGCTGCCGCCATGCAGATGCGTCACGCCGTTTTCATTCAGTTCGAGCTGATAGTCCTTGTCGTCAAGCATGAACCTGCCGCCGCCGACGCGGTTGGCGCAGCGGCCGGGCGTCGCGCCGAAATAGGATGAATAGAGGGGGTAGCTGTCGAAATCGTCGAAGCCGAGCTGCAGCGGCGCGTCATGTCCCTCGAGACGCAGATCCTGGATGACCGCGCCCCAGCTCAGGATCTTGGCCGTCAGCCCGCCGCCCTTGATCTCGACCCGATAGACGGTCTCACCCGCCTTCGTCTGCCCGAAAACGTCCCGCTCCAACTTATCCGACATGATCGTCCGTCCATTCTATCTCTGCTGCAAATTCCGCAATTCGGAATCGATTTGGGGAATTTGCAGCGATTCAAAGTGTGCATTGCACGTCCGACGAAGGCGCGCGGCGTGGTAGGGTTCAGGACAGGAACCTGCCCGGATTTGCTTCGATCCGCAACCGGCGGATCAGAAAGAAAAGCCGCAGCAGCAATGCGGCGGAACCAGCTCGCGGCGCGCTCGGCAACGGTCAGAGGTCGGTGCCGATCTCTTCCACATCAAAGGGTGTCGTCTGGTAGATTTCGTTGATCCAGTTGCCGAACAAAAGATGCGCATGGCTGCGCCAGCGGTTCTGCGGCGCAAGCGCCGGATCGTTATGCGGAAAGTAATTGTGCGGCATCTTGATCGGCACCCCGGCATTGACGTCGCGGAAATACTCGTCGGAAAGCGAGGTGGAATCATATTCGACATGGTTGAACATGTAGAGCCGCCGGCCTCTCTTCTCGTGCACGAGGCAGACGCCCATTTCGCTCGACTCCATCAGGATCTCCAGGCTTTCGGATTTCTCGATATCGGCGCGGCGCACTTCGGTCCAGCGCGACACCGGCACTTCGAAATTGTCGGAAAAGCCGTTGAGATAGATCGAGGAAGGTTTCAGATTCCGGTGGCGGTAGACGCCGAAGGCCTTCTCTTTCAGCTCGTATTTCGGAACGCCGTGAAAATGATAGACCGCCGCCATCGCGCCCCAGCAGACGTTCATCGTCGAATGGACATTCGTTTCCGTCCAGTCGAGAATCTCCTGCATCTCCGCCCAATAGGTGACGTCCTCATAGGGCAAAAGCTCGATCGGCGCCCCGGTGATGATGAAGCCGTCGAACTTGCGGTGCTTTACCTCCTCCCAGGTCTGGTAGAAGGCAAGCAGATGGTCCTCGGACGTATTCTTCGCCTTGTGGCCGCCGATACGGACAAGCGACAGCTCCACCTGCAGCGGCGAGGCGCCGACGAGGCGGGCCATCTGCAGTTCGGTCTTGATCTTGTTCGGCATGAGATTGAGCAGCCCGATCTGCAACGGTCGGATATCCTGACGGATCGCCAACGTCTCGGTCATCACCCGCACACCCTCCTGAACCAGGGTTTCGAAGGCGGGCAGCGTATCGGGGATCTTGATGGGCATTGCGGTCACTCGATCAAAAACAAAAAACCGGCGGCGACAAAAATCGCTACCGGTCCGCACGCGGCCCTTTAGCGACTTTTTTAACGTGGCTGCAAGCCGGCCGGCCAAATCACCACGGAGGCCTTAATTAGACCCAGTCTGATTGCGAATCAACTGGCGAAAACATGCAGGAGAAACTCATGCAAGCATCATCACACTTTAATGACTGATAGAATCTGTTGATAGACCGGTAACGCCACCATGTTATTTATAGGGGCATGGGCGATTTGGAAAAGCGTAATGGCAGATAAGATCGAGAGGAAGCCGGGCATCAGAAGGCAGGATAGGGTAGGGTATGATTTAAGCCTGACATATCGCCTCGGCGTCATGTTCTCAGCATTCTGGAATTCGGAAGTGCGTGGCAAGGTGCTGTTTCTGGCCACCGTGCTGATCCTCGTCATCCTGGCGACGTCCTACGGCCAGGTCATCCTGAACGAGTGGAATGCTCCTTTCTACGACTCGCTGGAGCGCCGCGACCTCGGCGAATTCTTCCACCAGCTCGAAATCTTCGCGATGATCGCCGGCACGCTGCTGCTGCTCAACGTGCTGCAGGCCTGGCTGAATCAGATGACGGCGCTCTATATGCGCGAAGGTTTGTCGCGCGACCTGGTCGACCAGTGGCTGAAGCGCAAGCGAGCGCTGCGGCTCGCCTCCAGCGGCCTGATCGGCGTCAATCCGGACCAGCGTCTGCACGAGGATTCCCGCAACCTTGCCGAAAGCACGACGGGATTGGTTCTCGGCCTGCTGCAGTCTACCATTCTTCTGGTGAGCTTCATCGGCGTGCTCTGGGAGCTTTCGAGCGGCTTCATCTTCCGCATCAGCGGCCATAGCTTCTCCATTCCAGGCTACATGGTCTGGGCAGCGATTTTCTATGCCGCTTCCGCCTCGGTGCTGAGCCAGGTGGTCGGCCGCAAGCTGGTGAAGCTCAATGCCGACCGTTTTTCGAAAGAAGCCGAGCTTCGCTTCACGCTGATGCATGCCAATGAGAACATGCCGGCAATTACCGTTGCCCGCGGCGAGGAGAACGAGCGTCGGCGCATCAACACCGATATCAGCTCGGTCCTGACAGTCGTCAAGCGGCTTGCTATGGCCAATACCAATCTCACCTGGGTTTCGGCCGGCTATGGCTGGCTGGTGATCGTCATTCCGATCATCGTTGCCGCCCCCGCCTATTTCTCCGGCGGACTCACCCTCGGCCAGCTGATGATGTCCGTCGGTGCCTTCAACCAGGTCAACACGGCGCTGCGCTGGTATGTGTCCAATTTCGGCCCGATCGCCGAATGGCGCGCCACGCTGATGCGCGTCACCGATTTCCGCCAAGCGCTGGTCGAGATGGAAGAGGACTTCGACCTGAAGGACAGCATCGCCTATGAAAACGCCGCGCCCGACACGCTGACGCTTAAGGACGTGGTGATCGTCGCCAAGATCGGCGAAGACATCGAGGAATGCGGCGGTTTCCGTCTGCGTGAAACCAATGTCGTGATCAAGGCCGGCGAAAAAATCATGATCAACGGCGATCACAGCGTCAATCGCAAGCTGCTGTTCCAGGCGATGGCCGGCCTCTGGCCGTGCGGCAGCGGCACGATAGGCCTGCCGCCAATCGACGACATGCTCTTCGTTCCCCAGCTCGCCTATGTCCCCGGCGGCTCACTGCGCGAGGCGCTGGCCTTTCCCGAACGTCCCGAAGCCTACGAGAAAGCCGACGTCGAGGCGGCCCTCGACAAGGTTGGTCTGCATTCACTGATCGCAAGGCTCGAAACCCGCGCCCGCTGGGACAAGCTGCTCGACAGCGACCAGCAGAAAGCGATCGGATTTGCCCGGCTGCTACTCGTACGCCCGCGCTGGATCATCTTCGACGAAGTGCTGGAAGGCATGGAGCCGGAATTGCAGGAAACAATGGCCAAACTGCTTACCTCGATGCCCGAAAGCGGCATGATCTATATCGGCCGCTCCGAGGCCTATCTCGAGGCGCTGAAGCCGCGCGTACTGCATCTGCAGGCGCTGCCGTCAACATCCGAGGAGCCACCTGTCGTCCAGACCGGCGCCAGCGCCAGTGTTGGCGCTGCCGCCGTGCCCGCGCCGGCGCTTTGATGCGTGCCGCCCAAAACTGGGTAGCGGTTTTGGGATAACGATATGCGTGAGACAGAGATTTGAAGGCCGCCGGTCACATCGGCGGCACGATACCGTTGAGGCCGACGGCAATCTGGCTGGCCGAGATGCTGCCATCCGCCGCCTTCTCGCCGGCGACGACGACGCCGGCGCCGGGTTTCAGATCATCCTTGGTCGCAGGCGCCAACGTCACGATCGGCGTGCCATCGGCAATGGTGATGGTCTTTTCCTTGCCCTGATAAGTCAGCGTGATCGTGTGGCCGTCGACGGATTTGACGGCGTTGCTGACAGTCGCGTTGGTCATCTGGCTGTTCGGCTGCGCATCCCAGGGACGGTTGCCCTCACCGGTTCCCTTCATCGACGCCGGAAAGATCAGCACCTCGATCGCCCCGTCCGGGCCCGTGCCCTTCGGAAGCGAAGCGACGCCGACGAAATCGCCGGGTTTGATATCCTCGACCGAAGCTTTTTTGATGCCGCCGACCTTCCAGCCGGGTTTCAGCGCGACCGTCGCATCACTGCCCTCGCGCGTCTTGACGACGAGCGTATCGCCGCTGAGGCTTTCTATGGCGCCGCGAACACGAATGCGCTGGGCATCCTGCGCCTGTGCAGCTTGCGACAGGGCAAGCGCCATGAGGCTGCCGGCGACAAACGCCGTGAGAATTCCGGAATAAGGCTTGCGAGACATATGACTTTTCCTTGTCGCCATTGCGATCGGCAATATCCCCGGCTGCCGGACGGCACCTTATGCCGCCGGGCGACACACTGACGAATCAAGGAAAAGTGAGCCTTCAGCCTCGAGAAAATCTCAGCCTTCCAGCTCTTCCCGCAGCATTTCGAGCGCCAGCCACTCCTCTTCCATGTCAGTCAGGCTGCCGCGCAGTTTTTCCATCTCGCCGGCAAGCCGGTTGAAAGCTGCGGGATCGCGCGTGAAAAGATTGGGATCTGCCATCACCTGTTCGCGCTTTGCGATTTCCGCTTCGGCCTTCGCCATTTCCTTTGGCAGGTTTTCCAGTGCGAATTTCTGCTTAAAGGAGAGCTTGACCTTCGAGCTGCTTGAAGCTGTTGCTTGCTGGGTCTTCGGCTTCTCCGCCGCCTTCTCGGCCCTCTTACGCTCCTCGAGCGCGCCCTTGCGCTGTACAAGCATGTCCGAGTAGCCGCCGGCATATTCGATCCAGCGACCATCAGGCGCATCCGGCACAGCGGGTGCGATCGTCGAGGTCACGGTGCGGTCGAGGAAATCGCGGTCGTGGCTGACGAGAATGACGGTGCCGGGAAAACCGGCGACAATCTCCTGCAGGAGATCGAGCGTTTCGATATCGAGATCGTTGGTCGGCTCGTCGAGAATCAAGAGGTTCGTCGGGCGCGAAAGGATGCGCGCCAGCATCAGCCGGGCGCGTTCGCCGCCGGAGAGGTTTCTGATCGGCGTACGCGCCTGTTCCGGCTGGAACAGAAATTCCTTCATGTAGCCGGTGACATGGCGCTGCTCGCCGTTTACGAGCAGGTTTTCGCCGCGCCCATCCGTCAGATAGTTGGCAAGCGTATCCTCGGGGTCGAGATCCTCGCGTTTCTGGTCGAGCGTCGCGATCTCCAGATTGGTGCCGAGCTTGACGATGCCGCTATCGGGTGAAAGCTGCCCGGTCAGCATCTTCAGCAGCGTCGTCTTGCCGGCGCCGTTCGGTCCGACGAGACCAATGCAGTCGCCGCGATGCACGCGTATCGAAAACGGCGTGACGATAGCCCGCTCACCGAAGCTCTTGGTGATCTTGTCGGCCTCGATCACCAGCTTGCCGGATTCCTGCGCGTCCGAAACCGTCGCCTGCACCGTGCCCTGCGGTCCCTTGTGGCCGCGATAGTTCGAGCGCATCGTCTGCAACTCGCCGAGACGGCGCATGTTACGCTTGCGCCGCGCCGTGACGCCGTAGCGCAGCCAGTGCTCCTCGCGCTCGATCGACTTGCCGAGCTTGTGCTGTTCCAGTTCCTCGGCCTCCAGCACCTGGTCGCGCCAGGCTTCGAAATGCGCAAAGCCTCTCTCGAGCCGGCGCGAGGTGCCGCGGTCGAGCCAGACGGTTGCCGTCGAGACCTTTTCGAGGAAACGCCGGTCGTGCGAGATCAGCACCAAGGCGCTGCGCGTCTTTTGCAGCTCGCCTTCCAGCCATTCGATGGTCGGCAGGTCAAGATGGTTGGTCGGTTCGTCGAGCAGAAGAATGTCCGGCTCCGGTGCCATAACCCGGGCAAGGGCTGCGCGCCGTGATTCGCCACCGGACAGCATTTTGGGGTCTTCATCGCCGCTCAGCCCGAGATGCGACAGCAGATAGGTGACACGATAGGGGTCATCGCCTGGCCCGAGGCCGGCCTCGGCATAGGCCTGCACAGTGTTGAAGCCGGCAAAATCCGGCGCCTGTTCGAGATAGCGCACCGTCGCGGACGGATGACGGAAGACCTCGCCGGACTGCGCCTCGACCAGGCCGGCGGCAATCTTCAGCAGCGTCGATTTTCCCGAGCCGTTACGCCCGACGAGACAGATTTTGTCACCGGGCTCGATCTGCAGGTTAGCACCCGCCAGAAGCGGTGCGCCGCCGAAGCTCAGGAAGATATCGTCGAGTTTCAGAATGGGAGGGGCCAAAAATCAGACTCCGGAAAGATCATAGGGCCGGGCGAGCACGATTGCCCGGCCGCTGCGGAGCGAAAAGCGAACCTTGCCTTCCGCAACATTGGAAATGGTGCGCGACGAGCCGAAAGGCAGATGGAAATCTGCCAGCGGATAACGCGCATTCTCGATGGTAAGCCCTCTCAGCTCGCTGAATCCGGGCACCGAAAACAGGCTGCCTTTGGGAAGGTCAAGTTCGATCGTACCGGCAACCAGCGGAACGGCCTCTTCCTTGCCCGAGGTCAGCAGCAGGTCGAAACCCTCTTCAGCCAGGCTGACGGCCGACAGCAGATGCTGAAACGCGTGGTCGGAACGTTCACCGCCGAGCGCACCGGCGAGGATCAGCCGCCGCGCGCCCCGCGCGATTGCTTCCGACACTGCGATTTCGCCGTCCGTTGCCGCCTTCGCTGCCGGATAGGGCTGTTTCGGCACATCGGGAAATGCACCCGCGAGATCATCAGGTGTCGAATCGAAATCACCGACCCAGAGCTCCGGCGTAATACCGAGTGCTGCCGCATGCCGCATGCCGCCATCGGCCGCAATGAAGCGGCTGTCTTCGGTGGCATGGCGCAGGCGCTCCGTCAGGCTAAGTTCGCCGCCAAGGAGAATGGTGAAGGTGGATTGGCTCATGGGCATTGCCCTTAGCGCAAACGAGGGGTCGAGGGGAAGGGCCGGCGAACGACCGCGTCTGCCTCAGCCCGGCGTATCCTTGTCGCGCGACAGGAAAACCGCCTCGTAGCCGCCGATGAAGCGCTCGAAAAGCGCTGCGAAGCGCTCGACATCTTCCTGCGGCCAGTCGGAAACGATCCCGGAAATGATCGCAAGCTTCTGCGCGACGATCTCGGCAAGCAGATCCTGGCCGACCTCGGTCATGACGACGACGATCCGCCGCGCATCGGCCTGCGAGGCCTCACGGCGCAATACGTTGCGCCCGACCATGTCGGCCACCACCCGGCTTGCCCGTGACGGATCGATGCGCAGCATCTCCGCGATCATGCCGACTGTGACCTCGCCGGCAGGCTGCGCCCTGCGCACGGCATCGAGCACGTCGAGATGCGAAAGCTCGAGGCCCGGTGCAGCACTCTGGATCGCCAGCCGGCCGATCAGCCGCCGCCCGGTCATCAGCCGCATGCGCGCCATGCTCCGGCCGATACGCGACACGTTTTCACGACCCGGCTCGGCCGGTTCCACGGAAAGGGTCTTGGTCAGGACGTCGCTCATCACAGGACCATAACAGAGCCGATTCAAAAATTGAATATGCCGATGTCATTAATATGCCATTGACAATTATATGCTGTTAGCACATAAAAGCGCATCAACCCGGAACGATGCCTCCCATGGACATGCAACTCGCGCCTGCGCCACTCGTGACGGATCCTCGTCGCCGGCTTATCCTCTTCTTCTTCCTGATGACCGCCATGTTCATGGCGACGCTTGATAATCAGATCGTCTCCACGGCGCTGCCGACGATCGTCGGCGAATTCGGCCATCTCGAGCGCTTCGGCTGGATCGGCTCGGCCTATCTCCTGTCACTGAGCGCCGTCATGCCGGTCTACGGCAAGCTCGGCGATCTGTTCGGCCGCAAATACGTGATGATGACCGCGATCATGATCTTCACCGTCGGATCGACAGTCTGCGGCCTTGCGGTCTCGATGGACACGCTGATCGCCGCCCGCGTGCTGCAGGGCCTTGGCGGCGGCGGCATCATGGTGTCGATCTTCGCCGTCAACGCCGACCTGTTCGAGCCGCGCGAGCGGGCGCGCTACCAAAGCTATTCCAGCCTCGTGCTGATGGCATCGGGCGCGATCGGCCCGGTGCTCGGCGGTACGATGAGCGATCTCTTCGGCTGGCGCTCGATCTTCCTCGTCAACGTGCCGATCGGCTTCATCGTGCTCGCCGGCCTTGCCTTCATGCTGCCGTACCGCAAACCGCATCGTCGCCCCAAGATCGATTATGCCGGTGCGCTCCTGCTTGCCATGACGACGACAAGCATCGTGCTTGCCACCGACAGCAGCGAATTGTTCGGCGCATTGATCTCGCCGGAGAGTATCGGCATCGTCGCCTTCGGCGTCGTCTGCGCCGTCACCTGGGTGTTCGTCGAGCGCCGCGCGCCGGAACCGATCGTTCCCCTGCAGCTGTTTCGCAATTCGACCTTCAGCCTGCTCCTGGTGATCTCGATCATGGGCGGCGCGATCGCCATCGGCATGGTCAATTATCTCGCTCTCTTCCTGCAGACCACGACCGGCCTTTCGCCGTCTGCCGCCGGCCTGCTCTTCATCCTTCTGACCGGCGGCCTCGTCTGCGGGTCGCTTTCCGCAGGCCGCATCATCTCGAAGACGGGGCGCTACAAGCCCTTCGCCATCGCCAGCCTCACCTGCAGCGCCATCGCCTTTGCGCTGATGTCGCAGATCCACGCCGGAACGCCGATCGCCTTCATCGGCGCGGTCATGATGCTGCACGGCATCGGCATCGGCCTTGCCCAGCAGGTTCCCGTCATCGGCGTACAGAATGCAGCACCCGCCCGCGACGTCGGCGCCGCCACCGGCTCGGTGACGCTGTCGCGCATGGGCGGCGCCTCGATCGCCATTTCCATCTATGGCGCCATCATCGCCTCTGAGCTCGGCAAGGTCGGCGTCTCCATTCCTGGCGTCGCCGATATCAAGCAGCTGACGCCGAAAATGATGGCCGCCCTTCCCGAAGCGAGCCGCCAAGCGGTCGCCGATACCTATGCCGCCGCATTCTCGCCGCTCTTCATGACCTCCTGCGCCATTGCGCTGATCGGCCTTGCCGCCGCCATCATGCTGAAACCCGTGCAACTGCCCCGTACCGGCGAGACGATAAAGCCGCAACCGGCGACGGCGGAAGCTGCCGAATAGTCGAATCGTCACGCGAGAGAATGCTTTATCAGGAGGCGTTCTCTCTCGACGTGCATACATCAAAGGTTGCGATTTTCTCGCAAGACTGTCGCTATCGAGCCGGTTGCTTCAATCGGGCCGTTCTTTTTCCGCACCGCCGACGAATCTCGGCTTTGTGACGGAACTTTCGCCATAATTTCATCCGAGCGAAGGGAAGCCTTAATGCCTGAGGCTTGCTAAAATGCAACGGCGCCACATTTAAACAGAGTCTCGCTATGCAACCGATGCGTAAATCAGCTACAGCAACGACTTGTATTGGCCGATTGTGCAGCGCGAGATCAGGGGTGCGCACCTGTTGAATTCCCCTTGCCACGGTCGGTCCGAATCTGCGGCAAACCGGCAAAACAGCGACATGATGCGGAGAAACAGACTGGACAGCTTGACGACGTGGAAATCCCCCGCGCTTTCCAGTGATGCCATTTCCGCGCCGTGGCGCTTCGCGCGTCGCATGATGCTGCTTTCGGCCGTCGCAATGGCGCTGAATGGCTGCCAAACGCTGATCGACCAATCCTATCAGCCGAGTGTTTTGCCGTCTTCCAATCCACAGATCGTCGACGAGGTGCAGAAAAACGACCCGCGCGCGGCGATGGGCGCCCGCGAGCATCCGCGCATCGTGGCAAGCTACGGCGGCGAATACAAGGACGCCAAAACCGAGCGCCTCGTCGCCCGCATCGCCGGCGCGCTGACGGCGGTGTCGGAAAATCCGAGCCAGTCCTACCGCATCACCATCCTGAATTCGCCGGCGATCAACGCCTTTGCGCTGCCGGGCGGTTATCTCTACGTCACCCGCGGCCTGCTCGCCCTTGCCAACGACGCTTCGGAAGTTGCCGCCGTGCTGTCGCACGAAATGGGCCATGTGACGGCGAACCACGGCATCGAGCGGCAGAAGCGCGAAGAGGCTGAGGTTATCGCCAGCCGCGTCGTCGCCGAAGTCCTTTCCAGCGACATCGCCGGCAAGCAGGCGCTTGCCCGCGGCAAGCTGCGGCTCGCCGCCTTCTCCCGCCAGCAGGAGCTGCAGGCCGATGTCATCGGTGTGCGCATGCTCGGCGAAGCTGGCTATGATCCCTATGCCGCTGCCCGTTTCCTCGATTCGATGGCGGCTTACAGTCGCTTCATGTCGGTTGATCCCGAAGCCGACCAGAGCCTCGACTTCCTGTCGAGCCATCCGAATTCGGCGCAACGTATAGAGCTTGCCCGCACCCACGCCCGCGCCTTCGGCCAGGAAGGCTCGGTCGGCGACAAGGGCCGCGATTATTATCTCGACGGCATAGACGGACTGCTCTACGGCGACAGCCCGGAAGAAGGCTATGTGCGCGGCCAGACCTTCCTGCATGGGGGTCTCGGCATCCGCTTCGACGTGCCGCCGGATTTCCACATCGACAACAAGGTCGAAGCGGTGATGGCCACCGGCCCGAACGACATTGCCGTCCGCTTCGACGGCGTCGCCGACAATCAGAACCAAAGCCTCACCAACTATATCTCCAGCGGCTGGGTAACCGGGCTCGACCCGTCGACCATCCAACCGATCACCATCAACGGCATGGAAGCGGCCACCGCGCGCGCCAGCGCCGACCGCTGGGATTTCGATGTGACCGTGATCCGCAACAATTCGCAGATCTTCCGTTTCCTGACCGCCGTGCCGAAAGGCAGCGGCGCCCTTGAGCCAACGGCGAATGTGCTGCGCGCGAGTTTCCGCCGCATGACGCCGGCAGAGGCCGCCTCGCTGAAACCGCTGCGCATCCGCGTCGTCACCGTCCGGCCGGGTGAGAACATCTCGACGCTCGCCGCCCGCATGATGGGCACAGACCGCAAGCTCGATCTCTTCAAGCTCATCAATGCCCTGCCCACGGGTGCAGCCGTTTCTATAGGCGATCGCGTCAAGATCATCGCCGAATAAAAAAGGCCCGGCTTGCGCCGGGCCAGTCTGTGCTGCTGGAGGGGATAAAACATCTCGCGCAAAACTGTGCGGCGGTTTTGCGACAACGAGCTAAATCGGCGACGCGCTTTCGGTTCAGGCGTAGGCCGCCATATGCGGATCGGCGCTGACGAGCGCGCTGCGAAGCTTCTCCATCGCTCGGCTTTCGATCTGACGCACGCGCTCCTTGGAAATACCGAGATCGGCACCGAGCTCTTCGAGCGTGGCACCGTCTTCCGCCAGACGCCGGGCGCTGATGATCTTCATCTCGCGTTCGTTGAGATGTTTCAGCGCCGAGGCGAGCCAGACGCGGCGGCGCTCGCCGTCGATCATGTTGGACACCTGCTCGTCCGGCAGGGGATCGTCGCTGACGAGGAAGTCCATCTTTTCCGCGCTCTCGGCATCGCCGGAGACCGAAGGCGCCTGCAGCGAGGCGTCGTTGCCGGAAAGCCTGGCATCCATCGTCTGTACATCCGAGAGGCTGACGCCGAGGGCCGCGGCGATTTCCTGGTGAATGGATTGCAGCGTCAGCTGCGTGTCTCCCTTGGCGAGCTTGGCACGCAGACGGCGCAGATTGAAGAACAGCGCTTTTTGCGCCGAACTCGTACCGCCGCGCACGATCGACCAGTTGCGCAGGATATAATCCTGGATAGATGCCCTGATCCACCAACTTGCATAGGTGGAAAAGCGCACGTCGCGTTCCGGCTCGAAGCGGGCGGCGGCCTCGAGCAGACCGACATAGCCCTCCTGGACCAGATCGCTCATCGGCAGACCGAAATTGCGGAACTTGCCGGCCATGGATATGACGAGGCGCATATGGGCCATGGCAATCTGGTTGCGCGCGCCGCGGTCGTCATGATCCTTCCAGCGGGTGGCGAGATCGTGCTCTTCCTGACGGGCGAGATAAGGCGCGGCCATCGCGATTTTGATCATGCGCCGATCTGCAGACATGTTCTTCATTTCGATCTCCCGAAACAGGCCTCTCGCCCTGAAATGAACAATAAAACTCACCGTCCGGAACATCGCTGTCCGGATTCAATGGGGTTCTGAATGCATAAAAGCCTCGCCCCTGGACTTTTCAGGGGGAGGCCCTACTTTTCATCATGTGCCGGTAAGACGGCTGGGCAGGATCTGTTTCTTCACCTTGCCGGATGGGCAATATAGAAAAGGCATGATCCGCTCCTCATCGAACATTGACGGAATAGCAGTTCGCCCGTGAGGCCATTGCCCGACGAGCAGTCCGCAATTACGTGTGATAAACGTGGCAGTCGGGAAAAAGTTCCAATAAAAAAACCCGGCTCGAAGGCCGGGTTTTTTGATAGAAAACAGGGGTCGCTTTATGCGGCTTCGTCCTGTGAATCATCTTCTTCGATCGCCTTGCCGCGCTTCGGACCCTTGTTGAGATTGGTCTCGACGAGGCGGACGGCTTCGGTTTCCGACATCTTGTTGACCGCGGCGATTTCGCGCGCCATGCGGTCGAGCGCAGCTTCATAAAGCTGGCGTTCGGAATAGGACTGTTCAGGCTGGTTCTCGGCACGATAGAGATCGCGCACGACTTCAGCGATGGAAATCAGGTCGCCGGAATTGATCTTGGCATCATATTCCTGGGCGCGGCGGGACCACATGGTGCGCTTGACGCGCGCCTTGCCCTGCACGACCTTCAAAGCACGCTCGACGAAATCCGTTTCCGAAAGCTTGCGCATACCAATGCTCATCGCCTTCGCGACCGGAACCTTCAGACGCATCTTGTCCTTCTCGAAATCGATAACGAAAAGTTCGAGCTTCATGCCGGCAACTTCTTGCTCTTCGATAGCGGTGATGGTACCGACGCCATGAGCGGGGTAGACGATCGATTCACCGGTCTTGAAGCCGTGACGTGCTGTAGAAGGTTTTTTCTGCTGAGTCGTCATTCTATTCAAAAACTCCCTGTTACGCTTCCGGCGGCGGCCGGAGCCGGGTCAGTCAGGCCCGGGTGAGACGGTAGCATCCGTCGGGTGACTTCACTCTGGTCCCATCGGGCAAAAGCAAAGACTTCTTGCGCACGATCTTGGGACCCGGCGCTCAAAGCGTTGATATGTCACGGAAACCGTGTACGGATTTGTTTTGCTTTCGTGATGGTTTTGGGCATGCGTCATGCCACAAATGGAACAGTAGACGAAACCTATCATAAAAATATGAGGAAATCAATAATTTGCTTCGCTTGAGTCATGCGGGCAACACATGTCACCCATATGCCTCACGCAGCTTTTAAAACGTTTTGCCCTACGGTCGCCCGAACCCGGTGACCGAATGTAGGCGCTGTCTCAATCGCCGGAACCGGGCTTTTCGGAAAAATACTTCTCGAATTTTCCGGTCTCGCCATCCATTTCCTTGGCCTCGGGCAACGGATCCTTCTTGACCGTGATATTCGGCCAGATCGTGGCATATTCGGTATTGATCTTCAGCCATTTGTCGAGGCCCGGCTCGGTATCTGGCTTGATCGCCTCGGCGGGACATTCCGGTTCGCAGACGCCGCAATCGATGCATTCGTCGGGATGGATGACGAGGAAATTCTCGCCCTCATAGAAGCAGTCGACAGGGCAGACTTCCACGCAATCGGTGTATTTGCACTTGATGCAATTGTCGGTCACGACATAGGTCATGAAGAACTCCAGGATTTCCATGCGGATGGGGCCGGGCAACCTGGAACGTCGCGCCTATCCCCGTGCCGGAGGAAAAGCGTGAGCAGGATTGGGAGAGCACGCACGCTTCCGGCAGGTTGTCAGTGACCTATCGGCTTTAACGCCGGATTTCAAGGATAAACGATCTGCAAAAGCCGCCGCCGCAGACAGAGTTTTCTAATCCTCGTCCGACATCAGCCTGTCGATTGCACGTCTTTCCTTTTTGGTCGGACGGCCGGTGCCGGTCGCCCGGATCGCCTGCTCGTAGGGCGTGAGACGTTTTGCCTCATCCGGCGGCGGAGACTGGTCGTCGTAGAGCAGGCGCGCCTCCTCGTAAGGACCGCGCCGCTCGCCGGCAAGGCGCATGACGAGAACGACATCGCGCCGCTCCAGCTTCAGCTCGATACGGTCGCCCGGCTTGATCATCTGGCTCGGATGGTTGCAGCGCTCGCCGTTGATGCGCACATGGCCCGATTGGATATGGCTCTGCGCCAGCGAGCGCGACTTCACCATGCGCGCGAAGAACAGCCACTTGTCGATGCGCTGGCGCGAACCGCTTGTCGGCTGTGTCTCCCCGCTCATGATTACTTCTTCATCTGCTCCTTGAGAGCTGCGAGCTTGGCGAAAGGCGAATCCGGATCAATCGGCTTCTCCTTGCGCGGTGGCTTGGCCTCGAAGCGCAGCGGCTGCGAGCCACCACGATTGTTGTTGCGGTCGTTACGATCGTTACGATCGCCGCGATCCTTGCGATCGCCACGGTCCTGCCGGTCGCCGCGCGGCTGGTCGCCCCGTGGCTGGTTGTTGCGGTCGCCTCTTGCCTGCTGCGGCCGGCCGCCATCGCGACCGCCGCCTTCCTTGCCGCGGTTCTGGCGATTGTTGTCGCGGCCGTCGCCATTGCGATTGCCCTCGCCGCCTTCACCGCCGCCCGGCCGGCGATTGCGGTCGCCGCGCTCCTGGTTTTGACCGCGCTGCTCGCCCTGGCCGCCACGGCGTTCGCCATGGCCGCCGCGCGCCTGGCGCTGATTGTCGTTGCGGCCGCCAAGACGCCACAGAAGAACCGGCTTCGGTTCCGCCGGCTCGCCGGCTTCCCCAGAAGCAGCTACTGCTTCATCGGAAGCCAATACCGCTTCCGCAGGAGCGGAGGTTTCTTCGGCAGCTGAGGCTTCCGCCGGAGCGGATACCTCGATCGCTTCGGCCGGAGCGTCGCTTTCGCCCGCTTCGGTCACCGGCGCTTCGGCGACCGCCGAAGCCGCCTCGGTTGCGGATGGCTCGGCGGCAGTCTCTTCCGCCGCGCCATCGGCATCGTCGTGATCGGCCTTCTCGGCTGTCTCTTCCGCAGGCGTTTGTGCGCTGGCGGCAGGCACCGAGGCCACATCCTGCGCTGCAAGATGGAGTGATGCCTCTTCCGCCTTCACGGCATCGGCGCGATAGCCGAGACCCTTGAGGATTTCTTCCATGTCCTCGAGCGTCGCACCGAGGATCGACAGCATCGCCGTCGTCGTCGTGAAGCGGCGGCCATCATAGGCGCCCTCCGGACGGTGGTTTTGGCCGGGCTTCCATTGCAGCAGCGGACGGATGATATCGGCCAGCCGTTCCAGGATGTCGATGCGTACGGCACGTTTGCCGAGGAAACGGAAGCCGGCGAGCTTGTAGAACATCCGCTCGAAGGTCGGATCCGTGACGACGGAGGTGCGGCCGGCGGCAAGCACCGGAATGAGATCGCCGTAGCCGGGCTTGTCGAGACCGTCGTTCTTCAGCGCCCAGAGCAGCGTGATGAGCTCGGCCGGCGCCGGCTTCAGAAGTGCGGGAACGAAGATGTGATAGGCGCCGAAACGCACGCCGTAGCGGCGCATGGAGGCACGGGCCTCCTGGTCCAGCGACTTCACCTCCTCGGTCACGTCGCGGCGGAACAGCACCCCGAGATTCTCGACGAGCTGGAAGGCAAGCCCTTTGGCAAGGCCCTGCAGATCTTCGGCGCGCGACAGATCATCGAGCGGCTTCAGCACCGTGCTGATATGATGATTGACGAAGCGCTCGATGCGGGCGGCAACGTGATCGCGGGCATTGCCCGTCAGCTGTTCGTCGGCCAGCAGGATCACGCGCGGACGCATGATGTGATCGCTGCCCGAAAGCCGCGCCACCGGGTCGCCCAGCCAACGGATCAACCCATCCGAACCGATCACAAGATCGCTGTTGCCGGCGGCATGCATCCGGGCCGCGCGGGCTTCGAACTCGAGCCCGAGCGCCTTCTGCGACGCAGCCTGAACCGCCTTGGCATCCGG
The DNA here is from genome assembly GCF_048551595.1 of Rhizobium sp. CRRU65. Classification (NCBI taxonomy): domain Bacteria; kingdom Pseudomonadati; phylum Pseudomonadota; class Alphaproteobacteria; order Hyphomicrobiales; family Rhizobiaceae; genus Rhizobium; species Rhizobium sp. CRRU65. The sequence continues at coordinate 205,760 of NZ_JBLYZH010000003.1, read as the reverse complement.
TCCGTCCGTTCCCGCCACCGGCGTGAAACGGAACCCGCTCAATTGCCCTACATGATGTCCTTCAACAAAGACATCGCCATTCACACTGATTTCAGCTTCCAGCATCGCATTCTCTCTCAGGCGCTTCATGAGCACAGATGTCCTGCGATCAACAAAGCGTTTCGTCAACCTTTCATGTAACGCGTCGGACAATCGATCTTCGATTTCCCGCGTCTTTTCCTGCCAGTGTGTCGGATCGGCAAGCCAACCGGGCCGATTCGAAACGTAGGTCCAGGTCCTTATCTGCGCGATTCGCGCCGAAAGCGTGTCAATTTCCCCATCTGTTCGATCGGAGCGATGAACCTGCTCCGCAAGAAACTGCTCATTCACCGTGCCATAGCGGACAAGATCGGAAAAGAGGGTCGAGATAAGATCGGCATGTTGTGCTGGGGTGATACGCCGATAATCGGGAAGCGCGCAAGCCTCCCAGAGTTTTTCGACCCGCGCCGGCCTGTCGGCGAGATCGATGACCTCGGGATAGCGCGAAAGCTGTTCCAGCGCCTGCTGGTCGACCGCAGGCAGCGCCCGCGTCAGCCCCGGCACGCGCGGTCCCACCTCAAGGCTGGCGCGCAGCGATGCGATTGAGGAGAAGTCCATCTCCGTCGTCCGCCACTGCAAAACCTTGACGTTGTCGAACTCGTGCCCCTCGATGCGCTGCACCAGCTCATCGTCGAAGGGCGAGACCTGTCCGGTGACGCCGAAGGTCCCGTCCCGCACGTGCCGCCCGGCGCGCCCGGCGACCTGGCCGAGTTCGCCTGGATTGAGATTGCGGAACTGGTAACCGTCGAACTTCCGATCCTGGGCAAAGGCAACGTGATCAACATCGAGGTTGAGGCCCATGCCGATCGCATCGGTCGCCACCAGATATTCGACGTCGCCTGCCTGATAGAGTGCCACCTGCGCATTGCGGGTGCGCGGGCTGAGCGCGCCAAGCACGACCGCCGCGCCGCCGCGCTGCCGGCGGATGAGCTCGGCGATGGCATAGACCTCGTCGGCGGAGAAGGCGACGATGGCCGAACGCTGCGGCAGCCGGGTGATCTTCTTCTGCCCGGCGTAGAAAAGATGCGAAAGCCGCGGCCGCTCGACGATAGTGATGCCGGGCAGGAGCTGCTGCAGGATCGGCCGCATCGTCGCCGCGCCGAGCAGCAGCGTTTCCTCGCGGCCGCGCAGATGCAGGATACGGTCGGTGAAGATATGGCCACGCTCGAGATCGCCGGCGAGCTGCACCTCGTCGATCGCGACGAAGGCGGCCCTGGTCTCGCGCGGCATCGCTTCGACAGTGCAGACGGAAAAACGGGCATTGGGCGGCGAAATCTTTTCCTCGCCGGTGACCAGCGCCACATTCTGTGCGCCGACCTTCTCCACCACCCGCGTATAGACCTCGCGCGCCAGCAGCCGGAGCGGCAGGCCGATCACGCCCGTCCCGTGCGCAACCATGCGCTCGATGGCATAATGGGTCTTGCCGGTATTGGTCGGTCCGAGCACCGCGGTCACACCGCGCCCACTCAGAATCATCGGCTGCGAAATCAGAGTCATGAGTCCATGCAAATGAGGCGGGGTGGCCCCAGAAAATCTCGGCTCCTCGATGGAAGCTGGACAACACATGGACAGCTGCCGTCGCAAACGCAAGGGCAGATTTCAAAATGCCTCGGGGATTACGACCTTTGCGAGTCCTGCGGAACGCCCGAATTTCCGATTCGGAACAGCGCAAGAACGAATCAGCGACGAATCGATGACTCTCGCTGATTCAGCTTTTGTTCACGGCTAAGTATTGATTTTGAATCACTTTTTCCCACTAGATGCTGAATCGCGAGACTCTCTCCTGTTCGCATTTTCGCTATCGTGAGTCCGCAATTCCCGCCCGATCTTGGATCGGCGAAAATCCGCCCGAAATTAACCTCTCGACCAAAGCCGGAACGAATCGGAGACGAATCGTTGACTCCGCCGTTTTCGCCTTTCGTTCACGGCCACATCTGGTAGCGCTATCAGGCCCCGGCACTAGACGCGGATCAGCGGCAGGGCCCTTCGTCCCGCTCCGCCGCACCAAAATTAATCTTTTGGGAGCCGGATTCAGACGGCGTTAAGTCGGGACGGCCAATTGTGGCGCGCCGATCAAAAACGGAACGAATCGCTGACGAATCGGCGACATCGCGATTTTCCCGCTTTGTTCACCGCAACATATTGTATTTAAATGTCTTTTTAACCATAGCGGCAATTTTCGGAAATGACGGAAATTAAACCGTGAATCAGGCTTCGTCACATTTCCAGAGCTTAACCGGGAACAAAAATCGCCAATACGTGTTTCTAGTCCATCCAAATTGCGGATGAAATGAAGGAAACACACCATGCTTGGCACGATACTACTTGTTATCCTCATTCTGCTCTTGATCGGAGCCTTGCCGAATTGGGGTTATAGCCGTGGCTGGGGCTATGGACCTTCTGGCGGTTTGGGGCTAGTTCTCGTGATTATCATTATCCTTGTACTAATGGGCCGCGTCTAAAGGCCAACTAACCTGGGGAGTTACGACATGATGAAGAAGATTGTTCTTATTGGTGCGCTCGTCGGCGCGCTCGCATCCTGCACAGCGACCGAGCAAGGCACGGCGATCGGCGCCGGCACCGGCGCGGTTATCGGCGGTGTCGTCACCAACAGCTGGGGTGGTGCCGCCGTCGGCGCCGTTGCCGGCGGTCTGACTGGCGCTCTGATCGGCCAGTCGGTCGAACGCCGCGGCTACTGCGTCTATCGCGACCGCTACGGTCGCCGCTATGAGGCTCGTTGCCGCTGATCGGCACAAGCATATCGGACTCCCAACGGGCGCTTCGGCGCCCGTTTTCTTTGTCGGTCCTATCCGTCAACGAGACGTTGACAATCGGTTGCTAAAGTCAAGTCTAGCGCCGCCCAACAGGCAGGCACATATTTCCTTCACGAGCGCAATGAGCAGGCCGAGCCGCCCGGCGCACCGGAAAAGGAACGCTTCCATGATCCAGATTTTGCTGAATTCCTTCGTCGCCGTTCTCATCGTGTCGGCTTTCCTGACGACCGCAATATCAGCCCTCAGCACCGATGCTCTTTCGCCGCGCAAAGTGCCGGCCAGAGTTCGGCCACAGCGACGTCCGAACACAGACCGTCGCTCTTGATCTTCCCGAAACAGCGCCACTAAACCGGCCACAAGATCGCGCCAGCATCACACAGAGAAGACACGCCATAAACAGCGATGGCGCGATCCTGCCGGACGCGCCATCGCTTTGAATCTAAATTCCTACTGTCGACGTGAAAACAGAAATGCCTAGGCGAAGAACTGTCCGCCATTGGCCGTCAGCGTCGAACCGGTGATGAAGCCGGCATCGTCGGAGACGAGGAAGGTGACGCAGCGCGCGATCTCTTCCGGTTCGCCGAGCCGACCGACGGGGATCTGCGGAATGATACGTTCGTTCAGCACCTTCTCCGGCACGGCAAGCACCATTTCCGTTCCGATGTAACCGGGGCAAATGGCGTTGACGGTGATGTTCTTGTTCGCCCCCTCCTGAGCCAGCGCCTTGGTAAAACCGAGATCGCCCGCCTTGGCCGCCGAATAATTCACCTGGCCCATCTGGCCCTTCTGCCCGTTGATCGACGAGATATTGACGATACGGCCGAAGTTGCGGTCGCGCATACCGGTCCAGACCTGATGCGTCATGTTGAACAGGCCGGTGAGGTTGGTATTGATCACCTCGTGCCACTGCTGCTGCGTCATCTTGTGGAACATCGCGTCGCGGGTGATGCCGGCATTGTTGACGAGGATTTCGACAGGCCCGATCTCGCTTTCGATCCTGGCAATTCCCTCGCCGCAGGCGAGGTAATCCGAAACATCCCATTTGAACACCGGAACGCCGGTGACATCATGGAAGGCTTTGGCCTTCTCGTCGTTGCCGGCATAGCTGGCCGCGACCCTGTATCCGGCATTTTTCAGTGCCATGGATATTGCCGCGCCGATGCCGCGTGTACCCCCAGTGACCACAGCCACTCTGCTCATGCTCCGCTCCCCTTTTGTTTTTCGCCCCGCCGCGTGGCGGGATCTTCAATCATGGATCGTATGCTATTTAAAGCGCTTCAAAGCACATGGCCACACCCATGCCACCCCCGATGCAAAGCGTGGCCAGTCCCTTCTTTGCGCCGCGGCGCTTCATTTCGAACAACAGGGTGTTGAGAACGCGCGCGCCGGAGGCGCCAATCGGATGGCCGATCGCGATTGCCCCGCCGTTGACGTTGACGATCGACGGATCCCATCCAAGATCCTTGGTGACGGCGCAGGCTTGCGCCGCGAAGGCCTCGTTGGCTTCGACGAGATCAAGATCGTTCACCGACCAGCCGGCCTTCTCGAGCGCCTTGCGCGAAGCCGGGATCGGTCCGGTGCCCATGATCTGAGGATCGACACCCGCCGTTGCCCAGGAAACGATGCGAGCGAGCGGCTGGATGCCGCGCCGGACTGCCTCCGCCTCGCTCATCAGCACCGCCACGGCGGCACCGTCGTTGAGGCCGGATGCGTTCGCGGCGGTCACCGTGCCGTCCTTGTCGAAGGCCGGGCGCAGCTTCCCCATCGCCTCTATCGTCGCGCCGTGACGGATATATTCGTCGGCATCGACCGTAACGTCGCCCTTACGTGTCTTGATGACGTAGGGGATGATCTCATCGACAAAGCGACCGGCCTTCTGCGCTGCCTCTGCCTTGTTCTGCGAACTGACGGCGAATTGATCCTGGTCGTCGCGCGAAAGCTGCCACTGGCGCGCAACATTCTCGGCGGTGATGCCCATGTGGTAGCCGTGGAAAGCGTCGGTCAAGCCGTCCCTGATCATCGTGTCGATCATCTTCATGTCGCCCATCTTGACGCCGCCGCGCAAGTGCGCGGTATGTGGGGCCATCGACATGGATTCCTGGCCGCCGGCAACGATGATCTTGGCGTCGCCGGTGGCGATCTGCTGCATGCCGAGCGCGACGGCGCGCAAGCCCGAGCCGCAGAGCTGGTTGACGCCCCAGGCTGTCGCTTCCTGCGGAATGCCGGCCTTCATCGCCGCCTGGCGGGCCGGGTTCTGGCCCTCGCCGGCGGCAAGCACCTGACCAAGGATCACCTCATCCACCTCCCCGGCATCGACGCCGGCACGCTCAAGCGCGCCCTTGATGACGGCCGCCCCGAGCTCATGCGCGAGGACCGTCGCGAAAGCACCGTTGAAGGCGCCGACTGCTGTTCGCCCTGCACTGGCGATGACGATGGATGGATTGCTCATGGGGACGCTCCTCGTTTTCGTCTCACTTACATAAGTGGAAACTGGCAAAGCTTGGAGCACAAGTCAAACGCGAAGACCGGCCGCCGTCATTTTTCGGCAAAGCCTGTCAAAGCCCGATTCATCTGCTCTGTTAAAGGTTTGCCGCATCGCACAAAGAGATTGTCACCGGCCTTCTTTTGCGTTTACAGTCTCAAGTGGAGGAATATCCATAAATCAGACGGGGGTTCAGGAGACTGATATGGCGAAGCATGAGGGTCAGATCGTTATCAAGAAATACGCCAATCGCCGCCTATACAACACAGGCACCAGCACCTACGTGACGCTGGAAGACCTGGCGGAGATGGTGAAGAAGGGCGAAGAATTTAACGTACAAGATGCAAAAAGCGGAGATGACATCACCCATTCGGTGCTGACCCAGATCATCTTCGAACAGGAATCGAAGACCGGCAACACATTGCTTCCGATCTCCTTCCTGCGCCAGCTCATTACCTATTACGGCGATCAGATGCAGATGGTCGTGCCGAGCTTTCTCGAACATTCGATGCGCTCCTTCACGGAACAACAGGTCCAGATGCGCGAGCAAGTAAACCGCGCCTTCGGCGAAACGCCGCTCGGCAAGAACCTGCAGTTGCCGATGCAGATGGTCGAGGACCATGTTCGCCGCAACACCGAGCTGTTTCAGCAGGCGATGCAGATGTTCTCGCCCTTCATGACGCCGCCTGCCAAGGAAAGCCGCAAGGCCGAGGCCAAGGATATCGACGAGCTGAAGGAACAGCTCCGCGCCCTTCAGAACAAACTCGACAACCTATAGTCCGATCGAGACATCCCGCCCGGCGCTTCGGATCGACACGGCAAAACCGCCGATGACATCGATCAGAGCGATCGTCATCAAAATGAAGAAGACCTGCGTCGCAGCATCCCGGACGAGCAGAAACTCGACCAGGAAAGCGATGAACACCAGCATTGACAGCATGTGGTTGACGAGATTGCCGGGACCGGTTCTGGTCGCTTTGAGGATTTCGAAGAACAGCACGACAAGTGCGATGACGATAAAAAGGTCGCCGAGCGCCATGCTCCAGATCGCGCCCGAGATCATCGACAGCACGATGATATCATGTTGCAGTGCTGGAATGCCGCCATTGCCCATCAGGCCCAGCATCGCAAGATTGTAAAGAACAAACGGGATAATCATCAGGGGCATGGCGGCTATCATCAGCAATCTCCCAGTGCATCATGGGACAATACTGCCGCAAACCCTTGCCCCACCGCAAGTCATTGCAAATATTATATTGTCGAAATGCAAAAGGCCGGCGTGACGCCGGCCTTGAAACTTCGATCGGACAAGCCGGATCGGGAAATTATGCGCTTTCCTTCGGCGTCAGAACCTGGCGTCCGCGATACATACCGGTCTTCAGATCGATATGATGCGGGCGGCGCAGTTCGCCGGAATTCTTGTCTTCGACGTAGGTCGGAGCCTTCAGGGCGTCTGCCGAACGGCGCATACCGCGCTTGGACGGGCTTGTTTTTCTCTTCGGTACAGCCATTTCTCTTACTCCACTTGCGGGCAAAACATTCCCACGGCCACACGGGCGGCCGAAACGGACATGTCGCGATTTCGGAATTTGGCGCGCTTATACATGCAAGGGGTGACCTTGACCAGTCCCCATGCGTATTTTTTGCAAAGCCAATGATTCCAGGCTCAGACTTCGTCTTCCGGCACGATCCAAGGCTCAGCGCGGGCCGCCTCTTCCCATTTCCGCCAGGCCGGATGCGCCTTCATGGTCTCCATATAGGCCAGCGTATCATTTTGGCTGACGAGATCATAGATTTCGAACCGGTTGACGACAGGCGCAAACATCGCATCCGCCCCGCTGAACGCGCCAAACAGAAACGGTCCGCCGGATTGCTGCAGGAGGTCGCGCCAGATCGTCTCGATGCGGCTGATATCGGCGTCGACACCATCCGGCAACGCGATCTTGCCCTTCGGCCGGCGGATATTCATCGGGCAGGCACCGCGCAGCGCCCGGAAGCCCGAAAGCATTTCCATCGAAACCGAACGGGCGAGCGCCCGCTCGGCGCGATCCCTCGGCAGAAGGCCGGCGTCCGGATAAAGCTCAGCGACATATTCGATGATCGCCAGCGATTCCCAGATCTTCAATGCACCTTGCTGCAGAAGTGGTACTCGCCCGGTCGGTGAGACCGCCTTTATATCGGGATTGCCACCAGGATAGTCGAAGGGGATCAGGACTTCCTCGAAATCGACGCCGGCGCCCGTCAGCGCCATCCACGGCCGGAACGACCAGGAAGAATAGTTCTTGTTGGCGATGTAGAGCGTCGGTCTATCCATGGGCTTCTCCCGTTCATGCCTCGAAATCGAAGATCAACAATTCGTGGAAATGGTTCATGTCCTCGAACACGCAGAATGCCGGCGGGGTCAGCTCGAAAACAGGGGCCTTGCGGCGGACATCGTCGGCGACGTTGTCGAGCATTGCCTGCCAGCGCGGCAAGGCTTCGTCTTCCAACCGTTCGATCGCATAGGCGAAGGTCATGTGGAACTTATAGTCCTCATGGTTCGGCTGGCGATAGCCCAGAAGCTCGGCCAGCGCATTGCGCCAGGCGCGCATGACCTTGCGGTCTCTCTCCGTCGCCCCGTCGACGAGCAGGCCCGACGGGCGAGCTTCGACGATGGCGACCTTGAAGGGATCGGCCATCGAGAAACCTTCGAGCAGGGCCGCCATCAGCGCTATCATGTCGTCGATCGGCGTATCGAGAGGTAGATCGCCCGGCCAGCAATCCTGGCGGCGCCTGGTCTCGATGACACCTTCGAAAAGTGTCATGTGAATGCTTGATATCGGCGTGAAGAGGAACTGCGGGGCTTCGGGCATCGCCAGATATTTCTCACGCGCCTCGATCAGCACCGCCTGCGTTTGCGAACCCTTCTCGATATGGCAAACGATGGTGTTGCCGGCTTCCGGCAGAAAGCCGCCGACCTTGCGATAACGGCTGCCGAGATGGGCGGGCGGGGTTGGATTGTGCCTCTTCGAATAAAAGAGAAGCTCGGGCGAAAATGTCGTGATGGTCATGGGCGACTCGGGGGCTCTGGTTGGACTGCATTCGCCCATATGGCAGAACCAAGAATGCCAGATGACACTTGCCACGTCTCGAGCACGATACCGAAAAGTGTGAGCGGTTTTCGGACGAGATCCTGTTCTAACGATAAGTTCTGATCTCAATCATAGATGCACCTGATGTAATCGCCCGAACCTTGTGCGCGTCTCTCGATCACGCCGGCGAGCCGGCGAAGACCTCGTCCGGGCTTGCCGGCATTGCGGTCGATGGGGTTCGGCAGCGAGACGGCCAGCAGCGATGCCTGGCGCCGCGTCAGCTTCGAGGCCGGCACCTTGAAATGATGCTGGGCCGCCGCCTCGATGCCGTAGATGCCGGGACCCCATTCGGCGATATTGAGATAGATTTCCATCAGCCGCCGTTTCGACAGGACAAAATCCGTGCTCACCGCGAGCGGAAGTTCCAGCGCCTTGCGCACGAAGGAGCGGCCGTTCCAGAGGAAGAGGTTTTTCGCCGTCTGCATCGGAATGGTGCTGCCGCCACGTGTCGCCTGACCTTTCAGCGTATCCTCGACCAGCATGCGCATTTCCGCCCAGTCGACACCGCCGTGAAAGCAATATTGCCCGTCCTCCGACATCATCACCGACTGCACCACAACCGGGGCAATGTTATCAAGCGACACCCATTGCCTGTCGTAACCCCGCAGCAGCACGAGATCGCGCAGCATCAGCGTCGAGACGGGATGAATGAAAGGCAGCAGATAGAAAAAGATCAGCGCATAGGGAAGAATCAGCAAGACCAGCACGGCCAGAATAATGCGTTTCAACACACGCCCGTCTCCGAACCATCGCCGACGAGCCGGCATGTCGACGCTGTCCTCTCTCTCCGGCGCTATATCCAATGTCCCCAGTCCGATTTCGCTCCTGTCGTTCTCATAACGCCTGCGCAGAGCTTATGCCAGAGTGCGCGGCGAATCTTGCTGCCGCCATCGACAATTCCGTTGCAAGCCCGGGGGCGCTCATGCCAAACAGCGCCCATGGACGCGAACCGGGACACTTTCGAGACGAGGCTGAAGAACAACGCCCGCGACATCGAGGCGCTGCTCGACGCATTGCTTTCACCGAGTGCCCTTTCCGATGAAATCGCCAGGCCCGAGACGCTGCGCGATGCCATGCATTATGCCGTGCTGAACGGCGGCAAGCGGCTGCGCCCGTTTCTCGTCGTCGAAAGTGCAGCCCTGCTCGGCGGCGACGCCGAGGCGGCACTTCGCGTCGGCGCCGCCCTCGAATGCGTCCACTGCTATTCCCTCGTGCATGACGATCTGCCGGCCATGGACGATGACGACCTGCGCCGCGGCAAACCAACGGTACATATCAAGTTCGACGAAGCGACGGCGATCCTCGCCGGCGACAGCCTGCTGACCTACGCCTTCGACATCATCGCCGCGCCGGAAACGACCCTTGCCGATACGAGCAAGGCATCGCTGGTGCTGGCCCTTGCCCGCGCAGCCGGTCTCGGCGGCATGGCCGGCGGCCAGGCGCTCGACCTCGCGGCGGAAAAGCAGGCCCCCGACGAGGCCGGCATCATCCGCCTGCAGGCGATGAAAACAGGCGCGCTGATCCGCTTCGCCTGTGAAGCCGGCGCCGTCATCGCGGCAAGCCGGCCGGAGGATCGCCGTCGCCTGCGCGCCTTCGGCGAAAAGATCGGCCTTGCCTTCCAACTGGCCGACGACATTCTCGACCTGACCTCGGATGCGGCGACCATGGGCAAGGCGACCGGCAAGGATGCGGCCCGCGGCAAGGGAACGCTTGTGGCCCTGCGCGGCATGGAATGGGCCGAAGCCCAGCTCCGCGAGCATGTCCGCGATGCAGAGGCGTTGCTTGCCCCCTACGGCCCCCGTGCCTCGACCCTCATTGCTGCGGCGCATTTCATCGCCGACCGGAAGAGCTGAAGCGGCAGGTCAGGCTGTCAGTATCTCCTTGAGGGCGGAAACCAGACGGGCACACTCCTCGCCCGTGCCGATGCTGATCCGCAGGAAGTCCGAAATACGCGGTTTGGCGAAATGCCGGACGAGAATGCCGCGCTCCCGCAGAGCGGCTTGAAGCGCTGCCCCGGAACGGCTTTGGTGCCTCGCGAAAACGAAGTTCGCCTGGGACGGCAAGACCTCGAAACCCAAAACTTCAAGTTCAGAGTCGAGGCTTTCGCGGCTGGCGATGATGTTCCTCCGGCATGTCTCAAACCACGCCTCGTCCTTGATCGCCGCCGTCGCGGCAAGCTGCGCCAGACGATCGAGCGGATAGGAATTGAAACTGTCCTTGACCCGCTCCAGCGCCTCAATCAGCGGCCGCTGCCCCAGCGCGAAGCCGATGCGCAGACCGGCAAGCGAACGGGACTTCGACAGGGTCTGGATCACCAGTAGGTTGGGATAGGTTGAAACGAGCCCGGCAGCGCTCTCGCCGCCGAAATCGATATAGGCCTCGTCTATGACAACGACCGCATCCGGATGGGCGGCAAGAAGTGCTTCGATACTGGCAAGTGGCAAGCCGATGCCGGTCGGCGCATTCGGATTGGGGATGATGATCGCGCCGCAGGGCCTGTCGTAATCTTCCAGCCCGATCCGAAACCCATCGTCAACAGGCACCTCGATCGCTTCGACGCCGTATAGCAGGCTATAGGTCGAATAGAAGGCGTAGGTCACATCGGGGTAGAGAAGCGGCCGCTCGTGTTTCAGCAGCGCCTGGAACGCATGCGCGAGAACCTCGTCGGAGCCGTTGCCGACGAATATTTCTTCTGCGGTCAGGCCGAAATGGGCCGCGATCGTCTCGCGCAATTCCGCAGCAGTCGGATCGGGATAGAGCCGCAGACGATCGTCCGCCGCATCCCGGATCGCCTCAAGCGCCTTCGGGGACGGACCGTAAGGGCTCTCGTTGGTATTGAGCTTGACCATGTTCGCGATACGGGGCTGCTCGCCCGCGACATAGGGCCGAAGCTTACTGACGATAGGCGACCAGTACCGGCTCATCCGAACTTGCGGGCGCTCATTCCGCCGCCGTCCGCTGGCCGAAACGCTTCTCGATATAGTCGACAACCAGCGCCTCGAAATCGGCGGCGATATTGGCACCGCGCAGAGTCAGCGCCTTCCGGCCGTCGATGAAGACGGGGGCGGCCGGCGTTTCGCCAGTGCCCGGAAGCGAAATGCCGATATCGGCATGTTTGCTTTCGCCCGGCCCGTTGACGATGCAGCCCATGACGGCGACGTTCAGCGCCTCGACCCCAGGATATTTCTCGCGCCAGACAGGCATGTTCTTGCGGATGTCGTTCTGGATATTCTGGGCAAGTTCCTGGAACACCGTCGACGTCGTGCGTCCACAGCCCGGACAGGCCGCAACGACGGGTATGAACTGGCGAAAGCCCATGACCTGCAGGATTTCCTGCGCCACCTGGACTTCGCGCGTGCGGTCGCCGTTCGGCTCCGGCGTCAGCGACACGCGGATCGTATCGCCGATGCCGTGCTGCAGCACGAAGCCCATCGCCGCAGAGGAGGCGACGATGCCCTTGGTGCCCATGCCGGCTTCGGTCAGGCCGAGATGCAGCGCATGATTGGAGCGTTCGGCAAGCATGGAATTGACGGCGATCAGGTCCTGCACCTGGCTGACCTTGGCCGACAGGATGATGCGGTTGCGCGGCAGGCCGATCTCTTCGGCACGGGCTGCCGACAGCAGCGCCGACTGCACGATCGCCTCGCGCGTCACCTGCCGGGCCGAAAGCGGCGATCCGGCTTCGGCGTTCCGGTCCATCAGCGCCGTCAGCAGATCCTGATCGAGCGAGCCCCAGTTGACGCCGATGCGCACCGGCTTGTCATAGCGGATCGCCATCTCGATGATCTCGGCGAACTGCTTGTCCTTCTTGTCCTTGAAGCCGACATTGCCGGGGTTGATGCGGTATTTCGCCAGCGCTTCGGCGCAATCCGGATGATCGGCGAGCAGCTTGTGGCCGATATAGTGGAAGTCGCCGATCAAAGGCACGTCCATGCCGAGGCGCAGAAGCCGCTCGCGGATCTTCGGCACGGCGGCTGCACTCTCGTCGCGGTCGACGGTAATGCGCACCAGTTCCGAGCCCGCCCGGTGGAGAGCGGCGACCTGCGCGACGGTGGAATCGATATCGGCCGTATCGGTGTTCGTCATGGACTGCACGACGACCGGCGCCCCGCCGCCGACGATGACGCCGCCGACATCGACGGCAACGGAAGCGCGGCGCGGTTTCGGATCAAAATCGGCGGCTGACAACATGGAGAGTTCTTGCACCCCTAAAGCATGTCGCGCAAAAGTGTGCAGCGGTTTTGCGATAACGACATGCGAAAAATAAAAACCTAAAGCGTGAGGAGCAAATCTGAAAGATTGCGACGCGCTTTAGAAACGGTGCTTTTCAGGTGGATCAAGGCCGGCTGCTTGTCAACCGCCCCTGATATCACTTTTGTTGGGAGGCGGCTCAGTGACCGCCTCCGGAGGTCTCATCGGCATAATGGGCCAGGTTGGAGAGCAGCAGAACGACGATGAGCAGCACCGGCAGCGCCATGAAAACGACGGCAAAACCGATATGCTCGGCGACGAAGCCGATCAACGATGGCGCAACCAGCATGCCGGAATAGCCCATGGTCGTGACCACCGAGATGCCGATGCCGGGCTTGAGTCCGGGAATATTGCCCGCCGCCGAGAAAGCGATCGGCACCATGTTGGAAATGCCGATACCGCAAAACGCAAAGCCCAGGATGGCAAGCTCGGCATTGGGCGCCAGGCCGGCAAGCAGCATGCCGACAATGGCAAACAAAGTGCAGATGCGTAGCGTCTTGACGCCGCCCAGGCGGTCGCGCACCAGGTCGCCGGCAAAGCGCATGATTGCCATGGTGGCCGAAAAGGCTGCGAAACCAAGGCCGGAAAGCGCCACGGATGCACCCATTTCCTGCCGGAGATAGAGCGCGCCCCAGTCGAGAACAGCGCCTTCAGGCACCATGCTGAACAGCGCCATCAATCCGAGCAGCCACGGCAGCGGCACCATCGGCAGCTTCGTCTTTTCCTTCTTGGCGTCGGGATGCGGCGGATCCGCAAGGATCATCGGCCAGGCGACGGCAAGGAAGATCGCCGCCAGCACCGTCGCCAGTTGCGCATGGCCGAGAATACCGAGCTTGGAGATCACGATGCCGCCGAGACCTGAGCCGATCAGTCCGCCAAGGCTCCAGAAAGCGTGGCAGGACGACATGATGGCGCGGCGCATGGATTTCTCGACCGAGACCGCATTGGCATTCATCGCCACATCCATTGCACCGATGAAGCCGCCGAACAGGAAGAGCGTGATCGCTCCAGTCAGCACATTTGGCGCCAGCGTCAATGCCAACAGCAACGGTAGCACGCAGACGGCCAGTATCTGAACGACGATACGCGAACCGTGTTTGGCGATCTGTGCACCGGCGATCGGCATCATGACCAGCGAGCCGACGCCGAAAACCAGGATCATCAGCCCAAGCTCGAACTTGGTCAGCGCCAGACGCTCGGCAAAATCAGGGATCTTCGGCGCCCAGCAGCCGACGACAAAACCGTTCATGAGAAAGAGCAGGGAAACCGCCGCTCTGCTTCTGGTAATGAAGCCGCTCCGGGCTCCCGGCGTACTCACATGACTATCCATTTCCGGTCTTTCCTCATTGCCGGGCTTGCTTGGCCCGGTTTCCCTAAACTCTATGACGTCGCCTCAGTTCGTTTTCTCGGCGAGAACAGTCCTGCATCCGCGCTCGCGGTAACGGGCGAGAATGGCCGGATCGGCATCGTGCTCGACGACCAGGCATTCGCAATGCGCAACCGGCAGGATGCTATGGGGGGCAGCGGTGCCGAATTTCTCCGAGGTTGCAGCCACCAACACCCTTTTGCTCCTGGATGTCGCAAACCGCTTGAACTCCGCATCCTCGAAGCCGAACACCGTGATGCCGGCCTCGAGATCGACGCCGCAGGCGCCGAGAATGCAGAGATCGGGCGAAATCTGCTCCATATCCCGCAAGGCCTTGGCGCCGAGCGAGCCGCCCGTCTGCCGATCCACCATCCCGCCGATCAGAATGACGTTGACGGCAGGCTTGTCGATCAGCGCTGCGGCAATCGCCGGCGCATTGGTCGCAGCCGTCAGTGCAAGTTCGACCGGTAATGCGTGGGCAATCGCCAGATTGGTGCTGCCGGCATCGAAGAACACAGTCGAACCGCCGGCAATCTGCTTTGTCGCAGCGCGCGCCAGCGCCTGTTTCCGGTCAGCGGCAAAGCCGATGCGCTGCGTCAGGCTTCCGTGCGCCGGCGAGACCGGCAATGCGCCGCCGTAGACCCGCTCACAGAGCCCTGCCGCCGCCATCTCCCGCAGATCCCGCCGCACCGTATCCTCGGAGACGCCGAATTCGAGCGCAAGCTCCGTCGCCAGCACGCGGCCATTCAGCCGCAGCCTCTCGGAAATCACGCCTTGGCGCTCTCGCAACAGAAAATCCTGCATGTTCCTACCGGATCGAGACCTCACAAACCGAAAACGTGCATAAACGCTTACGATCATGCAGGCAATATGCACGGTCACACGTTTTCTGACGTTCGGAAATAAGCTCCACCACCAGAGCGAATATGCCCTATTGACCGGCCCGGGAGGCGGGAATATCGATTGGTCATTCCCGATTCCCGCCGGCATATCCGCCACCTGGTCCGTTCTCCCCGTGAAAAACTCCGTCAGCCTGGGCATCCTGCTCACGAGCCTCGCCTATATGGCGTTCACCTTCCATGACGCGATCATCAAGATCCTGGCTTCAAGCATTCCCGTCTGGCAGATCCTGTTTTTCCGCAGTCTCACCATCCTCGTCGGTTGTCTCGCCTATGGTCGCGGCAAGCTCGTCCACCAGACGATGACATCGCCGATCATCAAGCCGATGATTGCCCGCAGCATCCTTCTGCTCTGCGCCTGGCTTTCCTACTATTCCGCCGCAAGCCGCCTGCAGCTTGCCGAAGTGACCACGCTCTATTACGCCGCACCTGTTGTCGGCACCTTGCTTGCCTGGTTCATCCTGAAGGAGAAGGTCACGCCGGCGCGTTGGCTGGCGGTCGGCGTCGGCTTCGTCGGCGTCCTCATCGCCTGCAATCCGGTCGGCCTCACCATCTCCTGGCCGGTCTATCTGGCGCTGCAGGCGGCCGTGCTCTGGGCCTCTGCCATGGTGCTGCTGCGCAAGACCTCGCTGCATGAGAAGACGATTATCCAGCTCACCGTTTCCAACGTCTTTTTCCTTGCCATGACCGGCGTTGCGGTGATCTGGACATGGCAGACCCCGATATGACGCAGCTCGCGCTCCTCATCGCCACCGGCATCGTTGCCGGCTGCGCCCAGTTCGCCCTTTTCGAGGGCATGCGTCAGGCGCCCGTCTCCGTGCTTGCGCCATTCGAATACAGCTCTCTCATCTGGGCCTTCCTCTTGGGCTATCTGATCTGGGCCGACATCCCCACGCACAATGTGGTCGTCGGCGCGGCGATGATCCTCGGCGCCGGATTGATCATCATCGTCAGCGAAAAACTGCGCCGGCGCATCACCGCCTGATGCCTGATTCTGCGGGATTCATGGTTCGAGCGGCCGTTTGAGAAAAATATTTGCAGTTGCTGCTTTTATTCGCAGTTTTCTACGCTTCCGGCGCCGTAATTTTCTGCCAACTATCCCCATCCGATAACAACCTCCCAAGGATGGATGAAACAATGAACTGGTTGAAAACCGTCGCCGCCGCCGCCCTCATTCAAGCCGCGGCCCTCCTGCCTGCCCATGCCGGTGAAAACCTCGCCGCCATCAAATCGGCCGGCGTCTTCAAGATCGGCACCGAAGGCACTTATGCGCCCTTCACCTATCATGACGAAAGCGGCAAGCTCGTTGGCTTCGATGTCGAGATCGGCGAAGCGATCGCCGCCAAGCTCGGTGTCAAAGCCGAGTTCGTCGAAGGCAAGTGGGATGGCCTGATCGCCGGCCTCGATGCCAAGCGCTACGATACCGTCATCAACCAGGTCGGCATCACCGAAACCCGCAAGCAGAAATACGATTTCTCCGAGCCTTATATCGCCTCCAAGGCCGTACTGATCGCCCGCGACGGCGACGACAGCATCAAGTCTTTCGCCGACCTGAAGGGCAAGAAGGCCGCCCAGTCGCTGACCAGCAACTTCGGCAAGCTCGCAACCGAAGCCGGTGCCGAGCTCGTCGGCACCGACGGTTTCGATCAGTCGATCCAGCTGGTGCTGACCAAGCGCGCCGACGCCACGATCAACGACAGCCTCTCCTTCCTCGATTTCAAGAAGCACAAGCCGGACGCGCCGGTGAAGATCGTGGCCGAGCAGGAAAACGCCGATTACTCCGGCGTCATCATCCGCAAGAACGAGCCGGAGCTTCTCGCCGAAATCAACAAGGCGCTTGCCGATATCAAGGCCGACGGCACCTATAAGAAGATCGCCGACAAGTATTTCGGCCAGGATGTTTCCAAGTAAGTTCAACTGAAGAAAAGTCCCTTCCCAAACTCCTCCCCACAAGGGGGAGGGGCTTAGCCGGCGGGCCGTCTCATCTTCAAATAAACGTTTCGGCCTGCCGCTCGGTCGCTATTTCGTGTGAGCCGGCACCTGGATAAGTCCCTCCCCCTTGTGGGGAGGGGTGGGGGAGGGGTATTTCGGATATCACGACCCAACTGACGAGAGGCAACTCCCTTGGCGCACTGGCTCCAACTGATGGCGGAATCGCTCCCCTCGCTCCTGTGGGCGGGGCTGATCTTCACCATTCCGCTGACCCTGCTATCCTTCGTCTTTGGCCTGGCCCTCGGGCTCGCCACCGCAATCGCCCGGCTCTTCGGGCCGATGCCGCTTTCGGCCGTCGCGCGCTTCTATGTCTGGGTCATCCGCGGCACGCCGCTGCTGGTGCAGCTCTTCGTGATCTTCTACGGCCTGCCGAGCCTCGGCATCCTGCTCGATGCCTTTCCGGCCGCCCTCATCGGCTTCACGCTGAATATCGGCGCCTACAGCTCCGAGATCATCCGCGCCGTCATTTCTTCGGTGCCGAAGGGCCAATGGGAAGCCGCCTATTCGATCGGCATGAGCTGGCGCCAGGCGATGAGCCGCACCATCCTGCCGCAGGCCGCCCGCGTCGCCGTGCCGCCTTTGTCGAACACCTTCATCTCGCTGGTCAAAGACACCTCGCTTGCCGCCGCCATCACCGTGCCCGAGCTCTTCCAGGCGGCGCAGCGCATCGTCGCCACCACCTACGAGCCGTTGATCCTCTATATCGAGGCGGCGCTGATCTATCTCGTCCTGAGCTCCGTCCTCTCGCAGTTGCAGGTGCGGCTGGAACGCCGCTTCGCGCGTTATGGCGGCATGCTGGAGGCAAATGCATGATCGAGCTTTCCAACATCGAAAAGCGCTTCGGCGACGCCGTCATCCTCAAGGATATCAGCATCCGTATTCCCGAAAGCAGCGTCACCGCGCTGGTCGGGCCTTCGGGCGGCGGCAAGAGCACACTGCTGCGCTGCATCAACCTACTCGAAATTCCGACCGCCGGCTCCATCCGCCTCGGAGAGGAGAAGCTGGCCTTTGCACCGGGCAAACGAACGAGCTGGCCGGCGATCCAGAAGATCCGCCGCCAGACCGGCATGGTCTTCCAGAATTTCCAGCTCTTCCCGCATCAGACCGCGATCGAGAATGTCATGGAAGGCCTGGTGACGGTACTGCGATGGCCGAGGGAAAAGGCCCGCGAGCGTGCGATGGAATTGCTGACCAAGGTCGGCATGACCCACAAGGCCGATGCATGGCCTTCGACGCTGTCGGGCGGCCAGCAGCAGCGCGTCGCGATCGCCCGCGCGCTGGCGCCGTCGCCGCGCGTGCTTCTCTGTGACGAGCCGACATCCGCCCTCGATCCCGAGCTTTCGGCCGAAGTGGTCGATGTACTCGGCAAGCTGGCCAGCGAAGGCACGACGATGGTGATGGCGACCCACGATCTCCGGCTCGCCTCGAAGATCGCCAATGACGTGGTTTTCCTGGAAGCCGGGAGCGTCGTGGAAACGGGCAGCGCCAGAGCGATCTTCAGCGCGCCGGAGCGCGAACGCACCAAACGTTTCATCTCGACGATCAACGCCGCCCATACTTACGATATCTGAGCTAGAGATGATGCCGAAAAGTGTGAGCGGTTTTCGGACGACATCTTGCTCTATTTCTTTGATTTAGATCCGGATGCAGATTTTTAGGCCGACCTGGCCTAAAATCATCCGGATCTAATGCCGGGATGCGAAGATCCCGGCATGGCTGGAACTCCAATCAGGAGGCCGTGACGACGGCACGCGCCGCCTTCAGCGCATTACCCCACCAGATGAGCTGATCGAGCTGGTTCCTCGCCGCTTCGTTGAGATGGGCGTAATCGCTGAGGCTCTTGCCTTCCTTGAGGACGCCGAGATATTCGCCAAGCGCGATATGCACGCCCGTTTTCACCGAAGCCGCCCCCATTTCCACGAAGATCAGGCGAAGATGCTCGACCGCACGTGCGCCGCCAACGCCGCCGTAACCGACGAAACCGACCGGCTTGTGGATGAACTCGCCGAGGTCGATGGCGTTCTTCAAAACCGCAGTCGGCGCGTGATTGTACTCGGCAACTGTGAAAATGAAGCCATCGAATTCACGCAGCTTCTTTTTCCAGCGCTCTGCCGTTTCGCTTTCAGCGGTCGTGGCACGCTGCTCACCGAAAAAATGCATGGGGTAGTCGAGCAGGTCGAGAACCTCGACCTCAATGTCCTGCCGTTCGGCGGCGATAGCGGCAATCCACTTGGCCGGATGCTCGGAAAAACGGCCAATACGCGTGCTGCCGACGATAACGGCAATCTTCAACTTGCTCATTGATATCATTTCCTGATTGGTCTTGGGGGCGGATGGTGGGAGCGCAAGCTTATGAGAAAGCCTCCGCGCCGGGCAAGGCGCGAAGGCTTCGAAAAATCAGCTTTTTGACAGGCCGATCGTACACAATCGAGTGAATGGAGCCCGCTCGAAAAGCCGGCCGATGGGCGCCTTTGCCAAGGATGGCAGCGCTTCAGCCTGCGTAGACGACGAGCAGGTCCTTGGCATCGATCTGATCGCCGGCCCGTACCAGCACTTCGGAAATCGTGCCATCCTTTTCCGCATGCAGCGCCGTTTCCATCTTCATCGCCTCGATCGAGACGAGCACGTCGCCGGCATTGACGGCCTGGCCGGGCGAGACGAAGACACGGCTGATGACACCCGGCATCGGCGCGCCGACATGAACGGCATTGCCCGGTTCGGCCTTGCGGCGGACGGCCGCACCCGTCGCCCCATGGGCCCGGTCCGGCACCTTGATGCGGCGCGGCTGGCCATTGAGCTCGAAGAAGATGGTCACCATGCCCTGGCTGTCGGTGGCGCTCATCGCCTGGTTGACGATGACGAGCGTCTTGCCGCGCTCGATATCGGCAAACAGTTCCTCGCCGTCCTTGAGACCGTAGAAATAGGCGGGCGTCGGCAGCACCGAGACCGGGCCGTAGGTATCGGAGGCGAGCGCGAAGTCGGTGAAGACCTTCGGATACATCAGGTAGGAGGCAAATTCGAAGTCGCTGACCTCGCGCTCGAGTTTCGTCTCGATAACTTTGCGCTCCGCATCGAGATTAGCCTCCTTGAGCAGCGAGCCGGGGCGCACGGTATAGGGCTTGTCGCCCTTCAGCGCCTTCTTCTGCAGCGCTTCGGGCCATCCCGACGGCGGCTGGCCGAGATCGCCCTTCAGCATCGAGACCACCGATTCCGGGAAGGAGACTTCCTTGTCGGGGCTGACGACGTCGGCGACCGTCAGGTCCTGGGACACCATCATCAGCGCCATGTCGCCGACGACCTTGGAAGACGGCGTCACCTTGACGATATCGCCGAACATCTGGTTGGCGTCGGCATAGGCCTGCGCCACCCGATGCCAGCGGGTCTCGAGGCCGAGCGAGCGGGCCTGTTCCTTGAGGTTGGTGAACTGGCCGCCCGGCATTTCGTGCAGATAGACTTCGGATGCCGGCCCCTTCAGATCGCTTTCGAAGGCGGCATATTGGTTACGCGCCGCTTCCCAATAGAAGGAGATACGGCGGATCCATTCCGGATCGAGGCCCGGATCACGCTCCGTACCGCGCAACGCCTCGACGATCGAACCGAGACAGGGCTGCGAGGTATTGCCGGAAAGTGCGTCCATGGCCGCATCGACGGCATCGACGCCGGCATCGACGGCGGCAAGAACGGTCGCGGCCGCAATACCCGATGTATCATGCGTGTGGAAATGGATCGGCAGGCTGGTCGCCTCACGCAGCGCCTTGAACAGAACCTTCGCAGCCGCAGGTTTGAGAAGACCCGCCATATCCTTGAGCGCGATGATATGCGCGCCTGCCTTCTCGAGCTCGACTGCAAGATCGGTGTAGTATTTCAGATCGTATTTCGGACGCGCCGAGTTGAGGATATCGCCGGTATAGCAGATTGCCGCCTCGCAGAGCTTGTTCTCCTCGGCAATGGCATCCATCGAGACGCGCATGTTCTCCACCCAGTTCAGGCAATCGAACACGCGGAACAGATCGATGCCGCCTCTGGCTGCCTGGCGGACGAAATATTTGACGACATTATCGGGATAATTGGTGTAGCCGACGCCGTTGGCGCCGCGCAGCAGCATCTGCAGCAGAAGGTTCGGGGCGCCCTCACGGATCAGCGCCAGGCGTTCCCACGGATCCTCGGTCAGAAAGCGCATGGAGACGTCAAAGGTCGCGCCGCCCCAGCATTCGAGCGACAGAAGGTTCGGCAGCGCATGCGCATAGGTGTCGGCAATACGGGCGATGTCATAGGTGCGCATGCGGGTGGCGAGCAGCGACTGGTGGCCGTCGCGCATCGTCGTGTCGGTCAAAAGCACGCGCTTCTCGTTGCGCATCCATTCGCCGAATTTCTTCGGGCCGAGCGTGTCGAGGAGCTGCTTTGTACCATCCTTGACCGCATTGCCGTTGGCGTAGGGAACCACCGGCTCGGCAGCGTTTTCCAGCGGCCTCGGCCTATCCTTGGCCTCGGGATGGCCATTGACGGTGACATCGGCGAGATAGGTCAGGAGCTTCGTGGCGCGATCCTGGCGCTTGACCTGCTGGAAGAGTTCCGGCGTCGTGTCGATGAAGCGTGTCGTGTAGCTGTTATCCCGGAATTTCGGATGGCCGATGATCGCTTCGAGGAAGGTCAGGTTGGTTGCCACGCCGCGAATACGGAATTCGCGCAGCGCCCGGTCCATGCGGGCGATCGCTTCGGATGGATTGGGCGCCCATGCCGTGACCTTGACGAGAAGCGGATCGTAAAAGCGGGTGATGATTGCACCCGAATAGGAGGTGCCGCCATCGAGGCGGATGCCGAAACCGGACGCCGAGCGATAGGCGGTGATGCGGCCGTAATCCGGAATGAAATTATGCTCCGGATCTTCCGTGGTGATGCGGCACTGCAGCGCATGGCCGTTGAGACGGATATCCTCCTGGCGCGGCACGCCCGATTCCGGCGTGCCGATCGCAAAACCGTCGAGGATGTGGATCTGCGCCTTGACGATGTCGATGCCGGTGACGACTTCGGTCACCGTATGCTCGACCTGGATACGCGGATTGACTTCGATGAAGTAAAATTTGCCGGTATCGGCATCCATCAGATACTCGACGGTACCGGCGCCGACATAATTGGTCGCGGCCGCGATCTTCAGCGAATAGGCGGCGAGCTCCTGGCGTTGCGCCTCCGAGAGATAGGGCGCTGGCGCGCGCTCGACGACCTTCTGGTTGCGACGCTGGATCGAGCAGTCACGCTCGAAGAGATGCACGACATTGCCGTGCGTATCGCCGAGAACCTGGCTTTCGACATGGCGGGCGCGCTCGACGAGCTTTTCCAGATAGACCTCGTCCTTGCCGAAGGCCGCCATCGCCTCGCGTTTGGCTTCCGTCACCTCGCGGGCGAGATCCTTTGGATCGCGGATCGCGCGCATGCCGCGCCCGCCGCCGCCCCAGGAGGCCTTCAGCATGACGGGGTAGCCGATCCCCTCCGCCATCTTCGCCACTTCGGCCATGTCCTCCGGCAGCGGCCCTGTGGCCGGCACCACGGGAACGCCGACCGAGATCGCCAGGTTGCGCGCCGCAACCTTATTGCCAAGCTGGCGCATCGTATCGGCCCTCGGGCCGATGAAGATGATGCCGGCCTTGTTGCAGGCATCGACGAATTCGGGGCTTTCCGACAGCAGGCCGTAGCCGGGATGGATGGCATCGGCGCCGGAGAGTTTCGCAACGCGGATCACCTCCTCGATCGACAGATAGCTCTCGATCGGGCCCATGTCCTTGGACAGATGCGGGCCGCGGCCGACCTGGTAGCTCTCGTCCGCCTTGAAGCGGTGCAGCGCCAGCTTGTCCTCTTCCGCCCAGATCGCCACGGTTTTTATTCCAAGTTCGTTGGCCGCGCGGAACACGCGGATGGCAATTTCAGAGCGATTGGCAACGAGAATCTTGGAAATGGGCAAAACGGTCTCCTCAGACGTTCAGACGCGGGATTGCTGCACCCGCGAAGGAAATTCTTAACTTCTTGTCACAGAAAGTTCAATTTATCTTGCGACTGCGAAATGCAATTTTTCGACATGCTGGAGCAACTCCGCGAAAAGTGCGAAGCGGTTTTCCGTTCGGAGTTGCGCAAAAATAAAAAACCAGAGCAATTCCGCTTCGATGAGAAGCGGAGTTTCTCTACCTTATCAGGCCATGACGGAAGGCAAGCGCCACCGCATGCTGCCTGTTTTTCGCCTTCAGCTTGTCCTGTAGGCCGTTCATATACCAGTCGACGGTGTGGTTTGAGATCTTCAGCATCTTGCTGATCTCCATCGAAGTCATGCCTTCGGCGAGATAATGCAGGATTTCCATCTCGCGCCGTGTCAGCGGCGTATCGGCCGGCAGCACGGTTTCCAGTGCCTGCGCCTCACCTTTCAGATCGAGCAACCGCCAGAAGGCCTTGCGCGCCACCGCCTCCAGCAATGCGATTTCCACCGGCGACAGCTCAATCGGCTTGCCGGCGAGACTAAGGCTGGCGAGAATGCCGCTGCGTCCGTGGATGGGAAAGATGTAGCCGTCCTCCAACCCGTGCCCGAAGGCATCGACCATCATCTGCTCCATGCGCCGATGATAGGCGTCCTTGCGGAAGGTGGCCATCGCCTCTCGCCAGCGGAAAGGCCGCTGCGCATGGGCGAGATAGCGCACCATCGGATCGATCAGCGCATATTTTTTCGCGGCATATATTTGCGGCCATTGTTCCGGCCAGCGGCCGGCAAGCGCCGCAGCCCAAGGCTCTGGATTCTGCTGCAGCGGGCTCTGCGGCAAATGGTGCGGCAAGCCGTAATATTCGAAGCCGCAACCGCGGAGGATCTGCTCCAGTTCGGTGATGACAGCTTCAGGATTTGAGCATTCTTCCAGAATTACAAGCAATTGAATTAACGAATTAATATTCACAAAAATGCCCCTTGCCCGGACCTGATGCCCGCATGAGGCCGCTGGCGGCTGGTCAAACTGGTCGCGAAACGGTCTTATTCAATAAATGCAGTCTGTAATTTAATGCTGCGCTAAACATTTAATAAAATGCAAGCGCAAATTGTTGCGAGATATAGTCAGGCGGCAATTTCGGCGTCATGGCCACTCGTCGGATCCTGCCATAATATGATCGCGGCAATCATCACATCGATCGAACCCTGAATACTCCGTTAATCGCCCGTTCAGGTAGCCTTTTGTAGCATCGCATCATCCCGTTTTCGCAGATGCACAAGAGGTTCGACGTGACGCTATTCAAGGTCTATGCAAGGGCTCTGCGCTATCTTGGCGCCTACAAGCTGCGCGTATCCCTAGTCGTTGTCGCAAACATTGTTCTTGCGACGATCACCATCGCGGAGCCGATCCTGTTCGGTCGCATCATCGATGCGATTTCGGGCAAGGGTGAGGTCAAGCCCATCCTCTTCATGTGGGCGACTTTCGCCGTCTTCAACACCATTGCCTTCGTTCTGGTGGCCCGCGAGGCCGACAGGCTGGCCCATGGCCGGCGAGCGACGCTGTTGACGGAAGCCTTCGGCCGCATCATTTCCATGCCGCTCGGCTGGCATCATCAGCGCGGCACCTCTAACGCGCTGCATACGTTGCTGCGCGCCTGCGAGACACTGTTCGGCCTCTGGCTGGAATTCATGCGCAACCACTTGTCGACGGTCATCGCGCTTGCCCTTCTGATACCGACCGCAATGTCGATGGATCTGCGCCTTTCCGCAGTACTCATGGTGCTCGCCATCGCCTATTGGCTGATCGGCCGCGTCGTCATGAGCCGCACCAAGGACGGCCAGGCTTCGGTCGAGAACCATTATCACACCGTCTTCTCGCATGTCAGCGACTCGATTAGCAACGTTTCTGTCCTGCACAGCTACAACCGCATCGAGGCCGAAACCAGGGCGCTGAAATCCTTCGCCGACCGTCTGCTCGAAGCCCAGTATCCGGTGCTCGACTGGTGGGCGATCGCCGGCGCACTGAACCGCATGGCGTCGACCATCGCGATGATGGTGGTTCTGATCATCGGCACCATGCTCGTCCAGGCCGGCCAGCTGCGCGTCGGCGAAGTCATCGCCTTCATCGGCTTTGCCAACCTGTTGATCGGCCGTCTCGACCTGATGCGCCAGTTCGCTACGCAGATTTTCGAGGCCCGTTCCAAGCTTGAGGAATTCTATGCGCTGGAAGACTCGGTACGTGAACGTGAAGAGCCGGCCGGCAACGGCGAGATCAAGGACGTCAAGGGTGCGATCGAATTCCGCGACGTCTCCTTCGGCTTCGGCAACAGCTCACAGGGCCTGCACAACGTCTCCTTCTCGGTGAAGGCAGGCCAGACGGTCGCGATCGTCGGCCCGACCGGCGCCGGCAAAACGACGCTCGTCAACCTGCTGCAGCGTGTCTACGATGCCCAGGGCGGCAAGATTCTCGTCGACGGAACCGATATTACCAAGGTGACCCGCAAGTCGCTGCGTCGCCACATCGCCACCGTCTTCCAGGATGCGGGCCTGCTGAACCGTTCGATCAGTGACAATATCCGCCTTGGCCGCGAGGGCGCCAGTGAAGAGGAAATGCGCCGTGCGGCCGAAGCCGCCGCCGCTGCCGACTTCATCGAGACCCGCGAGGATCGCTACGATACGCATGTCGGTGAACGCGGCAACAAGCTCTCCGGCGGCGAGCGCCAGCGCATCGCGATTGCCCGCGCCATCCTCAAGGACGCGCCGATCCTGGTGCTCGACGAGGCGACCTCGGCGCTCGACGTCGAAACCGAAAACCGCGTCAAGGCCGCAATCGACAATCTGCGCCAGAACCGCACCACCTTCATCATCGCCCACCGCCTGTCGACGGTCCGCGAAGCCGATATGGTGCTCTTCCTGGATGACGGCCGTGTCGTCGAACAGGGCAGCTTCGACGAACTCAGCCACAGCAACGGCCGCTTCGCCGCCCTGCTGCGCGCCAGCGGCATCCTGACGGACGAAGAGGTCCGCAAGGCCCATACCACCGAAGCCGCCTGATCGGTTTGGGTTCGAGATAAAGGCCGGAAGGGTAACTCCTTCTGGCCTTTTCGTTTGCTCTGGGGCTGAGGACCGATCGACATTCAGGATTCCCAAATCGGTTGATCACTGATTCATAAGGTACCGTGTGCAGCACGGAGGCCTTTGAGGGGCGTGAAGCGATACGAGTTGAACGAGGCGCAATGGTCGAGAATTGCGCCTTTGTTGCCAGGCAAGGCCAGCGATCCAGGTCGGACGGGGGTAGATAACCGGCTGTTTGTGAACGGGTGTTTGTGGGTGCTGCGCTCAGGCGCGCACTGGCGGGACCTGCCGGAGCGCTATGGCAAGTGGAAGACGGTCCATCGCCGGTTCAGTCGCTGGTGCCATGCCGGCGTATGGGAGCGGGTCTTTGATGCCCTCACTGCTGACCGGGACAATCAGTACTTAATGATCGACAGTACCATCGTGCGTGCCCATCAACAGGCGGCGAGCGGAAAAGGGGGGCCAAGGATCAGGCGCTGGGGCGTTCCAGAGGTGGACTGACGGCCCAAGGCCCATATGCCGGTCGATACGCTCGAGCGCCCCTGCTCTTCATCACGATGGCCGGCCAGGTCGCGACATCACGCAAGCTCAATAACCAGACAGCTCAAGCCATCTGGGCGATAAAGCCTATGACAGCAATGCCTTGCGCGCAACGATCGCAAAGATGGAAGCCGAGGCAGTCATAGCCTCAGACCGTTCTCGAAAAACCGAGAGACGGGCGTCGCGCCCTGCCGCGCATCTCTCCGCCAAACCATGCCGAACCTCCCGACAAATCATCGCGGAAGTGTCAGGCATGTCTCCGAACATCTGTCACGTATGCATCAAGACCGTACACCTGTCGGGGGAAATGCCCGGCAGGGCAGAGGGGGTAGTGCACGGCACAACATCTCCGCTCCAACCCACATGATTGATCACCCCGCCGATCTTCCCTATCCTTCGCCAGTCAACGGAGCATAGGGAGAAAACCCATGAAGGTCCTGCGCATCGTCGCCAATATCCAGGCAGCGGATATCACCCCGGCCCGGCGCTTCTATCAGGATATCCTCGGTCTTGACGTCATCATGGACCACGGCTGGATCACGACGTTCGGCGCCGCACGCTCAATGAATATTCAGCTCAGCATCGCCAGTGAAGGCGGTTCCGGAACGGAGGTGCCGGACCTCTCGATCGAGGTTGATGACCTCGATGACGCTTTCGAGGCGATGTCGGCTTCAGGCTTTCCGATCGAGTACGGCCCGGCCGATGAGCCTTGGGGCGTCAGACGCTTTTATGTCCGAGATCCCTTCGGCAAGTTGGTGAACATCCTCATGCATAAAAATTGAGCCGGCGGCCATCGGCCACCGGCTCCTTCATGTCGAGCAAAATCCCAGCCCTATTTCCGATCATTCTGGCGATAGGCATTTGCCGTTCCGCCAATGCGGACGGGAACGGGGATGGTGGCGGTATCGGTGACGAGTTTCCCCCTAACCTTGCCCTGCTGACGTTTGCGCTCGAGATAATAGGCATAGGCGAATTGTATCGCGATCCCTGCAATCACGAAGAGCGGACCGACCAGTTGGTCCTTGTTGGTGATGTAGAGCACCACCTGGCCGATCATGGCGAGGATCGTGCCGGCGACGAAGATGTTCAGCGAATGGCGGCCGAGGATCGTCAGCGGATGGTCCACAGGACGGCGCAGGATACGCGAGAGCGCGGGAATGCTGATAACGAGGTAGGTCAGCGCCAGAACGTGCAGCAGCCGCGGCAGCGACAGGAAAGTCTTGTCGAAACCGGTGATGACAGGCGGCAGGCCGAGTGCCGCCAGCGAGTTGCCGAAAATCCAGAGATGGCCGGTCACCCAGATGAAGGACAGCACGACGTAACCGGCAGCGACCGTCAGCAGCAGCGGGTGCTGCGGGATCGTGCCGCCGCGCTTGATATGCAGCATCGAGACGATGCCGATCGAAAACAGGAACTGCCAGGAGAGCGGATTGAGGAACCAGTAGCTCTCGATCAGCATGTTGTGCGGCGCCACTTCATAGATGCCCGCAAGCAGCCAGACCGTAGCCGAGACGCCGAGCGCCAGCCAAGGGCTGCGCGCATTCAACAGCAGGATAATCGGCACCATCAGCATCAGCGCCCCGTACATCGGCAGGATATTGTTGTAGCCGATCTGGTGGCCGAGCAGGAGCAGCGCCGGAATGCCTTCCTTCAGGTTCATCAGAACCGCCAGGATATTAATCTCGACCAGCAAGCCCGGCCGATGGAACAGCCAGGCACCGCAGATGAAGAGCGCCAGCGTCATGAAGGTGGTGATCATATGGGCGAGATAGAGCGTGAAGGCGCGCTTTACCGCCTTGATCGCCACCGTCAGCCGGTTGCCCGGCTGGAAGCGGGACCCATAGGCAAGGCCGACGGCAATGCCCGAGATCAGCACGAAGGCTTCGGCGGCATCGGAGAAACCAAAATTCTTCGTCGTCACATATTCGAAGATCTGTCCGGGAACATGATTGATGAAGATCATGATCAGCGCCACGCCGCGCAAGACGTCGAGCCTCGTGTCACGCACCGGCGCAGCTGCGGATAGGGAACTGCGCCCCGTGACGATGGCTTGGGTCGGCGTGCTTGCCATGGGTTTCTCCTTATTATCCGATTTGCAAACGCGACGACGGCCAAAAGGGTTCCCTTTTGGCCGTCGCGAATCGCCGTGTTTTTCAGCGTGGAGAACGCTGTTATCCGAGCGGATATCCCTCTTCGGGATCGGTGACTTCGCAGCCGTTGATTGCCAGAGTGTAGCCGCTGTCATTGGACGCTTTTGAGACCGAAATGCGGTATTTCCCGCCGCCTTGCTCCACCTCTGCCGCAAAACCGTCCCATTTCGACGGGAGCGACGGGCGCACATAGAGCCGACCATCCTTCAGCCGGATACCGAGGATGCCCTCGACGGCGGCGCGGTAGAGCCAGCCGGCTGACCCGGTATACCAGGTCCAGCCGCCGCGTGACGTATAAGGCTCGTTTCCGTAGACGTCGGCCGCCACGACATAGGGTTCGACGCGGTATTGCTCCGCTGAAGCCTTGTCGAGCGCATGGGTGATCGGATTGAGGATCTGGAAGCAGCGGAAGGCATCGTCGCCCCGCTTCAGCTCCGCCAGCGCCATCACCACCCAGGTCGCCGCATGGGTATATTGCCCGCCATTTTCACGCACACCCGGCGGATAGGCCTTGATATAGCCGGGATCCCTGGCGGAATTGACGAAAGGCGGCGTGAACAGCCGGATGATGCGGGCATCCTCATCGACCAGTTGGTCGAGCACAGCCTCCATCGCCGTGACGGCGCGGTCCGGATCACCCTCGCCCGACAGCACGCTCCAGGACTGCGCGATCGAATCGATCCTGCATTCCGGGCTTTCCCTGGAGCCGAGCAGTGCACCGTCGTCGAACGTCCCGCGGCGATAGTAGCCGCCGTCCCAAGCCGCAGTTTCGAGCGCCTTCTTGAGCTCGGTAAGATGCGCCGCCCAGCGCTCCGTGCGGGCCGTGTCGCCACGCTCTTCGGCATAGGGAATGAAGGAGCGCAATGCGCCCGCCAGGAACCAGCCGAGCCAGACGCTGGTGCCGCGCCCGCCGATGCCGACGCGGTTCATGCCGTCGTTCCAGTCGCCGCCAAGAAACAGCGGCAGGCCGTTAGCCCCCTTGCGAGCGATGGCGAGATCGAGCGCCAACGCCGCGTGTTCGTAGACGCTCGCCTTGTCCTCGGAAATCTCCGGCTTGTAGAACGAGTCGTGCTGGCCTTCGAGCAGAGCCGGCCCTTCCAGGAAGGCGATCTCCTCGTCGAGGACGTTTTTGTCGCCGGTGACGTTGCAATAGTGATGGATCGCGTAAGCGAGCCAGACGACGTCGTCCGAAATCAGCGTGCGCACGCCCGCACCCGTTCCCGGCAGCCACCAATGCTGTACGTCGCCTTCGCGGAACTGGCGTGAAGCGGCATTCAGGATCTGCCGGCGGGCAAGCGAGGGTTCGTGCAGCACGAAGGCCAGCGTGTCCTGCAGCTGATCGCGGAAGCCGAAGGCACCGCTTGCCTGGTAGAAGGCGGTGCGGGCCATGATGCGGCAGCCGAGGCTCTGATAGGGCAGCCAGGTGTTGACGAGATTGTTCATCCCGCGATCCGGCGTCGATATCTGCAGCCTACCGGTGAAATCCCGCCAGAAGGCGCGGTTTGCCTCGACGGTCTCGTCGAACGAAGCCTTGCGGATATCCGCGATAACAGTGCGCGCTTCTTCTTCCGTCGGAGTATCGCCGAGGAAGAAGGTGAAGTCGCGCTCCTCGCCGGCGCCGAGCTCGATGTCGATAGCAAGCGCCGCGGCCGGATCACCGTCGAGTTCGGTCGCGCCGGAAAGGCCGGCGGCGGAAATGACGGCCTGCGGTGCCTGGATCGTCCCCGCCTTGCCGATGAATTCGCGCCGGCTTGCCGAGAAACTCGAAAGCGTCTCGCTCGCCGCGAAGAAGGCGGTGCGGTTGGAAAAATCGATGCTGTAGGGATTGGTGGCAAATAGCGCCCCCGTCTCCTCATCATGGCTCGACAGGATGAAAGGCACCGTGCGTCCCGGATTGCTGCCGAGGATCCATTCGACATAGCCGTAGAGACGCAGCTTGCGGCTAGTCGAACCGGTGTTGCGCAGGCGCAGGCGTTGCAGTTTCACCGGCTTTTCGCGGTCGATCGTCTGCGTCAGCTCGAGCGCGATATCGTGCTGAACGCTGGAGAAGACGGAATAACCGAGCCCGTGGCGGGCTTCGAAACGGATGTCCGGCCGGCGGGAAAGCGCTGCGAACGGCGTCATGACAGCACCGCTGTCGAGATCGGTGAGATAGAACGCCTCGCCCGAACGGTTGACCACTGCATCGTTCGACCAGGAGGTCAGCTGATAGTCGCGCGAATTGACGCTCCAGGTGAAGCCCGAGCCCTCGGCCGACACGTGGAAGCCGAAGCTGTCGTTGGAAATGACATTGATCCAGGGCTGCGGCGTCGCATGACCTCCAGGCAGCCGAACGACATATTCGCGTCCGTCGCGGGCAAAGCCGCCGATGCCGTTCCAGAAGTCGAGATCGCCTTCCTCCTCGATGACGACGGCGGGCACGACAGGTGGCGGCACCGGCGCAATACGCTTGACGGGGGCTTTGGCGCGCTCGGCCCGTTCCATCTCCTGCAGTTCCTCCTTGGAGGGTGCAAACAGCGCCACGGCGCGGTTGATCTGGTCGACCACCTTGCCGTTCTTGGTATGCAGCGTGACGCGGGAAGCCGCGATCAGCGCATGGTAGGTGCTTTCCTCCATCAGGTCCTTGCGAACCGCAAAGATATGCTGGCGCAATCCGTCGGCCTGGCCCATGCGGCGCACGTTTTCGCACATGGCGTCGAGCGCATGCTGCATGTCCTGCGCATAGGACGAAGCGCGTTCGTTCATGATGACGAGATCGGCGGTGACGCCCCGCGAGCGCAGATATTCCTGCGCCAGCAGCGCCTCGCGGGCGATGTCGAGATCCATGTCGTCGTTAATGCGCAGCGTAAAGATCGGGAAGTCGCCGGAGATTGCCAGCGGCCAGAGCGCCGATTGCGACTGCAGGCCGGCCTCGACGGTCGCCTCGTCCTTGCGCAGTTGCATATCAGGATAGACGAGATAGCGTCCAAGATGCTGGAAGGCCGCCGCCTGCTGGGAGGTGACGCCGACATGGCGCATCTGCACCTGCGTGCGTGTCCAGGCCTGGACGAGCTCGTGGGTGAAGGCGTCGGGATGACGGTAGCGATTGACCGCCTTGTCGACTTCCTCGCGGCTTGGCGCCGCAATCGTCCAGAAGATCACGCTGACTTTCTTGCCGGCCGGTACGCGGACGGTGCGACGCAGCGACATCACGGCATCGAGCATGAAGCCGTCGCTGCCGGAAAGCGTAGCGCCCGGGTCGAAGGCGGCCGCATCGGCAAGACTGCGGCCACGGCCGATGAACTTGCGCCGGTCGGTCTCGAATTCGGTATGGCGGGTGTCGCCGGCATTGTCGACGATCAGATGTGCGATGCTGATGTTCGGCTCGTTCGGATCGCGCTTGTTGCGTTCGGCACGGATGACGTCGCCGCGCTTGCCGATCTCTGTCTTGACGAACATGCGGGCAAATGCCGGATGCGCATTGTCGGTATCGTCGGAGGTGATCACCGGCTCGAGATAGGAAGTGACCTCGATGAAACGGTCTTCCGTGCCCATGTTGAGCAGCGTAACACGACGGGCCTCGGCATCATGCTCGGTGGCGACGATGCACTCCACCTCGCTTGTGAGGTCGCCGACAATCTTGGTGAACTGCGCCTTCTCGTCGGCGAATTCGACCATGGTCTTTTCGCCTTCGACGCCCTTCGGCTCTGATGTCGCCGACCACCATTCGTTGGTGGCGGTATCACGCAGGAAGATGAAACTGCCCCAGCGGTCTTCAGTCGGATCAGGCTTCCAACGGGAAACGGAAAGATTGTTCCAGCGGGAATAACCGGCGCCCGTCGCCGTCAGCATCACCGAATAATGGCCGTTCGACAGGAAGACGAGTTCGCGGTCGCGCGAAGCCGGATCGCTGATCTTCCTGAGTTCCGGCCGCAGGAGATCGTCCTGGATGCTGGCGGGCGTATCGGATTCGTGCTTGCCGCTCATGACGGGAATGTCGCGCGGCGCCTTTTCCTGCAGCAGCAGTTCCGCCGCCTCGATGACAGGATCGGCGTGGAAGAGTTCGCGCAGATGACCGTTGAAGGCGACATTGGCAACCGCCGCGATCGACATGCCGTGATGGTGGGCATAATAATTGTAGACCACCGCGCATTTCTTGCCTTCCGGCACGCGCGTCGGCGTGAAGTCGACGGCGTCGTGGAAGCCGAACTTGCCGAGTGCGCCGAGCTTGCGCAGCCTCTGCAGGTTTTCCAGCGCAGCCGGCGGATCGTATTGGCTGGCAAGCAGCGAGGCATAGGGCGCGATAACGGCATTGTGGCCGAGACCGCGCTTCAGGCCGAGCGTCGGCACGCCGAAATTCGTGTACTGATAATTGAGGTTATGGTCGCGGGCATTGAAGGCAGCTTCCGAAATGCCCCAGGGAATACCGAGCTTGCGGGCGTAATTCATCTGCTCGACGACGACCAGATTGTTGGTCTGGTTGAGAATACCCCCGCCGCGCTCCTGCATGACGAGCGGCGGCATCAGATATTCGAACATCGAGCCGGACCAGGACACCAGCGCACCGCGCGAGCCGACGGGCACGACCTGGCGGCCGAGGCGGTACCAGTGTTCCGTCGGCAGGTCGCCCTTGGCGATGCCGAAGAGGCTGGTCAGGCGGCATTCCGAGGCGAGAAGGTCATAGCAGGCCTGATCGAGTTCACCGCTTTCGACGCGATAGCCGATCGACAGCAGACGCCGCTCCGGCCGGAACAGGAAGCCGAAATCCATCGAGAAGGCGAGGTCGCGCGCCTTGTCGCGCAGCGCCACCAGACGCGGCCTCAGTGCATCGACTTTGGAAAGGTCGAAGGTGCTGTCGGAAATATGCGCCTCGCAGACCTTCACCAGCGATGCCGCCCATTGGGTGACCTCTTCGCTCTGCTTCGACTTGACCTCATGGTCGAGATTGGCGGCGAGCTTCTCGATGTCGCGCGCGAGAACCGCAAGGTTGATGATTCGGATCGAGGCAAATTCGTGCTCGCGTTTGACGGCGGCAAGCGCGTTCTGGAAGCCGACGATGCGCTCCTCCAGGCGCCGGCGCAGCGGGCGCACGGTCTTGCGGTCATCGGGCAGGTCCGCCAGCACTTCGCGGAGAATGCCGGCCGTGTCGCCGACGCCGTCGAGATTGCCCTGCATATGAGCGGACGGCGCCTCGGCCCAGTTGCGGCAGGCCGACGAAATGGCGATCAGATGGCCGGCGAGATTGCCGCTGTCGACGGCAGAGACGTAACGGGGCCCAAGCGTCTGCAGCGTATCGGTGTGGTACCAGTTGAACAGGTGACCGCGGAATTTCTCCATTTTGTCGATCGTCGCGATCGTCTGCTCCAGCCGCTCGAGCGTCTCCTCGAAGGAGAACCAGCCGAAATGCCGGCCGGAAACGACGGAAAGCAGATAGACGCCGATATTGGTCGGCGAGGTGCGCGCCGCGACGATCACATGCGGCGTTTCCTGGATATTGTCAGGCGGCAGATAGTTCTGCTCGGCGGTCGTGAAAGTTTCGAAATAACGCCAAGTGCGCCGGGCGATCTTGCGCAGTTCGCTCGACACGGAATCGGCGACCTCGAGCCGGTCCTCGGTCTCCGCCGACTGGCTGACATACCAGGCGACAACAGGCGACAGGATCCACAGCAGCGCGAAGGGAATGCCGACGAGGAAGGCGTTGTCGCCGGGAAGAGCGGCAAAACCGAGCGCCAGCAGCGCCAACGCCGGTGCATGCCACATCGCCTTGTAATAGGAAATCAGCGTGCCCTGGCCGCCGGCCTGAACGCTGGCGGCGGTCCGCCACTGCAGCATCAGCTTGCGGCTGACGAACAGGCGGTAGAGCGACCGGCCGATCGCATCCGCCATCATGCAAGCCGAATCGGCGATGAAGACGATGCGCAGCGCAACCTGCGCATTGGCAGCCGTGATATCGGCCCAGACCGTATAGAGATGGGCGCGGGCGATGATATCGCTGGTGCGCGGGATGATGCCGTTGATGAGCGATAGCGTCGGCGCGACGAAGAGGCAGAAGATCAGCAGAATCTGCCAGATGAGCGCGCCGAGCGGACCCATGAAATACCAGCCGAGCACGGAGGCGAAGAACCAGGCGATCGGCGTCAGCGAGCGGCGCAGATTGTCGAACATCTTCCACCGGCCGAGCGCCGTGACGCCATATTTCGGATTGAACATGTAGGGGAGAAGCTGCCAGTCGCCGCGCGCCCAGCGATGCTGGCGCGAGGTTTCCACCTCGTAGCGGATCGGGAAATCCTCCACCAGTTCGAGATCGGTAACGAGCGCGCAACGCGCCATCGAGCCTTCGAGAAGATCGTGGCTGAGCACGGAGTTCTCGTCAATCCGGCCCTTCAGCGACGCTTCGAAGGCATCGACATGGTAAAGGCCCTTGCCGGTGAAGGTGCCTTCGCCGGCGAGATCCTGATAGACGTCGGACACGGTGAAAACGTAAGGATCGAGGCCGCGGTTGATCGAAAAGACGCGCTGGAAGACCGACGCGTCCTTGCCCGTCGTCAGCGACGGGGTGACGCGCGGCTGCAGCACGCCGTAGCCGCTTTCGACACGGCCGGTTTTCGGATTAATCACCGGACGGTTGATCGGATGATAGAGCTTGCCGACGAGCTTGGTGACGGCATCGCGCATCAGGCGCGTATCGGCATCGAGCGTCATGACATATTGTACATTGGCTGGCACGGTATTGGCGCCCGGCAGGTAGGTCGTGTCGCGGTCGCCGCGCAGAAGCATGTTCAGCTCGTGCAGCTTGCCGCGCTTGCGCTCCCAGCCCATCCAGACGCCTTCCGAGGGATTATAGAGGCGGCGGCGATGCAGCAGATAGAAACGCGTCTTGCCGTCATAGGCATAACGGGCGGAGAGATTGGCGATCTCGCGCCTGGCATAATCGAGAACCTCGAGATCGGCAGGCGTTTCCTCGACCTCGCTGTCCGGCCAGTCGCTGAGCATCGCGAAATAGATCTCGCCGCGCGGATTGGCGAGATAATGGACCTCGAGATTGCGCACGTGGTCGTCGACGCTGTCGCGGTTCGAGATCAGGCAGGGCACGACGAGCAGCGTGCGCGCATCTTCCGGAATGCCGTCCTTGAACTCGTAGCCGACGAGGCGCGCCGGTGTCACGAAGAAGGAAAGCAAGGTGTTGAAGAGACCTGTCGCCCCCTCCGACGCCGGCACCGAGAACATGATCAGCAGCAGGGCGATTTCGACCGCCCCCATGCCGGCATTCGCCATGAACTTGCCGACGATTGCCATGGCGATGACCGTCAGCAGCATGACGGGCACGGCAATCGCCAGCCAGTTGAACCGGCGAACGGCGCGCACGAAATGCTGGGTGACCGTCGGACGATAGTTCGCCCGCGCCTCGAGCTTCGGCCGCTGCGCGCCCGACAGGAAGCCGCCGACATTCGGTTCATGCGGCTGCGGCTCGTCGGAGGCCTTGGCGGCATCGGTCATGTCGAGCGCCAGCTGGGCGATTTCCATTTCCGACAGCGGCGAGCGCTTGGCCAGCTTCTCGATCTGCTTGCGATATTTGTTGCGCGAGCCGGAATCGAGGATGCCGTAATCCGAATGCTCCCAGAGCAGCTTGTCGACATGGCTGACCTGCTCGACCCAGACCGACCATTCGGCATCATCGATCTCGCGAAGGCTGCGGATGATGTTGCCCATCGTCACATTGCCGGACGAGAGCCGGCTGTGTTCGGCCGTCGTCGCCTCTTCGGTGTTGCGGCCGAGCTCTTCCAGCCGCTCGTCGAGCCAGGTGATCGCCAGGCTCGACGTCTGCGAGCCGTCGCGCAGGCGATAGAGGAACTGCGTCGAGAAGGTATTGTCCTCGGCAAGCGGTTCCAGCGTCTTTAGATAGGCGGCCGCCCCGGCCGGGTCGGTCAGGCGCACCAATTCGTCGGCTGCCTCGTTGGCGCGGCGGCGCAGCCGGCGGCTGGCTTCGACACGGCTCGAAATGCGGCGAAGGTTTTCGACGAGCACGTAGCGCACCAGAGAGGGCAACGCCCAGAGTTCGCCGATCCTGAGCGTCTCGCTGGCCTGGAAGCCATCGACCAGCGCCGTCAAACTTTCCTGCGAGATCGTGCTGTGGGTATGGGCGACATAGAGCCAGGCAAGCACGAGGGTGCGCGGCACCTCGACGCCACCGACGACCATGGTCGGCAATTCGCGGTAGAAGCGGCGGGGGAAGTCGCGCCGCACCTCCTGGATCGCCTCTTCGACGATATAGTGATTGTCCAGCAGCCATTCTGCCGCCGGCGTGATCGTCTCGCCGGCCTCGACGTCGGTCGCCGTTGTCCGGTAGACGCGCAGGATTTCCTTCTCGTTTTCCTTATGGCGCGCGAAGAAATCGAAGGGGGCGAAAGCCGGCAGCTGGTCGACGCCGTTGCGGGCGACCGCATCGCCCATCGCCTTGATGTCTTCGATCGACAGATAGGTCGAACGGATCGAACCATTGTGATCGATCTGCTTCATATCGGGTTCGCGCGGAAGGCTCGGAGAAAGATGAGAAATAGACATGGGTTCGGTTCTGGATCCAAACGAAGTTATGGCTGTTTTGCTCAGCCTTTTGCACTGCTTATCATGACTGCTACATGAACGGAGCCCTATTCTTCAAAGATCGATGAAGCCGGGGTGAACGACACTCGGGCCAAGCGATGCAAACGGGCCAAGCCCTGGTTCAGGACTGGCCCGAGGGGATCGAGACCATCGATACCCTCTCCGCGAAAGCTATGTCGGAAATTTGGACACTATCGGGATAATTCAAGTCAAGAGGCGTTCGCCACTCGCCCGGCGAGCTTGTCTGGGCGGTGGGAATGACGAAAGTGCCGGCACCTGGTCCCGGCGATCAACGGCTTCGATTTCAGAAAAAGGAAAGAAGAATCGCCGGATCATGCGCCTGCCGGCGAATTGGCCGGCTTGCGCCCCACGCATGAGCAAGTTCGCCGTGGCGTGCTTTGGATGGCGTGAAAAAGTACAGAAGAATGATGGTGATGAGTCTCGGAAAGCCGAGACAAATTAATGTTCCGGAATTCAATAAAGGCGGAAACCGCCGCAGCGCCGGCACCTGCCGACGCTAATCATCCGCCGGATTACCCGACGACGCCGCAAACCATGGCTACGACGAACAGGAATGCTGCGGTGAAGATCGCGCCATGGAGCATCGTTTGAAGCCTGTGGCGCGTGGTGAGCGGCTTCTTGGTCGGTACGGAACCATATTGGTTCACGTGAGCATGCGAAATACCCAGATCTGCCATATGTCGCCTCCGTTGTTCTCGTTCGGCCGGTTGTGCGGCTCGCGCTTATATTCGTATTTTGTCTATCAAGTAGGTAGAGATAAATTTCCGTCCAGGGCGAACGAAAGAGAAAATTCAACCAGACCTTTTAGCAGAGCGTGCGCCATGCCCAGATCAACGAGCGCTCGACAGCGTTCTCGGTCTGGGGCGGGTTGGAGGAAGTCTCGATCAGCCGACGGTCCTTTTCCGCAGGAATGGATGCCGAAATCTGTTCCCGGCAATCGGCTTTAACAGGAGGATCGAGGTAACCCATGGTCATCCCACCGAGAAAGAACATGCAATCAACCTCCATCGATCACGAAAGCTAACAAACGTTAACAGGATCATGACAGAAGCAAGGCAGCTGTCAATAGTCTAGTTGAATGGTCGTCTTTTAGGAAACCATTATCCTTAACACCGTCGCCGGTCTTTTCTTTTCAAAGGTTTGAAAAGATTGGCTTTCACGCTTTGACGAAACCCTTGCTCGCGATCATCAAATTTCTCGTATAGTCCTCGTGAACCGCGCCTTCTGCCAGTGCCTGCGAGCTCAGCCGCTCGACGACGGCGCCGTTGCGCATCACGGCGAGCCTTTCACACATATGGGTGACGACACCGAGATCATGGCTCACCATCACAAAGGTAAGCTTGCGGTCGCGTCGGATCTCTTCCAGCAGGTTCAGCACCTCGGCCTGCACCGAGGCGTCGAGCGCCGATGTCGGCTCGTCGAGCAGCAGGATCGACGGTTCCACGATCAGCGCCCGGGCGATCGCCACGCGCTGACGCTGGCCGCCGGAGAGCTGGTGCGGGTAGCGGAAACGGAAACCATTGCCGAGGCCGACCTCGTCGAGCGCTCGGGCGATGCGCTTCTCGCTGTCGGCGATGCCGTGGATTGCAAGCGGTTCGAGCAGAAGCCGATCGATCGTCTGGCGCGGATGTAGCGACCCGTAGGGATCCTGAAAGACCATTTGCACGCGCCGGTAGAAGGCTTTGCTGCGCTTCGAACCTTTCAGCGGCTCACCATCGATGTTGATCGCCCCGCCGCTGATCGGTGCAAGTCCGGCAACGGCTCGCAGCAAGGTCGATTTTCCCGAGCCGGACTCGCCGACAAGACCAAAGGATTCGCCGCTTTCGATGGCGATGCTGACATCCTTCAGCGCATGAAAATGGTCGTAGACGACGCTGAGATCGTGGATATCGAGAGCTGCGCTCATGCCGCCCACTCCGGCTTGCGGTCGAGCACCGGCAGCGGATGGCGGTTTGCACCGATCTCGGGCATGCAGTTCAGGAGCCCCTGCGTATAGGGATGCTGCGCATGTTTGAGATCGGCCGCCGCCAGCTCCTCGACGACCTTGCCGGCATACATGACGATGACGCGGTCGCAGAAGGACGAGACCAGCCTCAGATCATGGGAGACGAAAATCAGCCCCATGCCGCGCTCGGACACCAGCCTGTCCATGATCCGCAGCACGTCGAGTTGCACCGTCACGTCAAGCGCCGAGGTTGGCTCGTCGGCAATCAGCAGTTCAGGCCCGGCA
Organism: Rhizobium sp. CRRU65; assembly: GCF_048551595.1. Taxonomy (NCBI): domain Bacteria; kingdom Pseudomonadati; phylum Pseudomonadota; class Alphaproteobacteria; order Hyphomicrobiales; family Rhizobiaceae; genus Rhizobium; species Rhizobium sp. CRRU65. The sequence goes on along the minus strand of NZ_JBLYZH010000003.1, from coordinate 166,232 downwards.
ATCAGCATCATGGCGATCATCGCCCGCTGCCCCATGCCGCCCGAGACCTCGTGCGGATGCAGGTCGAACACACGTTTCGGGTCGCGGATCTGCACCGCTTCCAACATGGCGAGCGCGCGCTCGCGCGCCTCCGCCTTGCCGACCTTCTCATGCGTCCGCAGCGTCTCGCAGATCTGCCGTCCGATCGACATGACGGGATCGAGCGAATATTTCGGATCCTGCAGGATCATGGCGATACGCTTGCCGCGCAGCCTGCGTCTTTCGCCGGCGGAGGCGTTGATCAGATCGATGCCGTTGAAATTAAGCCTGTCGGCCGTGACGATGCCGTGTTTCGGCGTCAGGCCCATGATCGCCCGTCCGGTCTGCGACTTGCCGGAACCGGATTCGCCGACGATGCCGAGCCTTTCCTTGCCGAGCGTGAAGGAGACGCCGCGCACGGCCTCGATCACGCCGGTGCGCGTGGGGTAGCTGACCTTGAGCTTGTCCACGGTCAGAAGTGTCGTCATTGGCCACTCTCCTTCGGATCGAGCGCGTCGCGCAGGCCGTCGCCAAGGAGATTGAAGCCGAGGCTGACGATGAGGATGGCGATGCCGGGCATCGCTGCGACCCACCATTGATCGAGGATGAAGCGCCGTCCCGAGGCGATCATAGCACCCCATTCCGGCAGTGGCGGCTGCGCACCGAGACCGAGGAAGCCGAGACCGGCCGCCGTCAGGATGATGCCCGCCATGTCGAGCGTCACGCGCACGATCAGCGAGGAAATGCAGAGCGGCATGACATGGCGCACGACAATGCGAAGCGGCGAGGCGCCCATCAGCTTCACCGCCGAAATATAGTCGGAACGCCGGACCGCCAGCGTCTCGGCGCGGGCGATGCGGGCATAGGGCGGCCAGGAGGTGATGGCGATGGCGATGATCGCATTCTGGATGCCGGGCCCGAGGGCTGCGACGAAGGCGAGCGCCAGAACCAGCTTCGGAAAAGCGAGGAAAATATCGGTGATACGCATCAGCGTCGCATCCACCCAGCCTCCGGCATAACCGGAGACGGTGCCGACGATCAACCCGATCGGCGCCGAGATGACGGCGACGAGCGCAACGACAAGGAGCGTCAATCGCGATCCGTAGATCAGCCGCGAATAGATATCACGGCCCTGGTCATCCGAACCGAGCCAGAATTCCCCCGTGCCGGGCGGCAGCAGGCGAGCATTGCGCAGATCGCCGATCACCGGATTATGCGTTGCGAGCACATCGGCAAAGGCGGCGATGAAAAGCAGCGCCACGATGATGAGCAGACCAACGACAGCAAGTCGGTTTGCCGTGAACTGCCGCCAGGTAACATAGGTGCGGCCGAGGCGAGCCTGCAGGCGCGATTGCGGCCGGTCGGAGAGCAGCCATTCGCGGCGGCTCATCGGCTGGGATGGGCTGGCGGTCACCGTCATCGGTTTCGCGTCCTCGGGTCGAGTGTCCGGTAGAGAAGGTCGGACAGAAGGTTGATGCCGATGAAGACCGTACCGATGACGATCGTGCCGCCGAGCACGGCATTCATATCGGCATTCTGCAGCGAATTGGTGATGTAGAGCCCGATGCCCGGCCAGGAAAAGACAGTCTCGGTCAGCACCGATCCTTCCAGCAGGCCGGCATAGGAAAGCGCAATGACGGTAACGAGCGGCACGGCGGCATTGCGCAGCGCATGGCCCCAGATCACCCGCGTTTCCGAAAGCCCCTTGGCACGCACGGCGACGATATATTCCTGGGAAAGCTCGTTCAGCATGAAGCTGCGCGTCATGCGGCTGATATAGGCGAGCGAGAAGTAGCCGAGCAGTGAAGCGGGCAGGATGATGTGGCGGAATACGTCGTAGAAGACATCCCACTGCCCCTGCCAGGCACTGTCCAGCAGATAGAAGCCGGTGATCGGCGTGAACGTATATTCGAAGACGATATCGATGCGGCCGGGAAAGGCCACCCAGCGCAATTGCGCATAGAAGATGACGAGCGAGATCAGCGCCAGCCAGAAGATCGGCACCGAATAACCGATCAGACCGATGACGCGCACCACCTGGTCGACGATGCTGCCGCGACGCACCGCGGCGAGAACACCGAGCGGCACGCCGACGAAAGCGCCAATCAGCGTTCCGAGCGTCGCAAGCTCGACCGTCGCCGGAAATGCACGGCGAATATCGACCATGACGGGATTGGTCGTCAGGACCGAATTACCGAAATCGCCGGACAGGATGCCTTTGATATAGATGAAGAACTGCTGATAGAGCGGCAGGTTGAAGCCCATTTCCTGGCGTACACGCTCGACGACATGGTTGGGCGCGCGGTCGCCAAGAATGGCGAGCACGGGATCGATCGGCACGACGCGGCCGATGAAGAAGGTGACGGCCAGCAGGCCGAGATAGGTGGTGACGGCGGCAAACAGAAACCGCCCTAACGCCTTCGCAAAGGCCCTAGCACGGCCCTTCCGGGGCCGCGCCTCCTGCGTTGTTTCGACGGTGCTCAAGTCACTCAATCCTGCCGGACTATTCCTTGCCGATCGGACCGACGAAATTGGTGTCGAAGCTCGGACCCAGTTTGAAGTCCTTCAGGCTCTTGCGGTAGCCGGCCACCTCGATCTGCTGGAAGATGAAGACGAAGGGGCTGTTTGCCAGGTACTTCTTCTGGATATCCTGGTACATGGCGGCGCGCTTGGCGCCGTCGCGTTCCAGAAGTGCGGCCTTGGATTGCTTGTCGAGTTCCGGCGCTTCCCAGGTGTTGCGCCATGCGAGCGTCTTCACCGTGCCGGCATCGGAATTGTCGGGGTTGCCGGTGAAGGTGTCGGCATTGGAATTCGGGTCGAAATAATCAGAGCCCCAGTTGCCGATATACATATCGTGGGTACGGGCACGATATTTGGTCAGCGTCTGCTTGCCGTCGCCGGGGATGATTTCCATCTTCACGCCGGCCTGCGCCAGCGTCTGCTGCATCGATTCGGCGATACCGGTCACCGGCTGGCTGTTGCGCACGTCCATGGTGATCGAGAAACCGTCGGGTACGCCGGCCTTGGCCAGCAGTTCCTTGGCCTTGGCGACATCGAGCTTGTAGGGGTTCTCATCGAGTGCGCCGAGCTGACCCTTCGGCAGGAAGGTCTGATGGATCTCGCCGATTCCCTTGATTAGCGTTGCGCCGATCGCATCGTAATCGACCAGATATTTGAAGGCTTCCTGGACTTCCGGCTTCTTCAGGTTCTCGTTCTTGTTGTTCAGGCTGACATAATAAATCGTGCCCTTCGGCGCACTGGCTGTCGCCAGATCCGCATTCTTCGACACCGCGTCGATGTCGCCCGGCTCGAGGTTGCGGGCGATATCGATGTCGCCGGCTTCGAGCGCCAGCCGCTGGGCAGCGCTTTCCTTCATATAGCGGTAGATGACGCGGTTGAGCTTTGCCTTGTCACCATAATAATTGTCATTGCGCTCCAGCACGACGACTTCGTTGGCGCGCCATTCGCGCATCTTATAGGCGCCGGAGCCGGCATAGCCGGTCTTCAGCCATTCATTGCCGAAGTCGTTGTCGTATTTGTGGTCGGCATCGGGCGCCACCGCCTTCACATGCTCCAGCACCAGCTTCTTGTCGACGACGGAAGCGACGGTTGCCGTCAGGCAGTTGAGCACGAAGCTCGGCGCATAGGCCTTATCGACCGTGAAGACGAAAGTGCCGGCATCGGCCGCCTTGGCTTTTTCCGCGACGTTATCGCCGGTCAGACCGAACTGGGTGAGGATGAAGGCTGGGCTCTTGTCGAGCTTGACGGCACGCTCGAACGACCAGGCGACGTCTTCGGCGGTGATCGGGTTGCCGGAGGCGAATTTCAGGCCTGACTTCAGCTTGAACGTATAGGTAAGACCGTCATCGGAAACGCTCCAGCTCTCGGCCAGATCGCCCTTCACCTTGGACGTGTCGTCCATGTCGAGACGGACGAGCAGGCTGTAGCTGTTGGTGGTGATTTCGGCGGTCGAAAGCTCGAAAGCCTCACCCGGATCCATCGTGATGATATCGTCGATGGCGAAACCTTCGACCAGCGTATCCTTCGGTGTCTCGGCAAAGGCCGAGGGTGCCGCCATCATCAGGAGCGAAAGAGCGGCTCCCGCGGAAAGCAGGCGAAAATTGCGGCTGAGTTTGGTCATCATCATGGTCTGTTCCCCTGTTTTTTGATTGAATACGAAAGGCTTAGGCGTGGTCCTCCCGCCAAGCCTGGGCCAGAATGCGAAGCCAGTTTTCACGGGCAAGTTTTGCCAGGTCGGCGTCAGCATAGCCAACCTCTCTGAGAGCGGCAATCAGCTTCTGATTACCGGCTGCATCACCGATTTCCTCCGGAATGGTGGCCCCGTCGAAGTCCGATCCGAGCGCTACGCAGTCGATGCCGATGCGATTCACAAGATAGTCGATATGGCGGATCATGTCGGCAAGCGGCGTGTCGCTGTCTGAGCGGCCGTCGGCACGCAACATGGCGGTGGCATAGTTGATGCCGACGAGCCCGCGGCTTTCGCGGATCGCATCGAGCTGCCTGTCCGTCAGGTTGCGCGCGACCGGCGTCAGGGCGTGGGCATTGGAATGGCTGGCGACCAGCGGCTGGTCCGTCTTCTTCGCCACGTCCCAGAAACCCTTCTCGGTGATATGGGCAAGGTCGATCAGGATGCCGAGGCGATTGCATTCCCTGACCAGCGCGAAGCCGGCATCGGTAAGGCCCGGCGCCGTGTCCGGCGACATCGGGAAGGCGAAAGGTACGCCGTGACCGAAGACATTGTGCCGGCTCCAGACCGGACCGAGCGACCGCAGCCCTGCCGCGTAGAACACCTCGAGCGCCGAGAGATCGACACCGATCGCCTCGCAGCCTTCCATATGCATGACGGCGGCGAAAATGTTATCCGCCATGGCGCCGCGGATATCCTTCACCGTCCGGCAGAGCCGCCAGGCGCCGGCCTGGTCGAGCCGCAGCGCGATCGCCGCCATTTCATTGGCGATGGCAAGGGATGGCAGCGGATCGAGAGGGGCCGCCATCGGCGTCATATAGCGGCCGTGGGCATCCGGATCGGCGAAGACGAGATCGCCCGAGGGAATATAGATGGCACAGAGACCGCCTGAAAGACCGCCCTCTCTAGCCCGATGCGCATCGATATGGCCGACCGTCGTGCCGTCTGCGAATTCCGCGATCGGGTCGCTGCCGTCTTTTGAATGTGTCCAGAGTCGAAGGAGAACGTCGTTGTGACCGTCAAATACGAATTGCATCTGTCTTCCTGCGCTGCCCTACTGCATAATTCCTTAAATCGGAATCGATTTAAGAATAAAATTATGCAGCATTCAAAGTGCTACAGCGTCCTTTGCGCGTCTTTTCAGACGCGCGGCGCTGTAGAGGGCGAATGAAGCGGCCAGAATAGAAAAGCTGACGGAATTCGCCACTTCTTTTTTTATAAATCCGTCGGCGCCGAAAATGAAACGGGGGCCGAAGCCCCCGCAAAAACCATCGGATCATACCGCCAGAGGATTAGTGCTTGCGGCGTTTCTTCTGTCTGTAGACGTCGATGACGACAGCCGCGATGATAATGAGACCCTTGACGATCTCCTGGTAATAGGCGTCGATCCTGAGGAACGTGAAGCCCGAGGTCATGACGCCGAGAATGATCGTGCCGATGACGGTGCCGGTGATGCGCCCGACGCCGCCGGTGAGCGAGGTGCCGCCGATGACGGTCGCAGCGATCGCGTCGAGTTCATATCCGACACCCATGCTGGCCTGTGCGGTTTCAGCCCGGGCCGCCGTGACGATACCGGCAAGGCCGGCGAGCAATCCGGCAATCACGTAGACCTTGACGAGATGCGCCTCGATGTTGATGCCGGAAACGCGCGCGGCCTGCGGGTTCGCGCCGATGGCATAGGTGAACTTTCCATAACGGGTGTAGCGCAGCGCAATATGAAAGATCAGCGCAACCACCAGGAAGACGACAACCGGCCAGGCTTTCGTTCCGATGAAATGAAACTGCTCGGTGATCCCGGAAACCGGCTGCCCCTTCGTATACCACTTCGCCACGCCCCTCGCCGAAACGAACATGCCGAGCGTGGCAATGAACGGTGGGATCTTCGTGTAGGCGATGAGCGCGCCGTTCGCGAGGCCGGCGGCCGCCCCGATCAGCAGACCAACGACGATCGGCACGAAAGCCGGCAGGTCGGTCAGCGAGGGAAAAACGGCTCGTCCCCAGGTGGAGGACTGAGCAAAGCTTGTTGCGATCATCGCCGTCATGCCGACGACCGACCCTGATGAAAGGTCGATGCCGCCGGTGATGATGACCTGCGTGACGCCGACGGCGATGATGCCGATGACGGAGACCTGCAGGATCATGATCGTCAGACGCTGCGAATTCATCAGGAAGCTTTGGCCGATGAACATCCAGCCGAGCACTTCGTAGATGAGCGCGATGCCGACGAGCACGAGGAAAATGCTGAGCTCCGTCGGTATGCGCCGCCGCCTTTGCCGGGTTGCGAGCGGAGCCGCGCCCTCTGCTGCCTTGGTAGTCATGTCAAACCTCCCTTGGGCAATCGCCGTCAACGCATCACTGCGCCGCCAGCTCCATCACCTTGATCTGCGTTGCTTCGTCGCGATTGAGGAAACCGGTCACGCGTCCCTCGTGCATGACCATGATGCGGTCGCTCATCCCGAGAACTTCGGGCATCTCGGACGAGATCATGACCACCGCCACACCATCTCGCGCCATTTCCGTGACCAATCGGTGGATTTCCGCCTTGGCGCCGACATCGATGCCACGCGTCGGCTCGTCGAGGATGAGGATGCGCGGATTGGTGAGCAGCCAGCGCCCGATCAGCACCTTCTGCTGATTGCCGCCCGAAAGATTTTCCACCCGCTCGTACAGATTGGGCGTTTTCACGCGCAGCTTTTTTGCCATGTCTTCGCAGGTTGCCTCGACTGCGCCCTGCTGCACGAAGCCGCCCTTGACGTATCTGTCCTGTAGAACGGCGATCTGCATATTCTCGAGAATATCGAGGATCAGCAGGCAGCCGGTATCTTTGCGGTCCTCAGTCAGGAACGCCATCCGATTGCGGATGGCCTCGGTCGGCGAAGAAATGGTCACCGGCTTGCCGTAGAGCTCGATCGAGCCGGAGCTTGCCGGCGTCACCCCAAACAGCGTTTCGGCGACATTCGACCGGCCGGAGCCGACGAGGCCGGCCACGCCGAGGATTTCGCCGGCCCTGACCTCGAAGGAGACGTTGTTGAAGACGCCCTTGAGACAAAGATCCTTGACGGAGAGCACGACCTCGCCGATCGGCACCTCTTCCTTGGGAAACATCTGGGTAATCTCGCGCCCGACCATCATGCGGATGATGTCGTCGCGGGTGACGTCGGTCGAGGCATGCGTGCCGATATATCGGCCGTCGCGGAAGACGGAGAACTCGTCGGCGATCTCGAAAAGCTCGTTCATCTTGTGGGTGATGTAGACGATGCCGATGCCTTGGGCCCTGAGGTCGCGGATAATACGGAAAAGATGCTCGACCTCGCGCTCCGTCAGCGCCGAAGTCGGCTCGTCCATGATCAACACGTCGGAATTATAGGAAACCGCCTTGGCGATCTCGACCATCTGACGGTTGGCGACCGAGAGGTGGCGGACCTCGATATCGGGGTCGATGGCGATATTGAGCCGAGTAAACAGTTCCTCGGTCATGCGATGCATCACGCCGTGATCGATGAAGCCGAGGCGGTTCTTCGGTTCGCGGCGAATCCAGATATTTTCGGCAACCGTCATGAACGGCATCAGGTTCAGTTCCTGATGGATCATGGCAATGCCGTTCTCCAACGCGTCGAGCGGAGATTTCAGTTGGATCTCGATCCCTTTCAGCCGAATATCGCCCTTATCGGGCGTGTAGATGCCAGCGAGGATCTTCATCAACGTCGATTTGCCGGCGCCGTTTTCGCCCATCAGCGCATGCACGGAGGCGCGCTTCAGCCGGAACTGCACGTCGTCGAGTGCGACGACACCAGGAAATTCCTTGCGGACACCCTCGGCGCTCAAGAGATATTCCGCATTCGGGACCGCGCCGCTCGCGCGCACGGCGGCCATGGTTGTCGGACTGACGGCCATATCATCTCCTCCGGATACGGGCAGGCGAAAAGGATGCGGACAAAGCCCGCATCCTCTTAGCGTTCGCCTCAGTTCTTGGTGACGAAGTCCTTGACGTTGGCAGGTGTGACGAGCTGGAAGGGAATGTAGACCTTCTTCTCGATCTTTTCGCCCTTGGCGAGCTTGAGCGCTGCATCGAGCGAGCCCTTGCCCTGGCCGGCGGCATCCTGGAACACCGTGACGTCGAGATCGCCCGCCTGCATGGCGGCAAGCGCATCCTGCGTGGCGTCGACGCCGCCGACGACGACCTTGGTCATATCCTTGCCGGCCGCCTTCAGCGCCTGAATGGCGCCGATCGCCATTTCGTCGTTGTTGGCGATCACGGCGTCGAATTCGATGCCGCTCGAGAGCCAGTTGGTCATCAGGTCGGCGCCCTGGGTGCGGTCCCAGTTGGCCGTCTGCTCTTCGACGATCTCCAGGCCCTTGCATTCATCCGTCTTGATGACGTCGTGGATGTCCTGGGTGCGCATGCGCGCAGCCTGGTTGGAAAGCTCGCCCATGATGACGACGGCCTTGCCCTTGCCGCCGAGAATGCGGCAGATTTCCTTGGTTTCCAGCGTGCCGGATTCCTGTTCGTTGGATGCGACGAAGGCCTGCTTGTCCGGCAGCGTGTCGACGTTGACCGGCTGACGGTTGACGTAAACCAGCGGGATGCCGGCATCGGCCGCGAGCTTCGACATTGCCGTAGTCGCATCGGTATCGACAGGGTTGACGATGATCGCATCGACCTTGGAGGCGATGAAATTCTGGATCTGGCTCTGCTGCTTGGAAACGTCGTTCTGTGCGTCTTCGACCTGCAGCGTCACACCGCTCAGTGTCTTTGCATAATCGGTCATGCCGTTGCGCAGAACCGTCAGGAAATTGTCGTCGAATTTCGCCATCGAGACGCCGACAGTTTCCGCGTGAGCGGCCGTCGACATGACGAGCGCCATCGCAGTGCCCAGGATAAACTTTTTCATTTTCACTTCCTCCACAAAGCGGTGCCCGGCTGCACCCTCCTCACGCCGGAGCTCCAGGCATTTGCTCTGAAGCCGCAATTCCCCTGCGCCACCTCTCCCGCGGCGCTCCGCAAAACGGAACAAACAAACCGTTAAATCTGTTCTGCGGAATATTCATTCCATTTTCTGGGAACGGCGTCAAGTATCTTTAGCGGCGACGAGATATGGATGAGAGCGAAATGCCACGGGGCCTCACGACCGACGCCCACATTCCTCGTGTTGTGAAAGACCAAGCGAGCATCCATCTATGGGAGGATCGAAGGCAGGCTCACGGCCGCAGGCGCCTTCGACCTCTCGCCGCGACCCAATCATTTGAAGATTTTGGAGACAGGACAAATGTCCATTTCGATGTATCGCCTCACCGTTCCAATGTTCCAGCGCGGCCTCGCCAGTCTGAAAACCTACCTCGACAAGGCCGAAGCCTATGCGAAGGAAAAGAATATCGATCCCGCCATATTAGCCGCCGCTCGCCTGGCGCCCGACATGCTGCCGCTCTCCGGCCAGTATCAGCGCGCCAGCGACAGCGCCAAATTTGCGCTCGCCCGCCTGACGGCGACCGACGCCCCGAAGTTCGAGGATAACGAAACGACGTTCGACGACCTGCGCGAGCGCCTGGCAAAGACCGAAGCCTATCTCGCCGGCTTCTCGGCGGAAGCATTGGAAGGCACGCAAACCCGCCAGATCACCCTGCCGGGAAAGAGTGGTATCGTACTGCCGGGTGACGAATATATCGCCACCTTCGCCCTGCCGAATTTCTATTTCCATGTCGCGACGGCCCACGCCATCCTGCGCAACCAAGGCGCACCGATCGGCAAACGCGATTATCTCGGCTGAACCCCCGGTTCGGCTCGGCTGAACCCCCGGTTCGGCCCGGCTAGACCACTGCATAATTCCTTAAATCGGAATCGATTTAAGGATAAAATTATGGAGCGATTCAAAGTGTTACAGCGTCCTTTGCGCGTCTGAAAAAGACGCGCGGCGCTGTAATATCAGGGCCGGTGCGTCACCGGCCCTCTTTCCGTCAGCTCGGTATAGGCGAGCGTCTGATCGAGATGGCGTGCGCGGAGCGACAGCAGCTTCTCGGCATAGTCGAGCCGTATCGCCGCATAGGCCGGATCCGCCGCGACATTGTCGAGTTCCATCGGGTCGTCGGCAAGATTGAAGAGCAGCGGCGGCAAGGCGGTGAAATGCACATATTTGAACCGCCCGTCGCGGATCACCGCGAGATTGCATTCGTTGGACCGCAGCCGGAAATGCTGCTCGGCCTCACCATGCGCAATGTCGCGGAAATCGAATTCCCAAAATGCCGCGTCCCGCCAGCCCTTTCCGCTGCCACCCCTGACGAACGGCATGAGCGACCGGCCATCGAGCCCGTTCTTCGCGTCGATGCCAAACCTTTGGCAAAGTGTCGGAAAAATATCCGCAGCGCTGGTGAATTTGTCGACGACCCCACCCGCAGCACTGCTTGCGGGATCGCGGATCACCAGAGGAATATGATAGCTGCCGTCGAAGAAACCGCCCTTGCCGAGCATCCAGTGATCGCCCGCCATCTCGGCGTGATCAGAGGTGAAGACAACAAGCGTATCGTCCCAGGCGCCCGCATCCTTGAGGGCCTGCCAGATGCGGCCGAGCTGCGCATCGACCTCTGATATCATGCCGTAATAGATCGCCCGGATCGCGGCGAAATCCTCGGCGTTCCAGCCGCTGAGCGGCCCCGTTGCGCCGTGGATAAAGCTGCCCTTGTCAGCGCGCGGCATGGCATAGGCGAGGTAGGGATGGCTGACCGGTTCCGCTTCGCGGTTTGTCGCGCGGGCAAAAGCCGGTCCCTCGCCTGGCTTGACCATCCGGTTGAACGGCTCCGGCACGGAGAACGGCGGATGCGGACGTAAGAAGGAGACATGCGCAAACCACGGCCTGTCCTGTTCGCCCATCCAGCGGATGAACTCGCCGGCCAGGAAAGCCGTTTGGGTCTCGTCGCGCGAATAGGCCGGCGCCGCATTTGAAATTTCTCCGGCTCCAGCACCAACAGGAATATGGATATCGCGGCTGACGGCATCGGCATGGCCGCGAGACCTGAGCCAGGAGAGCCACTGTCTTTCGTGCTCGGGCAGAAGCTGGCGGGCCGTAAAGCCCGGCAGCACGCCTTCGTAGCTCGTTAGATGCGGATCGCCGCCATCCATCCCGCGCGGATCGGGCGCCGTATCGGTGTAGCCGAACAGCGTCGGGTCGTATCCCGCCCGCCGGGCGGCCAGGGCCAGATTGTCGAAGCGGGCATCGAGCGGCGAACCGTTGCGGCAGACCCGGTGGTTCATCTGATAGAGACCGGTATAGAGCGTGGCCCGCGCCGGTGAGCAGGGCGCCGCGCCGGCATAGTGCCGCCGGAACAGGGTGCCTTCCCGCGCCAGAGCATCGACGCCAGGTGTCTTTACACAGGCATGACCGACAGCCGACAGGCAATCGCCGCGCCACTGATCCGCCGTGATCAGCAGGACGTTCGGCCGGCGCGCTTTCTCGATGCTGGTTGGCTCAATGCTGGTTGGATTTTGCATGCCAGTCCCAGGCGGAGCGGATGATCTCGGACAGATCATATTGCGGCACCCAGCCGAGCACGTCGCGCGCCTTGTCGTTATTGGCGACCAGCGTATGCGAATCGCCTTCGCGACGGCCGATATATTCGACCGGGAAAGGCCGGTTCGATACGTCCTCGATCGCGCCGAGCAATTCCTTGACTGTCGTGCCGGTGCCGGTGCCGAGGTTGAGCGCGACGGAATCGCCGCCCTTCAGTAGATATTCGACGGCGCGCACATGCGCATCGGCAAGATCCAGCACGTGGATATAGTCGCGCACACAGGTGCCGTCGCGTGTTTCGTAATCGCTGCCGAACACCTTGAAACCCTGACGGCGGCCGAGTGCCGCGTCGATCGCCAACGGTATTGCATGCGTTTCCGGTTGATGCCATTCGCCGATCCGGCCCTCGAAATCGGCGCCGGCCGCATTGAAATAGCGCAGTACCACCGAGCGCAGGCTCCTGTAATGGTCGTAATCGGCAAGCGCCTGTTCGACGATATATTTCGTCCGCCCATAGGGATTGATCGGCACCTGCCGGTGCGTCTCGTCGAGCGGCACGCTCTGCGGCAGGCCGTAGGTGGCGCAGGTGGAGGAGAATACGAAGGCGTTGATGCCGGCCGCCTGTGCCGCCGAAAGCAGTGTCAAAGTGCCGATCACATTGTTCTCGTAGAAGGAAACCGGATCCTTGACCGATTCGCCGACCTCGATCAGCGCCGCGAAATGCAGGATCGCCGCCGGCTTGTGTTTGGCCAGCACCGCGTCCAGCCGGGTGCGATCGCGAATATCGCCTTCCTCGGCCGGCCCCCATCTGACGAACTCGCGATGGCCGTTCGAAAAATTGTCGAAGACGACAGGCGTATAGCCCTTGTTCGCCAGGTCGAGGCACGTATGCGAGCCGATATAGCCGGCGCCGCCGACGACAAGAACCGTTTCACCTGCCATGCACCACCCTTATTTTTCGTTGAGAGATGGGAGAAACCTAGACGAGATACACGTCAATAAAAAGAAGGAACTGCGATCGGCGTCAACGGACAATACGTCAAATGCCGAAGCCACGTTCGACCGGGTGCGATCCGCCTGCGCAATATATGCCGGATCAGAAGGAAGCATAAATTATTCGCGTGATTTGCATAGCGGCCCGATCTAAGGCGCTTGCACCACCATGTGATGATCAACGGTCCGCAGCCATCAGACAGGAGAGCGCGAATGAGGAAGGCATTGGTCGTTTGGGGCGGCTGGCAAGGCCATGAGCCGGAGCAATGTGCCGATATCGTCGCCGATCTCTTGCGCGAGGACGATTTTACCGTCGAGGTGACCGGCGATCTCGGCGTATTCGGATCTCCGACGCTGGCGAAAGCCGATCTGCTGGTGCCGATCATTACCGGCGAAAAGCTTGAGAAGGAGCATGCCATCGGCCTCGTCGAAGCGGTGCGCGGCGGGCTCGGACTTGCCGGCCATCACGGCGCGCTCGCCACGTCCTTCAAGGAAAGCGCGCCTTTCCGCTATATCTCCGGCGTCACCTGGGTCGCCCATCCCGGCAATATCATCGACTTTCGCGTTGCCGTCACCCGCCAGGACGATCCCGTCATGGAGGGCATTCCCGATTTCGACTATCGTTCGGAGCAATATTATCTCCATTATGATCCGACCGTCGAAATCCTCGCGACCACCACCTTCACCGGCGCCTACGATCCGGCGGCCCGCAATGTGGTGATGCCCGTCGTCTTCAAGCGCCATTTCGGCGCCGGCCGCATCTTCTATTCCGCCCTCGGCCATGTCGCGGCCGAATTCGACCATCCCTACATGCCCCTCATCCTGCGACGCGGCCTGAGCTGGGCCGCACGCCAGTAACGTCGGGACGAGCCGCACGCGGGCGACCGCTTGCCGATCGTCGGCCCGCGCCATAACTTGCCCGGATGCCGGATCGCTTCTCTTTCTTCCCCGCCACCGCCGGCCGCCTGGCCGATATAGAAGCGGTCTTCGACGATTGCGCCGACGGCCGGAATTGTCGCTGCGCCTATTGGTATCTTCCGAATGCCGACTACAAGGCAGGATGGGGCGAGGGAAATCGCAACTGGTTCCGAAGCCTGCTCGCCGAACCGCGCCCGCCCGGCATTCTCGGCTATCATGAGAACGAGCCGGCCGGATGGTGCGGTGTCGCGCCGCGCATCGTTTTCGACCGGCTGCGCCGTTCAAAACCCTTTGCGCCGGTCGATGACAAGCCGGTCTGGTCGATCAATTGCTTCATCGTCCGCAAGCCGTTCCGGCGGCAGGGATTATCGCGACTGCTGCTGAAACATGCCGTCGAATTTGCGACGGCGAACGGGGCCGAATGTCTCGAGGCATACCCCGTCGACCAGGCAGCCCGCGCTTCGAAAGGAGCCGAGCTTTATCCGGGAACGCTCTCGATGTTTCTGGATGCCGGTTTCACCGAAGTGGCAAGACGCCTGCCGGGAAGACCGGTCGTTCGCCTGGAATGCCGCTGAATATTTCGGCAACCCAGGGATTGATAATATGGCTTAGCGGGCCGCCTTGATCTGCCGGTCGTTCTCGACGGCGGGAGCCGCCTCGTCATAAATCCGCAGCAGCCGTCCGGCTGCCTTCAGCTTCTCGATGAGGTCGTTTCCATCAGGCGAGGCCTTCGTCAGCTCCAGCTGTTCGAACTCCCTCAGCGCCTGCGCCCAATGGCTTTCCCCACGCCCATCCGGCCTGCCTTCCGATTCCCATAGTGAATAAGCGCGCTGGCTGACCCAGGCGTCTTTATTATGGCTCATAATCAACCCCAGCGAGAAATTTGGAAGCAATATTCGACAAGCAACAAGGTGCCAAAACCGGCTTTAGGAGTCGTTACGAGGCAGCGTTAGTTTTTAGCTAATCCGAGGTGCCCGAGGGATTATCCCGTGCACACATTCCGAGACCTTGGCCTCGTACCGCCTGCAGGGTAGGGTCACCCGCAGAAACGACAGCGATGACCGATGGCAGCCAAGACGACACTCAATGCGACGAATCTCGAATCCCTTGGTGCGCAGCGCCTTGCTGAGCTGCTGATCGAGATCAGCATGGGCAGTGCTGCCCACAAGCGTCGGCTTCGAATGGAGCTTGCCGGCAATCACGGCGGCGCCGAGGTGGCGCGTGAGGTGCGAAAGCGACTTGTCAGCATTGCCCGCGCCCGCACCGTCATCAACTGGCGCAAAGTGAAAGCGCTGAAGAACGACCTGGAAACGCAGCGCAAGACGATCGCAGAGACGGTTGCAGCCGATGATCCCCAGGAGGCTTTCGAACTGATATGGCAGTTCCTCGCATTGGCGAATCCGATCTTTGAGAGATCCAGTGACAGCAGCAGTTCTCTCATCCAAAGTTTTCATCAGGCTTGCGAGGATGCTGCCGCAATCGCCGCCTCCGCCAGAATCGACTCCAATGTCCTGGCCGATAAGGTGTTCAAAGCCGTGCAAGACGATGGTTACGGCCAATACGACAACCTGATTTCGGCAATGGCGCCAGCTCTCGGCAAGGATGGTCTCGATTGCCTGAAAACGCTCTTCGTTCAATGGTCCAAGGAGCCGAAAGACAAGCCGACGAATGACAAGCGCCAGGTCATCGGCTGGGGTAGCGCGGGCCCCCTTTACGAAGACGAGATCTACGGCACTCAGCGCGATCTGACGGTGCGCATAGCCTTGCAGGAAATTGCCGACGCCCAGGGCGATGTTGATGCCTACATCGCTCAGCAATCCGAGAAAATGCGCAAGATGCCGATGATTGCGGCCGACATCGCCAATCGCCTGGTCTCGGCCGGCCGGGCGAAGGAAGCACTTGAGGTGCTGAATGAGGTCGATGCGACAGGCCGGGCCGGCATGCCATTCGAATGGCAACTCGCGCGCGTCGAGACGCTCGAGGCCCTGGGGCGACGAGAGGAGGCCCAAACCTATCGATGGACGTGCTTCGAGCAGTCGCTGCACGATCAGCATCTCCGCGCCTTCCTCAAGCGACTGCCGGACTTCGACGATCTGGAGGCCGAGGAGAAGGCATTCGCCCATGCTCAGGCTTTCCCGGACGTCCACCAGGCGCTTGCATTTTTCCTGCTTTGGCCGGCACCGGCCGAGGCAGCAAAACTCGTGATGAGGCGGAAGGCGGAACTGGATGGCAATCTCTATGAGCTGATGCCGGCGGCGGCCGAAGCTCTGGCGGAGAAACATCCGCTTGCGGCAACCATCCTCTTGCGCTCCATGATCGATTTCGCGCTCGATAGCGGCCGGTCCAGCCGCTATAAGCATGCGGCGAGGCATCTTGCGGACTGCGCATCGCTTGCGCCTCATATCAATGACTTCGGCGACACAAGACCCCATGACATCTATGTCGCAGAACTTAAGCGTCGGCACGGCAAGAGGCATGGCTTCTGGAGCCTGGTGACCTAAGTCGCTTCAGATATCTCACCTTCGGAGGAATTCCATGACGACCACTTCCTGGCATGCCGATCCGCTCACTTGGGGCACTGGACCCCGCATCTTCGAAGCCTTTCTGGAGCCGACTTGCCCCTATTCGGTCAAAACGTTCAACAAGCTCGATGACCTGCTGAGCCAAGCCGGCGAAGACAAGATCACCGTGAAGATCCGCCTGCAGTCGCAACCCTGGCACATGTATTCGGGCGTCCTCGTCCGCTGCATCATCGCAGCCTCAACGTTAGAAGGCGGCAAGCAGACAGCAAAGAAGGTGATATCAGCCATCGCCGCCCATCGCGAGGAGTTCGAATTCGAGCGTCATGCCGGCGGCCCGAATATGGATGTGACGCCGAACCAGATCATCGAGCGCCTGGAAGGCTACAGCGGCGTCAAGCTGAAGGAAGCCTTCGCAATCCCGGATCTCGACCGGGAGATCAAATGGCACTGCAAATATGCCCGGCAGAACGGCATCCACGTCTCGCCAACCTTCATGATAGACGGGCTGGTACAGTCCGACATGAGCAGCGGCGATGAGGTTGGCGTCTGGGTGAAGAAGGCGCTCGGTAGCTGACGCTGGTGGTGGCAGGGACTATTCCACCCGCGTATCTGTCTCCAGCCTCCTGCAACAATCTGACAAACTAAACTGTCCAGAATGACGAGGCATATGGATGTACAGCCTCCATTGAAGATCCGTTTTCAGCAATCAAAGCCTTGAACCTCTCCAACCGCTCTTGCACGATTGGGGGAAAATTCGCAATTGGGACGGCACCCCTTCCGAAGTGGGCCTCAAACTCTTGGCCTATCTTTTCGACAGTTGCTATCGTGTAGTCGATATCCTCGACGAGCGCCTCACTGATTCCCTCGGCAAGAACGGTTAGTTCGTGCATTCGAGGGGCGACTGCACGATATTGGTCTTCGGTTAGAATCGTTGTGCCAAGCGCTCCGGTCATCGATGCAGGCATTACGTCGGTCAGCTGCGTCCGGCGCTCGTTGAATGTCCGCACCGCCTCTACTAGCGAATAAAATTTCTCCGACAGCAGCATCAGATCGGTGGCGGTCTGTCCCTTTCTCATCACAAACAGAAGCGCTATTTCGTCTTCGTCAATTCTGGTTGGGTTCAACGGCAAGCCACTAATTGGCAGCAATCTTTGCCATAACGCGATATTCTGATTGCCGCCTGCCCGAGCTTCTTCAAGCGCGTCTAAAAACGTTGCGAGGATGGAGTAGAGCTGGTTGGAAATTGTAAAAACCTTTGCAGTGATCTTCACTGCGGCTGCCTTCTGCTTTTCGAGCCTATCACCCTCTGCTTGAGCTCTATTTCGTGAGAATTCCTGGCGGGAAACGAGCGCTTGAATACTACCGGCTATACCGGCGCCGACAACCGCGCCAATCAAGGTCGATACGGCAGTAATGCCGCTGTCCGTCGTCCAATACTCCAAACTCCAGATGCTTTTCGTGTCGCTTATGAGGAAGCGCCCGATCGCATCCAGAATGCTTTCTTGAAAATTCTTCACTGCTATTGGCTAACTTTTTGAGTGTGGGGCGGGCGCGCCGAATTTGACGCGCCCGGGATAGTTAGGAGTTCAGGGTGACACGTCGCCAAGGCAACTGCGACGGATGGACATTTCGCAGGAACCGCACAATGTCCTGCCGGCCATATGTTTCGTGTCGCTGCGCTCCGAGCAACACGACAGGCTGTCCAAGCCGAACGGCTAGAGCCGAGATCACGCCATCAGCCTCTCGACGATTATGGATGACATGGTCGCGGACGGCTGCTACCGCGAAGTTGATACCCTGCTCACGCACGAGCGCAATTTCCCATTGAGACATTATGCAGCACTCCTTCGCGATCTTGCGACGGCTTCGCTGCCATCGTGCTTATGACCTTTAAGGATCTCATTGATCCGACCGGGATTGACGCCATAGCTCGCCGCGGTCGTGTGCTGATATTCAGCCTGCCCAATGGCGAAGCCAGACGTCGACGGCGTCGTCGAACGTCAGGCGGTGGGGCTGTGGATATTTACTCGACATTGTCAGTCCTCTCTAAAAAGGACCGGTCAGGCCTTGACTGCTCCCGCCATTTGACTCAAGGTCCGGCGGTGATCACACAGCAACCTGACCGGGTTGCCACTACTTTGGGTCGACACGTCTCGAACACGTGTCGACCTAACCATTTGAGCGATTCGCGGTTGAAAATCGAATCCTATGGTTGCAAAGATACCGCCCGAGTGCCGCTTTCCACAGGATTCACGGCATTGCTGTAAAGCTGGTTGGCTGTGACGACATCAACCCCCATCACCCTTAACCAACGCGCTGATGCAATTAGCGAAGTTCGCCCCTGTCTCCGGTGAATGAGTTCTAACGCCTTCATCCGATGTTGCTTTCACATCCAGCTCAAGCGGGAGAAGAATGTCAGTGTCACCGCCGGCTTTATTGAAGGCGACAGTGACTTTGTTAGTTTGAGCTGCGGCGGCCATGATTGCCAACGTGGGATCGATATTGAAGATCGAAAAGAGCGCACCAGGTGTGTCCGACGGCGTTGACGCGACGAACGCCGACAGGTTGGTTTGGTAGTCATTGCCAATCAGATACGCACGGCTCGGCGCCGCCGGAACCAACTTGAAACCCTCTTGCGGCGAGACAACAACCTCATTCACCACCACCTTAAGCGTGGTGCCGACGTTGCTGCCGGTGTTGATGATGGATATCGAGCCATCGACCTTCAGATACTGTCCTTTTCGATAGGTCCAGTCCTGTGTCAGGGCGCTGAAGACGTATTGGCAACCGGAAAGCCGTCCCTCAATCATTGAAGGTTCCGCGCGCACGGTAATCGTCCCGAGCATGCGAGCGATCACGACGTCAAGCGCACTGGCTCTAGCGTTGCCGCAGACTGCGGCGAGAAAACACGCTGCGAAAAACAGACGTTTCATAGATGCTTTCCTTTCACGTTAGCGTCGCCGAGTGTAGCTGTGCACATACGTGCCGTTCTTGCGATAATAGCCGCCCACATAGACGCTTCCGCCATAGCTCGGCGCCGGCCTCGCCCAAGATGAATATCCATCATAGCCACCAGGCCGAGAGGCCGCGCTTCGGGCGCCGCAGCGATGACCAGCAGCGTCGAGGCTATCCGGCGTCGGGCAGTTGCCGGTGTAGACGCGCGTCGACGGGGCGTAGGTGCTCGAGACGGCATAGACTGGCGAGGCCGTGCTGCCGGCGACATTGTTGTCGGACGGGAGCGTCACTTTTGCCCAATCGGTCGACGAAGCGCTGGTCGCTGGTGAAGCCGGGCGGGGCTAGCACCGCGCAGCGCGGCCGAACGCGATATTGCCGCGGGAGCCGTCGGCGAGCGTGACGGTTCCCGTTCCGCTCATACCGTCGGGCGATCGCAAGACTGAGATCGTGCCGTAGCGGCCATCGGAGCAGCGCACCGGTGCCGATATGACGGGCCGAGTGTCGAGAGCGTCATAGTTCCCGCTGCAGGAGGTATCGCCTTTCGGTGTGGCGACCTGGAACGTGCCTCCGCTCAAGGCCGCGGTCGTCGTGCCCATCAGTGCCTGGCCATCATTCATCTTGACCGCTGCCGGCAGCGTGATGTTCCCGCATCCTACCAGCGGAAGCACCGCAAGGAGGCCAACTATCGTTCTCGATTTCATGAAGGCGCCCCAACTAATGATGGAAGTATTAAATCAACTAAAAGGCGTGTCCATAGGACAACCGGACATTAATTGGTATTTCAACGTCTGATGCGGCATTCACTTCATCAAACGTTCTAGCAGCTCGGGGCGATATTAATGTCAGCGCCTCGCTGCCTTGCTGTCACGAATTCGGCTGGTAACGATCGCCGCAATTTTCAGGCCTATATCCTGTTTAATCAGTCCTTTAGATTGCCATCTATCTTGGCAGCGCTCGATCGCCTGAAGAATGAACACGTTGGGGTTTCCTTTGATAGAAAACGGTTCCAGATGTTCAGTCGCCGCTCCCCCCAGGTCCGACGGGATGGGTGGAACTTCGACGTCGAGGCAATAAGTTTTTTCTATCGCTTCCCGATAAGAAACCAACGAGTCGATTGATCTTTTATCAGAGATCATGTGCGACGCGTCAACAACGGTCACCGACGATCCCTGCAGCACACTAAGCAGCTTTTCCGCTCTCGGAGATGGTTCGTTTTTCTTGAAGGTCTCGAGCAGTTCGTCGACGAAAGATTGAACTTCCCGCATTGGCCACTTCGCTAACTGTCGGACAATTGCAAGCTCTGACGCCCCAACTGCGCTTTGCTGGTTGTAGAATACCGTTCCAGTACCATAGATATCTGCTTCTTTATTTTCAGGTGGGGGCGCCTCGTCGCGCCGGAAGTAGCTTATTGAAATAAACATTACGAGTGTGAATGTAAGTATAGCTGCCGCCTCACGTAATTTAGACACCGCATAGCCCTCCTGCAGCGGACATGATGTTATGTAGAATAGACCAATTATGGAAGCGCGGCGAACTAAACCTTTTGCTGTTACCTGACAAAAGCCGACAAGGGAGGATGTTAAAGATGAGGTCACCAGCGCGAACGGGCTTTGGAAGGGGCAAAGGCATGCGGCATCGCTTGTCATTCCTATTGAGTTTCGTCTCAGCGTTTGTTGTTATTGCAAATGCCGCTGCTGCCGTGGACATCCAAAAGATCGCCGGGCACGAGATCGCGGTCGAAGGCACGGCTTTCGACAATGAATTGAAGGTTGACGGTCGCAGTATTCACAAAGACGCGATCATCGGGTTCAAAGAAATCGCCATCGTTGACGGCACGCCCGCTCTGATCGGCTACTCCGCGAACGGAGGCAATGCGTGCGACAGCTCGCCTTTTGTCTTATCCTTCCCTCCTGGCGGCGAACCCAAAATGGATGGACCAATCGACACTTGTTTTTCGGTGGAACACCAAGTGGAAGGCGACCGCATCCTATTTTCAACAAACCCTGGTCCAGGTCATGACTCAGAACGCTGGAGCTGGACGCCCAAGGACGGCATTGCAGAACTTGCGGCGGAGCCATTCAAAGCCAACACCGCAGCTGACTGGAGCAATTTGCGCGAGCGAAAATTGAAGCGTCCTTCTGAGGCATTCGCGAATGCCGGGGTTGTGGCCAGCATCAAGAATCTGCTCGGGCCGGATTTCGCGTGGTATCAGGAACTTATGAACGGCGTCGCCGGCGGCGAATTCAAAGGCGATGACTATGTCGGCACATCTTGCCGACCGCATATGTGTTCGGATGAAGCGGGACTGCTATTCCTCGCATCGCGTCAGAAAGCGGTCTATGCGGCCTGGAGGCCCGATGGCCAGAAAATCGTGGTCCGACCGCCGATTAAGCAATGGCCTGAAAAGGCGAAACTCGAATTGCGCGCTTGGGCGCGAAAATGGCAATAAACGTCACCTGGACGTTGTCACACTCGGCGTATAATTGATAAGTATCCTTTAAGCATTTTCCGAATGAAAGCGATGCCTGTTGCGATGATACCCGTTGCGCAGGAGTTCCCCGATTGCTTGGGCCACTGGTAGTCGGCGAGTGGCACTGCCTTGGAGAACAGCGGCTGCAATTTGACGCGCAGCTGGTTCTTTACGAATCCATCCCCCCTTTTACCTGTTATGTTTATAATCTCAGAATGCGCGGGATTAGATGGGAGTTCCTTAGTTGCTTTTTGGGGCGTCGCTATCACTTCAAAGCAGTTTGCACTGTCGATAACAACGGAAACAACGGCATCACTATGCGCTTCTGAAACCCACACATCGATCCTCTCCGGGGGTGCAAGTTGCTTTTCTGAAAGAGCATTCGTGAATTCGGGCGTCGCAAGGCACTTTCTATCAACGCTGAACCCGTTTTGAATTCCCCGAAGATCGTTGGAGCTAAAAGCTGACGTCATGACCTCGCGTGTGGTCTCGTTCACGTCCTTTGGGCTCCAAACTACCCTAAGAATAGTCTCATCGCGAACGATTGGCCCCCGATAGGCTGCTGCTCCCTCACCAGACATTGGGGCTGCGCCTATATATGCAACGCAGTCAAGACTTCAGGGGGCAACGACGTAGCCACTGAAATATCTTCGCCAGAATAAGGCGCCCCTCCGATTTCAGCATAATAGGAATAGGTCCCCCGATCGTTAATCGTGAGATCCATGATTATGCTGCCCTGTTTCCAAAACATGGCAATCTCACCGTCTCCGTCAAGACCAATGAACGGCGACGTCCTTTGCTCGCTGCCGAAAAACCATGTGAGAAAATCAACCGCGCCGGACTTGACACTGTCGGACATACGGATGCTGCCGCGCCCCTTCCATCCATCGGGTTCGGTGGCAAGTTCGTTGATACGGGCGACAGAAGCCGCAAAGTCATCAGAACGCAGCTTTTCGTCAATCGCTGGCGCCGTCACCGGTGAGGCGACTGCAGTGACTGCCGGTAGGTAATTTTCGGTCCGCAAAGGTGGCGTCTGCGTGACTAGAGTACCCGCAATAATTGCCCCGGCGAAACGCATACCGGCGGATACCGTTCTCTTCGCCGAGGATGCGTCGAGGTAGGTCTGAGGCCGATCGAACGACCGGGTATAATCGCCCGTAATAGGAAGTGTGGCGAATGTCATGTATTTTTCCCAAGGCCGATTCGCTGCAATATAGGGGCAGTTAAAAGCTCTTGCAATAACGCATGGTTGCAATTCTTCGCGTCTGAAATGAAGTCGGAGTAAGCGCCGGTCGTACTATTTGGCTCCATCACTGACGGATCGTTGCCCTCGTCAAGCCTGACCACAATACTGTGAAGAATAGAGACGGAAGGAACTCCATTCGCCTGCGTTATTGCGTCTATATTGAGCTGTTGCAGAACATTATTCCCGCGACCAGGCATCAGAGAAACCCACCCCGAGGTGGTGTGCCATTTGTTATCGGCGACTTTGATAATGTTCGCAGGAATATAAGGCGAGCCGGGCTGAAAAAGTACCGAAAGATCGTAATTCTTATTTGTTGGTTTGTATATGAAGCGATCAAGATAGCGAAGCCCGACAGATCTCGGCAGATTTTCTTTGAAACTGACGCCGCGCAGAATGCCTTGCAGAAGTTTGCGGGCTTTACCCCAAGTTCCACTCCAGCCTTCATACTGAAGCGCATGAAGCGAGACCGCGTCGGCGCCAATCCTGGCGACCCAATCAACCGAGCCATCTGGCTTGTAACGCTTCCATTCTTCGCCTTGTATGGTGGACTGGTGAAATCCATCCGGGCCTTGTTCGAACTGAATGCCGTTCATATCTTCCCGACCCGGAAGGTCAGCCGCGACTTCTCCGTGATTTGCAATCAACGCATCAAGAGAGGCAGGCTGAAGAGGTTTCTGAAACTCAAAAAAGAATATCAGCTCAGAGATGGAGTGATCAGCGTGAAGTGGTGCAAACATGTTCCATCCTAGAGCAATGGTCGCGCAATATGGTAGCCTCGTAGCGCTAACATTCGGTTTATGTGTAACCCAGTACAGTTGCTCATGTTCCGGAGCAAGATCGTTCCTTTAACAACTTGCACCTTGATGACTGCGCGAAGCTCGTGCTTCGCACGGTAAATCGAATCGACCCCGCCAGATTCCAAGCTTTTCCGCCACCGCGACGGCCTGCTCGGCGGCGAATGCGCCGTGGCTGTAGCGAAACCAATCCACGGCGTTGCCGGTGCGGACAAGCCAGGCGTTGACGTTCTGGCCATCGGCGCGGAAGCAGTTGGCAACGATCCGGTGATAGCGGTCGACGTCGACCGGCTCGCATCGCGTCGGGCGCGACGCGGCCAGGAACTCGTCGAGCGCGAAGGCTGCCGCGGCGCCGCACCGATATTCCGAACCGTCCGCGCGCCGGCACTTCTGCCAGCTCTCAGGCGCGTCGATGCCGTTCAGACGAATTCGCGCGCCGGCTGATGTCGATCGTGTCGCCGTCGACAATTGAGGCCCGCCCTGTGACCGTCTCTTGTGCGGAAACGGGAATGGTCATGAAGCTAAGCAGGATCAACCCAATCACAGCGCGTCGTATCATACCGACAACCAGTACCTCCCGAATTCATAAAGATCTATGGCGGTTGCTACCTGCCTCTCCGAGCGTTGAGCTCGCCAATAGCTCAATACAGCGGCCCGCAACGTTGCCTCATCCTCTTTCGTGACGATCGGAAAATCCTCTTCAGACCGTCGTATCCGACGGCAGACCTGTGTTTCCTTATCCCCAGGCTTATCTAGAGCGGGCTCGCGACGCCATATCCCATTGAAGGACGCGGTCCGCTGATTAATGGTGAAGTCCAGAAGGAACGCGTTGGTCGGCAAGTCCGGCCAATGGCGATAAACGCTGTAGTCCTTGCCAAATTCTTCTCTCACGGCTTCCTCGGCATTCGCAAACCGCGCAGCATCCTCCCCTTCGACTGGTAGAGAGATGGCAAGATAAGCAAACTTTCCCTTGAGGCTCTCTGGATCCGATTTGAGAAGCTCAAGCACTGACCGGGTTGGTTCTTTCGTCGATGGTGGCGGAAAGTGCGTTTTTCTAATTTGCCACCGCTCGCGAGCCAACGTTATCCTATGGTCGCCGATTTTAAGCGGATCGCCGGCCTCACTCTTTAGCCGGGCGAATTCGACGTTGAGCCGGTCGATGTCTGCGGCGTTCTCAAAAATGACATTCAGCTCTTCCCACGCGCGAGCTTCCGCTCCTTGCAGACCCAGGCCATTAGCGGACGCGTTCGACGAGCCAAGGAAACCGAAGTTGCTAGCTATTCCCATTTTCGCGTGAAGTGTCTTGTGAGCGTGAACTTTGGCCCCCAGGCGGATAATCTCTTCAATCTCGTCGGGGTTCGTGCCACCCATCTCGAGATTGCATATTATTTCGATCTTGTGGCCTGCTGTGAGGCCTATAGCGTCGACCGCACCGCCACCCCAAAATGCGATAGCGAGCCTAACACTCACAGATTTCGAAACGGCCGCCTTGAGTTGCTCGAACAAGTTCGGCCCGGTAACGATCGGCATTGTTGTATCCTGCGCAAAATTGTTCCAGACGGCACGTTAAAGATATCGATTTGAGTCGCTAGCGTCCCGAACTCTAAACCCCGGAATTATTTGGCAACTATTGCGGCACGCCACCACGAGGAAGGGCGGCCGGCGTCTGGCCCGGCCCGCCACGGGCGACAGCTTCCCAGATTAAGTCGAGAGACCGCGGCTAGTGAACAAGCGCGCGAGCTCGCTGACGCCGCCCTGCAGCGCGCCGTGCTTGTCGCCAACGTATTTTTTCATGACTGGCAGCCCTTCCTGATGCCGTAGACCCGGAAACGTCCGGAAACGATATTGCCGCTGCTCATTAGAAAGCGGATGCTGTCGAAATAAGCGGTAGATCTGAGCCCTTGAACTGCAAGGTATTTCGTCGCTTGATCGATTGTTAAAGCTGCGGGTGGGATGGCTGACATAAGAGTGCTCTCCGTCATGCATTGCGATGACTCAGAACTGCCTGACTCAAATTTCGCTCGGAAGAGACATTGTGAAAAAGCCTTTTATATCAGTGATATACAGGTGAAATATGCCGATTCGCTAAAGCCTTGGCAGATTTGAAATTTTGAAGAAAAATTCGACTACGATCTGATCAAAAGCGGACCATTTTACCCGGCTTACCGCTTTAGGGCGTGTGGCGGAGAGGGTGGGATTTGAACCCACGATACCCTTGCAGGTATGCCGCATTTCGAGTGCGGTGCATTCGACCACTCTGCCACCTCTCCGCGGTCTGGTCGGCGCTTGTTCGGCGCGGGCGTTCTCATAACGGGCAAATGACAGGCTGGCAAGCCGAAAAGTCGAAGCATTCCATCCTTTTGCCTTGACACCTTTTTGTCACTCGCGTATCTCGGCTGCGCAATAGGTTTGGAGAAATCCGCGCCTTAGCTGTCCCGCGCTCGCGCGGGGCTTCACCGGCAGGAAGAGTTCGAGGATTAGACCTCTGAAATCCCTGCTTAACTTCGACTGATAAAAAGACAGCCACCTGCTCAATTAGCGGGGAGCGCTGGAACGAACATGAAAGGATAAAAAATGTTCGCAGTCATCAAGACCGGCGGTAAACAGTACCGTGTGGCAGCCAACGACGTGCTGACCATCGAAAAGCTGGAAGCCACCGCTGGCGACTCCATTGAATTCACCGAAGTGCTCGTGATCGGCGAAGGCGCCGACGCTGCGATCGGTGCGCCCTTCGTAACCGGCGCCTCTGTCAAGGCAGAAGTCGTCGAACAGAACCGCGGCAGGAAGGTCATCGCCTTCAAGAAGCGCCGCCGTCAGAATTCGAAGCGTTCGCGCGGCCATCGTCAGCATCACACGGTCGTCCGTATCACGGACATCGTGGCTGCCAAGTAAGATCAACGGGACAAGGTTTAAAGGAGAACTCCAATGGCACACAAAAAAGCTGGCGGTTCATCGCGCAACGGTCGCGATTCTCAGTCCAAGCGCCTTGGCGTGAAGAAGTTCGGCGGCGAAGCCGTCATCGCAGGCAACATCATCGTGCGTCAGCGCGGTACTGAGTGGCATCCGGGTTCCAACGTCGGCCTCGGCAAGGATCACACGATTTTTGCGCTTACCGCCGGCAATGTGAACTACCGAACCAAGGCCAACGGTCGCGTCTACGTGTCTGTCATGCCGAAAGCGGAAGCAGCGGAATAAGCCGGTAGCGCTCAAAAACAGCCGGCGTCTCATCGACCCGGCTGGCCGTATCAGGTTCAGTCTAGAAAACAGGGGAGATGGGGCGCCATCTCCCCTTTTTCTTTACCCCTCAAGGAGGACTGAACCATGCAAGGCGAATTGTTAAGGGTAGACCAATCACGGTCTCCCCAGGAAGACCAGCGGTCTTCCACGGAGCGGCTGAGGCCGGAACGGTTAAGGACCGATTGCCCTGTCTTGTTATCGGAAAGGCTCGTCATGCGCGCGCCCCACGAAGAAGACATCGACGCCCTTGCCCATCTCGCCAATAACGCCAAAGTCGCCACCATGGTATCGCGTATGCCGCACCCTTATACCGCCGATGATGCTGCTGACTTCGTGCGTCGCACGAAAAATGGCGAGATTGGCAAGTGCGTCTATGCGATCACCAAGGCCGAAAACGGCGCCTTTATCGGCTGCTGCGGTGTGGAGCCGCAGACAGACGGCAAGACCGTCGAGATCGGCTACTGGCTGGGCGAGCCCTATTGGAACAAGGGTTATACGACCGAGGCCTGCCATGCCCTGGTGGATATGGTGTTCAGAACCCGTCAGGACGTCGATCAGATCGATGCCCGTTGCCGGGTCATGAACGTCGCCTCGCGCCGCGTCATCCAGAAGTGCGGCTTTCAGTTCCAGGGTTCGGGGCTCGCAGCCTCGCTGGCGCTCGGCAGCAACGTGCCGGTCGAATGGTACAGGCTCGACCGCAAGACCTGGATGTCCCTCCGAAGCTGGGGGAACATCGCATGAGCACGACTGCGCTGCAAAGGCCGGAGGCCAGGCCGATGATGCCCGGCCCCGCGCCGGTTATCTCGACCGCCCGGCTGACGCTCCGCCCCCACAGGCTGAGCGATGCGCCTGCGATCGCGGAATCGCTTTCCGATTTCGCGGTCACGCGCATGCTGTCCCGCGTACCCGCGCCGTTCGACCGGCAGGATGCGCTGGACTGGCTGATCCCGGTCACCTCGGGCACCCTGCCCGACTGGCCGCTGGCGATCACCGATAAGGACGACGTCCATATCGGCAACGTCTCGATCGAGCTGCGCCACGGTCGCTGGCACCTCGGCTACTGGCTGAACCGCTATTACTGGCGGCGCGGCTATATGAGTGAGGCGGTGGCGGCGATCATCGAGCGCTTCTCGCGCCGCATGCCGGAGACGCCGGTTCATTCCGGCGTCTTCGCCGACAACCCGGCTTCGCTGCGACTGCAGGAGAAGCTCGGTTTCCACATGACGGGCTGCGGCGAAATCTATTGTTTCGCCCGCAATACCATGGTGTCGCACATCGAAACCGTGCTGCAGCCGGGCATGCTGCAGCCGCGGAAGGTCGCCTGACTGCATAATTCCTTAAATCGGAATCGATTTGAGGATAAATTATGCAGCATTCAAAGTGTTACAGCGTCCTTTGCGCGTCTGAAAAGACGCGCGGCGCTGTAAGCATGATGCCGAAAAGTGTATGCGGTTTTCGGACAACATCATGCTCCAGGTCTAGAAAGCAGACGTCGCCGTAGTGGCGGCGTCTCCATCAAACGCCGATCTCGACCCATAGAGGGAAGTGATCGGAACCGACGGATTGCGTATCGATCCGGGCGGATTTCAACCGGCTCTGCAGGCCGCAACTGACGAAGCAATAATCGAGATGCATGCGTTTGCCGTGATCTTCGGGATCCATCCAGCTGTAGCTCTCCGGAGAGTAAGCCTGCAGCGCCGCAAAAGCGTCGACCGGCGTGCCGATCCTCGCCACGCGGCCGTAATATCCGCCGCCAGCACCGGCAAGCGCGCAATATTCCGGCGATTCCGGCTCCATGTTGAAATCGCCCATGATGACGTAATCCTCCGGCAGCGGCGGCTCCGGCAGATCAAATTCACCACCCCCGGTCAGCGACCCACCCCCCTGGACGAAGGCATTGATATGCGCGTTCAAAAATTGCAGCTGGCGGATGCGCTCGTCGGCGGAGACATGGTCGAGATGCACGGAGTAGACGCGGATCGCACCGCCGGGTGCGTCGATCACCGCCTCGGTTGCGCCGCGCTGCAGGTTGATCTTGCCGATCGTCCGGCTGCGCGGCAGAAGCAGCGTCCGGGTCGAGACAACAGGCCAGCGCGACAGCACCATGTTGCCGAACTGGAATCGCGTGCCGCGCGCCGGCTGCAGCCCGCCTTCATCAGCTTCGACATGCATGTCGCAAGCCGGCCCATACACCCAGAAATAGTCGGGAAAGAAGGCTGCAACATCGGCTGCCATGTCGGCAAAACCGTTGCGCGAGAAGCCGCGAGTCACCTCCTGCAGCGCGATGACATCGGCTCCCTCGAGACTTCGGGCAATGCGCGCCAGATCGTATCTGCCGTCGAGACCGAAGCCGTACTGTATGTTATAGCTCGCAAAATTCACGATAATCTTTGACCTCCGTCGGAACCGCCTATATCGAATGGGCCAAGACGGCCGTCCAACTGCCACTGAATATTGGAAGTAAAATGAAATTTCTCGACGAAGCAAAGGTCTATATCAAGTCCGGGGACGGCGGCGGCGGCAGCGTTTCCTTCCGACGCGAGAAATTCATCGAGTTCGGCGGCCCTGACGGAGGCGACGGCGGACGCGGCGGTGACGTCTGGGTCGAGACCGTGAACGGCTTGAACACGCTGATCGATTTCCGCTTTCAGCAGCATTTCAAGGCGACGATCGGCACCCATGGCATGGGCAGGAACCGCACCGGCGCCAACGGCAGCGACGTGACGCTGAAAGTTCCGGTCGGCACCCAGATCTTCGAGGAAGACCAGGAAACGCTGATCTGCGACCTGACTGTCGAAGGCCAGCGTTACTGTCTTGCCCATGGCGGCAATGGCGGCTTCGGCAACGCCCATTTCAAAACCTCGACCAACCAGGCGCCGGATTGGGCCAATCCCGGTCTGCCTGGCGAGGAAAAGACCATCTGGCTGCGCCTGAAGCTGATCGCCGATGCCGGCCTCGTCGGCATGCCGAATGCTGGCAAGTCGACCTTCCTGGCATCAGTCACCCGCGCACGGCCGAAGATCGCCAACTATCCCTTCACGACGCTGCATCCCAATCTCGGCGTCGCCACCATCGACGAGCGCGAATTCATCCTTGCCGACATTCCGGGCCTGATTGAAGGCGCCCATGAAGGTGTCGGCATCGGCGACCGTTTCCTCGGCCATGTCGAGCGCACCCGCGTGCTGCTCCACCTCATCTCCGCCCAGGAGGAAAAGGTCGGCAAGGCGTATAAGACGGTCAAGCACGAGCTCGAAGCCTATGGAAACGATCTGACCGACAAGGCTGAAATCGTGGCGCTATCACAGATCGACGTGCTCGATGATGCCGAATTGAAAAAGAAGACCAAGGAATTGGCCAAGGCCTGCGGCAAGACGCCGTTCCAGATTTCGGCCGTCACCGGCAAGGGCATGACCGAGGTGCTGCGTGCGCTGCGCGACATCATCGTCGAAGCCAATACCGAGGAGAAGCCGGCCAAGGTGCCGAAGCTGCGCCATCGCGACATGGTCGTCACCGATGAGGGCGAGGACAAGGGTGGGGACGAGGGCGATGACCAGCCGTAAGCCGCTTGGCCGCTACCGCCGCATTGTCATCAAGATCGGCTCTGCGCTTCTGGTCGACCGCAAGGCCGGGCTGAAGAAAGCCTGGCTCGACGCCATGTGCGCCGATATCGCAGGCCTGAAGGCCAAGGGCATCGACGTGCTCGTCGTCTCCTCGGGCGCAATCGCGCTCGGCCGCTCGGTGCTCGACCTGCCCTCGGGCGCGCTGAAGCTGGAGGAAAGCCAGGCGGCGGCGGCCGTCGGCCAGATTGCGCTGGCGCGTGCCTGGTCGGAAAGCCTGTCACGCGACGAGATCGTCGCCGGCCAGATCCTGCTGACGCTCGGCGATACCGAGGAGCGCCGCCGTTATCTCAATGCACGCGCCACCATCAATCAGCTTTTGAAAATCGGCGCCGTGCCGATCATCAATGAAAACGACACCGTCGCCACCAGCGAGATTCGCTATGGCGACAATGACCGCCTGGCCGCCCGCGTCGCGACGATGACCGGCGCCGATCTGCTCATTCTTCTCTCCGATATCGACGGCCTCTACACCGCGCCGCCGCATCTCGATCCGAACGCGACGTTCCTGGAAACGATTGCTGAAATCACCCCGGAGATTGAGGCAATGGCCGGCGGTGCGGCCTCCGAGCTTTCGCGCGGCGGCATGCGCACCAAGATCGACGCCGGCAAGATTGCGACGGCATCAGGCTGCGCCATGATCATCGCCTCCGGCAAGACCGACAACCCACTGTCGGCAATCGAAAACGGCGCGCGTTCCTCGTGGTTTGCGCCGTCGGGCACACCCGTTACCGCCCGCAAGACCTGGATTGCTGGGCAGCTGCAACCGGCCGGCGAACTGCATGTCGATGACGGCGCCGTCACAGCCCTCGGCGCCGGCAAGAGCCTGCTTCCTGCTGGCGTTCGCAGCGTTTCCGGCCTCTTCAGCCGCGGCGATACGGTGGCGGTCATCGGCCCGGCCGGCCGCGAGATCGCCCGCGGCCTTGTAAGCTACGATGCCGACGACGCCCGTCGGATTGCCGGCCGCAAGTCGGCGGAGATCGAGGCCATCCTCGGTTATGCCGGGCGCGCCGCCATGGTCCATCGCGACGACATGGTGATGACCGCGCAGATCGGTTCGAAATCGGAAAGGCAGAAGAAGGACGCGAGCTATGCTTGATACCGTTGCGCCAGGCCCTGACATTGACTTGCTGATGAACGACATCGGCCGCAAGGCAAAGGCTGCCGCACGACCGCTGGGCTTTGCGTCCACCGAGGCCAAGAACAGGGCGCTGAATGCCATGGCCGATGCGATCCTGGCGAACAAGGCGCATATTCTTGCCGAGAACGCCAAAGACCTGAAGGACATCGAAGGCACCGAGATGCTTGCCTCCTTCGTTGACCGGCTGACGTTGAACGACAAACGCATAGCCGAAATGGCCGAGGGAATCCGCGCCATCGCCGCCCTTGCCGATCCGGTCGGCGAAGTCATCGCTGCCTGGGACCGGCCAAACGGGCTGAAGATCGAGCGTGTCCGTACGCCACTCGGCGTCATCGGCGTGATCTTCGAAAGCCGGCCGAACGTCACCGCGGATGCCGGCGCCCTCTGCCTCAAGGCGGGCAATGCCGTCATCCTGCGTTGCGGCTCGGATTCGCGCCGTTCATCGCAGGCTATTCATGCCTGCCTGGTCGAGGGCCTGAAGGCGACGGGACTTCCAGAGCATGCTATCCAGCTCGTGCCGGTCACCGATCGAGCCGCCGTCGGCGCCATGTTGCGTGGCCTCGACGGGGCAATCGACGTCATCGTGCCGCGCGGCGGCAAGAGCCTGGTTGCCCGCGTGCAGAGCGAGGCCCGCGTGCCGGTTTTTGCCCATCTCGAAGGCCTTTGCCACATCTATGTCGATGCCTCGGCCGATATCGAGATGGCGAAGAGGATCATCGTCAATGCCAAGATGCGCCGCACCGGCATCTGCGGCGCAGCCGAAACCCTGCTTGTCGATGGCGCCGCGATCGGTACGCATTTGACGCCGCTGCTCGAGGTTCTGACGGAGGCCGGCTGCGAGATCCGCGCTTCGCCAACAGTGCTGAAGGTCGCACCGGGTTTGAAGCCCGCGACCGAGGAGGACTGGTCGACCGAATATCTCGACGCGATCATTTCGGTTGCCGTCGTCGACGGCATATCGGGCGCTATCGCCCATATCCAGACATATTCCTCGAACCACACCGAGGCCGTCATCGCCGAGGACCCCGACGTCGTGGCGCGTTTCTTCACCGAAGTCGATTCGGCGATCCTGCTCCACAATGCCTCGACACAGTTTGCCGATGGCGGCGAGTTCGGCATGGGTGCGGAAATCGGCATCGCCACCGGCAAGATGCATGCCCGTGGCCCCGTCGGCGTCGAACAGCTCACCTCTTTCAAATATCGGGTGCACGGTGCCGGACAGACGCGGCCCTGACGTGACGACCGAGCCTGACGTAGCGATCGAGAATGTGGACCGGCACTATCTCCGCATGCCGCACAGCGAGCGCGGCATGGTCGTCGGTCTGTTCGGCGGCTCGTTCAATCCGCCGCATCAGGGCCACGCGCTCGTCGCCGAAATCGCTCTCAAGCGGCTCGGCCTCGACCAGCTCTGGTGGATGGTCACCCCGGGCAATCCGCTAAAGAGCCGCAACCAGCTCGCACCACTCGCCGAGCGCCTCGCCGAAAGCGAACGTGTTGCCGCCGATCCCCGCATCAAGGTCACCGCCTTCGAACAGGCGTTCGGCACCAGCTACACCGCCAACACGCTTGCCCGCGTCAAGGCGCGTAATCCACATGTGCATTTCATCTGGATCATGGGCGCAGACAGCCTGCAGACCTTTCACAAATGGCAGAAATGGCAGGAAATTGCCCGCACCTTCCCGATCGCGGTGATCGATCGGCCGGGCGCGACGCTGTCCTTCCTGTCCTCGAAAATGGCCAGGACCTTCGATTTCGCCCGTGTCGACGAGGATGATGCCCGTGTTCTCTGGAAGAAACGTGCACCGGCCTGGACCTTCATCCACGGACCACGCTCCGGCCTGAGCTCGACGGCAATCCGCAACGGCTCGTCGCACGGCGACGTCGAATAGAGCGCCGCCGCCCAGCAAGACGCATGCGCCGGCCTGATTTCAGAAGATCCCGAAAACGAGAAAGCCCGACGGGGGAGGATCCGTCGGGCTTATAAACTCGATCGACAACTGGGAGGAGGAGTGTTGTCGACCCTATCGAACGGCTATGGGAGGAGGAGAAGCCGTTCGATGAGTATGTTGTACCATATTTCGCAGGAAGATGAACATCGATTGGTGCATTGCAGCAATGCATTGTGCGCAAATCTCGAGGCGGATTTGGCTTCATCATTGCCGCTTTTATTAGCAAAAATTAAGGAAACGTCCCCCGCTGCCCGGAGTCCTTGCGGTTGGCAAACTGACTCTGGGTATTTTCGCCATGCTGATCTGACTTTCGCCGGAAGCCATGCACCTCACGAATGCGTGAACATTGCGCCGCTGCGAACGCGAGCACCCGATACGGTTATATTTTCCTGGATATATCCCTAGCCAAGATGCCTCGCCCGTTATATTCGTCGCAATATTTCGAACCCTGGGGAACAAGTCATGCAAAACCGCCGCCAATGGATGAAACTGGCAACCGCTGCGATCGCCGGCCTCTGGCTTGGCGCGACAGCGCTGCCGGCGCCTGCCGCCGCAGCCGAAAAGCTCACCGTCTTTGCGGCGGCGAGCCTCAAGAATGCGCTCGACGCCGCCAATGCCGCCTGGGCAAAGGAAAGCGGCAAGGAAGCCGTCGCCTCCTATGCGGCGAGCGGCGCGCTGGCCAAGCAGATCGAAAGTGCCGCACCCGCCGATATCTTCATCTCGGCCGACCTCGACTGGATGGATTATCTCGCCAAGAAGAACCTAATTAAAGCCGATACCCGTTCCAATCTGCTCGGCAACAAGATCGTGCTCGTTGCCGAAAAGGACAAGGCAAAGCCGGTTGAGATCAAACAGGGCTTCGATCTTGCCGGACTCCTCGGTGACGGCAAGCTTGCCATGGGTGAGCCGAAATCGGTTCCGGCCGGCAAATACGGCATGGCCGCGCTCGAAAAGCTCGGCGTCTGGAAATCGGTCGAAACCAAGGTTGCCGGCGCTGAAAGCGTGCGCGCCGCCCTGGCCCTCGTCTCCCGCGGCGAAGCGCCTTATGGCATCGTCTACCAGACGGATGCCGCAGCCGATAAGGGTGTCGCCATCGTCGGCACTTTCCCCGCCGAGTCCCATCCCCCGATCATCTATCCGATTGCAATCCTCGCCGAGAGCAAGAACTCGGATGCATCAGCCTATCTCGATTTTCTGAAATCGGACAAGGCGGCCGCCTTCTTCACGGCGCAGGGTTTCACCATCCTGAAATGATTGAGAAGTTGAGATGATTGCGGAATCGACAGTGACCGCTTAGCGTGAAGACTCAATAAGGCGAGCCGCAGATAGCAGTCTGGTTCGTGCCGATGTTGCCCCTCACCCTAACCCTCTCCCCGTAAACGGGGCGAGGGGACGTGCCCAGCGAGACGTTAGCGAGGGACGGAGAGGGTGCGGCTATTCCCTTTCGCCCCGCGAGCGGGGAGAAGGTGCCGGCAGGCGGATGAGGGGCAGGCATCGGGTGATGCCGGATTTCCAGGGAGACCATCGCATTTGAACATATTGGGCTTGAGCAATGAGGAATGGACGGCGATCCTGCTCAGCCTGCGCGTCTCGATTGTCGCCATGTTGGCGAGCCTGCCCTTCGGCATCCTCGTCGCCCTGCTGCTTGCCCGCGGCCGCTTCTGGGGCAAGTCGGTGCTGAATGGCGTCGTTCATCTGCCGTTGATCCTGCCCCCGGTCGTCACCGGTTTTCTTCTCCTCATCCTGTTCGGCCGCCGCGGTCCGATCGGCAGCCTGCTCGACCAGTATTTCGGCATCGTCTTGTCTTTCCGCTGGACGGGTGCTGCACTGGCCTGCGCCATCATGGCCTTTCCGCTGATGGTGCGCAGCATCCGCCTGTCGATCGAGGCGGTCGACCGCAAGCTGGAAGAGGCGGCCGGAACGCTCGGCGCCGGCCCTGCCTGGGTTTTCCTGACGATCACCCTGCCGCTGACCCTGCCCGGCATCATCGCCGGCATGATCCTTTCTTTTGCTAAGGCGATGGGCGAATTCGGCGCAACGATCACCTTTGTCTCCAACATTCCCGGCGAAACCCAGACGCTGTCGTCGGCGATCTACACCTTCACCCAGGTGCCGGGCGGCGATGCCGGCGCGCTCCGCCTGACGTTCGTCGCCGTCGTCATTTCCATGGCCGCCCTGCTCGCCTCCGAATTCCTCGCCCATCTCGCAGGCCGGAGGATCGATCCGGAATGACGCTGATCGTCGAGGCAAAACAGCGGCTCGGCGCCTTTTCGCTCGATGCCGCCTTCACCTCCGAACGTGGCGTCACCGCGCTGTTCGGCCGCTCCGGCTCCGGCAAGACCTCGATGATCCGCATCATCGCCGGCCTTGCCCGCCCGGACCAAGGCCGCGTCGTCCTCGACGGCGAGCCCCTGACCGAAACCGCAACCGGCATCTTCGTCCCGAAACATCGCCGCCGCTTCGGGTATGTCTTCCAGGAAGCGCGGCTTTTCCCACATCTCAGCGTTCGCGCCAATCTGTTCTACGGGCGATGGTTCGCGGCGAGAACGGCGCGCGGCGAGAGCTTCGACCACATCGTCGACCTGCTCGGCATCGAGGCGCTGCTGGAGCGCAGCCCCTCGAAACTCTCAGGCGGCGAGAAGCAGCGCGTCGCCATCGGCCGCGCGCTTCTCTCCTCGCCGCGCCTGCTGTTGATGGACGAGCCGCTCGCCGCCCTCGATGAGCTGCGTAAGGCCGAGATCCTGCCTCATCTCGAGCGGTTGCGCGACGAGACCGACATCCCGATCGTCTATGTCAGCCACTCGATCGCCGAGGTGGCGCGGCTGGCAAACCAGGTCGTCGTCATGCGTGACGGCAAGGTGGAAGCGACAGGCCCCGCCGTCGACATATTGAGCCGCCCCTCCACCATCTCCGACCGGCGCGAGGCCGGCGCACTGCTGGAAGGCACAGTGGAAAGCTTCGATGTGAGTCATCGTCTATCGACGGTGGCGCTGAAATCCTGTCAGCTCCATATTCCGGGCGCTGCCCTTGCGCCCGGCAAATCGGTCCGCATCCGCATTCCCTCCCGCGATGTCATGCTGGCGACCGCAAGACCCGAGGGGCTCAGCGCGCTGAATATCCTGGAAGCAAGGATAGAGGGGATCTCGTCGACCGAGGACGGAACGGTGGAAATCCGGCTCGATTGCGGCGGCGATATCATTCTTTCCCGGATCACGACGCTGTCCTGCGAGCGTCTGGATCTTCGACCGGGAAGGGCGGTCTTCGCCGTCATCAAGACAGTTGCCCTGGAGGCCTGATCAGTTGCGCTCGCCCTGCTGCAGGTTGCGCTTGGCCTCGAGCCAGGCGAGGTCCTCAGCAAGGCTGGTCCGCACCGTCTTTTCCATCCGACGGAAACGCTCGAGCAGTTCCTCGCCGAACGGCGTCAGCACCGCACCGCCGCCCTTCTGCCCGCCGCGCTGCGATTCCACCACCTGTTCGTTAAACATCCGGTTCATCTCGCTGACCAGCAGCCATGCCCGCCGATAGGACATGTCCATCGCCCGCCCGGCCGCCGAGATCGATCCGGTCTGGCGGATATGCTCCAGCAGTTCCATCTTGCCATGGCCGAGACGATCCTCATCCGGGAAGCTGATTCGCAGGACGGGCACGAGTGTTTTTGCGGCTGAGTCGGTCATTGAATCTGGAGATCGTGGAATTTGCCGCACTTTACGCTGCGGCATGGAAACTGTACACCGCCCGCACGAGGCCGCCCCGAGCAGTCAAATACTTCAATTCGAACGGCAGATCGGATTTTCGGCCGTTCTGTACCTTAGCATGTCTTGAAACATTAATGGTTTGATGCCTATCTTAACCATGATCCGGTCGCGATCGGATCTGTGTTGTGCATAGTTTGTCATTCCAGGAAAGGGAAAGCACTGACAACAGTACACGCCAAGGGAAAAACGTTCGCCGTTATCCCGAAGAGTGCGGAACGTGGCGCCGATGCCGCCGCCCGTGCCCTAGAAACCGTCCTCGCCAGCCTCGAGGACTCCAAAGCTGAAGATATCGTCACCATCGACATTGCCGGAAAATCGGCGCTGGGAGACTACATGATCGTCGTCTCCGGCCGCTCGAACAGGCATGTCATGGCGATCTCGGATCACCTGCTCACCGACCTCAAGGACGACGGCCTCGGTACGGCCCGCGTCGAAGGTCAGGAAGGCGGCGATTGGGTCCTGATCGACACCGGTGACATTATCGTGCATGTGTTCCGTCCCGAAATCCGCGAGTTCTACAACATCGAAAAGATGTGGGCGGCTCCGGATATGGATGAAGAAACACGGCACTGACAGGCGGGCCGGCATTTTGTCCGGCGCCTGAGACGTGGCATTGGCTGGCCGGCAAACATCACAAGCCGGCCGGTGGCGTAACGTGCGCCCGATGTGCTGCATGAGCGGGAGCGGATGAATGCGAATAGGTCTTTTTGCGGTGGGACGGCTGAAGTCCGGCCCAGAAAAGGATCTTGCCGCCCGTTATTTCGACCGTTTCGCCAAGGCCGGCCCTGCCGTCGGCCTCGAATTGACCCGCGTTGCCGAAGTTGCCGAAAGCCGGGCCTCCAATGCGGAGACCCGCAAGCGCGAAGAGGCGGCGATGCTTCTGAAATCGCTTGCCGATGGCAGCATCCTCATTCTTCTCGATGAACGCGGCAAAGCGCTCGACAGCGAATCCTTTGCAAACCTGCTCGGCTCCTATCGCGACCAGGGCAAACGCGAGCTGACCATCGCGATCGGCGGCGCCGACGGCCTCGATCCCTCGCTTTACGACCGTGCCGACGCGACGCTGTGCCTGGGTAAGATGACTTGGCCGCACCAACTCGTGCGCACGCTGATCGCCGAGCAGCTCTATCGTGCCGTCACCATCCTGTCCGGTCACCCCTATCACCGCGTCTGATGCCGCATCGGCCTGATGCGTCGGCCCGATACCCCGGCAATGCGTCGCAATGTCACGCAGCCGTGTTTGCTTGGCCACCCGTTCTCCTGCAAACCTTATGGCAAAGTGCACCAAATCAGCTTAGTCTCCGCGCGATTTGAGAAAGTGCCCCAACACGCATGTCGAGAGCATCCACCAGGCGACACCGCATGATCCTGCCGGCTATCGCGGCCGGCGTCGGTGTGGCGGTGATTGTCGTGTCGGCAAATCCGTTCATCGTCCGGGCGCAGGATGCCGCGCCCGAGGCGGCACAATCCGCACCGCAGCCGGCAGCCGAGCCGCCGCCGCCCGATCCGGCGGCCGAACTTGCCGCCAAGCGTGATCAGACCCGTGCCGAACTCGAAACCCTGTCGAAGACGATCAGCCTCTCCACCGACAAGGTGAGCGCGCTTCAGCAGAGCATCGCCGATCTGGAAAAGAGCACGGAAAGCGTCCGCCAGGCACTGATCGATTCCGCTGCCCGCCGCAAGGCGCTCGAAAAGCAGATCCTCGAAAGCGAGAAGAAGCTTGCCGATCTCGGCGTCAAGGAGGATGGCATCCGCCGTTCCCTGCACGAGCGCCGCGGCCTGCTGGCCGAGGTGCTGGCAGCACTCCAGCGGATGGGCCGCAACCCGCCACCCGCTTTGCTCGTCACCCCCGATGACGCGCTCGGCTCCGTGCGCAGCGCCATTCTGCTCGGCGCCGTCGTGCCCGGTATCCGCAAGGAGACCGATAAGCTTGCCGCAGACCTCGCAAGCCTTGCCGCATTGCAGACCGCAAGTGCTGCCGAGAAGGCCTCGCTGACCGGGACGATGACCAACGGTATCGAGGAAGAGCGGCGCATGGACCTGCTGCTTGCCGAAAACGACAAGCTCAGCCGCAGCAACGCCACCGAACTCGGGGCCGAAAGGAAACGTTCCGAGGAACTGGCAGGCAAGGCGACCAGCCTTGAAGGTCTGGTCGCCTCAATGGAATCCGAGATCGCTTCGGTGCGGGATGCCGCCGCTGCCGCCCGCCTGGCGGAGGAGAACCGCAAGCTTATGACGGACGAGCAGCGCGCCCAGGCCAAGGCGCTTGCCGACAGCGGCGTGCCCGATAAAAACCGCATTGCGCCCGCATATCCCTTCGGAGAATTGAAGGCGAAATTGGAGGTGCCCGTTACGGGTGATATCCTGCGCCAGTTCGGCGATGCCGACGGCACCGGGCACGAGGCCATGGGAATGACGGTCGCCACCAATCCAGAGACAGTGGTGACGGCGCCTGCGGATGGTCTGGTGGTTTTCGCCGGCGCATTCCGCAGTTACGGCCAGATGATCATCCTCGACACGGGTGATGGATACCACCTGGTTCTCTCGGGAATGGATACGATCAATACCCGTCAGGGAAAATTCGTTTTCTCCGGCGAGCCGCTTGCCGTGATGGGCGCGAAAAGAGTGGCAAGCGCAACTGCATTGGCGCTGGAAACGAACCGGCCAACGCTTTACATTGAATTTCGAAAGGACGGTAAACCGGTCGATTCCCGGCCGTGGTGGACCGCCAAAGACACTGGAAAGGCACGCAATGATTCGTAGGGCTTCTCTTGTTCTGGTCGGCGCATTGATGGGTGCGACCGCAATGAGCGTCATTTACTCGGCGGGTGTGCCGGCAGAAGCGGCCGGATCCTCGACCTACAAGGAACTTTCGGTTTTCGGAGATGTCTTCGAGCGTGTGCGTGCGCAATATGTGACACCGCCTGCGGAAGACAAGCTGATCGAGAACGCCATCAACGGTATGCTCTCCTCGCTCGATCCGCATTCGAGCTACATGAATGCGAAGGACGCCGAGGACATGCGCACCCAGACCAAGGGTGAATTCGGCGGCCTCGGCATCGAAGTCACGATGGAAGACGAACTCGTCAAGGTCATCACCCCGATCGACGATACGCCCGCCGCCAAGGCCGGTGTTCTCGCCGGCGACTACATCTCCGAGATCGACGGCCAATCCGTGCGCGGCCTGAAGCTGGAAGACGCAGTCGAGAAGATGCGTGGCGCCGTCAACACGCCGATCAAACTGACGCTGATCCGCAAGGGTGCCGACAAGCCGATCGAGCTGACGATCGTCCGTGACGTCGTCGCCGTCCAGGCAGTCAAGTCACGTGTCGAGGACGATGTCGGTTATCTCCGCATCATCTCCTTCACCGAGAAGACCTATCCTGACATGGAAAAGGCGATCAAGAAGATCAAGGACACCGTTCCGGCCGACAAGCTGAAGGGTTACGTGCTCGATCTGCGCCTCAATCCGGGCGGTCTGCTCGACCAGGCGATCAACGTCTCCGATGCCCTGCTGCAGCGTGGCGAAGTCGTTTCGACCCGCGGCCGCAATCCGGATGAAACCCGCCGCTTCAATGCCGGCCCGGGCGACCTGACGGATGGCAAGCCGGTGATCGTGCTGATCAACGGCGGTTCGGCTTCCGCATCGGAAATCGTCGCCGGCGCTCTTCAGGATCTGCGCCGTGCCACCGTTCTCGGTACGCGCTCCTTCGGCAAGGGCTCCGTCCAGACGATCATCCCGCTCGGCGAAAACGGCGCGCTGCGCCTGACCACAGCGCTCTACTACACGCCGTCGGGCCGCTCGATCCAGGGCACCGGCATCACCCCCGACATCAAGGTCGAGGAGCCGCTGCCGCAGGAACTGCAGGGCAAGATGGTGACCGAAGGCGAGTCCAGCCTGCGCGGTCACATCAAGGGCCAGAGCGAGACGGACGAAGGTTCGGGCTCCGTTGCCTACGTCCCGCCGGACCCGAAGGACGACGTTCAGCTGAATTACGCGCTCGACCTTCTGCGCGGCAAGAAGACCGATCCGGCCTTCCCGCCGAATCCTGACAAGGCCGTCGTCGCCAAGTAATCGATCACGTCAAGGCCGGGCACCTCGCCCGGCCTTGACCCTTCTGCTGTTTCCCGGTTTTGGAGCGGGCGAAAAATTGGGAACGGACCTGCATACGCCTCTGGGCCGCAACCGCAAAACCGGCCGCAAGCGTCCGGGTTTTCTGCGCCTTGGCCGCATCGCCGCCAGTCTTTGCCTTTTCGCGATTGGCGGCTTTTCCCTCTATACGGCGTTTCGCGGTGATGGGCTCGAACGCACCAAACCGCCGGCGGCCGAACAAGCCGCAACAACCCCTGCCAATACCCCTCAGCCGACGGCCACCACGGGCCAAGCTGCTGACGGCATGCCCCGCGCCGACCCGCGCTCGGGCGCCAATGTCGAGCAGATGGTCACCGGCGACGGCTCGGTCGTCACCAAATACAGTCCCCGCCCGCGTGACGGCGGCGGGCCGGTGCTGGTCGACGCCATGCAGATCGGCCAGGATCCGCGCATGGCAGCCCAACCCAATGATGCGCTGCTCGAAGAGACGCCTTTTGGCAGGCTACCAATCGTCGGGCCGGATGGCCGGCGGCCGATGGATCAATATGCGCGTCCCTCATCCGGCGCGCGCGGCGTCCGCATCGCCATCGTCGTCAGCGGCCTCGGGCTCAGCCAGACCGGAACGCAGCGCGCCATCGCGGAGCTTCCGGAGGAGATCACCTTCGCTTTTGCCGCAAGCGGCAACAGCCTGCAGCGTTGGATGCAGGAAGCCCGCCGCGGCGGTCACGAGATCCTTCTGCAGGTGCCGCTCGAACCCTTTGATTACCCGGCGAACGATCCAGGCCCCGAAACGCTACTGACCACGAAACCCGCCGCCCGCAACATCGAAAACCTGCACAAGGCGATGGGCGAGATCACCAACTATACCGGCGTCATGAATTATCTCGGCGGCCGTTTCCTGTCCGATCCCGCCGCCATGGAACCTGTCATGCGCGACATCGGCAAGCGCGGGTTGCTGTTTCTCGACGACGGCACTTCGGCGCAGTCGAAGACGGCGGCAATCGCCAAGGGAACCGAACTGCCCTATGCCTTCGCCGACCTGCAGCTCGACGGCCAGCTTGATATCAATGCCGTCCTGAAGAAGCTCGACGAACTCGAGCGCATCGCCCGCAAGAACGGTCAGGCGATCGGCGTCGCCTCGGCTTTCGATGAGAGCGTTGACGCCATCGCCAAATGGAGCGAGGAGGCCGCGATGCGCGGCATCGAGATTGTCGGCGTTGCCGCCCTTTCCAACGACCCCCGGAATCCTTGAGAGTATCCTTGAGAAGAATTCCTGAACGGAGAAGATGATGAGCCAGGCGACCGTGAAAGCCG
Source organism: Rhizobium sp. CRRU65 (assembly GCF_048551595.1). Taxonomy (NCBI): domain Bacteria; kingdom Pseudomonadati; phylum Pseudomonadota; class Alphaproteobacteria; order Hyphomicrobiales; family Rhizobiaceae; genus Rhizobium; species Rhizobium sp. CRRU65. Next base: position 123,504 of record NZ_JBLYZH010000003.1, on the reverse strand, counting down.
AGGATCTGCCCTACCGCCCCTGCGTTGGCGTGATGATCCTGAACCGCGATGGCCTCGTCTGGGCAGGACGGCGCATCGCCGACGGCAATTCCGAATATGACGGCTCGCCGCAGCTCTGGCAGATGCCGCAGGGGGGCATCGACAAGGGCGAGGATCCATTGGACGCTGCCTACCGCGAGCTTTACGAGGAGACCGGTATGAAGACGGTGACCCTGCTTGCCGAAGCGAGAGACTGGATCAACTATGATTTGCCGCCGGCACTGATCGGCATCGGGCTCAGGGGGAAATTCCGCGGCCAGACACAGCGCTGGTTCGCCTTCCGCTTCGATGGCGACGACAGCGAGATCGCCATCAATCCGCCGCCTGGCGGCCATGAGCCGGAATTCGATGCCTGGGAATGGAAGCCGATGCGGCAGCTGCCGGGGCTGATCGTGCCCTTCAAGCGCGCCGTCTATGACCAGGTGGTGGCCGAGTTCCAGCATCTGGCAGCACTACAATCGGAAGACTGATCGATACAGCACGATCGCGATTGATCAGGTCCGTTTTTGATTTCAGCAGATGGAAATGAGGGCCACCGGTTTCGATCCGGTTTGATGCAGCCGATCGCGGAGGACGGCAGCTGATAATTCGAGAGGTAACACCGGCCGCCATCGGCGGCCGGCATCTCTTTCGAGTATTATTCGGCTTCGTTGGCGGAATCGGCGTTGAGCTGGCCGTATTTGCTCTCGCCGATTTTCCCGAGCAGGTCGATCTGTGTTTCGAGGAAGTCGATATGACCTTCCTCGTCCGCCAGCAGCTCCTCGAAAAGTTTCATGGAAACGTAGTCGCCGGCGTCATGACAGATATCGCGCGACTTTTTGTAGGCCGCGCGAGCGTCGTACTCGCCGGCAAGATCGGCTTCCAGAACTTCCTTGACGTTCTGGCCGATGCGCAGAGGTGCAAGGGTCTGCAGATTGGGATGGCCTTCGAGGAAGATGATGCGTGCAACAAGCAGGTCGGCATGGTGCATCTCTTCGATGGATTCGGCGCGCTCCTTCTTGGCGAGCTTGGTATAGCCCCAGTCCTCAAGAAGACGATAATGAACCCAGTATTGGTTGACCGCACCGAGTTCGAGGAACAATGCCTCGTTAAGCCGCTCGATGACCTTTTTGTCGCCTTTCAATGTCCGCTCTCCTGTTTTCCTCATGGAATTGTTTCAAGCGGGACATGAAATCAAATATTTCGGTCTCCGTCGAGTGGCGACGGGCGTGATATTCCTCGGTTGTCTGGATAATGATGTCGACGACGTTGGGGAAACAGCCGCAGCAGCGGCCGCGTTTTTCCATGGCGTGGTAGACTTTCGCAGGCACGATGAGCTGCCAACAGTCTTCATCGAGAAGGTTGGTGATAACCTCCCGGATTTCCTTATCGGTTATATAATTGCAGCTGCAGACAAGCACGTCTTCATTCCAAACATGACACTGACTATCGTGTTTTCTGCTAAAGAAGATGGTGGCTGTCAAGAAAAAATTCGAGTCCCACAGCGTCAAACAGCGATGTACGGTGAGGCCTCCATGCATGTTGTTCGGGATTATGCAGCGGTTTCAGGATGATGACGCCATAAGCCAAATGAAGGTGCGCCGCATGGTCTCGATCGGTGCGATGCATTTTTAATGAAAGTTGCGTCCGCGCGGCATCACCTCAGCGGTTTCCGCCGCGCCCGCATGGCGGCCTGTGGCAACCATGCGTTTTTCCGGGTCCGCCGTTTCCTGCGCATTTACAAGCTTTTTCTGCCGCTGATCGGCACCCGGCCTCAGCACCTCGTCTGCTCGCTCGCAGACTCCGAAACGCCGGGCCTCGCGTTGCAGGATACCGAGTGCCGGCGTCATGTCCTCGATATGCTCGACGACGGTATGGATCACCCCGCTCTGGCATTGCAGCCTGCCGCGGATTTTCACCAGCCGAGCGCCCATCACGACCGAGCGGTATTTGTCGAACATTTTCGACCAGACGATCGCATTGGCCACGCCGGTCTCGTCTTCCAGCGTCATGAAGATCACGCCTTTGGCCGAACCAGGCCGTTGGCGCACCAGCACGAGGCCCGCGATCGTCACCCTCTTTCCGTTCGCGACCTTCAACAGATCGACATTGCGTGTGATGCCGGCCTTGCGCAATTCCTCACGCAGGAAGGAGACGGGGTGCGCCTTCAGCGACAGTGAGAGATAACGATAGTCCTCGATAACCTGCTCTCCGGGCAGCATTTCCGGCAACTTTGCCGCAGGCTCGGCCTGGAGGTCGACATGACGAACCTGCTCGAAAAGCGGCAGCTCCTCGGTCGCACTCCTCACATCCAGCGCCCGCACTGCCCAGAGCGCGTCGCGTCGTGACAGTTTGAGGGATCGGAACGCATCGGCATCCGCCAGTCGCTCGATGACCGATTTCTGCAGACCGGACCGCAGCCAGAGATCACGCACCGAGCTGTAGCCTTCGCCGCGATGGCTGACGAGCCGTTCCATATCGTCTGTCGAAAGGCCCTTGATCTGCCGGAAGCCGAGCCGCACCGCATGCCGGGTCTTGATGATCTCGCGCATCTCATGATGCCGAAAATCGATAGCATTCCGATCGAAAGCGGCCTCTTCCAGACCGCAATCCCAGTTCGAGTCATTGATATCGACCGGCAGGATCGCTACCCCGTGCTCGCGTGCATCCCGCACCAGCTGCGCCGGCGCATAAAAGCCCATCGGCTGGGAATTCAGCATCGCCGTGCAGAAGACGTCGGGATAATAGGCCTTGAGCCATGAGGAGGCATAGACGAGCAGTGCGAAGGAGGCGGCATGGCTTTCCGGGAAACCGTATTCGCCGAAGCCTTTGATCTGGTTGAAACATTGCTTTGCGAACTCCGGATCATAGTCCTTTGAAACCATTCCCTCGATAAACCGCTTTTCGAAGTTGCCGATCGTACCCGTTCTCTTGAATGTCGCCATCGCTCTGCGAAGCTTGTCGGCTTCCGCCGGTTTGAAGCCTGCGGCGGTAATGGCGATCTGCATGGCCTGTTCCTGGAACAAGGGCACGCCGAGGGTTCTTTCCAGAACCGTTTCCAGCTCCTTGCTCGGATATTTGATCGGAATGTTCTTGGCCCGCTGCTCCCGGCGCTTCAGATAGGGATGCACCATGTCGCCCTGGATCGGTCCTGGCCGCACGATCGCCACCTCGATGACGAGATCGTAGAACACCTTCGGCTTAAGACGCGGCAGCATGCTCATCTGCGCCCGGCTTTCGATCTGGAAGACGCCGAGCGTATCGGCCCGGCCCATCATCTCGTAAACCGGCTCGCCTTCATCCCCATGCTCCTTGTTACCAAGGTCTGCGAGCGTCTTCTTCACGTCGTAATGCAATTCAAGCAGCGAGAAGGCCTTCCGCAGGCAGGTCAGCATGCCGAGCGCCAGCACATCCACCTTGAGGATCTTGACGTTATCGAGGTCGTCCTTGTCCCACTCAATCATGTAGCGATCCGGCATCGCCGTCTTCATGATCGGTACCACCTCGTCGAGCCTATCGCGCGTGATGACGAAGCCGCCGACATGCTGGGTGAGGTGGCGCGGGAAGCCGAGAAGTTCGGACGCATACTGAAGAACGTTTCGGGTCACCGGATCCTTGATGTCGAGACCCGCCGCCTTCGCGTCCCGCTCCGAGAGATTATCCTCCGACCAGCCCCAGACGAGGCTGCTGATCGCCGACTGGACATCCTCCGACAGCCCAAAGGCCTTGGAGACCTCGCGGCCCGCCGAGCGCGTACGGTAGGTGGTCACCCCCGCCGTCAGCCCAGCATGTTCTATGCCGTATCTTTTATAGATGAACTGGATGACCTCTTCACGCCGGTCATGCTCGAAATCGACATCGATATCCGGCGGCTCGTCCCGGTCCATCGAAATGAAGCGATCGAAGAGAAGCGTACTCTTTTCAGGATTGACTTCCGTTATCTCGAGGCAATAGCAGATGACCGAATTTGCCGCCGATCCGCGCCCCTGGCACAAGACCTTAAGTTCATAGCGGGCGTGCTGGATAATCCTGTGAACCGTCAGGAAATAAGAGGCATATTTCTTTTTTTTAATGAGATCGAGTTCATACTCGATCTGTGGCGCCACCTTGGGCGGGATACCCTTGGGATAGCGTCTTGCGGCTCCCGCTCTCGTCAGCCTTTCGAGAGTCTCCTGCGGCGTTTCACCAGGATCGTTTTCCGGCGGATAATTGTGCTCCAGTTCCTTCAGCGAAAAGGTCAGCCTGTCGAAGAATGTCTGCGTATTCTCGATCGCATTAGGATACTCTCGGAAGATCCGGGCCATTTCACGTGAATCCTTGAGGTAACGTTCAGCATTCGGCGCCAGCAGGAACCCGGCTTGCGATATCTGCACATGCTCCCGGATCGCGATCACGACATCCGAAAGCGGCCGGCGTTCAGGATGATGGTAAAGCGGCTGGTTGGTTGCAATCAGCGGCACACGGTTTTGAGCGGCAAGCATGGCAAGCACCGCAAAGACCTGCCTGTCGCGGCCATCATAGGCTGGCGCCAGCGCCATATAAAAAGCCTTGCGGAAGCGCCTGCGAAACCGTTCCAGGTAATCTTCCAGCGTCGGCTGACCCGCCTGATGACCGACAAGGGTGCGATCGGGAACGAGAGCAAGCATCATCTCGTCCCCCCATTCCATGAGTTCCGCTTCCGTCAGAATGCAGCTTCCCTTGACCGCTTCCTCCTTCAGATTGCCGGCGCTCAGAAGACGGCAAAGGTTCGCCCAGCCTCGCCGGCTCCGGGGATAGGCGAGGATATCAGGCGTTCCATCGGAAAAGACGAGACGGGCGCCCGGCTGAATCCGGATAGGATCGAGGATCTCCTCCTTTTTTCCTTCCTTCTTCGCTTGGGCCAGAATCGCATCCTTGTTCTTGTATCTCTCCTCAAGCTGCTCCGCCTGCGCATGCGCCCGCACCACGCCGGCAACCGAATTCCGGTCCGCAATCCCGAGACCGCCGAGCCGTAGACGAGCAGCCTGCACGACCATCTCCTCCGGGCCAGAGGCGCCTTCAAGAAACGAGAAATTCGTCCTTGTGCCGATCTCGAAGAATGCGCGCGCGATTGTCATGCGAACACGCCATGCATGAACCAGCGAGGATCAAGCGCCTGACCATAAAAGCCCCGCCGATAGATCCAGAAGCGATGTCCGGTCTCATCCTCGATGCGGAAATAGTCGCGCGACTCGGCGTCATTCCCATCGATCCACCATTCCATGGCGATCCGTTCCGGCCCTTCGCTTCTTGCCACCTGATGCTGAATGCGCCGCCAGCGGAAGATCTGCGGCGGACCATCGGGCACTTCGGCAAGGATGGTCTCGACGGGCTCTGGCGTTGCAAAGAGCCGCAGCGGGCGCTCTTCGCGGAAAGGAAGCTGGATGTCCTGCGCTGCCTTCCGCCTGGGAAGGCTCTCCATCACAGGAACCGTGATGACGGCGCGTTCCGGAACATGGCTCTCGCGGAGCTGGAAGCTTTGCAGGCAATCCGCACCAAGTCGGGCCGAGACCCGGTCGACGAAGGCCGAAAGCGAGACCTCTCCCTGACGGTCGCCCTCGAAATCACCCTGCGCCTCGTTGAAGGGATCGTGCCGCAACACATTCAACCGCAGGATCTCGAAACCATAGCCGGCATCGAGATCGTCATAGACCGCCTGCAATCGCTCGGAAAAAAGTCCGGCGATGAACTTTGGTTCGCGAAGCGGCTGCGAAGCGCCGACAGAGATACGAAAGACCCTGCCGTCGACGCGGAACAAGACCAGTTCGAACACCCGCCCGCCAGCACCCCGCGCCTCCAGCGACGGCTGCAGCGATAAGGCGACCTGCCTGGTGACGGCAAGGATCTGTTCTTCCGTCCCGATGGGCTCGATCAGCCGGCTTTCGGCCGAGAGGCTGGCAACAGGACGCCGGGGCGAGACCGGCTCCTCTTCACGTCCCAGCGCCTGGTCGAGACGCAGAAGCAGCTCCGGGCCGAACCGGCGGGTCAATGGCGCTCGCGGCGCATCGATGACGTCGCCGATATATTTCAGACCGAGCTTCTTCAGAGCATCGACGGTCCGTCCTTCCAGCCGCAAGGCTGCAACCGGCAAGGACACCAGCACATGTTCCGTCTCTTCGTCCTCGATCACGCCGCCTTGCCCGAAGCGGGAAGCGGCCCAGGAAAGGCCGGGTGACGATGAGATCGCGCCGCGGGCATCGAACCCCATATGAAAAAGCCGCGACAGCACATCCCGAAGAAGCGCCTTTTCACCGCCCAAAAGATGGGCGCAGCCGCTAATGTCGAGAAACAGGCCGTCCTTGCCGTCGAACGCCACCAGCGGCGTATAACGGTCGCACCAGTCGGCAATTGCCTCCAGCAACCGGCGGTCGGCCGCCGGATCCTCTTCCGCGACCTCGAGCATGGGGTACATGGCGCGCGCTTCGGCAACGCCGAGCTCCTTCCTCAACCCCAGCCTCTCGGCCAACTCGTCCAGTGCCGTTAGCCGCATGGCATTGTTGAGCTTGCCGGAACAGACGATAGGCGGCGTCTCAGGACGCCCTTTCGAACGCCAGGAGAGCCCCCATCGCTTGCGGGCGATGCGGTCCGTTGGCAGATGCGGGAAGCTGAGCGCCAGAATGCGCTGACTGTTCGCCTGGAGGACGAACGAGGTTTGGTTCGGCGACAGGGAGAAATTCGCGTTCATGGGGATTCCACTCCAGAAGAAAGGAGAGCGGGGCCGGATTTCGGCTCTTCTCCAGCGTCAGACGGAAAATCGGATTGCCGATGCTGCCGGAAAGTGTCGATCCATCCGGCAACGACCGCAGAGCGGACGGGGCCGGTTCGACATGCAGACGGAAGGCCGCACTGCTTGCCTCCTCCGCCCCGGCCTGACGGACAAGAAAGAGCGGACGGCGGGCAGCATGCGCCCTGAGACTGAGCCTGCGGCTTTCGGTCAGGCCGAAATGGGCGGGATTGCCCCGGACTTCAAAGATGACGGCCGAGAAGGCAGCACTTTCCACCGCCACCTCCGCCAGCCAGAGCGCCTCGTCCAGCTTGCGCGGCGCGGCATGGAGAAACCGCTCCGGGCTCAGCCCGAAATCCCGAAGCCCGGGAGCATAGGGACGGCCGGCCTCCAGCGTGCCGACGGCATCGCCGATCCAGAGCAACGGCAGAAGGCGGCCGGCATCCGCCTCCTGTTTTTGCAGCCGCGCGGCAACAGCCATCGCCAGCCCGCTTGCAGCACCGGCATCGCGAGACAGAGCGGAACGGAATTCGGTGATCGCATCGAGCGGCAAGCCGCCTTCCAGGGCGCCGTCGAGAAACTCCACCCCAAACGCCAGGGGCGGCAGAATGCGCTCCTGGCGGGTCTTACGTCCTTCTGCCAGGGCTTCCCGCTCCGCTGCGGCAAGTGCCGGCGCGAGTCTTCCCTCCAGTCTGGCGATGGTTTCGCGGAGCGCAAAAAGCCGCTCGCGCGCCAGGGCGTGCTGCGCCATGGCGTTCTCCGATCCGTCTTGTTCCTGTTATGTTCTTATAGATTCCAGAGAGCTAATGAAGAGTCAACGGCCATTTTCTATGAAAATATTCCTGCCTTTGATTCCGCACTCGAAAATCGGCGATAAAGGTTCTATATGGGCCCGCAAAGGAAGGAACATTCATGGCCCGCATAGACCAGAGCGATGATTGGCGGGACCGCCATGCGCCGACGATCAGCGCCTTCGAGTCGCTGGCGATGGAGGCCTATAGCCATCTGCCGGATGAATTCCGCCAGCTGACGACCAACCTCACGATCGAGATCGAAGATTTCCCCGATGACGACGTTTTCGAGGACATGGCGCTGGAAACCCCTTTCGATCTGCTTGGCCTTTTCGAGGGCAGGGGCATTTCCGAACGTTTCACGGTGGAAACCGGCGAGATGCCGAACCGCATCCGCCTCTACCGCCGCCCCATCCTCGATTACTGGGCTGAGAACGACGAGACGCTCGGCGATATCATCACCCACGTCCTGATCCACGAAATCGGCCACCATTTCGGGCTGAGCGACGATGACATGGAGCGGATCGAGGCAAGCGCCGAGGAAGCAGCCGAGCGATAGAGCGCCGCGCGTCCAAGGACGCGCTAAGGACGGTCTATCACTTTCAATCACGCATAATCCTTTCCGAAAATCGATTACGATTTTCGGGGTTATGCGCTAAAACCTCACTGCTCGGAGAGTTTCATCTCAGGATCGTAATCCTTGCCTTCGACATGTTTGACGACGGCCTGGCCGCACTGCATCGCGCCGATTGCGGCATTGAAGGCATAGGTCGGGGAGCCCTCCAGCGACCAGCCCTTGTTGAGGGCGGCGGTGACCTTATGGCAGAAGGAAGCATCGTCAGGACCGGTCAGGAAGCGGTAGAGTTTCATCACATCGTCTTTCGTGCTGCAGCCTGGCGGGCTGCGATCAGGCGGGCTTTATGGACCAGACTTTCCGCCTGGACAAGATGCAGCCGCTCGACCATCCGCCCGCCTGCATTGATGACGTTCAGCCCATCGGAAGCGGGGTCGGCAAAGGCTGACATGATCGCCTCCGCTTCCGCAATCGCTGCCGGATCCGGACCGAAATGGCGGTTGGCGGGCTCGATCTGCGCCGGATGGATCAGCATCTTGCCGGCAAAGCCCATGGCCCGGCCCTGCAGACATTCGGCATCAAAACCCTGTTCGTCCCTGAAATCGTTGAAGACGCTGTCGATCGCATCGAGCCCGTAGGCGCTGACAGCAAGGACGACCTGCATCAGCCACGGCACGAGATAGTTCCTCCCTGGCTGTGGAAGCACGCCGGTTTCCTTGCGCAGGTCGTTGAGCCCGACGACCAGGCAATCGAGCCGCGAGCCCGGCGTGCGCCCGGCTTCGGTGATAACAGCCGCATTGAGGATGCCGCGCGGCGTCTCGATCATCGCCCAGATGCGCAGATCTTCCGGCGCATCCGCCTCGGAGAGAAAGTCACTGAGCGCCATGACATCCTGCGGTTCGTCGACCTTCGGCAGCAGCACGGCATCAGGAGCAAGCGCCGTCACCAGCTCCATGTCCGCCAGGCCGAAATCGGTGGACAGGCTGTTGATACGGATGATCCGCTCCTTGCCTTCGAGCGGTCGAGCCGAAAAGAAATTCCTCAGGTTTTCCCGCGCTTCCGCCTTCTTTTCCGGCGCCACGGAATCCTCGAGATCGAAGATCACCGCATCGCAATCGACCGCATGGGTTTTTTCGAGGGCGCGGGGATTGATGGCAGGCACGCTCAGCACCGAACGGCGCAGGCGCATGGAGCGGGTCGTGGGGTTTCGGCTCATGGCGAATTAGTGCCAAGCTTTGAAAGCCGAAGCAAGCAGCCCACCCCAGAACATCTAGCAGAACAACAAAAAGCCATGCTTGCCTTGCAGAGAGGAAGGAGAAGGACCACATTCCTTTCCGAAGAAAGGTCTCTAACCATGCAGAACATTCGCTCCATCTTCCTCATGCTTGCCGGCGCCACCGTTTTCGTGGCCATGCTGCTTTTCACCTTTTCGGTGACGCTCGCCGTCGGCGGCATCCTGACCGTGCTCATGGTCGGACGTGCGCTTTCGATGAAGATGAAGCCCGTTCCGGTCCGCGCCAAGGCAAACAACGGTAAGCGTGAGATGCGCGTGTGGAACGACGGCCGCGGCACGATCATCGATCTCTGATCACCGGATTTTCCAAAAATTTTGACCGACACTGTCGGCTCCAGATTCCATCATGCGTCCTTGAAACAGCCAGGCATTCCGCCGGCTCGTGAAAAACGTATGGAGGACGAGCATGGATACGACGACAGAGAGCAACTCGACCAAGATGCCGCCGGTCAAGAATGGCCTGCTGCCTTATCTGACGGTCGATGGCGCGGTGAAAGCTGCGGAATTCTACAAGAAGGCTTTCGGCGCCGAAGAGGCATATCTCGTGCCGGTCGACGAGAGCGGCAGAACGATGCATGTGCATCTCTACATCAACGGCAGTTCCCTGATGTTGTCGGACGCCTATCCCGAATACGGCCATGCCTTCAAAGGCCATGAAGGCTTTGCCATCCAACTGGTGATCGATGATATCGATTTCTGGTGGGATCGCGCGGTTGCCGCCGGCGCCGAAGTCGTCATGCCGGTCGAACTGATGTTCTGGGGCGATCGCTATGGCCAGCTTCGTGATCCGTTCGGCGTCCTCTGGGGGTTGAACGCACCGTCCAAATAAGGGACAGGCCGCAATCGGCGGACCGCGCGAAACGTCGCGTGGCCGCCATCTGTGAAAGATTCTCCTTCATTTCGGCGAAAAACTGGATTAGATGCAAATTCAGAAAGTAGATTTGCTGAAATGGAGCATAGGTCATGGATAAATTCGTGAAGCTCACGGGCGTTGCAGCGCCGCTGCCGGTTGTCAACGTCGACACCGACATGATCATTCCGAAGGATTATCTGAAGACGATCAAGCGCACCGGCCTCGGCACCGGCCTCTTCGCGGAGGCTCGTTATAACGAAGACGGCTCAGAAAACCCGGATTTCGTGCTGAACAAGCCGGCCTATCGTGATGCCAAGATCCTCGTTGCCGGCGACAATTTCGGCTGCGGCTCCTCGCGCGAGCACGCGCCCTGGGCGCTTCTCGATTTCGGCATCCGCTGCGTCATCTCGACCAGCTTTGCCGATATTTTCTACAACAACTGTTTCAAGAACGGCATCCTGCCGATCAAGGTCAGCCAGGAAGATCTCGACAAGCTGATGGACGACGCCTCGCGCGGCTCCAACGCCGTCCTGACCGTCGATCTTGAGAATCTTGAGATCACCGGCCCCGATGGTGGTTTGATCAAGTTCGATCTCGACGAGTTCAAGCGTCACTGCCTGCTGAACGGCCTCGATGACATCGGCCTGACGCTGGAAAAGGGCAAGGCGATCGACAGCTTCGAAAAGAAGAACGCTGCTTCGCACCCCTGGGCAGCCTGAACCTATCCAATCGGTTACCGATCAAGCCGGGCCTTTCGCCCGGCTTTTTCTTTGGTTGGGTCAAAGAAATTTTTCTTTCCAGCCCCTGAGTTTTTCGAGCGACACGCCGATGCCGCCGCAGACTTCGATAAGCGGATTATCGAAGCGCTGAAGCAGCCCGGCATGTACATCGGCAACCGCAAGGGCCGCACCGCAAGCCGGCTCGACCAGAATGCGCTGCGCATCAGCAAATTTCAGGCAGGCGGCAACGGCATCGGCGTCGCTGACGACAACACTTTCGATCGGATGCTGCTTCGGCAAGTCGAAGACATGCTGCGCCACCTGCCGCGCCCCGAGCGAATTGGCAATCGAAGTAATGGCGGGAAGGGCGATACGCTCATTCGCCTTGAGGCTGGCGTTCAGCGAGGCCGCCCCCTCCGTTTCGACGGCGATAACAGGCACATCGGAAAGCCCGTTGCGCTTCAATCCCTCGACAATGCCGGCAAGGAGCCCGCCGCCACCGACGCTGGTGATGACGCAATCGAATTTTGCCCCCTTCGCCACCACCTCGTCGATCAGCGTGGCATGGCCATCCCACAGAAGCGGATGGTCGAAGGGGTGAACATAGGTTGCCTTGCGGCTCCGGGCGAGTTCGACTGCATGAGCATTGGCCTCATCGAAAACCGAACCATGAACGAGGACATTCGCACCCGTTGCGGCAATCGTCTGCCGGACATCGGCCGCCGTCGTCTCCGGCACGACGATCGTGACCGGCACACCGAGCGCCCGGCCGGCATAAGCCGCGGCAATGCCGGCATTGCCGCCGGAAGCGCAGAAGATCTCGCGCGCCCCATTTTCCACCTCGTGCTGGCAAAGCCGGCCGACGCCGCGCAGCTTGAAGCTGCCGGAAGGCTGCAGAGCATCGAGCTTCAGCCAGAGAGGTTTGCCGCTGGCGCTATAGCCAGGTGCCGTCTGAACCAAGGGCGTGTCGAGATGGAGAGGTACGAAAGGCATGGGAACCATCCAGGATAAAGATAGGGTAACCGTTTAATCCGTTTGCGGACGCAGGAGCAACCGTCACTGCTCAGAGCGAAGCGTACCGATTCACCGCTTCTGTCGCTTGAAATGCCCAATTCCGGGGTCTAAGAAACCGCAACTTGTTTTTCCCAGGAGGGTTTCATGACAGCGCGCAATCTTTTCCTGCTGCCGGGTGACGGCATCGGTCCCGAGGCCATGGGCGAGGTCCGCAAGATCATCGCCTATATGAACGAGGCGATGAATGCCGGTTTTGTCACCGACGAAGGCCTTGTCGGCGGTTGCGCCTATGATGCGCATGGCGCTGCGATCTCGGAAGCCGACATGCAGAAGGCGATTGCCGCCGATGCCGTTCTGTTCGGCGCCGTCGGCGGTCCGAAATGGGATAGCGTGCCTTATGAAGTACGCCCGGAAGCCGGCCTGCTACGCCTGCGCAAGGATCTCCAGCTCTTCGCTAACCTGCGCCCCGCCATCTGCTATCCGGCCCTTGCTGCGGCCTCGTCGCTGAAGCCGGAGCTGGTCGAAGGCCTCGATATCCTCATCATCCGCGAGCTGACGGGCGGCGTCTATTTCGGCGAACCGAAGGAGATCATCGACCTCGGCAACGGCCAGAAGCGCGGCATCGACACGCAGGTCTATGATACCTACGAGATCGAGCGCATCGCCGGAGTCGCCTTCGAAATGGCCCGCACGCGGCAGAATCGCGTTTGCTCCATGGAAAAGCGCAACGTCATGAAGTCGGGCGTGCTCTGGAACCAGGTGGTGACCGAAACGCATAAGTCGAAATACTCCGACGTCCAGCTCGAGCACATGCTGGCCGATGCCGGCGGCATGCAGCTGGTGCGCCAGCCCAAGCAGTTCGACGTGATCGTCACCGACAATCTCTTCGGCGACATGCTCTCCGACGTCGCCGCCATGCTGACCGGCTCGCTCGGCATGCTGCCATCGGCCTCGCTCGGCGCACCCGACGGCAAGACCGGCAAACGCAAGGCGCTATACGAGCCGGTGCACGGTTCTGCCCCTGACATCGCCGGCAAGGGCATCGCCAATCCGATCGCCATGATCGCCTCCTTCGCCATGTGCCTGCGTTACTCCTTCAATCTGGTGAAGGAAGCCGACGATCTGGAAAAGGCGATCGCCAACGTGCTCGACAAGGGCATCCGCACCGGTGACATCATGGCCGATGGCGCAAGGCAGGTCGGTACCATCGAGATGGGCGATGCGATCCTCGCCGAGTTCAAGACGCTTTCCGCCTGATATTTCACGTGAAACAGTTCCGGCCCTTCGCAGGATTCTTGCGGAGGGCTTTTTTCTCCGGAGTGCGAGCCGTATCGGCTTGGTCAAATTATCCCAAGCAGACTATTCTCGGCCACAATCTCGTGTATTTTTGCGCCGGATTTTAACGAGCGCATAACTTCGACATTGGAAACAATCTTCCAATGGATTATGCGCCAATTCAAAGTGATAGAGCGTCCTTAGCACGTCCTGTTGGACGCGCGGCGCTCTAGAACAAAATTCGAACGGACGACGGAATGCGGGCATTTTTGGCTTCCCTCAACCGGCGCTGGCACCGGAGCAATGCCGGCATGCCGCCTTTGCGCTGGCAGACCTGCCTCTTCATCACGCTGAATGCCGTAATCCTTTCCATGCTGCTCTTCGATGCACCGATCGGCGCCAGCAAGGCTCCTGCACCGGTGAAGCACCTCGGCGAAATGCTGACCGGTTTCGGTGATTCCGCCTGGCTGATCTACTCCAGCATCCTGCTGTTCTTTCAGGGCCGGGCAGGCTACAAGCTTGTGAAGACAGCGCGCTCCAAGGCGCAGGCGCTCTATGTCAGCTGGATCGGCGCTTATCTCTTCATCACGGTCGTCTTCTCCGGGCTTCTCGCCAATCTGCTGAAGCGGGCGATCGGCAGGGCACGTCCCGATCATTTCCATGACTACGGTATGTTATCCTTCACGCCCTTTTCGGGCCATTCCGCTTTCGAAAGTTTCCCGTCCGGCCATTCCACCACGGTCGGCGCCTTCTTCGCCGCCTTCGCCCTGCTGTTTCCACGCTACCGTGTTGCCTTCATAGCCTGCGCCATCTGGCTCGCCATGACGCGTGTCATGGTCGGCGCCCATTATCCGAGCGACGTCATCGCCGGCCTTGCCTTCGGCGCCTGGTTCTCGCTGCTGACGGCGATCGTCTTTGCCCGCTGCGGCTTGCTCTTCAAGCTGGCGCCGGATGGCTGGCCGCTCTCGAAGCGGCTGTTTCGCACTGCATGATTCAAAATGTTACAGCGTCCTTTGCGTCCGAAAAGACGCGCGGCGCTGTAATATGCAAAAGCCCGGCGCCTTGTGAGCGCCGGGCCTTTTTTCTAAGCAAGGATTGGCTCAATCCGCCGCTCAATCCATGGCGTGGATATCCCTGTTCTTCGTTTCCGGCAGGAAGATCAAGCCGATCACCAGCGTGATCGTCGCAAAGACGATCGGGTACCAGAGACCGTAGTAGATATCGCCTGCGGCAGCGCTCATCGCGAAGGCCGTCGCCGGAAGCAGGCCGCCGAACCAGCCGTTGCCAATGTGATAGGGCAGCGACATGCCGGTATAGCGGATGCGGGTCGGGAAAAGCTCGACCAGCAGAGCGGCGATCGGGCCGTAGACCATCGTCACATAGAAGACAAGGACGAACAGCACGGCGATCGTGCCGATCCAGTTAACGCGAGCCGGATCGGCGACCATGGCGAAGGTGCCGCCATTGGCGATATTGTAGACCGTCATGTCGGTGACGCCATTGGCCTCATCCGCGGTCAGCAGCTTGGTCTCGACCAGCTTGGCCGCAGGCACGGTTTCCTTCTCGCCGGCGCGCACGGCATCGGCGTTGAGCGACAGTTCGGGATTGGCTGCGATGAAGGCGTCGAGCTTGGCATCCGGCACCTTGACGGCGCCGCGGTTCAGCGGATAGCCGGCATCGTGGAGCGCGATGTTGACGCTCTTTTCGAAGGCGGCGGTCATCCCCTTCGTCTTGTCGCCGGCAGCGACGACGTCGAAGCTTGGGATCGTCGCGTTGCCGACCTTCACCGTTGCCGGCTGTCCGGCGGTACCGGGCACAACGTCGTAAGGCACCGAGTTCCTGGTCAGGAACGCCGTTGCCACGTCGCAGGAACTGGTGAACTTCGTCGTCCCGGTCGGGTTGAACTGGAACCTGCAATCAGCCGGATCGGCCGTCACCGTTGCCCGAATCGAAGCCTGCGCTTCGGCAAGCGCCGGGTTCGCCGTCCAGGTCATCGCCTTGAACAGCGGATTATAGGTCACCGCCGCAATGAAAAGACCTGCCATGATGATCGGCTTGCGGCCAATCTTGTCGGAGAGACCGCCGAAGATGACGAAGAAGGGCGTGCCGAGGAGAAGTGCGATGGCCACCATGACATTGGCCGAAAACAGGTCCACCTTCAGCACGTTCTGCAGGAAGAACAGCGCATAGAACTGGCCGCCGTACCAGACGACCGCCTGGCCCATGGTGGCGCCGAGCAGCGCGATGATCGCGATCTTGGCATTTTTCCACGTCCCGAAGGCCTCGGTCAGCGGCGCCTTGGAGCCTTTGCCTTCTGCCTTCATCCGCTGGAACGCCGGCGATTCGTTCATCCTCAGGCGGATCCAGACGGAAATGCCGAGCAGGACGACCGAGACCAGGAACGGAATGCGCCAGCCCCAAGCGGCAAACTGAGCCGCACCCATCAGATATTGAACCAGGACGATGACGATCAGCGACAGGAACAGGCCGAGCGTTGCCGTCGTCTGGATCCACGAGGTGAAGTAGCCGCGGCGCCCGTTCGGCGCATGTTCGGCGACATAGGTTGCCGCGCCGCCATATTCACCGCCCAGCGCCAGACCTTGGAGCAGACGGAGCGCGATCAGGATGATCGGGGCTGCGATACCGATCGTGGCGGCACCCGGCAGGATGCCGACGAGGAAGGTCGACAGGCCCATGATCATGATCGTCATCAGGAAGGTGTATTTACGGCCGACGAGATCGCCGAGACGGCCGAACACCAGCGCGCCGAAGGGGCGGACCAGGAAGCCGGCGGCAAAGGCGAGCAACGTGAAGATGTTGCGCGTTGCCTCGGGATATTGGGTGAAATAGGTCGCGCCGATATAGGTGGCGAGCGAACCATAGAGATAGAAATCGTACCATTCGAAAACGGTGCCGAGCGAAGAGGCGAAGATGACCTTCTTCTCCTCACCGGTCATCGGACCGGCCTTTGCGCCGTCGATGCTTGCGACATTTGCCATTGTCTGTCCTCCACAGAGTGATGATCACGCGCGCGACCTACTCTCCTCAAAGCATACCCCTGGCCGCGACACGCCTGACGGGAGTGTGCCAGAAACGACAGATCAAAAAGAGAGAGGCTTTCGGATTATGACTTTAGTCTAAGAATGACGCGCGGTTCTCACGCACATCAGGCCCGCCGCCGCCCGTGAGGATTGCGCTGCCGGAGATTTCGAAGCGGGTTTCACCGCGGTTTGCGATGTGGACCCGTTACGCTCTCAGCGCCTGCGCCGGCGATTGCCGATAAGCGAGCACTGCCGGCAGCGCAGCGAGAATTGTGGCAAAGGCAAGCAGCACTGCCGCAAGCCAGGCGTCTTCACGGGCGAAGCCGACCGGCATCGCGACCCCGCTCGTTTGCGAAAACATGCCGGACAAGATGAGAGCCGCGGCATAACCGAGTACGAATCCGAGGGCGATGCCGACCGCCATCAGGAAGAAGAATTCTAGCCAGACGATGCCGAAAATCGCCCCGCGCGGGGCGCCGAAGGCCCTCAGCGCGCCGATCTGCCGACGGCGCTGGCCGATATGGATGACCGTGACCAGCACCAGCGAGGCTGCGACGAGAGCCTGCGCGCCGGAGGCGACCGCGACGAGGATCTGTTTGGCGTCGCCGAGCGTGGCGTAGAGATTGGTCAGCACCTCGCCGGGAAAAGCGGCGACGGTATTGCCGCTACGATAGTCCCGCCGCAGCTTGTAGGCATCGGCAATCGTCTTCGGCTTGACCAGAATGGCGGGAAGGCCTGGAGCGCCCGCAGTCCAGCTCTCATCAAGCGCGGAATCCGGATCGGCCTCGCCGTGATGCTCATGCCCATCGTGGTCAGCGCCGGCTTTCTCAGGCGCATGAGCAGGTTCAGCGTTATCCGTTCCGGACGCCGCTTCATGCTCGTGCTCACCGTCTTCCGCATGTTCCTCCGCCTCCATGCCATGGATGTGCCAGACGGCCTGGATGGGAACGACAATCGCCCGGTCCCAGGCGGTGCCGGTCGGCCGCAAGCGGCCGGCGATATGATAGACAAGCTCTGTATGGGTCTCTCCGCCCTCTTCCCGCGACCCGTGCATCGGCTTGATCTCGCCGCCGAGCGACAGCTTGACGGCCGCGCCGATCACGGCTTCGCCCTCGTGTGAGAAAATCTCGCCTTCGGCCAAGCCGCCGGACAGGTTCTGCGCCAGCATGGTCGTCGTGCCGACGATCGGATAGCCGGAGAAGGAATCGCCAAAGCCGATCGGAGCTGCCCAATCGACCCGTGGATCCGCGGCAAGCTTGCCCAGCACTTCGCCTGGCATCAGCGGCAAAGGCGAGGGCTGCAGGAAGACGGAGGACAGCACGAGCTGCGTCTCGCTGCCGCCGGCGCCGATGACAAGATCGAACTTGTCGGCAGCGCGTGCGCTGCCGAGACGAAGCGCCCGCTCCTGCAGGACGACAGAAACGCCAAGCGCGGTCGCAAGCGCCACCAGCAGCACGACCACCAGCGATCCCACCCAGAGGCGACGAAGATCGGAAAGGATGAAGCGGATCATGCAGCTTCTCCCGCCGTTGCCGCGGAATCTTCGCGGATCCGGCCGGAACCGAAGGTGATGCGCCGGTCGAGGCGGCTGGCCAAGCGGTGGTCGTGTGAAATGACGATCAGCGTGCTGCCTTCGGCAATGGCCAGATCGAGGATGAGATCGCCGACCGCCTCGCCGCTTTGGGCATCGAGGCTTGCGGTCGGCTCGTCGGCGATGATGACGCCGGGCTTGCGCAGCAGTGCTCGGCCGATCGCCACGCGCTGCATCTCGCCGCGCGACATGGTTTCGATTTTCTGGCCGGGGCGGGAAAGACCGACCGTGCTCAAAAGCGCATGCGCCCGCTCGATGACATCAGCCGTGGCAGCGCCGGCAAGCCGCGCCGGCAGGAGTACGTTCTCCAGCGCCGACAGGCCGGCAAAGAGATGAAACTCCTGCATGACCAGGCCGATATTGGCGGCACGGAACCGGTCGCGCCGGCTTTCTGAAAAACCCGCGATATCCTCGCCGTTCCAGCGGATGCGGCCTTGCCGTGTCCGCTCCAGCCCGGCAACAATATTGACGAAGGTGCTCTTTCCGGAGCCGGACGCGCCTGTAATGGCGACCCTGCTGCCGGCATCGATCGACAGGCGGCCGATCGCCAGTGCCGGCGAGGACAGGCCCGGGAAGGCAACGGTCAGGTTTTCGATATCGAGAGCGAGCATATCGGTTTAGACGACGGAATATTCGGCCTGGCGGATCCGCAGCAGGCTGACGAAGCCTGTCTCCGGATCCGTCCACGAACCGTATTCAAGCGTCCCACGCACTTCGATCGTCTGGCGCGACTGCACGAAGGTCTGCTTCTCGCCGAGATAGACGACGACGATATTGTCCGGCCAGTCCGCATCCGAGGAACAGAAGGGGCAGAGCGACATCGGCACCTCGGTGAGCACGAAGAACTGGGCCTCGGCTTTCAATGGCGGCGCCATGAAACCTTTCATGCTGATCCCTTCGCCGGCAAGGTGCTTCACCTTGTCGGAGAATTCGAGGCCGAGCACGCCGAACTTGCCGTAAAGTTCATCGAAGCTGATCAAGGAATCCGCAGCAGAACTCGGGCGCGCAACAGCGGCCAAGGCCAGCGTGCCGATGGTGCCGATCAGGCCGCGGCGGCTGAGATACAGCGAAGGGAGCTTTTCCATGGCGATCTCCAAGAATGAAATCCCGGCCGCTGAACGGCCGGGACTTGATCGATAAAAGAGGCCAGGCCGGCAACAGGCCTGGCCGGATCGGCAGATCAGTTCGTCTGCTCGGCGCCGAGAGCGAAGGTGTCGGCGAGCACGCGATAGACGTCGCTCTGTTCCATGTAACCATGGAAGCCTTCGGCGCCCGGACCAGCCGATTGCAGAACGACGTCATCGACGGCGTGGACGCCACTATCGCCGCTCTTCGGAATATTGCCCTGAACGAAGACCGCGCCGGGAACATCCTTATACTGCTCGTTGGCGACATATTCCTTCTGTTCGTTCTGGACAGCCGGAACGAACGGACCATCGAGCTTCGGACGGAAGGTCTCGTAGTGATCGGGGCCATTGTTGGCACTCAGGAACAGGCGGCGGCTGACGTCGACCTTATCGGGATAGCCGTCGCCGTTTTCGTCCTTGTAGTTCGGGAAGCCGGCTTCGGCATAGGTCCCGACCTTTTCGCGCATGTCCGTGCCCGGCTTTTCATCATCGACAGTACCGATGATGGATACGCCGTGCGTATGGTCGCCGGTGACGACGATCAGCGTCTCCGGATGGGCCTTCTGGAATTCGCGGGCAACGCCGATGGCCTGGTCGAATTCGATGGTTTCGTAGACGGCACGATCCCAATCGAGCGGATGGGACATTTTGTCGATCGAGGAGCCTTCGACCATCAAGAAGAAGCCATCAGGATTCTTCGAGAGGCGGTCGAGCGCAACCTTGGTCATGGCGACGAGGCCCGGCTGGTTCGGGAACTTGTCGACGGTGCCCTTCTTCAGGAACTCGCGATCAAGCGTGACGTCCATATTGCCGGTGTGGAAGAGACCGAGGAGATTGCCTTCAGCCGATGCATTGGCTGCGAGCTCGTTCTTGTCGGTGGCAAGCTTATAGCCGGCATCCTGAAACTGCTTGATGTAGTCCTGATTGTCCTTGCGCTTGGAACCGGCGACTTCCTTGCCGAGGAAATAGGCCGAGCCGCCGCCAAGGAGGACTTCCGGCTTGACGCCAAGCAGCATGCCGACGACGTCGGCCTTGTCGTTGCGGTTGCGGGTGTGAGCAACGACCGCAGCCGGCGTGGCGTCTTCGACCTCGGCCGTTGCAACGATACCGATCGACTTCTTGGTCAGGCGGCGAACGGCTTCTGCGAAGGTTTCAACACGCGGATCATCGAGGGAGGCCGGCGTACGGTCCGCGTAAACGCCGATCGCGTTGACGGCCGTCTTGTGACCCGTCATGTAGGCCGACATGGTGTTGGCTGAGTCCGTATCGACGGCATTCGTCGCCGACGTGCCGATAAAAGCCATACGCTCGAGATCGTCCATATTCAGGCGGCTATTCGCCTTACCTTCGGTCATGCCCTTGGACATGATGCGGGCAGCGGTGCGATGCGCAACGGAAAGCCCGTCACCCAGCAGGAAGATGATGTTCTTGGCCTTCGGCCGGGCGGCTGTTTCGTAAACTTTCCAGGTGACGGACTTCGTTTCGTCGCCGGCAGCGACTTCGATCTTGTAGTCGCCCGGAGCCGAAATCTTCAGGCCGCGCAGCAGGATAGCGGAGCCGAGAGCCTTGTCGTCCTTGCCCTTTTCCAGTTCGACGAACTGCGCCTCGCCCCCAAGCACGGTCTTGTAGTCCTGGCCATTGACCGTGATCTTCACGTCTTCGGGCTTGACCTGCTTGTTGAGCTCGACCTTGAAATCGAACGGCGAACCGGCAAGGATCGTCGCGCGATCAAGCGGATAGACCGTCGTCGCCTGAGCGGCGCCCGCAAGGATGATGGTGGCCGCAAAGACGGCAAGAAGCGTACGCATGGAAAACCCCCGTTTTCGTTGCAGACATTAACAACCGCGCCGGGATACCCCCCGAGGATGACAGCGGCATGACAAAACGTCGCAGCATTGCGGCCGCCGCTTCGCCTGCCGGCTCTGAGCGCAAAAACCTTGACTCCTGTGGAAAACCTTCTAAGAGCAACTTCGGAAAAGGAATCTCCATGGTTCGCGACGAACACGCCATTGCCGAATGCAATGACCGGGCACGGGTTGCCGGGGTGGACATTGCCGTTCCGGTTTCTGCCAAAACCAAGGCCAAAACGACGACGAAAACCGTCTGACGTCTCTGGCCTGCCGCTCTCTCCCCGGCTCGGCTGGGGACAGGAAGACGCGATTAATCGCGCCTTTCCCCTCACCGGACAAGAGGAGAGAAGAGAAAGAGAGCTTGAGAAATGGGTTTCAAAGTAGCAGTTGCGGGAGCGACCGGAAATGTTGGCCGGGAGATGCTCAATATCCTCTCCGAGCGAGGCTTCCCCGCCGATGAGGTCGTGGCACTCGCCTCCTCGCGTTCGCAGGGCACCGAGGTTTCCTACGGTGACCGGACGCTGAAGGTTTCCAATCTGGAGAATTACGATTTCTCCGATACCGACATCTGCCTGATGTCGGCCGGCGGCGAGGTCTCCAAGAAGTTCTCGCCGAAGATCGGCCAGCAGGGCTGCATCGTCATCGACAATTCCTCGGCCTGGCGCTACGACGCCGACGTGCCGCTGATCGTGCCGGAAGTGAACCCGGATGCTATCAGCCAGTTCACCAAGCGCAACATCATCGCCAATCCGAATTGCTCGACCGCCCAGCTGGTGGTGGCGTTGAAGCCGCTGCACGACTTTGCCAAGATCAAGCGCGTCGTCATCTCGACCTACCAGTCGGTCTCCGGCGCCGGCAAGGACGGTATGGACGAGCTCTTCAATCAGACGCGCGCCGTCTTCGTCGCCGATCCGATCGAGAACAAGAAGTTCACCAAGCGTATTGCCTTTAATGTCATCCCGCACATCGACGTCTTCATGGAGGACGGCTACACCAAGGAAGAATGGAAGGTGCTGGCCGAGACGAAGAAGATGCTCGACCCGAAGATCAAGGTGACCTGCACCGCAGTGCGTGTGCCGGTTTTCATCGGTCATTCGGAATCGGTCAACATCGAATTCGAAAACGAGATCACTGCCGACCAGGCCCGCGACATCCTGCGCGACGCACCGGGTTGCCTCGTCATCGACAAGCGCGAGGATGGCGGCTACATCACGCCTTATGAATCGGCTGGCGAGGATGCGACCTACATCTCGCGGATCCGCGAGGATGCGACGGTCGAAAACGGCCTCAACATCTGGGTAGTTTCCGACAATCTGCGCAAGGGCGCTGCGTTGAACGCCATCCAGATCGCCGAGCTGCTCGTCAATCGTGGTCTCGTCAAGCCGCGCAAGCAGGCTGCCTGATACCATTTGTAAACCATAATATGCTAAAGCCCTGCTGATGATGAAGGCAGGGCTTTTTGCCGAATTGTGGACGCTTCTGTCCATAAGCGCTTGCTGAAAAAGGTGATCGTGACAAGATCGCCTTCGGCTGGCATTCTGCCCGGCATCAAGCCAAAGCATGCCGTCCAAAACCGTGCAGCGGTTCGGGACAGCGACACGAACAGAATGAAGACTTTGAGCGCGTCGCATGGCCTCGATCGGCCGCGGCGCGCTTCAGCAGACCGGAGCGGGGTTTCTCATGCGCATGACAACATTTTTTCTGGCGGCGTTTACGGCGGCGGGCGTCCTCCACGCGTTGCCGGCAGCGGCCCAGGGCGCTCAATGCGGTAACAATAGCACCGGTTTCGGTGCATGGGTCGCCGACTTCAAGCAGGAAGCGGCGGCAAACGGCGTCAGCCGCTCGGTCCTCGACCGCGCCTTCGCCAACGTCAATTACAACAAACCGACGATCGCCGCCGACCGCGGCCAGAAGAGCTTCAAGCTCTCCTTCGACGCTTTTATGCAGAAGCGCGGCGGTGCCACGGTCATCTCCCGCGGCCGCAGCATGAAGGCAGCCAATAAGGCGCTTTTTGCCTCGATCGAGCGCCGTTTCGGCGTTCCGGCCGGCCCGCTGGTTGCCATCTGGGGCATGGAGACCGGTTTCGGCAGCTATATGGGCAACCAGCATACGCTGTCGGCTGTTTCGACCCTTGCCTATGACTGCCGTCGCTCGGACTATTTCACCGACCAGCTCTATGCAGCACTCCAGCTCGTCTCCGAGGGTTATCTGAGCCCACAGGCCAAGGGCGCTGCCCATGGTGAAATCGGCCAGACGCAGTTTCTGCCGCGTAATGTCGTGCGCTTCGGCGCCGACGGCGACGGCGACGGCCGCGTCGACATGGTCGGTTCCCGCGCCGATGCACTGGCCTCAACGGCGAATTTCCTCAAGGGCCACGGCTGGCGCGACGGCGCCGGCTATCAGCCTGGAGAGCCTAATTTCGTCGCCATCCAGGGCTGGAACGCTGCCAGCGTCTACCAGCAGGCGATCGCCTATATCGGTCAGCAGATCGACGGCAAATAAGCTCGACTGAATACGCCAAAACGCCGCTGCGATATGCGGCGTTTTTCATATGCGGGAATCAAAGCCCCCCGCCGGACGCCGCCTTGCGTCGCTCCTCCTGCACCGGGGCCTGGATGATTGGTCCCGAGACGACACAATTGCGGCCGGAGGCCTTGGCGGCGTAAAGCGCCAGGTCGGAGCGTTTGACCAGATCCTCGAAGTTCCGGTTGGTGGCTTCATTTGCCCGTCCGGCGCATCCGAAACTTGCCGTCACCTTGAGAACATCGCCGCTCGGCAGGGGGATTTCCGCCGCCTCGATCGCCAGCCGCACACGCTCGGCAACGATTGCAGCATCGTCAGGCGTCGAATCCGGCAGAAGCGCCAGGAACTCCTCGCCGCCATGGCGCACCAAGAGATCGAAGGAACGAAAATTCTCACGCGCGACGCCCGCGACATGCCGGAGCACGGCATCGCCGGCATCATGCCCGTGAACGTCGTTGATCTTCTTGAAATGATCGAGGTCGAACAGCACGACGGAAATCCAGCGCGATCCGTGCTCGGCCTGTGTGAGAAGTGCGGATGCGGCGACCTCGAAGCCGCGCCTGTTGTAAAGCCCGGTCAGAAGATCGGTCTGGGCGGCGCTGCGCAGCTCGCCGACCAGCGTCTCCCGATCCTGGGTCAGTCGGTCGATCAGGCGAAGGCCCTTTGCCGCCAGCAGCAGCACCAATGTGGCGAGAATCAGCAGGCCGGCACACAGCGCCAGGATCCGCGTCAGGTGTATGTGCGAGCGCGTCGACAGGTTTTCGCCGGTCTCATGAATATCTTGTGCGGCCTCGATCATCCTCTGCTGCAGGAAGCTCATGCGCTCGCTCTGCGCGGCGGCCCAGACGTCATGCACCGCGCCCGTCGGCCGCGCTCCGGCGAGAATGGCATCGGTGATCGCATTCGCCTTTACCTGGCTGGCGCTGCCGAGATAAGCGACGATGTTGCGCACGACCGGCGCGGAGGAATGGAAGACCATGTGATCCATGCCCTCGCCGAGCATGACCTTGCCCTGCACGAAGAGCTCCACCGGCAATCTGGCGGAAACCCCCTGGTTGAGATAACGGGTGCCGATCCCGGTGATCAGCCTTTCGCCGTAATAGGTCAGCAGGATGCCCATCAGCTGGTTGGATTTCTCAAGCAGCACCGGATCGCTGATCAGCGGTGAAAGCGCATCGACGACGGCAAGCTGCTTGAGAGCCGCATACCAGTAAATGGAACCGGGGTCGCTGCCGGCATAACGGCCCTGGTCGACGGCGCTGCGTGCAGCGACGATGCGGCTGTAGGCAAGGCTGAGAATCGATAATTCGCCGACGAGCCCTTCGTCGAGCGCATCGCGGGAGGGCAGGCTGGCATAAAAAGCGCGGCGTTCGCGATCGAGCGTCACCCGGCTTTGCTGCATGTCGATAGCAGTCATGTCGCTGGGATCTGCGAGGTAGCGGCGGGTGGCGCCAATTTCAGTCAGAATCTCCGTGGCGGCGATCGACCCGCCACGAGCAAGCACATCGGCGAACTGCCGGTCCTTTTCGAGGTTCCAGTATTGGTTGACCGAAGAACGTATGACGACGACGCCTTCAATGAGCATGAAGACGAAGGGCAGCAGAATGGCGGCCAGAATAACCTTCTTGATGGTTTCGAACTTCATCGCCAATCGCCATGGTGATCAAAACGTCGGTCGTGCACGACCAATTGACGGCGAGCTTAACAACAATCCTTAAAAAAGTGATAAACCGGCATGTCCCTAGATTTCGGGACGAATGAAGTCGCGTGTCTCGGCGTCCATGACCCAGAGTTCGCCGGTCGAAATGTCGAACCAGGCACCGTGGAGATGAAGTTTTCCCGCTTCCTCGAGAGCCTTGATGTCGGGAAAGCTTCTGAGATTGTTGATCGAATTGCGGATGGAGACACGCTCCAGCGCCGTCTGCCGCTCGGCCGCCGTCATCACGTCGTTGCTCTGGATTTGCTCGGCGGCGGGTTTGACCAGCGACATCCAGCGGCCGATGAAATCGCCGGGCGACAATGGCTCGGCATTCGGATCGAGTGCTGAGCGGATGCCGCCGCAGCGGCCATGGCCCATCACGACGATATCCGAGACCTTCAGCACCTGCACGGCAAATTCGAGTGCGGCCGACGTCGAATGAAAATGGCCGTCCGGCTCGTAGGGCGGTACCATGTTGGCGACGTTGCGGATGACGAAGAGCTCGCCCGGGCCGGCATCGAAGATCAACTCCGGTGCCGCGCGAGAATCCGAACAGGCAATGACAAGCGTATGGGGACTTTGACCATTTTCGGCCAGCTGCCGATACCTGTCGCGGGCGTCGGCATAACGCCCGTTCATAAAGTTGCGATAGCCGTCCAGAAGGGGATTTGGAAAACGCTGCATGCTTCTGGATTAGCGCGCGCCGAAGACAAGATCAACTGCTGCACCGCAAAATGAACATATTGGCAGATGCATCATTTTTTCCGCCGCTGCGCCGGGTGCACGAGGCGGCGCATCTGCACCATGGCCATCGGCGTCGAAAGGCTGGAAGCATCGCTGGCCAGCATCAACTCGTTGCTGCCGCGCTTAACGGCACGCGCAAGCACCTCGAAGACGCTGGCGGTGGCAAGCTGCAGCGCCTTTTCGTCCTCGATCCCGGAAAGCAGGCGCGACAGGAAGACGGCGGCGATGAGGTCGCCGAGACCATTCGGCGGGTTTTCGACGACGCGATGCTCGGCAAGAAGGGCGTGACGGCCGGAAAGATAGAGATTGCCGGTACCGCCCGCCATCATCGGCACCGCCGAAGTGACGAGCATGCGCGCTGGTCCGAGCGCGAGCGCCGCCTCCATGATCGCGCTGTTGTCTTCAAGGGCTGCCCCCGAAAGCCATGCGAGCTCGTAGCGGTTCGGCGTCGCGAGCGAGGCGAGCGGAATGAGATGATCACGAATGGCCTCTGCGGTCGCTTCCGGCACGTAAAGGCCGCCGAGATCGCCCATCACGGGATCGCAGACATAGAGCAGATCGGGATTGTTTTGCCTCAGCGCAGCGATCAACCGGGCGACGGAGCGCGCCTGGGCAGCATTGCCGAAATAGCCCGAAAGTACCGCCTTGACTTCGCCGATCCAGGGTGCGCGGATCAGATCGTCGATCGCCGCGTCGAAATCCGTTTCCGCAAAAGTCAGCCGCGTCGAGCGGCCGTGGCCGGGATGCCAGGGCAGCACGATGGTCGGCAGGGCCCAGACCGGATGACCGAGCGTCTCCAGCGCAAAGACCGCTGCCCGGTTTCCGACCGAGCCACGCACCACATGGCTGGAGATGACGATGACTGCGCC
The DNA here is from genome assembly GCF_048551595.1 of Rhizobium sp. CRRU65. Classification (NCBI taxonomy): domain Bacteria; kingdom Pseudomonadati; phylum Pseudomonadota; class Alphaproteobacteria; order Hyphomicrobiales; family Rhizobiaceae; genus Rhizobium; species Rhizobium sp. CRRU65. The sequence goes on along the minus strand of NZ_JBLYZH010000003.1, from coordinate 96,780 downwards.
CGCTGCATTTTCCGACATGATATCCAAGATCCGAATGATGACCGCGTTTGATGATCTTTTTGACGCCACGCTGTCAACCATTCTTCATGCGAGCGTGGAAATGTTCGCCGGAACGAAAAATCGGAAGACGGGACTTTCGCTTTCGTTTGGCGAAGAAAGCGGAAAATCTCTTACGATTTCTCGTTTCCGGCGCCAATAAAGCGTCAAAACAATCCTTCGGACCGCTCTTTTAGAGATTTTTTCGAAGAATCTTCTGCTAGCTTGCGAAAAATCAGACATTGAGGGAGGCGATCCATGGCTGCCAGAAACAACCCGAAACGGGAAAAGCAGATCGAAAGCGCGCGCAAGATCGCCAAAGCGACAGGCGAGGCGCATCTCGATCCGGAAATTCTCTTCGGCCGGGCAAGCAATGACGATCTCGAACTCTATACGCCGGAAATGCTGGCGCTCTCCGCGGTGCATTCGGCAAAGGAACTCGACGCCTGGAACGGCAAGGCGCCCCGCGTCAGCATCCACACCATTGCCGATGTGACGCCCGGTGGCATCGCCGTCTCGGTGCTTTCAGTCACCGACCGGAACATGCCTTTTCTGTTTGAATCGGTCATGGGCGAAGTGACGAGCACCTATCGTGACCTGTTCATGGCCGTGCATCCCATCCTGGTCATGGAAAAGGGCAAGGCGCCGGCGACTTATTCCGCCGATCACTCGAGCGATCCGGCCAACCGCGTCAGCCATATCCAGCTTCACATTGCTCCCCTCAATTCCACCCAGGCCGCCGATCTCGCCAAACGCATCGAAAAAGTCCTCGAACAGGTCCGTCTGTCGGTTTCCGACTGGAAGCCGATGCTTTCCAAGATCGACGGCGTGATCGCCGAGCTTGCGGCCAATGGCGCCAGCCGAAAGAAGGCCGATCGCGACGAAGCCGTCGCTTTCCTGACCTGGCTGCGCGATGAGAATTTCACGTTCCTCGGCATGCGTGAATACGTCTATTCCGGCAAGGGGACCGATGCCAGGGTCGAACGCGACAAGGGTGCTGGCCTCGGCATCCTCTCCAATCCCGATGTTCTGGTGCTGCGCACCGGCAAGGACGCCGTGACGACGACACCTGAAATCCTTGCCTTCCTCGACGGCCCGGACTTCCTGATCGTCACCAAGGCGAACGTGAAATCGATCGTCCATCGCCGGGCCTATATGGATTATGTCGGCGTCAAGCGCTTCGACGCGGAGGGCAACGTCACCGGCGAACTGCGCATCGTCGGCCTTTTCACCTCGACCGCCTATACCTCGCTCGCCTCGGAAATCCCGCTGCTGCGCTCCAAGATCGAGAAGGTGAAAGAACATTTCGGCTTCGACCCGATGAGCCATTCCGGCCGCATGCTCGACAACACGCTGGAATCCTATCCGCGCGACGACCTTTTCCAGATCGACACGACGCTGCTTGCAAGTTTCGCCGAACAGATCAACGACTTGGCCGATCGGCCGCGCGTCCGCGTCCTGCCGCGCATCGACCATTTCGACCGCTTCGTCTCGGTGATCATCTACGTGCCGCGCGAGGAGTATGACTCGATCGTCCGCGAACGGATCGGCACCTATCTGAAGACTGTCTATGACGGCCGTGTCTCGGCCTATTATCCGGCTTTCCCGGAAGGCGGCGTGGCGCGCGTGCATTTCATCATCGGCCGCTCGGGCGGCAAGACGCCACGCATTCCGCAGGCAAAGCTCGAGCAGGTGATCCGCGAAATCACCGCCCGCTGGGACGACCGTTTCGAGGCGCTGGCAGGCGCCAAGGCGCCGAAGATATCCGTCGACCAAGCCTTCCAGGATTCCTTCACTCCGGAGGAAACCGTGGCTGACCTCGCCGATATCGGTGCCTGCGCCGCCGGCGAACCACTGCGCATCCAGTTCTACCATCGTCAGGAAGAACAGGGCCGCACCCTTTCCTTGAAGATCTTCCACGCCGGCGGCCAGCTGGCGCTGTCGCGCCGCGTGCCGCTTCTCGAGAATCTCGGCTTCAACGTCGTCAGTGAACGCACTTTCGACATCGGGGTGCCGGCCGCCGATGGAGAAAAGAAACTCGTCGTGCTGCACGACATGGAGCTCGAGGCCCGCAATGGCGGTGAGATCGATCTGCAGCGTTACGGCGCCGCCCTCGAGGAAGGCTTCGTCGCCGCCTTCGCCGGCACGATCGACAATGACAGCTTCAACCGGCTGATCCTTTCGGCCGGGCTCTCGGCGCGCGAGACGAACGTGCTGCGCGCCTACGCGCGTTATCTCCGCCAGGCCGGCATCGCCTATTCGCAGGATTATATCGCGACGACGCTCGACAAATATCCCGGTGTCGCCGCCGCTATCTTTCGTCTCTTCCATGACACGCTCGACACCAGGCTTTCGGAGAAGATCCGCGTCAAGAAGCTTGCCGAACTGCACCAGGCGATCGAGGCCGAGCTTGCCAACGTGCCGAGCCTCGACGACGACCGTATCCTGCGCCGCTACGTCAACATCGTCGATGCGACGCTGCGCACCAATTATTTCCAGAAGCACCCGGATGGTTCGCCGAAACCGATGCTGGCCTTCAAGCTTGATCCGCATCTGGTCGACGGGCTGCCGCAGCCGAAACCCTTCCGCGAGATGTTCGTCTACGGCGTCGAGGTGGAAGGCGTGCACCTGCGCTTCGGCAAAGTGGCGCGCGGCGGCCTGCGCTGGTCGGATCGCGCCGAGGATTACCGCACCGAGGTGCTCGGCCTCGTCAAGGCGCAGCAGGTCAAGAACGCTGTCATCGTGCCGGTCGGCGCCAAGGGCGGTTTCTATCCGAAGAAGCTCCCTGTCGGCGGCAGCCGTGACGAGATCTTCAACGCCGGCCGCGAGGCCTACAAGACCTACATCCGCACGCTGCTTTCGATCACCGACAATATATTAGGCGCCGATATCGTGCCGCCGAAGGATACGGTCAGGCTCGACGGTGATGACCCTTATTTCGTCGTCGCGGCCGACAAGGGCACTGCGACCTTCTCCGACACCGCCAATGCACTGGCGCAGGAAGCCGGCTTCTGGCTGGACGACGCCTTTGCCTCCGGCGGCTCGGCCGGTTACGACCACAAGAAGATGGGCATCACTGCCCGCGGCGCCTGGGAAACCGCAAAACGCCATTTCCGCGAGATGGACATCGATATCCAGACGACGCCCTTCACTGTCGCCGGCGTCGGCGACATGTCCGGCGACGTCTTCGGCAACGGCATGCTGCTCTCTCCGAAGATCCGGCTCATTGCCGCCTTCGATCACCGCGACATTATCATCGATCCCGACCCCGATATGGAAAAGACACTGACTGAGCGCCAGCGGCTCTTCGACCTGCCGCGTTCAAGCTGGCAGGATTTCGACAAGAGCGTACTGTCGAAGGGTGCAATGATCATTTCGCGCGCAGCGAAATCGGTGACGCTGACGCCGGAAGCGGTTGCCGCGATCGGCATCGACAAGGCCGTGGCCACGCCCTTCGAGATCATGACGGCGATCCTGAAGAGCCCGGTCGATCTGCTCTGGTTCGGCGGCATCGGCACCTATGTGAAAGCGCCGTCCGAAACCGATGCCGAAGTCGGCGACCGCGCCAACGACCCGATTCGCGTCGCGGCGACAGAGGTGCGCGCCAAGGTGATCGGCGAGGGCGCAAACCTCGGCGTCACCCAGAAGGGCCGCATCGCCTATGGTCTCAAGGGCGGGCGCTGCAATTCCGACGCCATCGACAACTCGGCCGGCGTCAACACCTCGGACGTCGAGGTCAATATCAAGATCGCGTTGGCAGCCGCCATGCATGACGGACGCCTGACGCGTGCGAAGCGCGACCAGCTTCTTTCTTCGATGACCGGCGAAGTGGCGACCTTGGTGCTGCGCAACAACTACCTGCAGTCGCTGGCGATCTCACTGACAGAACGCAAGGGCACAGCAAACGGTCTGCAGCTTGGCCGCTTCATGACTGTGCTTGAGGGCGCCGGCCAGCTGAACCGCAAAGTCGAGACGCTGCCGGACGACCAGACCCTGGCCGAACGCTATACAGCCGGCAAGCCGCTGACGCGGCCGGAAATCGGCGTGCTGGTATCCTATGCCAAGATCGTACTCTTCGACGCGCTGGCCGCAAGCGATCTGCCGGACGATCCCTACTTCATCGCCACGCTTTTGAATTATTTCCCTGTGAAGATGCAGAAGTCGAATGCCGGCGATATCACCAGCCACCGCCTGAAGCGCGAAATCGTCGCGACCGTGCTTGCCAACGAAGCGATCAACCGTGGCGGACCAAGCTTCACCGTCGCCATGATGGACGCGACGGCAGCTTCGGCACCGGAAGTGGTGCGCGCCGCAATCGTTGCCCGCGACGGTTTCGACCTGACCCGCCTCTGGGCCGAGACGGACGCCCTGGACGGCAAGATAGCAGGCGAGATGCAGAACCGCATCTACGAGGAGATCGGCCACAGCTTTGTCGTGCTGACGCGCCTGCTGCTGAAGACGGGCATGACCAAGGCCGATATGGCGGAAGTGATTAGCCGGCTGCAGGCGGCCCTGAAGAAGCTGAAAACCGCCTTCGCCGGACAGGTGGCCGGCGAGGTCGCCGTGCGCCAGGCGGAGTACAGCCAGGCGGGCCTGCCCGAAAAACTTGCGGCCGAGATCGCCAGCCTCCCGATCTTCGCACTGGTGCCGGAGATCATGCAGATCGCAGAACGCACTGGTGAACCGCTGGTGCGCGCCGCCGAGAACTACATCGCCGTGTCGCAGACCTTCCGTATCGGCAGGCTGCTGGCGGCGGGCGGGCGGATCCTCACCTCAGACCATTACGAGAATCTGGCGCTTGCCCGCAGCATCGACCAAATCGCCAGCGCAAGGCGCGACATCGTCATCTCGGCCCTTTCCGATCACGGCAAGGAGAAGCTTCCCGTTCAAGCCTGGCATGCGCAGGATCGCATCCGCATCAACCGCATCCTCGAGGAGCTTTCAAGCCTCAGCGACGGCGGCGATCCCAATCTCGCGCGTATTACCGTTGCTGCAGGTATCCTGACCGATCTTGCGCGCGACCGGGCGAGGTGAGACAGTCCGCGTCAAAACAAGGAGCGGATGTTGAATCGCATTGACTGGACAGGAACGCAACCGCCGAAGGCCACGGAGAAGGGCATCTGGGGGTGGATGTTCTTCGACTGGGCAGCACAGCCCTTCTTTACCGTGGTCACAACCTTTATCTTCGGCCCCTATTTCGTTTCCCGCCTGACCGATGACCCGGTTTCCGCGCAGACGACGTGGAGCAACATGGCGACGATCTCCTCTGTGATCATCGCCCTGCTCTCACCCGTTCTCGGTTCGATCGCCGACCAGTCCGGCGCACGCAAACCTTGGATCGGCTTCTTCGCGATCATCAAGATCGCCAGCCTCTCCTGCCTGTGGTTTGCCGCACCCGGTTCGCCTATTGTCTATCCCGTCATTTTCATGATCCTCGCCTCGATCTCGGCCGAGTTTTCGATCGTCTTCAATGATTCGATGATGCCGCGCCTGGTCAGCAAGCACGAAGTCGGCAAGCTTTCCAACACCGCCTGGGGGCTCGGTTACCTCGGCGGCATCATTGTGCTCATTGCCGTCGTGACGCTTTTGGCGGCGAGCCCCGAGACCGGCAAGACCATCCTCGGTCTCGATCCGCTATTCGGCCTCGATCCTCAGACCGGTCAGGATGCACGCATCACCGGGCCGATCTCGGCCGTCTGGTATCTGATCTTCATCCTGCCGATGTTCTTCTTTACGCCGGATGTCGGCAGGGGTCTTCCCTTCGGCACCGCCGTCCGCTCCGGCTTGCGGGAACTCAGAAACACGCTTGGCGAACTCAGAGAACGCCGCGGCATCCTGACATTCCTCATCGCCCGCATGATTTATCAGGACGGCGTCAACGGCCTGCTGATCCTTGGCGGTATCTTCGCGGCCGGCATGTTCGGCTGGGCGACGATCGAGATCGGTATCTACGGCATCATCCTGAATGTTGTCGCGATCTTCGGCTGCCTGATCGCCGGCCGCGTCGACAAGAGCGTCGGTTCGAAGGTGACCGTCGTCATCAGCCTCACCATGCTGCTTCTCGCCACCATCGGCATCATCTCGACAGGACCGGGTTACACCCTATTCGGACTGATGCCACTGCCGACGGCCGATTCCGGCGGCCTTTTCGGTACTGCCGCGGAAAAGGCCTATATCCTCTATGGTTTGCTGATCGGGCTCGCCTTCGGGCCGGTGCAGGCCTCGTCGCGCTCCTATCTCGCCCGCAGCGTCAGCCCGGAGGAAGCCGGCCGCTACTTCGGCATCTACGCGCTTTCGGGCCGCGCCACCAGTTTCATGGCGACGCTGCTCTTCTCTCTGGTGACCTATATGAGCGGATCACCGCGGCTCGGGATGGCAACGCTGATCCTCTTTCTTGCCGGCGGACTGGTGCTCCTGTTCCGTACACCCTATCCAGCCGACCGGGCATAGGAACGAGCCCGATCAAGCCGGAGATGAGCGCGTGACCGCGCCCAACCCTCATTCAGTGCCGGAAATGGCGCATCCCGGTAAAGACCATCGCAACGCCGTGTTCATTGGCTGCATCGATGACCTCCTGGTCGCGCATCGAACCGCCCGGCTGGATAACCGCCGTCGCCCCCGCGGCGATCATCGACAGAAGACCGTCGGCAAAAGGCAGGAAGGCTTCGGAGGCGACCGCCGAGCCATGCGTCATCGGCACTGCGAGGCCGAGCGCCTTGGCAGCCTCTTCGGCCTTCAGCGCGGCAATGCGGGCGGAATCGACCCGGCTCATCTGGCCGGCGCCGATGCCAGCGGTCTGGCCGTCCTTGGCATAGACCACGGCGTTCGACTTCACATGTTTGCCGACCTTGAAGGCGAACTTCATGTCATCAAGTTCCTGCGCCGTCGGCGCACGCCTGGTGACGACCTTGAGTTCCAGATCCTCGACCATGCCGTTGTCGCGGCTCTGGACGAGCAGGCCCCCGGAAACGGTCTTTGCCGTCAGGCCCGCGGCACGCGGATCGGGCAGGCCACCGGCAGACAATAGTCGCAGGTTCGGTTTGCGGGCGACGATCGCCTTCGCCTCCTCCGTGACATCCGGCGCGATGATCACTTCGGTGAACAGCTTGACGATCTCTTCGGCCGTTTCGGCATCCAGCGTTTGGTTGAGCGCGATGATACCGCCGAAGGCGGAAACGGAATCGCAGGCGAGCGCCCGCCGATAGGCCTCGACCAGGCTCGATCCGGTGGCGACGCCGCAGGGATTGGCATGCTTGATGATCGCGCAGGCTGGCGCCCTCTCAGGCAGGAACTCGGCGACCAGCTCGTAGGCCGCATCCGTATCGTTGATATTGTTGTAGGAGAGCTGCTTGCCCTGGAGAAGAGCGGCCGTCGAAACACCCGGACGCTTCTCGCCGGTTACGTAGAAGGCGGCCTTCTGGTGCGGGTTTTCGCCGTAGCGCATCTCTTCCTTCAGCGCGCCGCCGATGACCCGGTGGCGCGGCGTGTCGATCGACAGCGCCTCAGCAAACCAATTGGAGATCATTGCATCATAGGCGGCGGTGCGGGCATAGGCTTTGGCAGCCATACGCTGGCGGAAGGCATAGGCGGTCTTGCCGTCATCTGCGGAAAGCTGCTCCAGCAGCTCGGCATAATCGGCCGGATCGGTCAAGGTTGTCACATAGGCATGGTTCTTGGCCGATGCGCGGATCATCGCCGGGCCGCCAATGTCGATATTCTCGACGGTCGTCGGATAATCGCCGCCGGCTGCGCGCACCTGCTCGAAGGGATAGAGGTTGATGACTGCGAGGTCGATGCCCTCGATGCCATGCGTTTTCATCGCTTCCTGGTGTTCGCTGTCGTCACGGATCGCCAGCAGGCCGCCATGCACCGTCGGATGCAACGTCTTCACACGCCCGTCCATGATCTCCGGAAAACCGGTGATTTCGGAGACATCGGTGACGGCAAGACCGGCCGCAGCGATCGCTTTATAGGTGCCGCCGGTCGAGAGCAGGCGCACACCTCTGGCAGACAAGGCGTGGGCGAGGTCGACGATCCCGGTCTTGTTGAAGACGGAGATGAGCGCGGTCTTGATTTCGACCTTGTCGGGGGCGGGGATCTTCTTGGAAATGACGGCCATGAAACCTTCTCCGTTCGGGCTTCGGGAGGACATCCGCAAGGGATGTTCGCATGCTGGCGTCGCGTTAGCACAGGTTTGCCGCCGCGCAAACAGGCCTCAGAGCAGATGTCGAAAGCACGAGCCTTTTTTGGACGGCATCGTACTCTACTCCCTTGATGTGGATGCGATCCCATTCTCGGGCCACTCGCCCAAAACCATTCGCCTTTAGGTTTTGCGGGACAAAAACCAGCGGATTTCCGTCTTCTCGGCAAGATCGAAATCGATCTCGATCTGGTCCGAACCGCAGATGCCGGAGCTGTCGGCAAAAAAGATGTCCTCGGCGATCAGCACTTCATTGCCAGGGGCGGAAAACAGCCAGCTTTCGCCATCAGGCGCCGTCAGCAGCACGGACTCGCCATCACTCTGATGCAGGACGATCGAAGGATGGATATGAAAACGGGCGACCGCCTTCAACAGTTCGTCATGCTCATATCCTTCGCGGACGACAAGCCGGTCGCGGCCGGTCACGATCGAGCCTGCGGCATTGAGTGTCAGCTCACGCTCGTGCAGCACCCCGAACACCCTGACATAACCGTCATGGCTGAGCTTGATGCCGTCGCGTCCGTCCTCCGTTTCGGCACGCTCAACGGTGATTGTCCTCACCGGTTCGGTGATTGCGTGGTTAAGGAAGGGCGAGGGCGAAAAACGGCTGGACGACGTGTCATTGAGGATAACGGTCGAATGCGCCGCCGTCGTGCGCGCCATCTGGACATAACGGTGCCCGGCAAATTTCGGCGAACCGGAATTGACGATGAAGCGATGGCGTCCGGACGACATCTCGAAGGAGAGGCTGCCGGCATGGACGGTCCGAAGCGCGCCTCCAGAAGGCGGCGTGCCGGTATCGGCAATGATCACCGTCTTTCCCCCGGAAAGCCGCTGATAGCGCGAATGCGGCAAAGCCTTGAACGGCTGGCCGGCGGTCTCGTCATATCGCAGCACCGACATCAGCTCGTTTGCGAGCGTCGAGGTCGCCCCGTTGAAGAGCGCCAGGTCCCCGTCCTGATGGCGAAAGAACCGCAATGCCGGATAGATGCGGTCTATGCCGGAGATCAGCTTCTGCGGCAGGTCATGGCCGAGATTGACATAGGTCTGCCGGAGCGGCAGCAGATCGAGCAGCAATTCCAGCCCGACGCGCGGATTGCGCGACACATGGCCGCCATCCGGCAGAATCTGGCTATCGAATTCGCGGTCGAGCGCCTGCGCCGCCCTTCTGAGCGTAGAGGCGCGGGTCGGCATGGCGACGGAAGCCATGGCGAGCGCGATACGCAACCGAAACAGCTCCAAGCCGCCGAGGGTAAACGGCGCCATGCGGCGCAGGAACCTCACCTGGAACGCCAGCGACTTCATGAAGCGACGATAGAAGCCGCGGTCGGCATTCTGCAGCACCACCGGCGAATGCGACAGCCAGGCGATAACGCGTTGCGCGGTGACGTCGGTCTCCCAGGCAATCCCCTCCATGCGACCGGCATGGATGGAAAGCCAGCTGTCGACGATCGCGCGGGCGGCAGCCGAACTACGCTCCGTCTTGTTCGCCCGCATGTGACGCAGCCAGCCGAAGCTGTGAAGACGGGTCGCAAAGGGCCGTGAGGGCAGGGTGAAGGTGAAGGGCGACTTTCCGTTCGTTTCCAGCATGCGCCCGGCCAGGAGAAACCGTCCGTTGAGGATTTCGTCGGCCACATGCGGATCGATACTACGGAGATCGGTCGGCGCCACGATCAGACGCTCGGGCACCTTGATCGAATGGCGAAAGAGCTTCAGGCGCAGCAACGCGACGCGGCGCAAGGCGCGCCGCCAAGCCTCCCGAACATACATGCTCGCAAAACGCCGACCGGACTGCATATTCTATTGTCTATTGACCCTCGTGGTTAAGAATAGGTGAAAAGCGGCCGATTTCATCGCCCGCAATGAATTAATTCGTGACAAGGTTCGAATATACGCAAATTAGCGTGTTTTACCTGAAGTCATGCGGGCGGTTTTGGAGAGAACGGCATGCGTGATACGAGGCTATGCAGCACCTCGTATAGGCCAGATCGCCGCGAGCGCTAAAACCTTGCAATCAGGCCACGCGCCGCAGCACAGCCGCATAGAAGCCGTCGAGGCCGGAGGCAATGCCTTCGGGCATTTTCAGCATAGTGGGAAGCGTGCGGAATTCGCCGAGCGGCGTGATCGCCGCCTCAAGGCCGGGCCAGTCACTGGCGCCGATCGGAACGCGCTCGACCGCATCCGTATCGGAAAGAACGCGGGCGACGACGTCCTCACCCTCGACAGGATCGAGCGAACAATTCGAAAAAACCAGTGTACCACCCGGCTTCAGCAATGTCAGCGCATGACGCAGCAGCCGTTCCTGCAGCGCCGCCAGCCTGGCGATATCCTCAGGTCCCTTGGTCCACAACACGTCAGGGTGCCGGCGTGTCGTGCCGGTGGAAGAGCAGGGAGCATCGAGCAGGATCGCATCGAAACGTTCCGCCGGCTCGAATGTCGTCAGATCTGCCGCAATCGTCTCCGCCTTGAGGCCGAGCCGGTCGAGATTCGAGCGCAGCCGTCTCAGCCGGCTTTCCGACTGGTCGAGTGCGGTGACTGCGCCGCCGGCAAGGATGAGCTGCGCCGTCTTGCCGCCGGGCGCAGCACAGAGATCGGCGGTACGTTTGCCCAAGAGATCGCCAAAAAGCTTCGCCGGGATGCTTGCCGCTGCATCCTGCACCCACCACGCGCCCTCATCGAAGCCTTCGACCGAAGGAATGCTGCCGTCGAAGGCGGCGAGCCGCACACTGCCCGTGGGCAGGACGACACCATTCAGCCGCTTCGCCCAATCTTCAGGGTCGGACTTGACGGTCAGATCGATTGCCGCCGGTTCGAGCTGGGATTCCGAAATCGCCAGCGCCGCGTCCCGGCCATAGGCCTTTTCCAGCCTGGCGATGAACCAGGCCGGCATCGGCGCGACCTTGCCGATTTGATCAAGCACCTGCTCCTTCTCGCGGCCGAGCCGGCGGAGTATGGCATTGACCAGCTTGGCGAAACGGCGGTTGCGTGGATCCAGATTGGCCTGCTCGACGGCAAGATCGACAGCCGAATGATCCGGCACGTCGAGATAGAGGATCTGCGCCGCCCCGATTGCGAGCACGTGATGCAGCGCCCTTGCGCCCTCCGGCAGCGGCGAATCCAGCAGCCCTGCAATCGCGGCATCGATGCGCGGCAGGTGGCGCAGCGTCGTGTTCAGGATGGCGCGAACGAGCGCCCTGTCGCTTTCGCCGAGCGCCCTATAGGCCGGATTGCCGTGTTCGTGATCGAGAGCGCCATCGAGCGGCAGCTTGCGATCGACGACGGCAGCAAGAATTTTTGCCGCCGCGGCCCGGGCCTGCAGGCCAGGCTTATCAGGCGCAGGTCGCTCAGTAGAGGGCTTATGCTTGCGGAATGGCTTCTTCGTGCCGTTTGAATTCAAGACCACGGACCTTTTGGCGGTTGCGAACCACCGCGACCAAGACCCGTATCCGGAACAGAGCGCGATTTGCGCGACGGATTAGCAGCACGAGCCGGCGACGTCGAGACATTCATGCCGCTTTGCGCCATGTCGTGCAGCGCAGCGATGCGGTTTTCCGTATTCGGATGCGTGGAAAACAGATTGTCCATGCGCTCGCCGGAGAGCGGATTGATGATGAACATATGCGCCGTTGCCGGATTGCGCTCGGCGTCTTCGTTCGGCACGTGGGCAGCGCCGCGCGCGATCTTGCCGAGCGCCGAAGCGAGCCAGAGCGGATTGCCGCAGATCTCGGCGCCGCGGCGGTCGGCCGAATATTCGCGCGTGCGGCTGATCGCCATCTGCACCAGCATGGCGGCAAGCGGCGCCACGATCATCGCGACGATGACGCCGACGAAGCCAAGGGGATTGCTGTTGTTCTCACGGTTGCCGCCGAAGAAGAAGGCGAAGTTGCCGAGCATGGAGATCGCACCGGCAAGCGTTGCCGTAATCGTCATCGTCAGCGTGTCGCGGTTCTGAATGTGGGCCAGTTCATGCGCCATCACGCCTGCGACCTCCTCGGCAGACAAGGCGCTGAGCAGGCCGGTCGAGGCAGCGACGGCGGCATTGTCGGGATTGCGGCCGGTGGCGAAGGCATTCGGCTGAGGGCTGTCGTAGAGATAGACCTTCGGCATCGGCAGGCCGGCATTGCGGGCGAGATCGCGCACGATCCGGAAGAATTCCGGCGCGTTGCGCTCGTCGACCTCCTGCGCGCGATAGGCCGAAAGCACCATGCGGTCGGAATTCCAGTAGGAGAAGAAATTCATGCCGGCGGCAATGACGAATGCGATCATCATGCCGGCCCGGCCGCCGATCAGGAAGCCGACAAACATGAAAAGCGCCGTCATGAAGGCAAGCAACATGGCAGTGCGGACGAGGTTCATGGCGGATCTCCATCTCCGATTTCGGCGTCACAAGCTTTCAATCCCGGCACCGGCGCATTATGATTTGGTTATTCACCAGCCATTTTCAATATTTTCCGGCAGGAGAGGCCATGCAGGACGCCGATAACGACAATAGCGAAACGCCGACGGCTGAGGGATCCGAGCCGCCGCGCAAGATGCTATCCCCGGCTGCCAGGCGCGCCCTTGCCGAAGCCGAGGAGCGGCGGACGACCCAGAAGCCGTTGGAGCTGCCGCCGGAAATCGGCGGCCGCGGCGGAGCCGAGCCGGCGCGTTTCGGCGACTACGAGATCAATGGCAGGGCGATTGATTTCTAAGCAATTTTCTCTGGTCGGAACCCGGATGTGCGCCATGCGCTGGAGGATATAACAGCCCGCTCGCCGAGAATCCGGCTAATGAACATTTCTGGCGACAAATATTTGGCCGCATCCGGCGAATGTTACTCTGACAGACGGACGTGATCTTTCTCGTGGCTTCGACCGTGAACGGGGGCCGCAAGCCACGCATCAATGCGTAGAAGTGAAGTGAGCCGCCCTCGGACGCGGGCCGGAGCGGCTCGATAAATCAAGCGGTCGCCTTGTTCTGCCGGTTGGCGATCAGATCGTCGACGACTGCCGGATCGGCAAGCGTCGAAGTGTCGCCGAGAGCGCCGAAATCGTCTTCGGCAATCTTGCGCAGGATGCGGCGCATGATCTTGCCGGAGCGTGTCTTCGGCAGGCCGGGCGCAAACTGGATCTTGTCAGGCGCAGCAATCGGGCCGATTTCACCCCGCACATGTTTTACCAGTTCCTGGCGAAGCGTATCCGATCCCTCATGACCGGCCATCAGCGTCACGTAGCAATAGATGCCCTGGCCCTTGATCGGATGCGGATAACCGACGACCGCGGCTTCCGAAACCAGATTGTGCGAGACGAGAGCGGATTCCACCTCCGCTGTACCGAGCCGGTGGCCGGAGACGTTCAGCACGTCGTCGACCCGGCCGGTGATCCAGTAATAACCGTCCGCATCGCGCCGGCAGCCATCGCCGGTGAAATACTTGCCCTTGTAGGTAGAAAAATAGGTCTGGATGAAGCGCTCGTGATCGCCATAGACCGTGCGCATCTGGCCCGGCCAGCTGTCGGTGATGCAAAGATTGCCGTCGGCCGGACCTTCCAGCACCTTGCCCTCATTGTCGACCAGCTGCGGCTTGACGCCGAAGAACGGCGTCGTCGCCGAGCCGGGCTTCAGGTCGGTGGCGCCGGGCAGCGGCGTGATCATGTGACCGCCGGTTTCCGTCTGCCACCACGTATCGATGACAGGGCATCGCTTGTCGCCGACGACATTGTAATACCACTCCCAGGCCTCGGGATTGATCGGCTCGCCGACCGTGCCGAGCAGGCGCAGCGAAGAACGCGAGGAGCGCGTGACGAAGTCGTCGCCGGCACCCATCAACGAGCGGATCGCCGTCGGCGCCGTATAGAAGATATTGACCTTGTGCTTGTCGATGACTTCCCAGAAACGACCCTGATCCGGGAAGTTCGGCACGCCCTCGAACATCAGCGTCGTTGCGCAGTTCGCAAGCGGCCCATAGAGGATATAGGAATGGCCGGTCACCCAGCCGACATCGGCTGTACACCAGTAAACGTCGCCGTGGTGATAATCGAAGACATACTCATGCGTCATCGCTGCATAGACGAGATAACCCCCCGTCGTGTGCAGCACGCCCTTTGGCTTGCCGGTCGAGCCGGACGTATAAAGAATGAAGAGCGGATCTTCCGCCTTCATCTTCACCGGCGGGCATTCCGCCTTCACGGTGGCGATCTCCTGGTGATGCCAGAGATCGCGACCCGGCGCCCAGCCGGTCTTGCCACCGGTGCGGCGAACGACCAGAACCTTCTCCACGATCACGTGCTGGCGTGCCGCAATGTCAATTGCGGTATCGGTATTGTTCTTCAACGGCACCGGCTTGCCACCGCGCAGGCCTTCGTCGCAGGTGATGACGAAGGTGGATTCGCAGTCGACGATGCGCCCGGCCAGCGCCTCGGGCGAGAAACCGCCGAAGACGACCGAATGCACCGCGCCGATGCGGGCGCAGGCGAGCATCGCATAAGCCGCTTCCGGGATCATCGGCATATAGATGGTGACGCGATCGCCCTTCTTGACGCCGTGCTTCTTCAACACATTCGCCATCCGGCAGACGTGCTCGTAGAGTTCGTTATAGGTGACCTTCTTGTCGATATAGGGGTTGTCGCCTTCCCAAATGATCGCCACTTGGTCGCCATTCGTTTTCAGATGACGGTCGATGCAGTTGTAGGAGACGTTTGTCTGACCGTCCTCGAACCACTTGATCGAAACCTTGCCGGTAAAGGATGTGTTCTTGACCTTGGTATAGGGCTTGAACCAGTCGATCCGCTTGCCGTGCTTGCCCCAGAACTTGTCCGGGTTCTCGACGCTTTCCTCGTACCATTTCAGGTACTTTTCCTTATCGATCAGGGCGCGCGCCTTCACCGGCTTCGTGACCGGATAGATCTTCTCCGACATGCAACTCCTCCTCATGGGACATGCGACGGGCCGCGTGAGCTAGGAAGGCCCGGACTTGAAATCACGGCAATTCATAGCAGTTCGCATCGCCACGGCAATTAGACAAAGGTCATTTCATTTCGGAAGAATTGCAATTCTGCGACAGTGCGGTTATATAGCGCCATATTTCCCGGACATTGTGGTGACAATCCACGGACCGCGACCGGCGCGGACGATAGAAGGACTATATCCATGGCTCAAACACTGCTCATGCCGAAGGCGACAGCCATCTGGCTCGTCGACAATACGGCACTGTCTTTCGATCAGATCGCGCAGTTCTGCAAACTACATCCGCTCGAAGTCAAGGCGATCGCCGACGGCGAAGCGGCGCAGGGCATCAAGGGCCTCGACCCGATCTCGACAGGACAGCTTTCCCGCGACGAGATTGCCCGCGCCGAGGCCAATCCGAACCACAAGCTGAAGCTTTCCGAACCGAAGGTGCGGGTGCCGGAATCCAAGCGCCGCGGTCCGCGTTATACGCCGGTTTCCAAGCGTCAGGACCGCCCGAACGCCATTCTCTGGCTCGTTCGCAACCATCCGGAACTGAAGGACGCGCAGATTTCCCGCCTCGTCGGCACAACGAAGTCGACCATCGAGCAAATCCGCGAGCGCACCCACTGGAACTCCGCCAACCTGGCGCCGATGGATCCGGTCACGCTCGGCCTCTGCAGCCAGATCGATCTCGACATGGAAGTGGAAAAGGCCTCCAAGGGCCGTCCGCTGCCGACCGCTGCCGAGCTTGGCGCGACGCTGCAATCGGCACAGGAAACCGAACGCCTGACCCCGAGCTACGAGCGCGAGGAGGAAAAGGAAAAGGAAATCGACGCCGATGCCGTCTTCCGCAAGTTGAGCTCGCTGCGCTCGGCCCCGAAGGACGAGGACGACGATCAGTACTGAGATATCAGCGATCTCATGAAAAACCCCGCCGGTATGAGCTGACCGGCGGGGTTTTTTGTTGCAGATGGCCTGTTTCCGATTAGCTGCGGAACAGGGTGAGGATGTTCTGCGCCGAGCTATTGGCGATCGAGAGCGACTGGATGGCGAGCTGCTGCTGCGTCTGCAACGCAGAGAGCCTGCTCGATTCCTCTTCCATATCGGCATCGACCAGGCGTCCGACGCCGGAGTCGATCGAATCGTGAAGACCGCTGACGAAAGTTTCCTGCAACTGGATACGGGTCGAGATCGAGCCCAATGCCGAGCCGGCGGCGGTCATAGCGCCGAGAACCAGTTCGACGCCTGTCAGGGCTGCGTCAAGCTGACCCTGGGTGAAACCGGTGATGTCGAGATCATATATTGACGCCATGACGATGACGGTGCTGCCATAGGTTCCGTTGAAGGCCGTGCCGATGATACCGCTTGATGTCTCGATCGCACCGGTGCTCGTCATGCCGAAAAGCACGTTTCCAAGCGAGCCCGAATCGAGCACATAATCCGTCATCTTGACGGAGACGGCATTGCTGCCGTCGCGGACGAAAGACGAGACGACGCTCTTCGTGCCGGAGGCGCCGGCAACCCAGTTTTCGCCGGAGAAGGACGCCGATTGAGCGATGCTGAGCAGCTGCTCCTGCAGCTGGTCGAGTTCTTGCTGGATCTTCGTCTTGTCGACGCCCTTTTCGGTGGCGGCGACAATCTTGGCCTTGATGTCGCTGACGACATCGAGCGCGCTGTCCATAGCCGAATAGGCCGTGTCGACCTTGGCCGCGCCGAGACCGAGCGCGTCGGAGACGGCCGAAAGCGCCTTGTTGTCAGAACGCATGGTCGTAGCAATCGACCAGTAAGCGGCATTGTCAGCCGCCTTTTCGACACGATAACCCGATGAAACGCGACTCTGGGTGTCCTTGAGGCTATCGTTTACGCCGCGCAAAGTCTGCAGCGCTGCCATAGCAGCGTTGTTGGTAAGGATGCTTGTCATGATCCGTTCCACAATCGTTGAGAAAGGGGCAATCCGGACTACAGCGCCGCGCGTCTTTCAGACGCGCAAAGGACGCTGTAGCACTTCTACTGCTGCATAATTTTGCCCCTTAAATCGATTCCGATTTAAGGAATTATGCAGTAGGCCGGTAACGGCGACCGCGTCATGCAAAGCCTGCTATGCAAGCCATTGCCGTTAACAAATGCTTGCATCAACATGGTTAACAATTCCTCAATTAGGCTTACCGAAAGTTTAATTCACATCGGCAAGGAGCCTAAACCGCGCCCACGCAGCACCTCGGCAATTTCCTCTAAAATCGTTGGATCATCAATGGTTGCAGGCATTTTCCAGGGTATGCCGTCGGCGATTTTCTGCATCGTACCGCGCAGGATTTTGCCGGAGCGTGTCTTCGGCAACCGGTTAACGGTGATGGCGGTCTTGAAGGCGGCGACAGGTCCAATCGAATCACGAATCATCGCCACGATCTCTGATTCGATCACCGTCGCGTCACGGGAAACATGTCGTTTCAGCACCAGGAAACCGCAGGGAGCCTGACCCTTCAGCACATCGATCACGCCGATAACAGCACATTCGGCGACATCGGGATGACGCGCACAGACCTCCTCCATCGCGCCGGTCGAGAGCCGATGACCGGCGCAATTGATGATGTCGTCGGTGCGCGACATGATGAAGAGATAGCCGTCTTCGTCGACATAGCCGGCATCGGCCGTCTTATAGTAACCGGGAAACTCATCGAGATAGGCCGAGCGAAAACGGTCGTCCGCGTTCCAGAGGGTCGGCAGACAGCCGGGCGGCAGGGGCAGCTTGACGACGATATTGCCGAGCGTTCCCGCCTCGATCGGATGACCGGCATCATCGAGCACCGCAATATCGTAGCCGGGCATCGGCAGCGCCGGCGAACCGTGCTTGATGGGCAGGGCGCCGAGACCGAGCGGATTTGCGGCGATCGGCCAGCCGGTCTCCGTCTGCCACCAGTGATCGATGACGGGTATGCCAAGCATGCGCTCGGCCCATTTCAACGTCTCCGGATCCGCTCTTTCGCCAGCCAGAAACAGTGCGCGCAAATCCGGCATGGGATATTGGTGCATCAGTTCACCATCGCCGTCCTCCCGCCTGATGGCGCGGAATGCCGTCGGCGCCGTGAACAGTACCCGCACCTGATATTCTGAAACGATGCGCCAGAATGTGCCTGCATCCGGAGTGCCGACCGGTTTTCCCTCGAAGATCAGCGTGGTTACGCCTGATAGCAGCGAGGCATAGACGATATAGGAATGCCCGACGACCCAGCCGATATCCGAAGCCGTCCAGAAGACCTCGCCGGGCCTCAAGCCGTAGATATTCCGCATCGACCAGTTGAGCGCGACCATATGGCCGCCATTGTCGCGCACGACGCCCTTTGGTTGGCCCGTCGTGCCCGAGGTGTAGAGGATATAGAGCGGATCGGTCGCCTTGACGGAGACACAGGCGATCTCAGCGCCACGATGCTGCGCCACCGCGATCTCGAAATCCTGATCGCGGCCGCTGACGAGATCTGCCTGAAGCTCGGGCCGCTGCAACACCAGACAGCGCTCCGGCTTCGAACGCGCGATCGCAATCGCTTGGTCGACCAGGGGCTTGTAGGCGACGATGCGACTAGGCTCGAGCCCGCAGCTCGCGGCGATCACCAGCTTCGCACCGCAATCGTCGATGCGCGCTGCAAGTTCGCTGGCGGCAAATCCGCCGAAAACGACGGAGTGAACCGCACCGATGCGAGCGCAGGCGAGCATCGAAAAGACCGCCTGCGGCACCATCGGCATATAAAGGATCACGCGATCGCCTTTGCCGATGCCGCGCTCGACCAGCGCTGCTGCAATGGCCATCACCTCCCGAAGTACCTCATCATAGGTGAAACGGCGCTTCTCGCCGTTCATTGCGCTGTCGAAGATGACCGCCGTCTCGCCGCCGCGGCCGGCAGCCACATGCCGGTCCAGGCAATTGTGGCATGTATTGGTTTCCGCGTCTGAGAACCAACGGCCATAGACGCCCTCATTGGGTGAAAAAATCCGCTCTGGCGGCTTGAACCAGTCGATGTCACTGGCCGCTTCGCGCCAGAAGGCTTCGGGATCGCGTTTCCAGGCCGCATAGACCTGATGATAGCCGTTCCGCATCTGCTCCTCCCCAGGACATGCAAACCTCGATATCAATCTAGGCGGCATTAAGGGGAACAGGAAGCCCGACCAAAGCAGCGTTTCAGCGCGTGCCGAAAATCGCTGACCCTACACGCACGCTGGTGGCGCCAAAGGCGATCGCCGTCCCGTAGTCGCCCGACATGCCCATGGAAAGTTTTTCGACGCCGCATTTGAGCGCAAGCTTTGCCAGTAGGGCGAAATGCGGCCCAGGATTTTCCTCGGCCGGCGGAATGCACATCAAACCTTCGATCGAAAGGCCGAGTTCGTCGCGGCAGAGAGCGACGAAGGCTGGCGTGTCGTCAGGAGCGATGCCGGCCTTCTGCGGTTCGAGCCCGGTATTGACCTGGACATAGAGCCGCAGCGTCTTGGCTTGCCGCTTCATCTCCTCGGCAAGTGCGCGGGCGATCTTTTCCCGATCCACCGTCTCGATGACGTCGAAAAGCACCACCGCATCTGCCGCCTTGTTTGATTGCAGCGGTCCGATCAGATGCAGCGCGATATCCTGATGCTCGGCCTTCAGCGCCGGCCACTTGCCCTGGCTTTCCTGCACCCGGTTCTCGCCGAAGACACGCTGCCCGGCTTCGATAGCCGGGCGGATCGCGTCCGCCTCGAAGGTCTTCGACACCGCGACGAGCTGAACGGAACCCGCCGGACGACCTGCTTCGCGTTCCGCAGCGGCGATCCGCGACCGCACGTCGTTTAAGCGCTCTTGAAGTTCCATCTATCTGCCTCGGCATATCCGCATGAAAGGATCGGCAATGCCTAACGAGCCAATCTGTGCTTGCCAAGTCCCGCCTTGGCGAAATCGCCTGGTCACGATCAAGATCGGACACTTGCAGCACCTGCAAAACTTGACGCTACGGTGGTTTCATGGTGAAGGTCTCGACCAACCTCCCCTGATGTTCCGGAAATACGAATACCATGGCCACCGAACGTTATAATCCGCGCGATGCCGAGCCCCGCTGGCAGCAGAAATGGAATGAAGACAAGGTCTTCGAGACCGACAATGCCGATCCGCGCGAAAAATATTACGTCCTCGAAATGTTCCCCTATCCGTCGGGGCGCATCCATATGGGTCATGTCCGCAATTACGCCATGGGCGATGTCGTGGCCCGCTACAAACGCGCCCGCGGCTACAACGTGCTGCATCCGATGGGTTGGGATGCTTTCGGCATGCCGGCGGAGAATGCCGCGATGGAGCGCGGCGTGCATCCCGCCTCCTGGACCTATCAGAATATCGGCTCGATGAAGGCGCAGCTGAAGGCCATGGGGCTTTCGTTGGACTGGAGCCGCGAATTCGCCACCTGCGACGTCGAATATTACCAGCACCAGCAGCATCTCTTCGTGGATTTCCTGGAGAAGGGCCTGGTCTATCGCAAGCAGTCGAAGGTCAACTGGGATCCTGTCGATAACACTGTGCTGGCCAACGAGCAGGTGATCGATGGCCGCGGCTGGCGTTCCGGTGCGCTCGTCGAACAGCGCGAACTGACGCAATGGTTCTTCAAGATCACCGACTTCAGCCAGGATCTGCTGGACGCGCTGGATACGCTCGACCAGTGGCCGGAAAAAGTGCGGCTGATGCAGAAGAACTGGATCGGCCGTTCGGAAGGCCTGACGATCCGCTGGGAGATCGTACCGGAAACGGCGCCTGCCGGTGAGAGCGAAGTGACGGTCTATACTACCCGGCCGGACACGCTGTTCGGCGCTTCCTTCCTGGCAATCGCCGCCGATCATCCGCTGGCGAAGGATGCCGCTGCAAAGAACCCTGATATCGAGGCCTTCTGCGACGAATGCCGCCGCGCCGGGACCTCGCTCGCAGCACTCGAGACCGCTGAAAAGAAGGGCATGGATACCGGTATCCGCGTCAGGCACCCGCTCGATCCTTCCTGGGAGCTGCCGGTTTATATCGCCAATTTCGTCCTGATGGATTATGGCACGGGCGCGATCTTCGGCTGCCCCTCGGGTGACCAGCGTGACCTTGATTTTGCTCGCAAATATGGCCTTCCGGTCGTGGCCGTCGTCATGCCCAGGGATGGCGATGCCGCAAGCTTCTCCGTCGGCGACACCGCCTATGACGGTGATGGCGTGATGATCAACTCACGCTTCCTCGACGGCAAGACCACCGACGAAGCCTTCAACATCGTTGCCGATCGGCTATCTGCCGCTTCGCTCGGCAATGCGCCGCAGGGCGAGCGCAAGGTCAATTTCCGCCTGCGCGACTGGGGCATTTCCCGCCAGCGTTATTGGGGCTGCCCGATCCCGGTCATCCATTGCGATGATTGCGGTGTCGTGCCGGTGCCGAAGGCGGACCTGCCGGTCAAGCTGCCCGACGACGTCACCTTCGACCAGCCCGGCAATCCGCTCGACCGCCATCCGACATGGCGTCATGTCTCCTGCCCGAATTGCGGCAAGGATGCTCGCCGCGAGACGGATACGATGGACACCTTCGTCGATTCGAGCTGGTATTTCACCCGCTTTACCGCGCCCTGGGAAGAAAGGCCGACCGATCCGGAGGCGGCGAACCGCTGGCTGCCGGTCGACCAGTATATCGGCGGCATCGAGCACGCGATCCTACACCTGCTCTATTCGCGCTTCTTTACCCGCGCCATGCGCGAGACCGGTCACGTCGCGGCCACCGAACCTTTCAAGGGTCTCTTCACCCAGGGCATGGTGGTCCACGAAACCTATAGCCGCAGCGCCGGCGCCAGCCGCGAATGGGTGGCACCCGCCGATATCCGCATCGACGAACTCGACGGCAAACGACGGGCTTTCCTGCTGACGTCGGGCGAGGAAGTCGCGATCGGCTCGATCGAGAAGATGTCGAAATCGAAAAAGAATGTCGTCGATCCCGACGATATCATCGCCTCCTACGGCGCAGATACCGCCCGTTTCTTCGTTCTGTCCGACTCTCCGCCCGAGCGTGACGTCATCTGGTCCGAGGCAGGCGTCGAGGGCGCCCATCGCTTTACCCAGCGGCTGTGGCGCCTGATTTCCGAAGCCGCGGACGCGCTCTCCGCCGTCGCACCTGCGCCGGCTGCCGATGGGGAAGCGTTGCCAATCTCGCAGGCCGCCCACAAGACGCTGAAGGCTGTCGAGAACGACTATGACAAACTCTGGTTCAACAAGGCCGTTGCCCGAATTTATGAACTCGTGAACGCGCTGGCCGCACCGATGACGAGGGTTGCCGCAGGCGAGGGTAATGCCACCTATCGCGCGGCGGTGCGCGATGCCGCCGAGATCCTGATCCAACTCGTCTCTCCGATGACACCGCATCTGGCTGAGGAATGCTGGGCTGCGCTCGGCAATGAAGGCCTGCTTGCCCGGACAAACTGGCCGCGGTACGACGAAACACTCGTCATCGAAAACGATGTGGTCCTGCCGGTACAGATCAACGGCAAGAAACGCGCTGAATTGACAATTTCTCGCGATGCAGATCAGAATGCCGTCACCGACGCCGTGCTGAATCTGGATGCGGTGAAGAGCGCGTTGAACGGACAGGCACCGAAGAAGATCATCGTGGTTCCCCAAAGGATTGTAAACATTGTCGTCTGATATCGCTTGCAAGCTGGCCCGCAATGCCGGCATCGCCATGATCCTTGCCTCCGCGGCTTTTCTCTCGGCCTGCCAGGTCCGTCCGCTCTATTCAGAGAGTTCAGGTGTGGTTGAAAAACTTTCTTCGGTCGGCTTTTCCGAGGCAGGCAGCCGGGTCGAGCAGCAGGTTCGCAATCGCCTGATCTTCCTTGCGTCACGCGGTGCAGGCGAAGCGGTAAACCCGCAATATCTGGTCGAAATACACGCCACGTCGGCTGTAGCCGATACGCTGCTGGCCGAATCCTCTGACACGTCGAAGGCCGGCCGTGTGACCGTCAACGTCAGTTACACGCTGCGTGCCACGGCCGACAATCATGTCATCAAGGCCGGCAGCCGCCAGGCCACGGCGCTGGTGGATTTCTCCGAGCAGGAATTTGCCAAGCAGCGGGCGATCCGCGATGCTCAGAACCGCGCGGCCGATCAGACGGCGGAATTCGTGGGAGCCGATATCGCCGCCGCCCTCAGCCGCTGAGGGCGGAGATGTGGCAGAGATAAAATCCCACGAATTCGAGAGTTTTCTGCAGAAATCGGCGCGGAACTATCGGATTTTCGTCATCTACGGGCCGGATCGCGGCCTTGTTTCCGAACGGGCAAGCCAGCTTGCCGGTAAGAGCGTTGTTGCTCTCGATGATCCCTTCTCGCTGACGAAACTCGATATTGGCGACCTCCAGAAAGACCCGGGTCGATTGGTCGACGAGGTCCAATCCATCGGGCTGTTCGGCGGTGAGAAACTGATTTGGATCCGCGGCGCCGCCAACGAGAAATACCTCGTTGATTCCCTGGCGCTGCTGGCCGAAAAACCACTCGAAGCAGCCTATCTGATCGTCGAGGCCGGCGACCTGAAGAAGGGTTCCCTGCTGCGCAAGACTGCGGAATCCGCCCGTTCTGTCATGACGATCCCGTCCTACGCCGATGACAGCCGCGCCCTGAATGGCTTGATCGATACGGAGCTCGGTGCAGAGAAGCTCGGCATTACGCCGGCCGCGCGCCAAGCACTGATCGCCTTGATCGGCGGTGACAGGATCGCTTCCCGCAACGAGGTGCGCAAGCTCGCTCTTTACTGCCGGGGTTTCGATACCGTCGAAGAACATCACGTTACCGAAATAATCGGTGACGCCAGCGCCATCTCGGTTGACGACGCGGTCGACGCTATCCTCGGGGGCGATCTAAACGCCTTTCTGCACGCCATGCAAAAAATCAGCAGCTCGAAAACCGCGATCTTTCTCGTTCTGCAGGCATGCCTGAAACAATTCCAGCTTCTCGATTCGATGCGCGCCGAAATGGATGAAAAGCGGCTGCAGACACCTCAGATTATGCAGACGATGGGGCGGCATCTGCATTTCCGGCGCAAGCCGATCATCGAACAGGCGCTACGCCAATGGACCGCGGAAAGCATCGCCCGTGAATGCAATCGGCTGCAGGCCGCTATTCTGCAAAGCCGACGGCGACAGGTGCTGGAGGACAGCGTTGCGATGCAAACGCTTCTCTCCACCACCCTTCAATCCGGCCGGAAATCCGGCTGATCAGCGCATCGGTCCAAAATCAGAACCGATCTTCGGAAAGCAAAGATGCAAGGGATTAGACGTCCTACGGCGTTCTAGAGCAATTCCGGCAAAAGTGCGGAGCGGTTTTTCATCCGGAATTCCGTGAAAACAAAGAGATAGAATATTTCCGTGATTCGGAGAAAAACGAAAACGCTCTAGCGCCTCTCAAGCAAACGGCAGATTTCCTCGAGCTGCTCTAACGACTTATAGGAAATTTTGATCTGGCCGCCGCTTGCCTTGTGATTGATCGCAACATCAAGGCCGAGTGCATCGGAAAGTGTCCGTTCCAGCGCCAGCGTGTCGGAATCTTTCTGATCTCGCTGCAACGTCGCCCGCAGTGGCTCCGATTGGGCCTTGATATTGTTTTGCGCCAGCTTCTCGGCATCACGCACCGACATGCCCTTGGCAACGATCGTGCGGGCAAGACTTGCCGGGTCGGATGTCGAAACCAGGGCGCGTGCGTGCCCAGCTGATAGGCTGCCGGAGGCAAGCAGATCGCGAACCGGATCAGGCAGCTTCAACAGACGCAACGAGTTGGCAACGTGGCTGCGGCTTTTGCCGATGATTTCGCCGAGGTCGTTCTGGGTGTAACCATATTCAGCGATAAGCTGCTCGTAGCCCAACGCCTCTTCGAGGGCATTGAGATCCGCGCGTTGCACGTTCTCGACAATGGCGATTTCCAGCGCCGTCTTGTCATCCACATCACGGACAATGACAGCAATCTCGATCAACCCGGCAAGCTGAGCCGCGCGCCAACGTCGTTCGCCGGCGATGATCTCATATCGATCCCGCGACATCGTCCGCACAACGATGGGCTGAACAATGCCGTGTTGACGAATGGAACTTGCGAGATCGTGCAGTTCCGAGTCATCGAAGAACCGACGAGGATTGCGGGGATTGCGGCTGACGAACTCGATCGGGATCATTCTGTCGGCGCTGATAACCCGCTCGGCTTCGACCGGGACGGGCTGATCCATTTCACCAATCAGCGCCGCAAGGCCGCGGCCCAATCGCCTCTTTGATACATCGTCATTCATGATCTACACTCACCTACACCCCTAAATGATATCACGCGGCCAATCTTTGGCGCTCTCGCTGGATGACCTCAGAGGCCAGCTGCAGATAGGCCTGGCTGCCCGCGCACTTCAAGTCATAGAGAATAGCCGGCTTACCGTAGGACGGAGCCTCGGAAACCCGGACGTTGCGCGGAATTAACGTGTGATAAACCTTGTCGCCGAGATGCGTGCGCACGTCATTGACAACCTGTTGGGCAAGATTGTTGCGCGCATCGAACATCGTCAAGACGATACCCTGAATATCCAGACGCGGGTTAACAGTCCGCCGAACCTGGCTGACGGTCTCAAGCAACTGACTCAATCCCTCAAGCGCAAAGAATTCGCATTGCAGCGGAACGAGGACCGAATGGGCCGCTGCCATGGCATTCATCGTCAGCAGATTGAACGATGGCGGGCAATCCAGAAGAATATAAGAAAACGCCATCGCTTCGGGCGAAGACAGCGCTTTCCGCAACTTGAACACCCGATCGCTCTGCTGCGAGATTTCCATCTCGATGCCAAGAAGATCCATCGTCGACGGGACAATAAACAGATTAGGAACCGCTGTTTCGAGAGTCACCTCGGGGATTCCACGATCACCAATCATCAGATCGTAGGAGGACAGCTTGCGATCACGACGATCAATACCCAGGCCGGTGCTGGCATTGCCTTGCGGGTCGAGATCGACAATCAAGACGCGCTCGCCGATAGCAGCAAGCGCCGTTGCCAGGTTGATTGCTGTGGTCGTCTTGCCAACGCCACCCTTCTGATTTGCGATGGTGATAATCCGATGTCGTTCGCCAGCCATTGCCGCAATATCCGATCTGTTAAACCAAGCGCCGGAGATTTGATACTTCCAAAATAACAGATTCCTGCTCGACGGCGCTCTTATGTTCTAACAGATCGAATTCCCACCGACCACGTGCTTTGTTGACTTCTCTCAGGTAATCCCGGCCTTTGTGAAAAAAGCCTCGACAATTTTCCTTGCCAAGCATCCAGGGGGCTGAATACTCGATAAGCCCATCAAGATCGGCAAGGGCGCGCGCTGAAATCGCATCACATTCGCCAACCTCCGCATAAGCGTCTTCGATTCGCAGGATATGAACGCTGCCGCGCGCATTTGTCTCCCGCAACGCTGTCCGCAGAAACGCCGCCTTTTTATGGTTGCTTTCAACCAGATGGACCCATCCGTCCTTCAGCTCGGCCAGAAAAATCGCCGTGATAACACCGGGAAAACCGCCGCCACTACCGAGGTCGACCCAGCTTATCGCTTGAGGATTGATCTGGAAAACTTGGCTGCTATCGGCGATGTGTCGATGCCATAGATCATCGAGTGTCGACGGCGCCACCAGATTAATTGCTTTTGCCCACTTCTGAAACAGCACTGCAAAGTGTTGCAGCCGTTCCTGTGTTTCACGTGAAACACGCAAACCGTTTAATTCCATTCTGAAAGACTCTCAAATCTTGTAATCAAGCGCTATGACGCTCGGCAGAGGATAGGCGACGCAAATGCACAAGCAGCAATGCCACCGCTGCCGGCGTCATTCCTTCAACGATAGCGGCCTGCGCAATGCTGAAAGGGCGAGCAGCGCTAAGTTTTAGCTTTAGCTCGTTTGAGAGACCGGACAGTGCGTCATAGTTGAAATCAGGCGGAATCTGCCGCTGCTCGTCGCGTTGCTGGTCGACAATCGCCGCGGCTTGTCGATCCAGATAAACCGAATAACCGGCCTCAATTTCCAACGCTTCGGCGATCTTCGGTCCAATCACGCCGAGCTTCTCCGGCCAAACATGCCGGAGCGCGACGAAATCATAATTCGGATAGGACAGTAAATCATACGCGGTTCGGCGCTGGCCATCGAGATTGATATTCAAGCCAGCGCGGCGCGCCTCATTCGGTGTAAGCGCCAGCGACTGCAACAGCGCCCGACTGGAGTCGATCTCCGCCCGATAGGATGTGAATCGCTGCACTCGCGCGTCACTGACGCACCCGAGCCGCATGGCCAGCGGCGTCAAGCGCATATCGGCGTTATCAGCCCGCAACGTCAGCCGATACTCCGCACGCGATGTAAACATTCGATACGGTTCCGTAACGCCGCGTGACGTGAGATCGTCGATCATGACGCCAATATAAGAATTCGTCCGGCTAAAATGGAACGGATGCGAATCGCTGCTTCGCAATGCAGCATTCAGCCCGGCTGCCAGCCCCTGCGCGGCCGCCTCTTCGTAGCCGGTAGTGCCATTGATTTGGCCTGCGAGAAAGAGGCCTCTCAGCCGTTTAACCTCCAGCGATGGAGTCAGCTCTCTCGGATCGACATGATCATATTCGATCGCATAGCCCGGTTGCAGTATTCTTGCCGCTTCCAGGCCGGGAATCGTTTTGATGAAGGCTGCCTGCACCTCCGCCGGCAGGGAGGTGGAAATCCCGTTCGGATAAACCGTGTCATCGTCCAGTCCCTCTGGCTCGAGAAAGACCTGATGTCCATCCCGCTCTCCGAATTTCACCAGCTTGTCTTCGATCGACGGGCAATAACGAGGTCCGACCCCTTCGATCTGCCCGGAATACATGGCCGAGCGCATAATGTTGTCGACAATGATGCGGTGGGTCGCTTCAGTCGTCCTGGTGACCCCGCATTCGATCTGTGGCGTGGTAATCGTGTCTGTCATAAAGGAGAAGGGGACAAGCTCCTCGTCAGCCCCCTGTCGACCGACGGATTGCCAGTCGATCGTTTTTCCGTCCAGCCGGGCGGGAGTGCCGGTCTTCAGACGTCCAAGCCGCAGTCCCAGCCGGGCGAGGGTGGCAGACAATCCGATCGACGGCGCTTCACCGACGCGCCCGGCCGGCGTCTTTTCCGACCCTATATGAATAAGACCGCGCAGAAAGGTTCCAGTAGTCAAAACCACGGCCGGCGCTTTCAGGGTTCGACCATCCTTCATCATCACGCCAGCGATACAGCCATCGACAACGTCCAGATCAAAGGCGTCGCCTTCGATAATATCCAGGTCAGGCGTCGCTTCGATCGCCGCCAACATTGCCAGGCGATAAAGCTTTCGATCGGCCTGCGTCCGTGGTCCTCGGACAGCCGCACCTTTCTTCTTGTTGAGTATCCTGAATTGAATGCCTGCAACATCGGCGACGCGACCCATCAGGCCATCCATCGCATCGATCTCCCGAACAAGATGGCCCTTGCCCAAGCCGCCAATCGCCGGATTACAGGACATTACCCCGATCGTGTCCCGCCTATGCGTAATGAGGGCGGTTTTTGCCCCGAGGCGCGCAGCTGCGCTGGCAGCCTCCGAGCCCGCATGGCCGCCACCGATCACAATTACATCGAAAACATTATCCGTCATTCAGGCACTCCACATGCGGCGGACGTTTCACGTGAAACCATTTAGGGCGTTTTAGTGCCCCAAGGTTTCACGTGAATCATTTACCGATACAAAACTCTGAGAAGATCACGCTGAGCAACTGCTCAACATCGACTCGTCCAGTAATCCTGCCCAAATACTCAGCGGCAATTCGCAGCTGCTCAGTCCGCAGTTCGAGATTCATATCTGCCTGCGATATCGCCGCATCGAGCGCCGCTAAACATTTCGCCAGAGAATCCTTATGCCGTTGCCGGCTGGGGATTGCCATAGACAGACCAGCAAAACGTTTGTCGATGATGTCGCCAATCAATCGTCGCAATTCCGGCAGACCGTCACCGGTCGTTGTCGAAATCTGCAAGTCGTACCGATCCTCGGCAATGCCGATGAGATCCTTCTTCGTCCCGACAGTAACATGTGGAGAGGCTTGCTCCAAGTCGTCGGGAACCAGAGGATTAGTCATGTCAACCAGCAACAGGACAAGGTCGGCATCACTAAGCGCCGCGCGCGCGCGCCGCACCCCTTCCATTTCGACCCTGTCGTCCGCCTCGCGAAGTCCCGCAGTGTCATAGAGCTTGATCAGGTAACCATCAATATCGAGATCAACCTGCAGGACATCGCGGGTGGTTCCGGCAATCTCCGTCACGATTGCCACGTCTCGGCGCGCCAAAGTGTTCAACAGGCTCGATTTCCCAGCATTCGGAGCGCCGGCTATAACCACCTTGAAACCGTCCCTGATAATCTCCCCGGCCGAAGCTGTTGCCAGGTGATTCTCGATATCGCTGCGAAGCTTCGCCATATCGGCCCAGACCACATCCGATACCGAGCTAGGAACATCATCCTCGTCGGGGAAATCAAGCTCCGCCTCGATCAGCGCCCGGGCGCGCGTAAATCGTTCCGCCCACGAATCGTAAATTGCGGACAGTCCGCCTGCGCTATGTTCGACCGCAAGGCGTCTCTGCATCTCGGTTTCCGCCCCGATGAGGTCGGCCAGACCCTCCACCTCGACGAGGTCAAGTTTGCCGTTCTCGAAAGCCCGGCGAGAGAATTCACCCTCGACCGCCATCCGAACACCCGGAATATCGCCAAGTGCGTGAAACAGCGCCGCAAGTACCGCTTTGCTGCCGTGGATCTGCAGCTCGGCAACATCCTCGCCGGTAAACGAATTCGGAGCAGGAAAAAACAGCACCAACCCGCTATCGATCGGCTGATTGTTACGAGTCCGAATCGTTCTGTGAGATGCATGCCGGGCTGCCGGAACGGATCCGGCGAGGCTCACCAATATGTCGCTGGTCAGCGGCCCGCTGATTCGAACGACCGAGACACCCGAAGGCAGGGCACCGCTCGATAGCGCATATATGGTATCATTCAACATGGCCATATCGCCTGGTTCATCGGTTGGAATCGAAATCGATTCCTCTCAAATAGAAAAGCTGGAGGCGTCATGACGATGCCTCCAGCTTTAAGGGGTGAATCCGGCTAAGGATTATGTGTTCATCGATTCGAAGAAGTCGGAATTGTTCTTCGTCTGCTTGAGCTTGTCGATCAGGAATTCGACCGCATCGGTCGTGCCCATTGGAGCAAGGATGCGGCGGAGCACGAAGATCTTCTGCAGATCCTGGCGCGGAACCAGCAGGTCCTCCTTGCGAGTACCGGACTTCAGAATATCCATGGCCGGGAAGATACGCTTATCGGCGACCTTGCGATCGAGGACGATTTCCGAGTTGCCCGTGCCCTTGAATTCTTCGAAGATCACTTCGTCCATGCGGCTGCCGGTATCGATCAGCGCGGTCGCGATGATCGTCAAAGAGCCGCCTTCCTCGATGTTACGGGCCGCGCCGAAGAAGCGCTTCGGCCGCTGCAGAGCGTTGGCGTCCACACCGCCGGTCAGGACCTTGCCTGACGAGGGAACGACCGTGTTATAGGCACGGCCCAAGCGCGTGATCGAATCGAGCAGGATGACAACGTCGCGTCCGTGTTCGACAAGGCGCTTGGCTTTCTCGATGACCATCTCGGCTACCTGCACGTGACGGACGGCTGGTTCGTCGAAGGTGGAGGAGATAACCTCGCCGCGAACCGAGCGCTGCATGTCGGTCACTTCTTCGGGGCGTTCATCGATCAGCAGGACGATCAGATAGCACTCCGGATGGTTGGCGGTGATCGAATGCGCGATGTTCTGCAACAACACGGTTTTACCGGTACGCGGCGGCGCGACGATCAATCCACGCTGGCCCTTGCCAAGCGGCGCCACCAGGTCGATTACACGTGGCGACAGATCCTTGGTGGTCGGAATATCGAGTTCCATCTTGAAGCGCTCGTTCGGATAGAGCGGCGTCAGATTGTCGAAATGGACCTTGTGCCGGATCTGTTCCGGATCGTCGAAATTGATGGTGTTGACCTTGAGCAGCGCGAAATAGCGTTCGCCTTCCTTCGGTCCACGGATCGGGCCTTCGACCGTATCGCCGGTTTTCAGCGAGAAACGGCGGATCTGCGACGGGGAGATATAAATATCATCCGGGCCCGGCAGGTAGTTCGCATTGGGCGACCGCAGGAAGCCGAAACCGTCCTGCAGCACTTCGACGACGCCTTCGCCGATGATTTCGACATCCTGGCTGGCAAGCATCTTGAGGATCGCAAACATCAGCTCCTGCTTGCGCATCGTGCTTGCGTTCTCGACCTCGAGCGATTCGGCAAATGCCAGCAGATCCGTCGGGGATTTACTCTTAAGTTCCTGAAGCTTCATTTCAGCCATGAAGTGACCAATACTCTTTTTAATTTCAAAGGGGAAAGGCGATGTTGGGTCGTATTCGGTACCGCGAAAGGGCTCGCAGACGACTGAACTCTACACACATGCCACGTAGATGAGATGCGCGGAAAATAGCGACTCGCAATCGCTGCCGCAAGAGGGCTGCTTAAAATGAAGCAAATTTAACCTGAGGACGATTTTCCTCAGAACGGCTTCACCACGACGAGGATGACGATCAGGATCATCAGCACTGTCGGGGCCTCGTTCATGAACCGCCAATAACGCGCCGAGCGGCGATTTTCATCCCGCTCGAACGCTCCGACGGCGCGGCTGAAGAACATATGAACAGCGGTCAGCAATACGACGAGACCGATCTTGGCATGCAGCCAGCCGCCCTGGAATCCATAAACCGACCAGGCGAGATAGAGGCCGAAAATCCACGTCAACATCATCGCCGGAGTCATGATGATTCGAAGCAGCCGGCGCTCCATTACCTTGAAGGTTTCCGACTGCACCGAACCCGGCTCCGCATCGGTGTGATAGATGAACAGCCGCGGCATATAGAACAGCCCGGCCATCCACGAAATGACTGCGATGATGTGTAGCGCCTTGATCCAGAGGTAGAGATTATCGGGGTTCCACGCAAAAAGCCCGATCGCCATCAGCGCAAAGAAGGCCAGCGCAAAATGAGCCCGGCGCCGGGCGTAAGCGCCAGATCTGCGATCGGTCTGTTTTTCCATCGTCACGCCCCGCCTCGCACACGATCCACCAGCAGACGCACATGCTCGGGGTCGGCCTGCGGTGTAATGCCGTGACCGAGATTGAAAATCAGCGGACCATTGCCGAGATGCTGCAGGATATCGTCGATGCCGTCTTCCAGCGCCCGGCCGCCGGCAACAACACGCATCGGATCGAGGTTGCCCTGAACCGGTCCATCCTTTTGAAGTTCGGCGGCAAAGGCCAGCGGGACCGACCAGTCGAGGCCGATTGCATCTGCGCCCGTCTTCTGGCGATAGGTTTTCAGCTGATAGCCGGCGCCCTTGGCAAAAGCGATGATGCGAGCATGTGGCCGTTGCGACTTGACGGAAGCGATCATCCGCGCAACCGGCCTGACCGCAAACGCTTCAAACTCCTTCTCGCCAAGAACACCAGCCCAGGAATCGAAGATCTGCACGGCATCGGCGCCGGCATCGATCTGGGCGACGAGATAATCGGCCGATACGTCGGCAAGCAGCATCAGCAGATGCTCGAAGGCGCGGGGATGCCTGTAGGCGAAGAGACGGGCAGGGGCCTGATCCGGCGTGCCGTGACCGGCGATCATGTAGGTCGCAACAGTCCATGGCGCGCCGCAGAAGCCGAGCAGCGTCGTCTCGACTGGCAACTCCTCGCGCAGCCGCCGCACTGTTTCCAGAACCGGCCTGAGATAGTCGACAACCTCTTCGCCATTCAATCTGCCGATACCAGCTTCATCGATCGGATCCATCTCCGGACCATGACCCTCGGTGAACCGGACGTTCCGCTTCATTGCATCGGGAATGACCAGAATATCGGAAAACAGAATAGCCGCATCGAAGCCATAGCGGCGGATCGGCTGCAATGTCACTTCGACGGCATGGTCAGGCGTGTAGCAGAGATCGAGAAAACTCCCTGCCTTTGCCCGCGTCTCCCGATATTCCGGGAGATAACGTCCTGCCTGTCTCATCAGCCAGAGAGGAGGAGGGGAGAGACTTTCGCCACTCAAAACCCTCATGATCTTTCGGCGCGTATCGCTCAAGCGCTTCTTCCCTATAATAAAACAAAGATATTTTAAAAGGTTTCTATTTCTTAGAGTCGGTGACTATCAAGGATTAAAATCCATCCACCGCCGATGCCATTTGTCGCGCGCCCGCAAAACAACATCGGAAAGATTTGTCGATCTCGTCCAAATTTCGGGGAGAAGCCGAATCGGGAAATGATTCCAAATCCTTCCGGATCGGCAATTTTTCTCATAGCTGTGGACAGGCTGTGGACGAGCTTTCAAGAAGCCCACCCCTTCCCCATCGTCCACAGGGCCAACCGAAACCGTTCGGCAAAATCCGAAATGTGGATAAGCAGGCATGTTTTCCCTTGCCGGAGACTGCCTCGCCGCCGTAGCTCTGTTTCATCCAGTGTTTTCAACAGGCAGCGGAAAATAGCGTGGAGAACAGAACGAACTTCTTTCATCTGCATCTGATTTCTGACTCAACGGGAGAGACTCTGATCTCCGCCGGGCGCGCCGCGTCGGCGCAGTTCAGATCAGCGCAGCCGATTGAACATGTCTATCCGCTGATCCGCAATCGCAAGCAGCTGCTGCCGGTTCTGCAGGCGATCGATGACGCCCCCGGCATCGTACTCTACACCATTGTCGACCGGGAGCTTGCGAGCCTGATCGATGAGCGCTGCATCGAGATGGGTGTCGCCTCGGTGAATGTGCTGGAGCCAGTGATGAATGCCTTCCAGATCTATCTCGGCGCTCCATCGCGCCGTCGGGTCGGAGCTCAGCATGTGATGAATGCCGGCTACTTCGCCCGCATCGAAGCGCTGAATTTCACCATGGATCACGATGACGGCCAGATGCCCGACGATTACAACGACGCCGATGTCGTGATCATCGGCATCAGCCGTACGTCGAAAACACCCACCAGCATCTACCTCGCCAACCGAGGTATCAAGACGGCGAACATTCCGATCGTCTATGGCGTGCCATTGCCGGAGAGCCTCTTCGTCGCGAGTAAACCGCTGATCGTCTGCCTGATCGCCACCACCGACCGCATTTCCCAGGTGCGGGAAAATCGTGTGCTCGGGGTGACGCAGGGATTCGATCGCGAACACTACACCGATCGCGCCGCGATTTCGGAGGAACTGAAATATGCCCGCTCGCTTTGCGCCCGTCATAACTGGCCGCTGATCGACGTCACCCGCCGCTCAATCGAGGAAACAGCAGCGGCGATCGTTGCCCTGCGGCCGAAGCTGCGCTAAGCGCTGGCGAAAAACTGGCACGCCGAGGAACCCATGACGCCGAAACTCATCCTTGCATCGTCGAGCCCCTATCGCCGGATGCTGATGGAAAATGCCGGTCTGTCCTTCGAGGCGCATGCCGCAAGGATCGATGAACGGGCCGTCGAAGCGCCGCTGGAAAAAGCCGGCACCAAGCCTGATGCCGTGGCCCTCGTCCTGGCCAGGGCCAAGGCCGAAGAAGTCAGCAGCCGTTTTCCGGATAGCCTGGTCATCGGTTCGGATCAAACGATGTCGCTCGGCGACAGCGTCTTCCACAAGCCGAAGGACATGACCGACGCCGCTAGCCATCTTCAAGCCCTTTCGGGGGTCACCCATCGATTGAACAGCGCCGTTGCGATTGTGAGCGCCGGCGTGGTCTTGTGGGAACATCTTGCGCATGCGGAGCTGACGATGCGGCCGCTGACGATGGAGTTCATCACCAGACATCTGGCGCGGGTTGGTGAACGGGCGCTTTCCAGCGTCGGCGCCTATCAATTGGAGGGGGAGGGCATCCAGCTCTTCGAAAAGATCGAGGGTGATTATTTCACCATTCTCGGCTTGCCGATGCTGCCGCTCCTAAAAAAATTGCGAGAACTCGGAGCAGTCGATGGGTGATTCACGTGAAACATTCGGGCCGAAAGCATTTGTCACGGGCTTTCCTATCAAGCATTCGCGCTCGCCGTTGATCCACGGATATTGGCTGAAGACGCTCGGCCTGCCGGGCAGCTACCGCGCTCATGAAGTGGCGCCCGAGGCCTTTGCCGATTTCATTCACTCGCTGAAGGACGGCAGTTCCGGCTTTGCCGGAGGCAACGTCACCATTCCGCACAAGGAATTGGCGTTCCGGCTCGCCGACAAACCGGACGCGCTGTCGCGCGAGCTCGGCGCCGCGAACACTCTCTGGCTGGAGGATGGCGCTCTGCATGCAACGAATACCGACGGTCGCGGATTCATCGCCAATCTCGACGAATGTCATCCGGGCTGGGACCGGCATGGCACGGCCGTCGTCTTTGGCGCCGGCGGCGCCAGCCGGGCGATCATCCAGGCAATCCGTGATCGCGGTTTCAAGGAGATCCACGTCGTCAACCGTACGGTCGAACGCGCGCGTGAACTTGCGGATCGCTTTGGTCCGCGTGTTCAGGCCCATCCGGCTGGAGCGCTCGCCGACGTGATGAAAGGTGCGGGCCTCTTCATCAACACCACCTCGCTCGGCATGGACGGCGAGGCGGCGCCGCAACTCGATTTCTCGCCTCTTGCAGCCGATGCCGTCGTCACCGATATCGTCTATGTGCCCTTGAAGACGCCAATCCTGGCACAGGCGGAAGAGCAAGGATTTCCCATCGTCGATGGTCTCGGCATGCTCTTGCACCAGGCCGTGCCCGGATTTGAGCAATGGTTCGGCCGGCGTCCCATCGTCGACGCGGCGCTACGCGCGCTCATCATCGCGGATATGGAAGCACACTGATGCTGAAGATCGGTCTCACCGGCTCCATCGGAATGGGAAAATCGACGGCGGCAAAGCTCTTCGCCGATGCTGGAATCCCGGTGAACGATTCGGATGCCGTGGTCCACGATCTCTATGCCGGCGAGGCTGCACCCCTGGTGAATGCAGCCTTCCCCGGTACAATGAAGGATGGAGCAGTCGACCGGCATGAACTCGGCCGCCAGCTCGCTCTTCATCCTGGCGGCTTCAAACGCCTGGAAGCGATCGTCCATCCGCTGGTTCGCAGACGCGAGAGGGAATTTCTGGAGCAACAGCGCGCCGCCGGCGCCGACATGGTATTGCTCGATATCCCATTACTTTTCGAAACCAGCGCCGAGGCAAGAGTGGACGTCATCGTCGTGGTCAGCACTGATCCACAGATTCAGCGCCAAAGGGTGCTTGCGCGCGAAGGCATGACCGAGGAAAAATTCGACATGATTCTCTCTCGCCAGACGCCGGACACGGAAAAACGGCGGCGGGCCGATTATCTGATCGACACCAGTCACAGTATCGCGACGACGAGAGAACGGGTGTTCGAAATCGTCGCCGACCTGAAAACGCGGATTGCCAAGGGAGATTTCCGGAATGCGTGAGATCATCTTCGATACGGAAACAACCGGCCTCGACAACCGCGCCGACCGCATCATCGAAATCGGTGGCATCGAGCTCTTCAATCATTTCCCCACCGGCAACACGATCCATATCTTCATCAATCCTGGAGATCAGAAGGTTCATCCGGATGCGCTCGCCGTGCACGGCATCACCGATGAATTCCTGAAGGACAAGCAGCCTTTTGGGGAGGTTGCCGAACAAATCCTTACCTTCTTCGGCGACGCGAAGTGGATTGCCCATAACGCCACCTTCGATATGGGCTTCATCAACGCGGAATTAGCGCGGATCGGTTTGCCGCCAATCCTGCCGGAACGGGTGCTCGACACCCTGTCGATGGCGCGGCGCAAACACCCGATGGGACCGAATTCGCTCGATGCGCTCTGCCGACGCTACGGCATCGATAATTCGCACCGCACCAAACACGGCGCGTTACTCGACTCCGAATTGCTCGCCGAAGTCTATATCGAGATGATCGGTGGCAGACAGGCAGCCCTCGGCCTCGGCATGGTTGGCAGGTCCAACCAAGCAGCTCGCGGCGACATGGCGATGGAAGACGACGTGGTGATTGCCGCAGTGCTTGAGCGGCCCCGGCCGCTCGCCCCGCGCCTGAGCCAAACCGAGGAGCAGGCACATGAGGCTCTCGTCGCCAAGCTCGGTGAAAAAAGCGTCTGGGCGAAATACGCCAACCTCGATTAAACCGGTCCTCAATTGAAAATGCCCGGGACCAGCCCGGGCATCCGCATTTCAGACAAGCAAGACCGGTCAGTTCGGAACGGCCTGAACCTTGGCGCGGGCCTGTTCCTCGGCAACGCGCTGAGCGAACATCTGCGTGAAGTCGATCGGGTCGATCATCAGCGGCGGGAAACCACCGTTGCGGGTGACGTCGGCGATGATCTGACGGGCGAAGGGGAAGAGCATACGCGGGCACTCGATGAAGAGAACCGGCAGCATGTGTTCCTGCGGGAAACCGGCAACGCGGAAGACGCCGCCATAGGTGAGTTCGGTATGGAAAACCGTCTTGTCGCCGTCCTTGGCCTCAGCATTCAGCGACAGCACGACATCGAAATCCGTATCGGAAAGCGGGTTGGCGTTGACGTTTACATTGATGTTGATCGTCGGCGCCTTGTCGCGGGCCTGCAGCGAACGCGGCGCACCCGGATTTTCGAAGGACAGATCCTTGGTATATTGCGCAAGGATCGAAAGGGTGGGGTTGGTCGCACCGTTGCTGTTGTTATCGTCTGCCATTGGCTTTTCCTCGAGGGGCATGGGAATGGTGCCGCCATCTAACATTTCAGGGAAGGGCTTACAACCCTGGGCGCTTGGCGCGGTTGATCAGCCGCAGTGCCTCAATCGCCGAGATGTTTGCCGGACCACGGTGAGTTGCGATCCGGCTCTCTATGATAGTCCTCTTCGTCGAGATCGACCACCTTCGAGTTCGGCTTGCGGTCGCGGAAATCGGCTTGCGGGCCCGAGGAAGAGGCGCCCTTAGCATTGACGACGACGAAGCGTTTGGCGATCGCCCGCCAGACGAGATCGCGCACCGGCGGAATAAGAATGAGGATCGCGATTATATCGGACAGGAAGCCGGGAATGATCAGCAGCAGCGAGGCGATGACGTTCATCGCCGGCCGCAGCAGGTCGCGGCCCGGCATCACCCCGTTTCGTCCTTCGCTCGACATGCGGCGCAAAATACCGATGCCTTGCCGGCGCAGCAGAATCACGCCGAGGACGAAACCGAGCATGACGAGCGCCAGCGTCAGCCACAATCCGATAGCCCGGCCGACGACGACGAAACCGGCAATTTCGGCGAGCGGCAGCAGCAGAATGAAGGCTGGCAGGATCGAAAAACGCATGTCGGTCATGTCCCGGGCTCGCCGGTCTCCTCTTGGCGCCGGCGAAGATGCCAGCCATCATTTGAATCATCTGTATAGGCAGACTATATGGGAGTACAAATCAGAGATGTTAACGGGCGGCTGCGATACGATATGAGTTCGAACGACTTCATCACATTATTTTTCCTGGTGGCGGCTGTGCTGATTTTCTTTCAGCTCCGCTCCGTGCTCGGGCGCCGTACAGGAAATGAGAAGCCGCCGCGCGATCTCTATACGCCGCGGGATGCGGCTCCGGCCGAAGCCGCCGATGCCGGCAAGGTAGTGACGCTGCCGCGGCGTGATGCGACGACGGAGGACGAGGATCGCTTCGCCGCCATCGATGCTTTCGCGGCACCCGGAACGCCGCTCAACGAATCGCTGCGCGCGCTGAACAAGGCCGATCCCGCCTTCACCCCGAAGGAGTTTCTGAACGGCGCCCGCATGGCTTACGAGATGATCGTCATGGCCTACGCCGATGGCGACCGGAAAACGCTGAAGAACTTGCTGTCCCGCGAAGTCTATGACGGGTTCGATGCGGCGATCGGCGAGCGCGAAGCCCGGGGCGAGAAGGTGAAGTCCACCTTCGTCGGCATCGACAAGGCCGAAATCACCCATGCGGAAACAAAGGGCAGCGAAGCGCAGATCACCGTGCGCATCGCCAGCCAGCTGATATCGGCCACCTACGACAAGGCGGATGTGCTGATTGAAGGCGACGCCGAAAACGTCGCCGAGGTCAACGACGTCTGGACCTTCGCCCGCGACACCCGCTCGCGCGATCCGAACTGGAAACTCGTGGCGACCGAATCGGAACATGAGTGACCACGCATCGGACTTCGTCCTGCAGGCCATAAGCTTCGACACTCTGGAAGGCTGGAAGGATGATGATCCCTCCGGCCTTTTTGAAGTGATGCGAAGCTGCCGCCGGCAAATCACCGATGTCAAATCGTACCGTACCGGATCGCTGGGCCTGAGCTCGGAAGACCTGCTTCCGCTTCTCGCCGCTGCCGAAGATTTCACTCCGCCATCTCCGGCGTCGGCGCGCGCTTTTTTCGAGACGCACTGTCGGCCCTTTCTGATTCGCCGCAAGGATGGCAATTCCGGCTTCGTCACCGCCTTCTACGAACCCGATATCGACGTGGCCGAGCGGCCGGACGAAATTTTCCGTTTTCCTTTCTACCGGCGTCCGGGCGATCTGATCGATCTCGACGACGCCAATCGCTCCGCCGAGCTCGACAAGGCCTATGTTTTCGGCCGTCTGCATGAGGGCCGCGTCGCTGCCTATCCGGACCGCCGCGCCATCGATCAGGGTTTTCTCGAAGGCCGCGGCCTCGAAATTGCCTGGGCGAAGTCGAAGGTCGATGTCTTCTTCGTGCATGTGCAGGGTGCTGCCCGTCTGCGTTATACGGATGGTCGTATCGGCCGCATCACCTATGCGGCGAAGGCCGGCCATGCTTTCTCGGCGATCGGCAAGCTGCTCATCGGGCGCGGGGAGATCAATCGGGCGGAGATTTCGATGCAGGCGATCCGTGCCTGGCTGGCGCGCAATCCCGAGAGCGTCGACGAAGTATTATGGCATAACCGTTCTTATATTTTTTTCCGCGAAGCGCCGGTTGCCGATCCACAGGCAGGCCCGATCGCGGCCGCCAAGGTGCCGCTTCTCGCCGGGCGCGCGCTTGCGGTCGACCGGATGATCCATACCTTCGGCTTTCCTTTTTTCATTCGCGCCGAAAGTCTCACCCATCTCGACCAAGGCCGCCCGTTCCACCGGCTGATGCTGGCGCTCGATACCGGCTCGGCGATTATCGGGCCGGCGCGGGGTGATATCTTCACCGGCTCGGGGGACATGGCCGGGGAAAGTGCCGGCACCGTCCGCAACGAGGCCGATTTCACCATCCTCATTCCCAATGCCGCCGCCGGAAGATTCGACTGATGGCCAGGGATCGCAAGCTGAGCGCGGATGAGAGGATCCTCTGGGGCAAGGTTGCCCGCAGCACGCGGCCGATGCCCGGCAAGGCGGGGGCGTTGACCGAACTCGACGCCTTTCTTGCCGAGGCCGAGGCGGCGGCCGAACGGGAACAGGAAAAGCAGACGCCAGCCACACCCACGCCGCTGCAGGCGACAGCACCGTCAACGGCGAAGCCATCGGCCGGGGTGCATCATCCGCTGGAAAAGCCGGTCAAGCGGAAGATCGCCAAGGGCCGGCTGGCGCTCGAAGCGCGGATCGACCTGCACGGGTTGGTGCAG
This sequence comes from Rhizobium sp. CRRU65, assembly GCF_048551595.1. Taxonomy (NCBI): domain Bacteria; kingdom Pseudomonadati; phylum Pseudomonadota; class Alphaproteobacteria; order Hyphomicrobiales; family Rhizobiaceae; genus Rhizobium; species Rhizobium sp. CRRU65. Next base: position 55,986 of record NZ_JBLYZH010000003.1, on the reverse strand, counting down.
AGCCAGGCTCATGCCATCCTTCTCGATTTCCTGATCCGCGCCCATGAGCGCGGCATGCGCCATGTGCTGGTCATTACGGGCAAGGGCAGCTCCATGGGCAGCGAGGGTGCGCTGAAGCGGGCGGTGCCTCTCTGGTTCTCGAAGCCGGAATTCCGTTACCTGATCTCCTCCTATGAGTCGGCCGCACAGCATCATGGCGGTGAGGGCGCGCTCTACATTCGCCTGTCGCGGCGGCATGGGGAAAGGCCATGACACCCTTCGGAGAGGCGGTTCGCAGGCTGAGAGCGCGCAAGGGCGTCTCGCAGAAGGAGATGGCGGAGGCACTGAATGTCTCCCCCGCCTATCTCTCGGCGCTCGAACATGGAAAGCGTGGTTTGCCGACATTCGATCTGCTGCAGCGCATCGCCGGCTATTTCAACATCATCTGGGATGAGGCTGAGGAACTGTTCCTGCTCGCCCGCTCGTCCGACCCGCGCGTCGTGATCGACACCTCCGGACTGCCCCCCGAATATACCGAATTTGCCAACCGGCTGGCCCGGCGGATTCGCAACCTTGACAGTGCAGAGATAGGCCGGCTATCGGCTCTTCTCGAAAATGGCGGCAAAGGCGACGGAAAAGCGTCATAATCCCCTGTTTTATGCCTTGTTTTAGGGGCTTGCCATTGGGAAGTGGGTTCAAAAAACCTATATACGAGAGTGAAGAAAGCCGGTGATTCGCAAGGCGCGCCGCAGCTTTACGACAACAGGGAAAATCTCGACAGAATGAGCGATACATCCGCGACGGAAAACGGCGTAAGCACCGAATATGGCGCAGATTCCATCAAGGTTCTGAAGGGCCTCGATGCCGTGCGCAAACGCCCCGGCATGTATATCGGCGATACCGACGACGGCTCCGGCCTGCATCACATGGTCTATGAAGTCGTCGACAACGCGATCGACGAAGCGCTTGCCGGCCATGCTGACATCGTCACGGTGACCCTCAATTCGGATGGCTCGGTGACCGTCACCGACAATGGTCGCGGCATTCCGACGGATATTCACACCGGCGAAGGCGTGTCGGCTGCCGAAGTCATCATGACGCAGCTCCATGCCGGCGGTAAGTTCGACCAGAATTCCTACAAGGTTTCCGGCGGCCTGCACGGCGTCGGCGTCTCCGTCGTCAACGCGCTGTCCGTCTGGTTGAAGCTGAAGATCCGCCGTCACGACAAGATCCATGAAATGAGCTTCACCCATGGCGTGGCCGATGCTCCACTGAAGGTTACGGGCGACGCGCCGAATGAGACCGGCACGGAAGTGAGCTTCATGCCGAGCACCGGCACCTTCACCATGACGGAGTTCGACTACGGCACGCTGGAGCATCGCCTTCGCGAGCTCGCCTTCCTGAATTCAGGCGTCCGCATCCTGCTGACCGACAAGCGCCATTCCGACATCAAGCAGGAAGAGCTGCGTTATGACGGTGGCCTCGAGGCTTTCGTCGCCTATTTGGACCGCGCCAAGAAGTCGCTCGTCGACAAGCCGGTTGCCATCCACGGCGAAAAGGACGGCATCACCGTTGAAGTCGCGATGTGGTGGAACGACAGCTATCATGAGAACGTGCTCTGCTTCACCAACAACATCCCTCAACGCGACGGCGGCACGCATATGGCCGGCTTCCGCGCGGCGCTGACGCGCCAGGTCGTTTCCTATGCCGACAGTTCCGGCATCACCAAAAGGGAAAAGGTAACGCTGCAGGGCGAAGATTGCCGCGAAGGCCTGACTGCGGTTCTGTCGGTCAAAGTGCCGGATCCGAAATTCTCCTCGCAGACCAAGGATAAGCTCGTTTCCTCGGAAGTCCGTCCTGTTGTCGAAAGTCTCGTCAACGAGGCGTTGAGCACCTGGTTCGAAGAACATCCGAGCGAAGCCAAAATCCTCGTCGGTAAGGTCGTCGAGGCAGCCGCCGCACGCGAAGCGGCCCGCAAGGCCCGCGAGTTGACCCGCCGCAAGGGCGCACTCGATATCGCTTCGCTGCCGGGCAAGCTTGCTGACTGCTCCGAGCGTGATCCGACAAAATCCGAAGTCTTCCTCGTCGAAGGCGATTCTGCCGGCGGCTCTGCCAAGCAGGGCCGCTCGCGCGAGAACCAGGCGATCCTGCCGTTGCGGGGCAAGATCCTGAACGTCGAACGCGCCCGTTTCGACAAGATGCTGTCGAGTCAGGAAATCGGCACATTGATCACCGCGCTCGGTACAGGCATCGGCAAGGACGAGTTCAACGTCGAAAAGCTGCGCTACCACAAGATTATCATCATGACCGACGCCGATGTCGACGGCGCCCATATCCGCACCCTGCTGCTGACCTTCTTCTTCCGCCAGATGCCGCAACTGATCGAGCGCGGTCATCTCTATATCGCCCAGCCGCCGCTCTATAAGGTCTCGCGCGGCAAGTCGGTGCAGTATCTGAAGGACGAGAAGGCGCTGGAAGAATATCTCATCAGCCAGGGCCTGGAAGATGCTTCGCTGAGGCTCGGTAGCGGCGAAGTTCGCGCCGGCCAGGATCTGCGCGAGGTCATCCTCGATGCTCTGCGTATGCGCGCGCTGCTCGACAATCTCCATTCGCGCTACAATCGTTCCGCCGTCGAACAAGCGGCGATTGCCGGCGCCCTCAATGCCGAGCTCGCCAGCGACCCGGCCAGAGCGCTGGCGCTGGCAAACGAAGTGGCTGGGCGCCTCGACATCATCGCCGAGGAAACCGAGCGCGGCTGGCGGGGCGATGTGACAACCGATGGCGGTCTGCGCCTCGAGCGCATGGTCCGCGGCGTCAGGGAACTCGTCGTGCTCGATATGGCGCTGATCGGTTCCTCGGATGCCCGTCACATCGACCAGCTGACGGCACGCCTCAAGGAAATCTATCAGACGCCGCCGTCGCTGCATCGCCGCGAAGGCGACGTCGAAATCTCCGGCCCGCGTGCCCTGCTCGACGCGATCTTCGCAAGCGGGCGCAAGGGTCTCACCATGCAGCGCTACAAGGGTCTTGGCGAGATGAATGCCGAGCAGCTCTGGGAAACGACGCTCGATCCGAACGTTCGCTCGCTGCTGCAGGTCAGGGTCAACGACGCCACCGACGCCGATGGTCTCTTCGCCCGCCTGATGGGTGACGAAGTCGAGCCGCGGCGCGAATTCATCCAGGAGAATGCGCTGAGCGTTGCAAACCTCGATATCTAATTGATATTTCAAAAATAAATGGCCCCGCTATCTTTAGGATGGCGGGGCATTCGTTTGCCGGATATCTGCTTGGCCTTTGGCTTCGCTCAATTCGCGACGAAGCGGCCGTTGAAGGCGACCTCGGAGAGCGGCTTGCGCTGGCTGGGGAATTCGCGTGCCTGATTGCGTTCGGAAAGAACGCTCTTATCGGCCAGCCGGCCGACGGCGACACCTGCTTCGACCCGGTATCCCTCGGGAATGGCGAAAGCCTGCCTGATCTCCTCATGCTTGATGCCGCCCATGCCATGGGCGTAAAGTCCGGAGAGGCGCGCTTGGATCGTCAGATGCCCCCACGCGGCACCGGCATCGAAGGAATGGGTGTAGCTCGGCTTTTCCTCAGCCGAGCCGGCAGCCCCGGTGAAGGCGCGCGACACGACGAAGATCAGCGCCGATGCATGCCTGGCCCATTCCTGGTTGGAATCGTTGAGCAAAGCGACGAATTTCTCCCAATGCTCCGAACCCTTGAGGCCATAGACGAAGCGCCAGGGCTGGTGGTTGGCCGAGGACGGCGCCCAACGGGCGGCGTCGAGCAAACCGAGCAGCTGCGCTTCCTCGATGATTTCGCCGGTGAAGGCGCGCGGCGACCAGCGATCGAGAAACATCGAATCGATGGGATATTCGGATTCGCGACTATTGCTCTTCGTCATGCTTGTTCCATGGTTTGGGGGGAGAAAATTTGGACCGGGGCTGGGTTTAGGCCGTCCAAACGATGTCGAGTTCTTCGCGGAAGGCGAAGCGCTTCAGATGATCGTCGATGACGTGCTGCATCCTTTCCTGTTGCGAGGAATCGGCGACGGAAAGTGTCATGGTCAGCGCCGCATCGTCGGCCGCAAACGTTACCTCGGCCGTATCACTGAACGGCACCCGGCCCTTCAGAGGATCAAGATCGACGCTGAACTTGTGGCTCCAGTGTTTGCAGAGCTGCTGCAGGTAGCGGCTTGCGTGTTCGGTCCGCACGACGGCCTTCGAGAGATGCATTTCGAACTCCACGTCATTTTGTATAGCGGAGACATATTTCCTGCTTCACCGGCTTGGCAAGCGCAGCATCGTCGCAGTTGGGGTGTACAGACTGTCTCCATAAAAGCGGCCTCACGCCGGCGTCGAAGCAGGATAATAAACCGTTTAGTCAATCGTTCGGGGAGTTGCGCATGCTGGTGAACGGAAAATGGACCGAAGACTGGCAGCCCGTCCAGGCAAAGGACGAAAAGGGCGGCTTCGTCCGCCAGACCTCAAGTTTCCGCAATTGGGTGACCCCGGATGGCAGCGCCGGGCCGACTGGCGAAGGCGGCTTTGCAGCCAGCGCCGGCCGTTACCATCTTTATGTCGCCTATATTTGCCCCTGGGCCTCACGTACCCTGATCGGCCGCAAGCTCAAGGGACTGGAGGACGTCATCTCCGTCTCGGTCGTTGAACCGCTGCTGGGCAAACAGGGCTGGCGCTTCGGCGATTATCCCGGCGCGACGAAGGATCAAGTCAACGGCGCAACCTATATGCATGAAATCTATACCGGGGCAGCACCCGATTTCACCGGCCGGGCGACCGTGCCAGTGCTCTGGGACAAGCAGAGAAAGACCATCGTCAACAATGAATCCGCCGATATCCTGCGTATGCTGAACAGCGGCTTCGGCGGTCTGGCAAAAAATCCGATCGATCTTTACCCGGCGGAGAGACGCACCGAGATCGATGCTTTCAACGACCGCATCTATCCTGATCTCAACAACGGCGTCTACCGCGCCGGTTTTGCCACCACGCAGGTCGCTTACGAAGAAGCCTTTGCCGATGTCTTTTCCTGCCTCGACTGGGTCGAGCAGCAATTCGAGGGCCGGTCTTTTCTGTTCGCCGATCATCCGACCGAGAGCGATATCCGGCTTTTCGTAACGCTGGTGCGCTTCGACGTCGCCTATCACGGCATCTTCAAATGCAATCTGCGCCGACTTTCCGACTATGCCAAGCTGCGCGCCTTCTGCCGCCGCATGCTGGATTGGCCGGGCATCGCCGAAACGGTGAACCTCGATCACCTCAAGCGCGGCTACTATTCGATCGAAAGCCTCAGCCCGACGAAGATCGTTCCCGTCGGCCCTGATCTGGCGGAAATTTTCAGAGCATGATGCCGAAAGATACGGACGGTTTTCGGCAGAAAATCATCCGAATCGCGGCAAAGCCGTACCGCTTCCCGGCAAAGCCGTAATGACACCGATGAATAATTCGTTCATAGGTGGCTGCAAATCCGTTTTCGATGAGGAGGAAGTTCCATGAAGCTGATGCGTGTTGGCGAAGCAGGCAGTGAAAAACCAGCACTTCTCGATGCCGATGGCAAGATCCGCGATCTCTCCGGTCATGTCGCCGATATCGGCGGTGAAGCGATCGGACCGGCAGGCCTTGCAAAGATAGCGGCGATCGATCCGAAGAGCCTTCCGGAAATCGCACCCGGCCGCATCGGCGCCTGCGTCGCGGGCACTGGGAAGTTCATCTGCATCGGCTTGAATTATTCGGATCATGCTGCCGAAACCGGTGCGACCGTGCCGCCCGAGCCGATTATCTTCATGAAAGCAACATCCGCAATCGTCGGACCGAATGACAATGTCATTATTCCCCGCGGTTCGGAAAAGACCGATTGGGAAGTTGAGCTCGGCGTCGTCATCGGCAAAACCGCCAAATATGTGACGGAAGCCGAAGCGCTGGATTATGTCGCCGGTTATTGCGTCTCCAATGACGTTTCCGAGCGCGCTTTCCAGACCGAGCGGTCTGGTCAGTGGACCAAGGGCAAATCCTGCGACACCTTTGGCCCGATCGGCCCCTGGCTCGTGACCAAGGACGAAATTGCCGAACCGCAGAACCTCGGCATGTGGCTGACGGTCAACGGCCAGAAGATGCAGAACGGCTCGTCGAAAACGATGGTTTACGGGGTTGCGTTTCTCGTCTCCTACCTCAGCCAGTTCATGTCGCTGCATCCCGGTGACGTGATCTCCACCGGCACGCCTCCGGGCGTCGGCATGGGCCTCAAGCCGCCGCGTTATCTCAAGGCCGGCGACGTGGTCGAACTCGGCATCGAAGGTCTCGGCACGCAGAAGCAGACCTTCGTAGCGGATCGTTAATAACGCTTCCTGCTGAGAAACTTAAGTTTTCAGGTCGATTATGATGCCGGAGATCAATTCTCCGGCATTTTTTGTGTGGGTCTGGTTCGTCAATGTTGCTGTGCAACAAAAAACTGTTAGTCTGCGCTACGTGCCCGCGTTACGAAAAGAGTCGATGTCTTTCAATCGGCGTCATCTTTTCGATAGAGAAAGGTGGCGCCTTCCATGTTTTATCAGCTTTATGAATTGAACCATGCCGCCATGGCGCCGTTTCGCGCCGCGGCAGATATCATGCGATTTGCCTATGCCAATCCGCTGAATCCGTTCTCCCATACGCCGTTCGGCCGGACGATGGCGGCAAGTCTCGAAATGTTCGAACGCACGACGCGCCGCTATGGCAAGCCGGAATTCGGATTGAAGCAGACGACGATCGGTGAAAAGACGGTTTCCGTCCGCGAAGAGGTTGTCTGGTCGCGACCCTTCTGCAATCTTCTGCATTTCGCCCGCGGTATTCCAGCCGCCCGCGGCAATGACCCACGCATCCTGATCGTCGCGCCGATGTCCGGCCACTATGCCACGCTGCTGCGCGGCACGGTCGAGGCGCTGCTGCCGAGTGCCGATATCTACATCACCGACTGGATCGACGCTCGCATGGTGCCGATGACGGAAGGCACGTTCGATTTCGACGATTACGTCGACTACGTCATCGAGATGCTGCATTTCCTCGGTCAGGACACGCATGTCATCGCCGTCTGTCAGCCTTCCGTTCCGGTGCTGGCAGCCGCTGCCGTGATGGAGGAAGCCAGGGATCCGCTTTCGCCGGCGTCGATGACGCTGATGGGCGGCCCGATCGACACGCGCATCAACCCGACGGCGGTCAATAAGCTCGCCCAGGAGCGGTCGCTGCAGTGGTTCTCCGACAACGTCATCATGAACGTGCCCTGGCCGCAGCCGGGCTTCATGCGCCCGGTCTATCCGGGATTCCTGCAGCTTTCGGGCTTCATGTCGATGAATCTTGATCGCCACCTCGTGGCGCACAAGGAATTCTTCATGCATCTCGTGAAGAACGACGGCGAGCCGGAAAGACATCGCGATTTCTACGATGAATATCTCGCTGTCATGGATCTGACCGCCGAATTCTATCTGCAGACGGTGGAGGAAGTCTTCATCAAGCATTCGCTGCCGAAGGGCGAACTGATGCATCGCGGCAAACGCGTCGATCCGGCGGCAATTCGTAACGTGGCGCTGCTGACCGTCGAAGGTGAGAATGACGATATCTCAGGTGTCGGCCAGACAAAGGCGGCGCAGACTATCTGCGTGAACATTCCCGAAGATATGCGCATGCACTATCTCCAGCCGGATGTCGGCCATTATGGTGTTTTCAACGGCTCGCGTTTCCGCCGCGAGATCGCGCCGCGCATCGTCGATTTCGTCCGAAAGCATTCCCGTTCCGCCGTCAAGCCTCCGATCCCGCGTGTCATCAAGGGCGGCCGGACGGGCTGAATCAGGGGCAGCTGAATTAGCAAAACGAATTCAAGGCTTTGTCCGATTTCGCGGGCAATCGTCTTGAAGGCGCTTATTGCGGTTACCACATCGATTTCAGCGTTCGGTATTCTGCCGGGCGCGGAAAGCGAGGGATACCCGCACGATGAACCAGTCAGCATTGCTTCGACCGGATTGGACTCCGGCTACCATTGCCCTGATGATTCTCGGCTTCATGGTTTTCTGGCCTCTGGGTCTTGCCATGCTTGCCTACATCATCTTCGGCGACCGTCTGCGCGGCTTCAAGCGTGACGTCAACCAGGCGACCGATGGCTTCTTCGCCTCCTGCCGCCGCCCGCATGGCCGTCACCGCCCACACTTCTCGACCGGCAACGGCGCCTTCGACGACTGGCGTAAGGCCGAACTCGACCGGATGGAGGAAGAGCGCCGCAAGCTTGACGAAATGCGCGAGGAATTCGACTCGTATCTGCGCGAGCTCCGTCGGGCCAAGGATCAGGAAGAGTTCGACCGCTTCATGCGCGACCGCAGGAACGCCAAGCGCGATGACAACGGCCCGGTCGCCGAATATCAGACGCCGTAAACGCCTGAACGATGAAATGATGACCGGCATCTGTCGATGCCGGTTTTTCCATGTCTGCCCTTCCGCCGATCATTTAGATTTGCCGGCGAATCGTATAGAAAACACGCATGTTCTCGCTTCTGAAAACAATGTCGAAGGCGCGAAAGCCGGCTCCGCCCGAAATGCGGACGCTCGATGTCGCCGGCCGGCTCATGCCGCTGACGATTAAGCAGCACGACCGGGCGACACGAATCACGCTGCGCATCGAGCCGGGTGGCCGCGCCTTGAAGATGACGGTGCCGAAAGGCCTTGCCGCGCGCGAGGTCAATGCCTTCCTCGACCGTCATCAGGGGTGGCTGCTCACCAAGCTTGCCAAGTTTTCGACCGATACCGGCCTGCGTGACGGCGGCGAAATCCTCCTTCGCGGCGTTTCCCATCGCATCCAGCATAGCGGCAGCTTGCGCGGGCTGACGGAGGCGGTTTCAATAGACGGCAGGCCGGTGCTGCGCGTCAGCGGCATGCCGGAACATGTCGGACGGCGCATTGCGGCCTTTCTCAAGAAAGAGGCGCGTGCCGATCTCGCAAGACTGGCGACGATGCACGCCGCAGCGATCCGGGCGCCGATCCGCTCGATCTCGATGAAGGATACTCGCAGCCGCTGGGGCTCGTGTTCGTCGGAGGGAAATCTGAGCTTTTCATGGCGCATCGTCATGGCGCCGCCGTCGGTGATCGATTATCTCGCCGCCCACGAGGTCGCCCATCTCAAGGAAATGAACCACGGCCCGCACTTCTGGGCCCTCTGTGGCAAACTTTGCCCCGGCATGGACGAGGCGAAATCCTGGCTCAAGCGGCATGGCAGCCAGTTGCACGCGATCGATTTCGACTAGCGCATAAACTCGAATATCGGAATCGATTTTTCGGAAAGGATTACGCGCAGATATTAAGTGATAGAGCGTCCCTAGCATGTCCTGTGGACGCGCAGCGCTCTGGCCGAGAGCCGCGCTAAATTCAGCGTCTGTCGCAAATTGGCTCGACTCTTTCTGCATTTCGTGTCACTTCGCTGCCATGAGACCGGATATCAAGATCTGTGGCTTGAAGACGCCCGACGCTGTCGATCGCGCGCTGAAACGCGGCGCGACCCATATCGGTTTTATCTTCTTCGAAAAGAGCCCGCGCTATATCGAGCCGGACCTAGCGGCAAAACTGGCCGAACCTGCGCGTGGCAAGGCGAAAATCGTCGCCGTCGTCGTCGATCCGACCAATGACGAACTCGACGAGATCGTGTCGATATTGAAGCCGGATATGCTCCAGCTTCACGGCAACGAGAGCCCCGAACATGTGCTGACCATAAAGGCGGTCTATGGTCTGCCTGTGATGAAGGTCTTTTCGGTCCGCACGGCAGACGACCTGAAGCGCGTCGAGGCCTATATCGGCATCGCCGACCGTTTCCTCTTCGACGCCAAAGCGCCGAAGGGTTCGGAACTGCCTGGCGGCAACGGTATTTCCTTCGATTGGAGCCTTCTCAGCTGGCTTGACGGCAGCGTCGACTACATGCTTTCCGGCGGGCTGAACAAGGACAATGTCGCCGAGGCGCTTTTCGTCACCAAGGCACCGGGTATCGACGTCTCCTCGGGTGTCGAAACTGCGCCTGGCGTGAAGAGCGTCGCGAAGATCGATGAATTTTTTGACGCGGTCGAAAAGGCGAATGCGCCGATGATGGCCTCAGGGAGTTGAGAGTGAACGAGACGCCTAAACCGAATTCCTTCCGTTCCGGCCCCGATGAAGATGGCCGTTTCGGCATATATGGCGGTCGTTTCGTCGCCGAAACACTCATGCCGCTGATCCTGGATCTGCAGGACGAGTGGAACAGGGCGAAGAACGATCCGGCATTCCAGGCCGAATTGAAGCATCTCGGCGCGCATTATATCGGCCGCCCGAGCCCGCTCTATTTCGCCGAGCGGCTGACGGCCGAACTCGGCGGCGCGAAGATCTATTTCAAGCGCGAGGAGCTGAACCATACCGGCTCGCACAAGATCAACAACTGCATCGGCCAGATCCTGCTCGCCAAGCGCATGGGCAAGACCCGCATCATCGCCGAAACCGGGGCCGGCCAGCACGGCGTCGCCTCCGCGACCGTGGCCGCCCGCTTTGGCCTTCCCTGCGTCGTCTATATGGGCGCCACCGACGTCGAGCGTCAGGCGCCGAACGTTTTCCGCATGAAACTGCTCGGCGCGGAAGTCAAACCGGTCACCGCAGGCAGTGGCACGCTCAAGGACGCCATGAACGAGGCGCTTCGCGACTGGGTCACCAATGTCGAAGATACCTATTACCTGATCGGAACGGCCGCCGGTCCGCATCCCTATCCGGAGATGGTCCGCGATTTCCAGTCGGTGATCGGTATCGAAGCGAAGGAGCAGATGCTGGCGGCCGAAGGCCGTCTTCCGGATCTGGTCATCGCTGCCGTCGGCGGCGGCTCGAACGCCATCGGCATTTTCCATCCTTTTCTGGATGATCCCTCTGTCAAGATCGTCGGCGTCGAAGCCGGCGGCAAGGGTCTGCAGGGCGACGAACATTGCGCCTCGATCACCGCCGGTTCGCCGGGCGTGCTGCACGGCAACCGCACCTACCTGCTGCAGGATGGTGACGGTCAGATCAAGGAAGGCCATTCGATTTCGGCCGGCCTCGATTATCCCGGCATCGGCCCCGAACATTCCTGGCTGAACGATACCGGCCGCGTCGACTATGTGCCGATCATGGACCACGAAGCGCTCGAGGCTTTCCAGACCCTGACCCGCCTCGAAGGCATCATCCCGGCGCTCGAGCCCTCGCATGCGATTGCCGAGGTCATCAAGCGGGCACCGACGATGGGCAAGGACGAGATCATCCTAATGAACCTCTCCGGCCGCGGCGACAAGGATATCTTCACCGTCGGCAAGCTTCTGGGAATGGGACTATAAGACATGACCGCACGCATGGACAAACGCTTTGCCGAGCTGAAGGCCGAGGGCCGTCCGGCGCTTGTGACCTATTTCATGGGCGGCGATCCTGACTACGACACCTCGCTTGGCATCATGAAGGCGCTGCCGGAGGCGGGCTCAGACATTATCGAGCTCGGCATGCCCTTTTCCGATCCGATGGCCGACGGCCCGGCGATCCAGCTGGCCGGCCAGCGCGCGCTGAAAGGCGGCCAGACGCTGAAGAAGACGCTGCAGCTGGCGGCCGATTTCCGCAAGACCAACGATGCGACGCCGATCGTGATGATGGGTTACTACAACCCGATCTATATTTACGGCGTCGAGAAATTCCTCGACGACGCACTCGCCGCCGGCATCGACGGCCTGATCGTCGTCGACCTGCCGCCCGAGATGGATGACGAACTCTGCATTCCGGCGATCCGCAAGGGCATTAATTTCATTCGCCTGGCGACGCCGACGACCGATGAGAAGCGCCTGCCGAAGGTATTGAAGAACACCTCCGGCTTCGTCTACTACGTCTCGATGAACGGCATCACCGGTTCGGCGCTGCCCGATCCGTCGCTGGTTTCGGGCGCGGTCGAGCGCATCAAGCAGCATACCAGCCTGCCCGTCTGCGTCGGCTTCGGCGTCAAGACGGCGGAACATGCAAAGGTCATCGGCGGTTCGGCCGACGGCGTCGTCGTCGGCACCGCGATCGTCAATCAGGTCGCGACCAGCTTGACGCATGACGGAAAGGCAACGGCGGACACCGTTCAGGCCGTTTCCACGCTGGTGCGTGGCCTTTCCACGGGAACACGTTCGGCGCGCCTTGTTGCTGCCGAATAGTTTGCCCACATTGGAAAAAAGCATGTCGCGCAAAAGTGTGCAGCCGTTTTGCGGCAACGACATGCGGAAAACTAGGACCTAAAGCGTGGCAGATCGCGACGCGCTTTAGACTATCAGGAGTATTCGAGTTGAACTGGATCACCAACTACGTTCGCCCGCGGATCAATTCCATGCTGGGCCGTCGCGAAGTGCCGGAGAACCTCTGGATCAAGTGCCCGGAAACGGGCGAGATGGTCTTCCACAAGGACCTGGAAGGCAACAAATGGGTCATTCCGGCGTCCGGTTATCACATGAAGATGCCGGCCAAGGCCCGCCTGGCCGATCTTTTCGACAATGGCGAGTTCGAATCGCTGCCGCAGCCGAAGGTCGCGCAGGATCCGCTGAAGTTCCGCGATTCGAAGAAATATAGCGATCGCCTGCGCGACAGCCGCCTGAAGACCGAACAGGAGGATACGATTCTCGCTGGTGTCGGAAAGGTGCAGGGACTGAAACTCGTGGCCGTCGTGCACGAATTCAACTTTATCGGCGGTTCGCTCGGCATGGCCGCCGGCGAGGCGATCGTCAAGGCTTTCGAGCGTGCGACGGCTGAAAAGTGCCCGCTGGTGATGTTCCCCGCTTCCGGCGGCGCGCGCATGCAGGAAGGCATCCTGTCGTTGATGCAGTTGCCGCGCACGACGGTTGCCGTCGACATGCTGAAGGAATCCGGCCAGCCCTATATCGTCGTGCTGACCAATCCGACAACGGGTGGCGTCACGGCCTCCTATGCCATGCTTGGCGATATTCATCTGGCAGAACCCGGCGCCGAAATCGGCTTTGCCGGCAAGCGCGTGATCGAGCAGACTCTGCGTGAAAAACTGCCCGAAGGCTTCCAGACCTCCGAATACCTGCTGGAGCATGGTATGGTCGATATGGTCGTCAAACGTCACGATATTCCGGAAACGCTGGCGCGCCTCTTGAAGATCCTGACCAAGAAGCCGGTTTCTGCGGCGAACGATATGAATAGCGGCGCGATTGCTCTGGCGGCAAGCGCCTGATAACCGACAAGCAGGCGGGGTGCCGAATTGATACCCAGAGGCCAAACCGCGGTGAGTGAGGCAGCACAGGAGATCGACAAGCTCATGGGATTGCATCCCAAGGGTTTTGATCTGTCTCTCGATCGCATCACCCGTCTTCTCGATGTGCTCGGCAATCCGCACAGGAAACTGCCGCCGGTGATCCATGTCGCCGGCACCAATGGCAAGGGGTCCGTCACCGCCTTCTGCCGCGCTTTGCTCGAAGCCGGCGGCTACAGCGCTCATGTCCACACTTCACCGCATCTGGTCAATTGGCACGAGCGTTATCGCATTGGTGTCAAGGGTGGACGCGGGCAGCTTGTCGATGACGCCGTCTTTGCCGAGGCCGTGCGTCGCGTGGCCGCTGCCAATGCAGGACAGCACATCACCGTCTTCGAAATCCTGACGGCGGTCACCTTCATCCTGTTTTCCGAACATCCGGCCGATGCCGCGATCCTCGAAGTCGGTCTCGGCGGCCGGTTCGACGCCACCAATGTCATTTCCGATCCGGCCGTCTCAGTGATCATGCCGATTTCGCTGGATCACCAGCCCTATCTCGGCGACAGGGTCGAGCTGATCGCGGCCGAAAAGGCCGGCATCATGAAGCCGGGATTTCCCGTTGTCATCGGTCATCAGGAATATGACGCAGCTCTCGACGTGCTGATGTCGACGGCCGAACGGCTGCATTGCCCGAGCGCCGTCTTCGGGCAGGATTTCATGGCGCATGAGGAATATGGCCGGCTCGTCTACCAGGACGAGTTCGGTCTTGCCGACCTGCCGCTGCCGCGCCTTCCCGGCCGGCATCAATATGCCAATGCCGCTGCCGCCATTCGGGCCGTCAAGGCGGCGGGTTTTACCGTCACCGAGACGATGATGGAAAAGGCGATGGGTTCGGTCGAATGGCCGGGCCGGCTGCAGCGTCTGAGCGAGGGCCGGCTGCTGTCGCATGCGCCCGCCGGCGCCGAGATCTGGATCGATGGCGGGCATAATCCGGGTGCCGGCGAAGTGATCGCCGAAGCCATGGCCAATTTCGAGGAGCGCCAGTCTCGGCCACTTTTTCTGATTATCGGCATGATCAACACCAAGGATCCGGTCGGCTATTTCAAGGCCTTTGCCGGCTTGGTCGAGAAGATATTCTGCGTGCCGATCCGCGGCAGTGAAGCGATGATCGACCCGGTGATCTTGTCGAATGCCGCCTATGATGCCGGCTTGGTTGCCGAACCGATGTCGACGGTCGGGGATGCGCTGGAAGCGATAAAAGCCGTCGTCGATCCGGAGGCATTGCCGCCGCGCATCCTGGTCGGCGGCTCTCTCTATCTTGTCGGCGATGTGCTTGCCGACAACGGCACGCCCCCGAAATGAAGGCCGCGAAATGAAAAAGCCCGGTCGAACCGGGCTTTTTCGTCAAGTAATATAAGTTGGCCGATATCAATCAGGCGGCGCTCGAAATCCAGTTCGACAGAGCCGTCTTCGGCTTTGCGCCGACAGAGATATCGGCAACTTCGCCGCCCTTGAAGATTGCAAGGGTCGGAATGGAGCGCACACCGAACTGTGCAGCGAGTTCCGGGTTCTCATCGATGTTCAGCTTGGCGACCTTGACCTTGCCTTCCATCTCGACGGCGATTTCTTCGAGACTCGGAGCAATCATCTTGCACGGGCCACACCATTCGGCCCAGAAATCGACGACGACGGGTTCTGCGGATTCCAGAACTTCCGACTGGAAGTTATTGATATCGACTTTCACGGTAGCCATGCGCTGCTCCTTTAACGGAATTGGGTGTTGAACCACATGTGATGGTGCGGTGCCGAATTTTCAATGTCCGGTATTTCACTTTGTCTTGACCGCTGCAAGCGCCAAACCGAGCGCTTTTTCGCTCAGCGTGAAGAGTGAGGCGTTCTCGGTATAGACAAGCATGCAATCGATACGCCTATCAGCATAGAGTGGCGTCAGGATCTCGCGATAGATCGCCAGCTGCGCCCGGTGCGCGAAGGGGATAGCCTCCTCTGTTGCCGGCGGCACCCGATTGGTCTTGTAGTCGAGAATGACGACGCGATCGGCAAGGACGGCAAGACGGTCGATGCGGCCGGAGACGGCATAGCGCCGATCTTCGAGCGTCAATGTTCCCATGATCGAAACTTCTGGCTGGGCCTGCGCACCGAGGACGGCCTGCAGACCTTCCTCGTCCAATAGTTTCAGAACCGAATCGACAAGCTTGCGCCGTTCGGCTTCCGGCCAGAATCGAGCTGCCCGTTCAGCATAACGGCTGGCCGCATCAGGTCGCTCCGCAAGTGGAATTTCGGGAAGCGCCTGCAGCATGCGATGGATCAGCCTGCCTTTCTCCAGTGAACGATCGCTTCGCTCCTTCTCGCCGAACAGCGGCGAAACGACCAGCAGGTTACCCGCGTCTTCATCGATAATCGTCCCGGCGCCGGAAGGACTGAGCGGCCGGGGCAGCTCAGCCTGCGGCGGCAACGGCCGCAACAGGCCGTCCGGCAAGGTCTCCTCGCTGCCGCGCTCTTCGCTGCGGCCGATACGCTCGAAGCTTCGTTCCACCCGCGGCACGCGCCATTTGATACCCGGCCATTCTCCATCGGGACCGGAGAATGTGGTCGCCTCCACATGCGGATGGTCGTCGCGCAGTGCCGTCGAAATCATCATGTGCCAGGTGTCGTTGTTCACACGCACGCCACGATAGCCGCAGACGACCAGCCGGTCGGCGGCACGCGTCATGGCGACATAGAGCAACCGACGATATTCTTCTTCGGCCAGCATCTGGATACGCGCGGCATCATCCTGGGTCAGCGAATTGGCGAGATCGGAGACAGGAACCCAGACGGGCATCGGCGGTTCGTCGGGGCCGGTCTCGATCAGACGAAGCTTCGGCAGATGGGTATGGGTGAAGGCCTTCGAACCGCCGTCGACGAGGAAAACGATCGGTGCTTCAAGACCCTTGGAGGCATGCACCGTCATGATCCGCACCTCGTTGCGCCCCTTGTCCTGCTCGCGCTTCATCACCGGTGCTTCGAGTTCCAGCGTCGAGATGAAGGATTGCAGCCCGGGAAGGCCGGAGGTCTCGTGGTCGAGCGTGAAGGTCAGGAATTCGTCGAGGATATCGCTGACCTCGGTGCCGAGACGGGCAAGGAATTGCCGCCGCCCGCCGTAGCTGCCCAGCACGCGCGCATAGAAATCGTGAACCGAAAGGCTCCTGGACTGCCGGAGAAACAGCTCCAGCCTCTCGACGGCGGCGCGGAAACGCTCGGTGCCGTCGGCGGCGAAGCTTTTGAGATGGCTCCAGACGCTTTCATTGTCGCCACGCAACGCGGCGACCGCAAAGATGTCGTCCTCCGAAAGGTCGAAAAGCGGGCTCTTGAGCACGGCGGCGAGCGAAAGATCGTCTTCCGGCAGAAGCAGGAAACGGCCGAGCGCCAGCAGATCTTGCACGGCGATATGGCTGGTCAGCACGAGCCTGTCCGCACCGGCGACGGGAATATCGCCGCGCCGCTTCAACGCGCGCGTCAATGCATTGACGAAGGCGTCGCGCTTACGCACCAGCACCAGGATGTCGCCAGCCTCGATCGGGCGCTCCTTGCCTTTGTCGACGATCGTTTCGCGGCCGACGAGACTGCCGATCGAATGGGCGATCCGCCGTGCGAGGATCGCGGCCGGCGCGCTTTCCGGCGTCGCGTCGAAGGGCGCCGTCCAGTCCTCCTCCTTCATCACCGCTTCCGGCGCGACCATCTCCCAGAGGTCGACGGCGCCGGGATGGCCGATGCGGCTGGAGCGATGCACGACCGGTTCGCCGAGCGCGCTGAGGCCGCGCGCGTTCTCGGGTGCCTTGAAAATGTGGTCGACGGCCTCAAGCACGTCGGCGGTCGAGCGGAATGACAGCGGCAGCCGCACGGAGGAAAAACTCTGCCCGCTGTCGGAAACGCGCCGCCGCGTCCGGTCGCTCTCCTCGGAAAAACGCTCGGGTCTCGCCCCCTGGAAGGAATAGATCGACTGCTTTTCGTCGCCGACGGCAAATAGCGTGCGCACGATCGGCCGGGCGCTTTCGCCGGAGAAGAAATCTTCGGCGAGCGACTGGATGACGCTCCACTGGATCGGGCTGGTATCCTGGGCCTCGTCGACGAGGATATGATCGATGCCGCGATCGAGCTTGTAGTGGATCCAGGGGCCGACGCCACTTTTCGTCAGGAGGTCGGCGGTGCGGGTGATCAGGTCCTCGAAATCGAGCTGGCTGCGCTGCTTCTTCAACTCCTCATAGTCGTGATTCAGCCGATCGGCGAGCACGAGCGCCGCATGCGTGGCGCCGTACATCAGCATCAGCTTCAGCCGGTCGCGGCTTGCTGCGACATGCGCGCGGGCGATGGCGATAGCCTCCGCCAGTTGCGGTGCCTCGGCAAGCATGGCCTTGACGAAGAATTGCGAGTCCGCCTTGGGCTCGCCCTTCACGGTCAGAAAGATTTTTTCGAGGATCTCAGCGCGCCTTGCGTCGTCGCGCTCCCGCCCGGTGAGCCTGAGGCTATAGGCAACCTCTTGCGCCTTCGCACCGCCCTTCTGGTCGGCGAGCGAGAGATAAAGCTCCAGCGTGCCGCCCGAAAGCGCGGGCAATGGCCAATATTGCGCCGCGATCCGGTCTTCCGTGTCGCCGGCGGCAAGGCCGAGCCTTTTGCGCAGAACCACTTCGACGCCGCCCTGCTGTTCCGCCGTCGCGGTGAAACGACGAATGGCATTGCGGTTGGCGACGATGTCGCCGAGCAGGTTCTCCAGTCCGGATTCATCGCCGAGATTGAGCACGTAGGCGAATGCCTCGGAAAGGGCGCTGTCTTCGTCAGGCGCCGTTGCCGTCAGCAGCGCCCGGCGCGCATCGGAAAGCAGCGCCACCGCCGCGCGATCGTCGAGAACCGAGAAATGCCCGGCAACGTTGGCCTCCAACGGGAACTGATGCAGCAGTGCCTCGCAAAAGGCATGGATCGTCTGGATCTTCAGTCCGCCGGGTGTCTCCAGCGCCTTGGCAAACAGCCGGCGGGCCTCGGCAAGCTTCAGTCCGTCAGGAGCCATGCCTTCGATCTGTGTGATCCGCCGTCCGAGGTCTTCATCGTCAAGCACCACCCATTCCGCCAGCCGTTCGAAGACGCGGTTCGACATTTCCGACGCTGCGGCCTTGGTGTAGGTCAGGCATAAAATGGCGGAAGGCCGCGCCCCTGATAGCAGCAGCCGGATGACGCGCTGTGTCAGCACATGCGTCTTGCCGGAACCGGCATTGGCCGAGACCCATGCCGAACGCAGCGGATCGGAGGCAATCGCCTGCTGGATCGTCGTCCAGCCGATCCAGGCGCCCGGATCGTCGTCGTTGGGAATGGCGGTCACATCACTCATCGCCGCCGCCCTCTTCGGTTTCGGCCGTCGACCATTCGGAAACGCGGGCGAGATGATCGTAGTCGCCGCCGAAATCGAATTGCTGGGCCGGGATCAGCCGCGAGGTAAAGCCTCTTTCGCTGGATTGCAGCAACCCCACGAATTTGACCAGCTGGTCGATCGATTCGGCGGCGAGATCCATCGCCGATTTCGCCTTGTCGCTGCGGGCAGAACTCTCATTGTTGACGGTATCGACCTGAAAGCGGCTTCCCGGACGCAGACGCACATAGAGAAGGTCCTGCGGCACGAGGCTGCCGGCATCGCGAAAAGCACCGGCGCTCAAGGCCGCCGCTTCAAGCGCAAGCTGTGGATCGAGAAGCACGCGTGCCTGCGCCGGCGAGGGATTGAAGCCGGTCTTGTAGTCGATGATATCGGCCGAGTGTGGCCCCGTGACGTCGATCCGGTCTGCGACGCCGGTGAGCCGGATATTGATCGGCTCCAGCTCCATGCCGCCCCGCACCTCCGTCAGCGTTTTCAGGATGCCATGCCGGCGTCCAGCCTCCCATTCGAGGAAGGCGCGGGCCACCGCGCGAAAGCGCGGCCGCCACACGGCATCGATATGCGGCGGCAGCTTTTCCATGTCGAAAAGCTCGGAAAGGACGTGCTTCATCGCCGCTGCCGCATCCGGCGTGCCGGCGATATGGGCTTCGCGGATGAAACGGTCGATGATCTTGTGGTAGAGCGTTCCGCGTTCGGCCGCCCCTGGATCGCGATTGAACGGGTCGACCGGGTCGAGCCGCAACACACGGCGGGCATAGATGGCATAGGGATCTCGGCGCAGCCGGCCGACTTCACTGAAGGAATAGGATTTCGGCTGCAGCGCCAGCGGCGGTTTCGGCGAGGGGCGCTGCGCCGGCGCCTGAGCATCTCCTCGATCGATGAGAGCGGCCCATTGGAGGAACCGGTTACCGCGTCCCTTCAATTCCGCTTCGAACGCCTCTCCGCCGAGCGCCAGCAGCCGCTGCAGCCAACGCGAGGCGACGGTTGGCGTTGAGCCCTGGCGCAGCGCGCGCGAATAGATCAGATGGCGCGTACCGTTTGCCATCTCGAAATCATGCGCCAGCTGGCCGATGCGCCGCTCCGGCGGCTCGAGGCCGATCTCCGTCTTCATCATGCGCGGAATGAAGGGATTATTGGCGGTCTGTCCCGGCCACGTGCCTTCGTTCAGGCCGCCGAGGATCAACGTATCGACGCTCTGCAGGCGGGCTTCCAGCGTGCCGAAGATGAAGAGCCTCGGATGGCTGAGCGCCCGTGGCTTCACCGCATGACCGGCGGCAAGGGCTGCCATGATGTCGATCCATTGCGGTCCGTCGGCCTCCATCTGGCCGTCCGTGTCGATCACTTCACCAAGCAGGGCGGCGAGGGCGTCTCCCGCTTCGTTCGACCAGAGATCGGCGAGATTGCCGTGCGGATCAACCGCGACCGCTTCAAGCGAACGGCCGGTGCGCTTCGCCCATTCCGACAATGTGAAGCGCGCTGTTCTTCCACGATCTTCCGGCCGCTCCCGCATCAGCGCCGAAGCCAGAGGCTCGGTCGCTTGTGTCACCCGCCGGGCAAGGTCGTATGCGGCGTCGGCGGCCTCGGGCGAAAGCGCTTTTCGCCATTGCGGCGCGTGCCTGTCCAGGGCCTGTTCGGCAAGTTGGTGAGCGAGCAGCGGTTCCAGCGTGCTGATATCCACCTCTGCCACGCCACCGCGCAGTGCCAGCAGCTCGAGCGCCTCGGTAGCGGAAATCAATGCGCCGCGTTCCAGGCCGAAGCGGGCAAGCGGATGTTTGAGCAGCGAGATGATCGCCACCGGATCGCCCGGCCGCAGCGCTGCCTCCAGCAGCAATTGCAGCAAGGTGCCCTGCGGCATGGCCGACAGCGGCGTACCGGCCGAATCGTCGGCGAGGATGCCGAAGCGGGAAAGCTCGGCCATCACCCGCCGCGCAAGATTGCGATCCGGGGTTATGAGTGCTGCCCGGCTCTCGCTGTCCTGTCCCGGTCTTTCCAGCGCCAGCCGGAGCGCGATGGCAATCGCGGTTGCTTCCTCGCGCTCATTGGCGGCTTCAATCAGCGAGACATCAGAGAAGGCCGAAGACAGCGCGCCTGCCGGCAGGTCGTTTTTCCAAGCTCCCCAGTCACTGGTCGCCTCCGCCGGAGCAAGGGCCTGCGACAGGATTTCGGCACGCCGCTCAAGATCGGCCTCCGGTCTGTCGAGGAGCGTGAGGTCGGCCCGCGTCAGCTTCAGCCGCTTGAGCAGCGAAGACAGACCATACTGCGGATGGCTCCGGCTTGCCGGATTGGCATGTTGGCCGGGCGCCGGTTCCGGCGCGACCATCTGCCAGTGCCTTTCGGGCATGGAGAGATCGAGACCTGGAAGCACGATCACGCCTTCCGGCAGATGGGCGACGGCGGCAATGAGATCGGCGGTGGCGGGAACGGAACCCGTCGAACCGGCGATGATGATCGGCCCGGCGGGTTTCGTCGCCGAAAGCCGGCTTGCTTCGGCCCGGAGAATGGCGTTTCTGTGCCGCGCCGGCGAGGATTTGCCGAGTTCGGCCAGCCGCTCGGGCCAGAAGGCGCTGGCGATCTGCAGGAACTCCGCCGTCAACTGCCACCAGGCGGCATAATCGCCGGTATCGAGTTTCGACAGCTCCGACCAGTCAAGATCCTCGGTCTCGATGGAATCGATCAATTCCGCAAGATTGCGGGCGAGCCAGATCGCATCCGCCGGGCTTGCCGGCGCGACGAGCGGCGAGTCCGAGTGGATGTGGCGGACGATCTCCGGCAGCTTGTTTCGCCAGGCGAGGATCAGGCGCGCAAGCTCCAGCAGACGGGCGGTATTCGACAGTGGCTGGGCGAGATCGATCGTTGCCGGCAGCGCCTCGTCGAAATAGCCGCTATCGTCATCGGTTTCGCCGAGCGGGCGGATCATGGGGAGGATCGCCGAGCGGCCGCCGAGCAGGTCGACGAATTCGGAACGCAGCACACGCACGGCGCGCCGGGTCGGCAGGTAGATCGTGACTTTGGCAAGCGATAGCGGATCATCGGCGTCGTGCCGGAAAATCGGCGTCAATCGGCCGTCGCAAAGTGTCGTCGCCAGCGTTTTCAGGAAGGAGAGGCCTGCGGGGATCGTCACGATGCGTGGCTGGTGCCGCTCCGCCATGGCTTACGCAAACGTCCGCAGTCGCCGGATCGTTTCCTCCGCCTCGCCGATCGCGTCGGGCGTGCCGACCGTTAGCCAATGGCCTTCGAGCACCATGCCGAAAAGCCGTCCGCGCGCGATCGCCTTGTCGAAATAGATATTGAGGTTGAAGGCATCCTTCGGTGCATCGTCGAGCAGCGACGGGTTCATGACGATCGCCCCGGCATAGACGACGGGATTGGAGGGATCATCGCGATAACGCGTCAGCCGGCCATCGACCGCGAGACTGAAGTCGTTCTTGCCGTTGTGACCCGTCGTATCCTCGATCCCAACGCAAAGCAGCGCCATATCCATGCGTTCGGCGTCAAAGAATCCGGCTAAGCGTTCTAGGTTCGTCGGCCTCCCCTGCTGTTCGCCGATCCAGAAAAGATCGGCGTTCATGACGAAGATATTGTCGCGGCTAAGCAGCCTCAGCCCCTTCGCCAGGCCGCCGCCGGAATTCATCAGTGCGTCCCGCTCGTCCGATATGACGATGTCGAGGCCGTGATAATTCCCGAGATGGTCGAGCATCTGGTCGGCGTGGTGGTGAACGTTGACGACGGCGCGTTCGATGCCGGCCGCGACCAGGCAATCCAGCGTGTAGTCGATCATCGGCTTGCCGTCGATCTTCACCAGCGGCTTCGGGATCGTATCGGTGATCGGGCGCATGCGGGTTCCGAGACCCGCGGCCAGTACCATGGCTTGTCTGATGGTCATTCTGATCCGGAACTTATGATTCGCTCTGGCCTATTCCAGCCCTTGCGCACCAATCGCGCAAGGGGGCAAGCGTTTCATGCTCGAGCGCGACGTTCAGATAGGCGAGCGTGCGCGGCATGTGTTTCAGATAGCCCGGCTTGCCGTCGCGCTGCAACAAGCGCACCCAAAGACCCGCAAGCTTGCAGTTGCGCTGCGCCGACATGATCGCCCAGGCCTTCATAAATCCGGCTTCGTCGAAACCGCCCTGCGCGCGGCGAAGCCCCAGATAATCATCCATCAGCTGCCGGAAGAGGTCCGGCTCGATCGTTACGCGCGCATCCTGGACGATCGAGGCGAGGTCATAAGCCGTCGGGCCGATCATCGCGTCCTGGAAATCGATGAGGCCGATCCGTTCGACGCCCTTCGCATGCGGTCTCCAGATGATATTTGGCGAGTGGAAATCGCGCAGCAGTAGGTTCTTCTCGGCCGTTGCGAGCTCGTCGATGAGCGCATCCCAGATCGCTAGATAATCCGCGCGTTCGGCGTCCGTTGCAGGTGCACCCTGGCGCTTCCAGGGCAGGTGCCAGTCGAGCACCAGCCGCACCTCCATCTTCATCGCCGTGCGGTCGAAATCAGGAATATGGTGGAGATGGCCCTTTCCAACGGAGATGTCCTGCGGAAATTTCAGGGCGTGCAGTCTGGCCAGGCAGGCAACGCTTTCGCGATAGCGTTCTATAACTGGCTGTCCGTGGGCATCCAGCACGCCGTCGCTGCCGAGATCCTCGATCAGCAGGATACCTTGATCATAATCCACCTTGTAGACTTCGGGCGCCGCAAAACCGTCCTTGCGCAGCGTATCGGCGATCGCAACGAACGGATAAGCGTTTTCGGCAAGATGCGCGACTTTGGGATAGGGTTTGCCGTCGAGAACCGGCGGGCCTTCAGCAAGCGGCGGCCAGTCCATCAGGATGATGCGCTGGTTCCCGGCCTTCGGATAGATCGCCTCATAGGCGCGCAGCGAGGCATCACCGGTCAGAAATCGGCGTTTCGCAGTGGGGTAACCGGCGGTATCAAGGAACTCGCGGATCGCCAGGACGCGGCGGATGCGTGTATTTTGCGCGCCAGCGGCTTCGATCGTTGCCCGGCGGCCGCTGCCTTCATGCGCCAGCGTCAGGGTGATGCGCTCCGCGGGCAGTTCGCTCTCCGCCATCTCAGGCCATTCGACGAGGCAGATACCGTTCTGCAGGGCCTCGTCGAAGCCAAGCTCCGTCAGTTCGGCAGGATCGCCGAGCCGGTAGAGATCGAAATGCGAAACGGCGATGCGCAGATCGTAGGATTGCACCAGCGTGAAGGTCGGGCTCGGGACCTCGAGCCCCTCGTCATCGGCCATGGCGCGCAGGATCGCCCGGGCGAGCGAGGATTTCCCGGCGCCGAGATCGCCTGAAAGGGCAAGGCAATCGCCGGCCTTCAGCGCCAGCGCCAGGTCTTCACCGAGGCGGATGGTAGCCGCCTCGTCTTTCAGGAAAAGCGAGATCGCATCGCTGGTCGTCATTCGGCGGCGGCGGAATGCGGGACATCGACCGAGGGGATACGGCAGACGACGGTCGTGCCCTTGCCCGGCTCGCTGTCGATCGTCACATCGCCATGATGCAGACTGACGAAGCTGTCGACGATCGAGAGGCCGAGGCCGGCGCCGCCGCGTTTGCCGCTTTTCGCCCCCGTGGCAAAACGGTCGAAGACGGTCGCGATCATATCGGGTGAGATGCCGGGGCCGCGATCGCTGACGGCGAAGACGAAATCCGTGCCTTCGCGATGGCATTCCAGCGAGATCGAGGTACCTTCGGGCGAGAAATTCGCCGCATTGGAAAGAAGCTTCAGAAGGATCTGCTTCAGCCGCTGCGGATCGGCAACGATCGAGCCGAGATAGGCAGGAGCGGTGATTTCAAGCGCCACGCCGCTTTCGTGGAGGCGATCGGCGATTTGCATCGAGACGTCGTCGAGCAGATCGTTGAGATCGATATCCGCATAATTGAGGCGCATGATGCCGGCGTCGACAGTCGCAAGGTCGAGAATATCGTTGACGAGCGTCAACAGAACCGAGGACGAGGTCGAAATGTGGTCGATATATTCGGCCTGCCGTTCGGTAAGCGGCCCGACGCCCGGGGTGCGCAGGAGATCGGTGAAGCCGATGATGTTGGTCAGTGGTGAACGCAGTTCATAGGAAACGTGCTGGACGAAGTCGTTCTTCAGCTCGTCGGCCTTGCGCAACGCTTCGTTTTTCTCGGTCAGCGCGCGCTCGGCACGCACGCTGTCCGTCATATTGACGAAGGTCAGCATGGTCTGCGCGTTCGGCAGCGGGATGACGGCGTAGTCGAGCACCAGGCCGGAGAAGAGTTCCAGCGTTCCCTGGCCCGAGCGGCGTTCGTCGTCGAAGCTGGTGATCAGTTCGGCGAAGGTCTTCCAGCCGTCCGGCTGGTCATAGGACGGGGCGCAGGCCTCGCCCAGCGCACGAATATGGGTGCCGGGCTTGGCTTCGGTTTCGGTGATCCCCCAGAGCGCGCGGAAGGCCGGGTTCGAAAGGCGGATGCGTCCATCAGGACCGAACACCGCCACACCTTCGGAAAGATGGTCGATCGTTTCGCCCTGCACCTTGACCAGCGTGTTGTAGCGCGTTTCAAGATCGACCTGTTCGGTCAGGTTTTCGAACACCCAGGTGGCGCCGCCCTGCGGATGGGCGGTCGCAAAGACGCGCAACGTTTGCCCGTTCGGCAGATGCCAGAGATCGGTTTGCGTGTCGAGCGCGCGATAGACGGAAAGTGCGGCTTCCTTCCAACTTTTCCAGTTGAGCTGGTCCGGCAGCTTCTTGGCCGCCCGCAGCCGCTCGAGCAGCTCACTATTGTCGGGCCGGCCTTCGAGGAAGGCGATATCCAGCTCCCAGAGCGCGACGAAGGCCTGGTTGTAGAATTGCAGCCGGCGGTCGCCATCGAAGATGGCAACAGGCGTGGCGAGATGGTCGAGCGTTTCGGCATGGCTCTTCAGCGTCCGTTCCAGCTCGGCGCGCACGGCCTCTATGTCGGACACATCGATCGCGATGCCGGCCGAGCCGCCGGGAACCCTGACGTCGACGACGTCGAAGAATGTGCGGTTTCCGTGCACGACCGTCGAGATCTTGTCGTGGAAGGGCGACTCCGGCGTCGTCGTGGCGCGAATGCGTTCGCGCGCCACGGTCGTCAGCATCTCGCGGCCTTCATTGATCGCCTGCTGCGGCGATCGCGCTTCGACCGCCTCGCCATAAGCCTGGTTGACCCAGGTGAGGCGACCCACCGGATCGCGCTGCCAGGCCGGCATGTCGATCGCGTCGAGCATGGTCTGGAAGGCGGAGATCGAGGTCATCAGCCGGTCGCGCTCGATCCTGAGTTCTGCGAGCTCGGCGCGCAGATTGTTGAGAGCCACGAAACGCACGAAGGCACGCCCGCCGGAAACCCGGCCCTGCGCCTCGAGGATTTCGTCGCGGATGGTTTCGACCACCATGTCGAAGCTCTGTGCCTCGTCGCGCAGCCGGTCGATCGCCTTTTCCAGCTCGGAAGCCGAACGTGATTTCAGCCACAGGCCGAAGGCCAGGAATTCGCCGTCCTGCGGCGCGCCGGTCTCGGGCGGAAGCTGGCCGAGCAGCTCGGGGCGCGCATTGCC
The DNA here is from genome assembly GCF_048551595.1 of Rhizobium sp. CRRU65. Classification (NCBI taxonomy): domain Bacteria; kingdom Pseudomonadati; phylum Pseudomonadota; class Alphaproteobacteria; order Hyphomicrobiales; family Rhizobiaceae; genus Rhizobium; species Rhizobium sp. CRRU65. Next base: position 29,791 of record NZ_JBLYZH010000003.1, on the reverse strand, counting down.
GTCCCAGATGACGATCCGCCGGTTCTTGTCGGCGATCAGAGCCTGGTATTGCGAAATGCGCTGCTGGGCATCGGAGAGCGCCGAGCGGATTTCCCGGCTCTCGTTTTCCAGGTTGCCGCGCTGACGCACGAGCCACAGCGTCGACAGCAGTGCTGCCGATATGACGCCGATGACGACGGAAACACCGATCACTTGCGAGGACGTGAAGAGGTGAGCCGTGGCCGCTGCCTGCTGCTCCGCCTGTGCCAGGGCCGGCCGCGCCAGCGCGGCGAGCGCCGTGCCGGCCGCGCAGCTTTTCAGAAAGCGCGCCAATGGTCCGTACTCTTGCTTTACGGCCTCGTGTGCCGTTGCAGATTTATATCCTTGACCTGCCATCAGCGGACGGCGATGGGCGCGTGCGCCATCATCCGCCTGACCGGGCAGGCTGCTTTTTATTTCCGACATCCGCGGTATGTCTCCGTCCTTCAATGTGCCGCATTACGACAAGACATCCCATTTTCGCAGCGGCCGGACAGGGTCCGGCGCCACGAATCAAGTCTTAAAACAATACTTCGGAAGGGAATCGGCGGGAAGGGAGCGTCCAAAAAATAAGCCGCGGCATTTGTCAATGCCGCGGCTTCTACATCTTGTGGATATTAACGATCAGATCAATATCTGTAGTGGTCGGACTTGAACGGCCCCTTCGGCGAGACGCCGATATAGGCAGCCTGTTCCGCAGAAAGCTCAGTCAGCTTCACGCCGAGCTTGTCGAGATGCAGGCGTGCGACCTTTTCATCGAGATGCTTCGGCAGGATATAGACCTGGTTGGAATACTGGTCGGGCTTGGTGAAGAGTTCGATCTGCGCCAGCGTCTGGTTGGTGAACGAAGCCGACATCACGAAGGACGGGTGGCCGGTGGCGTTGCCGAGGTTGAGCAGACGGCCTTCGGAAAGGAGGATGATGCGGTTGCCCTTGGGGAATTCGATCAGGTCGACCTGCGGCTTGACGTTGGTCCACTTGAGATTGCGCAGTGCAGCGACTTCGATTTCGTTGTCGAAGTGACCGATATTGCCGACAATCGCCATATCCTTCATCGCCCGCATATGGTCGATGCGGATGACATCCTTGTTGCCGGTGGTGGTGATGAAGATATCGGCCGAGGAAACGACGTCCTCGAGCAGAACGACTTCATAACCGTCCATCGCAGCCTGCAATGCGCAGATCGGATCGGCTTCGGTCACCTTGACGCGGGCGCCGGCGCCGGAGAGCGAAGCGGCAGAACCCTTGCCGACGTCGCCGTATCCGCAGACGACGGCAACCTTGCCGGCCATCATGACGTCGGTGCCGCGGCGAATGCCGTCGACCAGCGATTCCTTGCAGCCGTACTTGTTGTCGAACTTCGACTTGGTCACCGAGTCGTTGACGTTGATCGCCGGGAAGGGCAGCAGGCCCTTCTGGCTGAGCTGGTAAAGGCGGTTGACGCCAGTCGTCGTTTCCTCGGTGACGCCCTTGATCGCGTTGCGCTGCTTGGTGAACCAGCCAGGCGAAGCGGCAAGGCGCTTCTTGATCTGTGCGAAGAGGATTTCCTCTTCTTCGGAATGCGGATGAGACAGCACGTCCTCGCCGGCTTCGGCGCGGGCGCCGAGCAGGATGTACATGGTGGCGTCGCCGCCGTCATCGAGGATCATGTTGGAAAGGCCGCCATCGGCCCACTGGAAGATCTTGTCGGTGTAGACCCAGTAATCGTCGAGCGACTCACCCTTGATGGCGAAGACAGGCACGCCGGAAGCGGCGATCGCGGCAGCGGCATGATCCTGCGTCGAGAAGATGTTGCACGAGGCCCAGCGGACTTCGGCGCCGAGCGCGACCAGCGTTTCGATGAGCACGGCCGTCTGGATGGTCATGTGCAGCGAGCCGGTGATGCGCGCGCCCTTCAACGGCTTTGTCTGGCCGAATTCGGTGCGGCAGGACATCAGGCCCGGCATTTCGGTTTCGGCGATCGTAATTTCCTTGCGGCCGAAATCCGCAAGCCCGATATCGGCGACGACATAATCTTTTTCAGTGCTCATAGAGGCCTCCAGGCTGAAAACGTCTCAAAATTGGCGCAGGCGCGAAAATAACCCGCGTGCAAGCGCACGGCATGTTGGCCGTTTAGCAGGCTTCGCCGGTGATGGCAATAAGGATATAAAGAAGTCTTTATATGTTTATATGAGCTCGATCGGAGCTCACATCTCTTCGCCAAACCTATTCTGGATCAGCTGGTCCAGGGCCTCCAGCGCTTCCTCGGCCTGGCTGCCGCTCGCCGAGACGACGACGCTCGAGCCGGGGCTTGCCGCAAGCATCATCAAGCCCATGATGGAGGTTCCGCCGACCGTCATTCCATCCTTGGAAACGGTGATGGCGGCATCGAAGGTCTCGACCATCTGCACGAATTTGGCGGAAGCGCGCGCGTGAAGACCGCGCTTGTTGATGATAAGGAGTTCCCGGGAGAGCGATGTCATGAAGGCCCGTTATTTTCCGCTGAGCACACGGCTCGCGACATTGATATATTTCCGCCCAGCTTCGGAGGCCTCCACCAGCGCCTTCTCCATGTTGTTCTCGCCGCGCACCCCGGCAAGTTTGATCAACATCGGCAGGTTGACGCCGGCAATGACTTCGGTATGGCCGCTGCTCATGACTGATATGGCGAGATTGGACGGCGTGCCGCCGAACATGTCGGTCAGGATGACGACGCCATGGCCATCATCGGCACCGGAAACGGCTTCCAGAATGTCCTGCCGTCTCTGATCCATGTCGTCTTCGGGACCGATACAAACCGTCTCGATGAATTTCTGAGGACCGACGACGTGCTCGACAGCATGACGAAACTCTTCAGCCAGCTTGCCATGCGTGACAAGCACAAGTCCGATCATGATATTACTGCTCCCATAGACGAAACGGTGGACCCAATATCGCAATGCAGCAATTACGTCCACCGGTGGGGGCACATCTTGGCTATGAAAAGCCGAAGTGCAAGATAAAAATGCGAATATATAAGGCAGATTGACCAATCCGGAAGGCCTCAGCGACCGATATCCGGCACTTTTGCCATCAGGATCGCAAGGGGTGAGCAGACGCCTGTGAGCAACCGCAATGCGGGAAGCGAAAAATCGGCGGCAAGGCTCACCATTTCGCCCTCGGGAGGCACCCGGTTTTCACCGGTAGCGCTGCCTGGAAGCACGGCATAATGCATGGTCGCCTTGGGGATATGGTCCTGATGAACGATGCCGGTGCCGCGAAGCTCGATCAGCCCGGTGATCGACGGCGGGCACGTGGCGATCACCGCGCCGGCCTCCGCTGAGAGAAGAACTTGGTCGTCGGCGACCAGCGCCGTGAACAGTCCGAGGTGGCGCGCCTCGGTCATGCAGGTGAAGGCCAGCATCGATTTTCCCCAGCCGGAGGGGCCGCTGAACAACAGTCCCGTCTTGCCGACGACGATCGCCGTCGCATGGATGTTGAAGGCTGCCGCGGTCATGCTGCGGCGCCGACTGGCAAAGAGAGGATGAAGCGCGCGCCGAGCACATGCCCGCTCTCGGCATTGGTGATGTTTTCGGCTCTCAGCGACCCGCCATGCGCTTCGGCGATCTGCCGGCTGATCGAAAGGCCGAGCCCCGAATTTTGGCCGAAGCCTTCCGCCTCCGGTCGGTCCGTATAGAAGCGCTCGAAGATGCGGTCGATATTTTCCGCCTGGATGCCGGGGCCGTTGTCTTCGATCGTGGTGACGCAGCGCGAACGCGTCCGCACCAGCCGCACGATAATCTTGCCGCCCTTTTCCGGCACGAAAGAGCGGGCATTCTCGATCAGGTTGGCGATGATCTGGCCGATGCGTAGATCGTGGCCGTTGATGACGAAGCGCGTCTTGACGTTCGGCTTGCGTTCGATCGCATATTCGATTTCCACCTGCTTCTTGGTGCTCCTGACCTGGCGCGAAACCTCGATGAGGTCGCGCAGCAGCACCTCCATGTCGACGGAGCCGGCATCGACGCGTGCGAGTTCGGCGTCGAGACGGGAGGCGTCGGAGATATCGCTGATCAGCCGGTCGAGGCGGCGGACATCGTGCTGGATGACGTCCATCAGCCGCTTCTTGGAATCGTCGGATTTGGCAAGCGGCAGCGTTTCGACGGCGCTGCGCAGCGAGGTGAGCGGGTTCTTCAGCTCGTGGCTGACATCGGCCGCGAAACTCTCGATCGAATCGATGCGGTCGTAGAGCGCCGTCGTCATCTCGCGCAATGCGATGGAAAGGTTGCCGATTTCATCCTGGCGGGCAGAGAAGTCGGGGATCTCTTCGCGCGTCTTGGCGCCGCGGCGGACGCGGATGGCCGCTGCCGAAAGACGGCGCAGCGGATTGGCGATGGTCGATGACAGCACCAGTGAAAGCAGCACGTTGACGAGTGTCGCCACGCCGAAGACGCGCATGATGGCAAGCCGTTCGGCATGGACGATATTGTCGATGTCGCCCGCCTGCGTCGATAGTAGCAAAACGCCGAGCACGGCGCGGAAGCGCTGGATCGGCACGGCGACGGAAACGATGAGTTCACCTTTTTCGGTGGTGCGCACGACCGCGCCGCGCACGCCGGTGAGCGCGTTCATCACTTCGGGATAGATCGAGCCGTCGCCACCCGGCGCTTCCTTATAGAGCGGCAGATTGCCGGGCTGCAGCGCCTTGTTGAACAGGGTGGCGAACCACTCGCTCCAGGTCTGTTTCTCTTCCTCCACCGGCGGCAGGTCGAAGCGCAGCACCTGGCCGCGCGAATAGAGATGGCGCGAATCGAGCAGCAGGTTGGCATCGGCATCGAAGATACGGGCGCGCGTGCGCGTCGGAGAGATCAGCCGGCGCAGGACCGGCGCGACCTTTTCGGGATCGATCGGGAATTCAAGGTCCTCATCGTTCGGCACCGGGGTGATGCTCTGGCCGGCCTGCAGCTCGAGCAGCTTCTGCGGATCGATGGTAATCGAGTTCGTATCGACCGACGCGGAGGCCGAAACGGCGCCGGCGATGATTTCACCCTGCGTCAACAGGCTTTCGGCGCGGGCGTCGATCAATCCCTCGCGGAACTGGTTAAGGTAGAGGATGCCGCCGACGAGCACCACCAGCGCAACGAGATTGAAGAACAGGATGCGCCGTGTCAGGCTCGAAAAGACGGCATTGCCGAAGATCCGGCGGATCAGGGTGAAGGGATGCGACCAACGGCGGCCTCGGACGCGACGGGTGCTCACGCCCTCCGCATCGTCCAGATCCCTTTCCTGCACCAACTGTGCCAATGACAGGCCCTTTCGAAGGGCGGGGCCGGATGGACCGGCCCGCAGCCCTCAACATTTCCGACAGCGCCGCGCGTCTTTTCAGACGCGCAAAGGACGCTGTGACATTTTGAACTGCTGCATAATTTAATCCTTAAATCGATGCCGATTTAGGAAATTATGCAGGAGCGCGCTGCGCCGCTCGGGGCTCAGGCTGCTTCGCGGAAGCGGTATCCCACTCCGTAGAGTGTTTCAATCATATCAAAGTCGTTGTCGACCATCTTGAATTTCTTGCGCAGCCGCTTGATGTGGCTGTCGATGGTCCGGTCGTCGACATAGACCTGTTCGTCATAGGCTGCGTCCATCAGCGCGTCGCGGCTTTTGACGACGCCGGGGCGCTGCGCCAGCGAATGCAGGATCAGGAATTCGGTCACCGTCAGCGTCACTGCCTCACCCTTCCAGGTGCAGGTGTGGCGTTCCTGGTCCATGACCAGCTGCCCGCGCTCCAGCGAGCGGGCCTGCTGGACCGCGCCGGTCTTCGGGGCGCCGGTGGGGCTGGTGCCGGCAGCAGCGGCTTCGCGGCTTGACGCGCGGCGCAGGACGGCGCGCACGCGCTCCACCAGCAGACGCTGCGAAAACGGTTTGGTGATGAAATCGTCGGCGCCCATCTTCAGGCCGAAGAGTTCATCGATCTCCTCATCCTTGGAGGTGAGGAAGATGACGGGAATGTCCGACTTCTGCCGCAGGCGGCGCAGCAGTTCCATGCCGTCCATGCGCGGCATCTTGATGTCGAAGATCGCCAGCTGCGGCGGTCGCGCCAGCAGGCCGTCGAGCGCCGAAGCACCGTCCGTATACGTCTCGACCTTATATCCTTCAGCCTCCAGTGCGATCGACACCGAGGTGAGGATGTTGCGGTCGTCATCAACGAGCGCGATTGTCGGCATGGTGTTGGTCTCCGTCATCAGTGCGCAATCTCCCGGATTTGCTCTCCCCAGGCGGTCTCAGTGACCGGATGCGCTTATGGAGGATAAAGGTGGAACAAATTGTGGCAAAGATAAAGGGGAGGATTGCCGTAAAATTCGCTGGCAATCTTAGGTGGTGCTTCCGATGGTCTAAACGCGACCTATTCAAACGATTTAAAATTAGAACGATAAATTTAAATCGATTAATTGTTTGATATCACTGCATTTTCTCAGATTTTCCATCTTGTGTTTTAAAATTTCTGCCCGTATTTTCGCGATTAGTTTTAACGGCAACGAGCCTGAGTGAAGGGAACTAGCCATGGAAATGTTCGGAGTTCATAACCCGGCAATAGAGCTGGCAACGGTTGGATTGGGCGGCGCATCCAGCGTTCGCTACAACTTTTCCGCCGCCGCGCTCTATGAAGAAGCGATCCGCCGGGGCGAAGCCGAACTGACCGCTCAGGGCGCACTGCGGGCTCTCACCGGCCAGCACACTGGCCGTTCGCCGCGCGACAAGTTCGTCGTTCGCGATATCAATACCGATGGCGAAATCTGGTGGGACAACAATAAGCCGATCTCGCCGGAGCATTTCGCCGTGCTGCGCGACGATATGCTGGCGCATGCCGCGGGCAAGGAGCTTTTCGTCCAGGATCTCGTCGGTGGCGCCGAGGAAGGTCATGCTCTGCCGACCCGCGTCGTGACCGAATTCGCCTGGCATTCGCTGTTCATCCGCAATCTGCTGATCCGCCCTGACACCGCAACGCTGTCCAGCTTCGTGCCGAAGCTGACGATCATCGATCTGCCGAGCTTCAAGGCCGATCCGGCCCGCCACGGCTGCCGTTCGGAAACGGTGATCGCCTGCGATCTCACCAACGGTCTCGTTCTCATCGGCGGCACCTCCTATGCCGGCGAAATGAAGAAATCGGTCTTCACCGTGCTCAACTACCTGCTGCCGGCCAAGGGCGTGATGCCGATGCACTGCTCGGCCAATGTCGGCCCGGACGGTGACGCGGCGGTCTTCTTCGGCCTTTCCGGCACCGGCAAGACGACGCTTTCGGCCGATCCGGCCCGGACGCTGATCGGCGATGACGAACACGGCTGGAGCGAAAACGGCATCTTCAACTTCGAAGGCGGCTGCTACGCCAAGACCATCCGCCTCTCGGCCGAAGCCGAGCCGGAAATCTATGCGACGACACAGCGTTTCGGCACCGTGCTGGAAAACGTCGTGCTGAACGAAAGCCGCGAGCCGGATTTCGACGACGGGTCGCTGACCGAGAACACCCGTTGCGCCTATCCGATGGATTTCATCCCGAACGCTTCGGAAACAGGCCGCGCCGGGCATCCGAAAACGATCATCATGCTGACTGCCGATGCGTTTGGCGTCATGCCGCCGATCGCCCGATTGACGCCGGATCAGGCGATGTATCACTTCCTCTCCGGCTACACCGCCAAGGTGGCTGGCACCGAAAAGGGTGTCGTCGAGCCGGAAGCGACCTTCTCCACCTGCTTCGGCGCTCCTTTCATGCCGCGGCACCCGGCCGAATATGGCAATCTGCTCAAGGAGCTGATTGGTCGTCATGACGTCCAATGCTGGCTTGTCAATACCGGCTGGACCGGCGGCGCCTATGGCACCGGCAAGCGCATGCCGATCAAGGCGACGCGTGCGCTTCTCGCTGCTGCCCTTAGCGGTGAACTTGGACAGGCGGAATTCCGTGCTGACACGAACTTCGGCTTCGCCGTGCCGGTCTCCGTCGACGGCGTCGACGGCAGCATTCTCGATCCGCGCTCGACCTGGGCCGACAAGGCAGCCTACGACGCGCAGGCCGAAAAGCTGGTCTCGATGTTCATTGCGAACTTCGCCAAGTTCGAGGACCACGTCGACGGCGGCGTCCGTGATGCGGCCCCCGGCATAAAGCTCGCTGCCGAATAAGTAGATCAAACCTCTGACTCACGTGAAACCCGGCATCGCAAGATCGCCGGGTTTTCCATGTCACAGCCGATATTTTCAATTCGCCGCCGATGTGAGATAGAACGCCGCATGGCCAGCGACGCACTCTATATCGATGACAGGATCACCATCGCCGGATGGGAACTGACGGAACAGTTCGTTCTGGCGGGCGGTCCCGGCGGGCAGAATGTCAACAAGGTCTCGACCGCTGTCCAGCTGTTCTTCAACATCGCGAATTCGCCGTCCCTCAATGATCGTGTCAAAACCAATGCGATCAAGCTCGCCGGTCGGCGGTTGTCGAAGGATGGCGTGCTGATGATCGAGGCGAGCCGGTTTCGCAGCCAGGACCGCAACCGCGAGGATGCGCGCGACCGGCTGAAGGAATTGATCCTCGAGGCCGCCAAGCCGCCGCCGCCGCCACGCAAGAAGACCAGGCCGACCAAGGGTTCGGTCGAACGCCGCCTGAAGGAAAAGTCCGGTCGCTCGGAAGTCAAGAAAATGCGCGGCCGCCCCGGCGGCGGCAGCGGTGAGTGATATGCCGGAGCTCTTGAGCGGCATCCGCCATCTCCCCGGTTACCTCGACCGAGCGCGTCAGGAAGCATTGGTCGAGGTGATCCGTACCGTCGTCGCCGAAGCGCCGCTTTATGTGCCCGCCATGCCCGGCACCGGTAAGCCGATGTCCGTGCGCATGACCAATTGCGGGCCGCTCGGCTGGGTGACGGACAAAGAGCGCGGCTATCGCTACCAGCCGACACACCCGGCAACCGGCAGACCCTGGCCTGATATGCCGCAGCAATTGCTCGATATCTGGAATGACGTTTCGGGTTACGACAAGCCGCCGGAAGCCTGCCTCGTCAATTTCTACTCCGACGAAGCGCGCATGGGCTTGCATCAGGACAAGGACGAACAGGATCTCAAAGCCCCGGTCGTCTCGATCTCGCTGGGCAACAGCTGCCTCTTTCGCGTCGGCGGTGTCAGCCGCAATGATCGCACGCTATCTTTCAAGCTTTCGAGCGGTGACCTGGTCGTGCTGGGCGGCGAGGGGAGGCTGTGTTTCCACGGCGTCGACCGTATCCATCCGGCGACTTCGACGCTGCTGAAAAATGGCGGCCGCATCAATCTGACGCTCCGCCGCGTCAATCCCTAGAGCCTTTCCGGGTTAGATTGAAGCATTCTGCCGGAGCAGGTTTTCGTCAGGGCAAAGGCGATCGGCGACGGGGCATACCCCTTGGTACGTCCGAGCCGATCGCCTTTGTCCTGGCGTAAAGATGCCCGGCCCTTCGGGTTGGCTGAAACGGGCCGGCTGATCGATCGGCCGGCTTGGCCGTAGAGCCGGGCTACGACACGCGCCGGCCGGTCGACCGTCCGACTCCGTTTGAGCCAACAGAATGCTTCAATCTAACCAGGAAAGGCTCTAGAGCCTGCTATAGTTTTCGCAGCGCAACCTGTTCGATCAGGTGATCCTTGCCCTTTTTCAGGATGAGATCGGCGCGCGGACGCGTCGGCAGAATGTTCTGGCGCAAGTTCTTCAGGTTGATGTTTGCCCAAAGATCCTCGGCGATATCAAGCGCTTCCGCGTCGCTGATCGAGGCATAGCGATGGAAATAGGAATTCGGATCGCGGAAGGCGGTCTCGCGCAGCCGCATGAAGCGCGTGACATACCAGTTATGGATCTCGTCTTCGGCGGCATCGATATAGATCGAGAAGTCGAAGAAGTCGGAGACCATCGGCACGATCCTGCCGCCGGCCGGCAAGTCGCGCGACTGCAGCACGTTGATGCCTTCGAAGATCAGGATGTCGGGCCGGTCGACGATCTTGTATTCGTCCGGCAGCACGTCGTAGACGAGGTGAGAATAGCTGGGCGCCTTCACATCCGGCCGCCCGGCCTTGATCGCCGAGAGGAAACGCAGGATCGCAGCCGTGTCGTAGCTTTCCGGAAAACCCTTGCGCTGCATCAGCTTTTCCCGCTGCAGCACGGCGTTGGGGTGGAGGAAACCGTCGGTGGTGACGAGATCGACCTTCGGGCTGGAAGGCCAGCGCCCCAAGAGCTCCTTGAGGATACGGGCGGTGGTCGATTTGCCCACAGCGACCGAGCCGGCGATGCCGATGACGAAGGGTGTCTTCGTCACATCAGACAGGCTGAGGAAGCGGTTGCGCTGTTCAAACAGCATCTGCGAGGATTCGACATGTGCCGAGAGCAGCCGCGACAGCGAAAGGTAGATGCGCCGGACCTCGTCGAGATCAATCGGATCGCCCATCGAACGCAGCCGTTTGACCTCGTCGCTCGTCAGCGTCAACGGCGTATCGGCGCGGAATTTCGCCCATTGTTCGGAAGAGAAGAAGTGGTAGGGCGAATAGGATTCCGACTGGAAGTGATCCAATGTTTCCGGCACCCCGATAATCTCAGTCGCGATACTCATGAACTCTGCCGGCTGGCCTTTTCCTTGAGGCCGGACTGCGCGGTTCTGCGCTCGAGCTCGGCCATGACATTCTCTAACGGTATTTCAGCAATCTTCAATACGACCAATAGGTGATAGAGCACATCGGCGGCCTCGTAGGTCAGGTTGTCGCGGTCGCCGGTCACCGCCGCCATCACGGCTTCGATCGCCTCTTCGCCGAGCTTCTTTGCCGCTTTCGGCTGACCGGCAGCCACGAGCTTGGCTGTCCAGGATTGCTCCGGCGAGGCTTTCGATCGCTCTTCGACGATGCTCTCGAGATCGGAAAGGGAAAATCCGCTCATAGGTCTGCTTTCAAGGTTCAGTCGAGACGCATGGCAATGCCGCACTTCGACATATAGTGCTTCGCCTCGCTGACGGAATAGGTTCCGAAGTGGAAGATCGACGCGGCGAGAACGGCATTGGCATGCCCCTCCTTCACCCCGGCGACGAGATCGTCGAGATCGCCGACGCCGCCGGAGGCGATGACCGGCACACGCACCGCATCGGCGATCGCCCGCGTCAGCTCCAGATCGTAGCCGACCTTGGTGCCATCGCGGTCCATCGAGGTGACCAGCAGCTCGCCGGCGCCGCGCGCCACCATTTTCTGGGCGAATTCGACGGCATCGATGCCGGTCGCGTTGCGGCCGCCATGGGTATAGATCTCCCAGGCGCTGAGATTGTCGCCGCCGACCGCCTGCGTTCTTCGGCGCTTGGCATCGATCGAAACAACGATGCATTGGTCGCCGAACTTGTCGGCCGCCTCGGTGACGAAGTCGGGATTGCTGACCGCTGCCGAATTGATCGAGACCTTGTCGGCACCGCACAGCAACAGCTTGCGGATATCGGCGATGGTACGCACCCCGCCGCCGACCGTCAGCGGCATGAAGCATTGGTCGGCGGTGCGCGATACGACATCGAAGATCGTCTCGCGATTGTCCGAGGAAGCGGTTATGTCGAGGAAGCAGAGTTCGTCGGCGCCGGCCGCGTCATAAGCCTTCGCGGCTTCGACGGGATCGCCGGCATCGACGAGATTGAGAAAGTTGACGCCCTTGACGACGCGGCCGTCCTTGACGTCGAGGCAGGGAATGACACGGGCCTTGAGGGTCATTTACACGGTCTCCTTGGTCCGGGCCGCCTTGATCAGCGCCAGCGCTTCCTTGGGATCGATACGGCCGTCATAAAGCGCACGGCCTGAAATCGCCCCTTCCAGCTTCCGAGCATCCGGCTCCAGCATGCGGCGGATATCGTCGAGAGAGGCAAGGCCGCCCGAGGCGATGACGGGAATGGAAACGGCGTCGGCAAGTTCCAGCGTCGAAGTCCAGTTGATGCCGGCCAGGATGCCGTCACGGTCGATATCGGTGTAGATGATCGCGGCGACGCCGGCGCCCTCGAATTTCTTGGCGAGTTCAATGATACCGAGTTCGGAGGCCTCCGCCCAACCCTCGACGGCCACCTTGCCGCCCTTGGCATCGATGCCGACGGCGACATGACCAGGAAATTTCCGGCAGGCCTCGATCACCAGCGCCGGATTTCTGACCGCGACGGTGCCGAGAATGACGCGCCGCAGCCCGCGCGACAGCCAGGCCTCGATATGATCGAGCGTGCGAATGCCGCCGCCGAGCTGTACGGGATTGTCAGTTGCCTTCAAGATCGCTTCGACGGCATCGCCATTGGCCGAATGTCCCGCAAAGGCGCCGTCGAGATCGACCACATGCAGCCATTCGAAACCTTGATCTTCGAAGGATCTCGCCTGGGCGGCCGGGTCGGTGTTGTAGACCGTTGCCTGTTGCATGTCGCCGAGCTTCAGGCGGACGCATTGGCCGCCTTTCAGGTCGATCGCGGGAAAAAGGATCATCTCGTCTTACGTCCGTAAACTGGTCGGTAGCATCAGCGCATTCCACGCATCTACGATATCCGAGCGGAAAAAGACAGCGGCAATGGTAGCCGCGCCGAAGAGCAGAAGCAGCAGCAGGGTGACGGCAAAGCCGGCCCGGACCTGACGCCAGAAGCCCAGGCGCCTCTTGATCGATTTCTCGATGTTTCGCACCTGGCGCAACGCATCGCTGTTGACGGCGGTCAGTCGGATCTGCGGCTCCATCGCCTCGACATAGGTTTCGGCATAACTCGAAAGGATCTGCGAGGCGCGGTCGCGCAGCGTATTGCGCAGGTCGGTCGAGAGATAATTGCTGTTGACGGCGGCAAGCTCGGCCTCATCGGGCGAACGGCCGGCGTTCCGCTTGCGATGGTTGAGAACGAAATCGCGCTTTTGCCGCTCGTAGAGTGCGTAGGCGAGCAGGCCGATCAGATCGTCCTCACCTTCGATATAGAATTCCAGCACGGCCTCGGCGATGTCGCCGGCGCTGACGCCGTTTTGCCGCCGGCTCGGACCGTCGTTTGCGGGGAAAGATTCATGGATCATCGGTCCAGCCTTTCTTTCAGCGCCTTGGCTGCGTTGGAAAGCGCTTTCCTATGGATGGCTTCGTCGACGCGGCGGATGATCGTGCCGCCGGGAAGCTTGATATCGGTAAAGGGGGGCAAGCCTTCCCTGGAGGGCCGCAACGTGTAGAACACCTTGGCTGATTTCCGTGAAGCCGGCATCGAGCTCACTCCTGTTCCGCCGTTTCCATACAAGGGAAATAAGGCGGCTGTATTAAAAGCCAGCCCTTGGAGCAATTCCAGCAAAACTGTGTAGCGGTTTTGTCTCCGGAATTGGGTGAACAATGCTCTACGGGTTCCAGCGCAGGAAATTGGCGATCAGGGCCAGGCCGAGCTTCTGGCTCTTTTCCGGGTGAAACTGTGCTCCGGCCATGTTGTCGCGCCCGACGAAAGCGGTCATCGGACCGCCATAGTCCGCCGTCGCAATAACATCCTCGGCGTTTACGGCGGCAAGATGGTAGGAATGCACGAAATAGGCGTGCAGTCCCTGCGACCCCGTCGGAATTCCTTCGAAGAGCGGATGTTGGCACTTCAGGTCGAGCGTGTTCCAGCCGATCTGCGGGATCTTGAGGGCGGGATCATCCGGCGTCATCTCGACGACATTGCCGGGAATCCAGCCGAAACCGCGCGTCACGGTCTTCTCGAGGCCGCGCGAGGACATGAGCTGCATGCCGACGCAGATACCGAGGAACGGCCGCGCCTTCTTCTCGACAGCCTCGATCAACACCTCGGCCATCCCAGGCACGGTATCGAGGCCGCGCCGGCAATCGGCATAGGCGCCGACACCGGGAAGCACGATACGATCGGCCGCGGCAACATCCTCCGCCCTGTCGGTAAGATCGATATGGGCATCGATGCCAGCTTCGTGGGCGGCACGCTCGAAAGCCTTGGTCGCCGAGCGCAGGTTACCGGAGCCATAGTCGATAATCGCGACGCGCATCGTCAGCGTCCTCCATCAAAACCAAAGAGACCAAGCGATGTTGCATCGCCGTGCGGGCCCATCGGACGGGCCTTGTTCTGCCAGTCCGGTGCCGCGGCGTCGTCACTAGTGGCGATGACCGCCCGGTCCGAAAAATAGATCTGCTCGGCAACGCCGATCGTATCCGCGGCAATGAGCGAGTCTTCGATCCAGCCCTTGGCAGCAAGGTTGCGGACACGGAAATTCTGGCCCTCGAGACCGACCAGAATATTCACGCCCAGCAGGATTGCCGTTCCCGCCGGCCCGAGGCCCGGTTCGTCCATCAGCGCACCGCCAATCCCCTGTAGCAGAAAGGCGGCGGCCGCATGCAGCCAAAGCCGATGCGCCAGCAGCCAGACCCATGGAAACAAGAAGCCGAGCAACGTGAAGCCATCACGGATGGTTCGCGTCTCATCGGCCGTCGCGTTCGCGCTGCCGGGCGCTGTCAGAAAGATATAGCTGGATGTCATTGCCGCCGCTCCCTTGAAGGGCTCAGACGAGCGTGCCCTTGGTCGAGGGAACACGGCCCGCCTGTCTCGGATCGATCTCTGTCGCCGTGCGCAGTGCACGCGCAACGGCCTTGAAGCATGTCTCGGCAATATGGTGATTGTTGGCGCCATAATGGTTGAGAATATGCAAGGTTATGCCGGCATTCTGGGCGAGCGCATGGAAGAACTCGCGAACGAGCTCGGTATCGAAAGTGCCGATCTTCGGAGCGCTGAAGGCGACATTCCAGACGAGGAACGGCCGGCCGGAAAGATCGACCGCAGCCTTGGTCATCGTCTCGTCCATGGCGAGATCGATCGAAGCGTAGCGGGTGATGCCACGCCGGTCGCCGAGTGCCTTGGAGATCGCCTGGCCGATGGCGATGCCGGTATCTTCGACCGTATGATGGTCGTCGATATGCAGGTCGCCCTTGGCATCGATCTCCATGTCGATGAGGGAATGTCGCGAAAGCTGGTCGAGCATGTGGTCGAAGAAGCCGACGCCCGTCGAGATCGTCGATTTGCCGGTGCCGTCGAGATTGACGGAAACGGAAATCGAGGTTTCGTTGGTCTTGCGGGAAACGCTGCCCGTGCGGCTTGCTGCGGTCTCGGCCATATGGCCCTCCATCGGGAATAAGGCCGTTCCTTATCAGGCGCATCGGGAAATATCCAGAAGCCGGGCAAGAGAAAAGCCGGCCCATTTGCAATCCGCTCCGGCCCACTTACATAGGGCTCAACAGGGCCGGCATGCGGCCCGGCAGACAGGTGTTTTATGACAACAATCATTACAGTTCGAAAAGGCGGCAAGGTGGTGATGGCGGGCGACGGCCAAGTGAGCCTCGGCCAGACCGTCATGAAGGGCAATGCCCGCAAGGTGCGCCGCATCGGCAAGGGCGAAGTCATCGCCGGTTTTGCCGGCGCCACCGCCGATGCCTTCACCTTGCTCGAAAGGCTCGAAAAGAAGCTGGAGCAATATCCTGGTCAGCTGATGCGCGCCGCCGTCGAGCTCGCCAAGGACTGGCGCACCGACAAATACCTGCGCAATCTCGAAGCCATGATGCTCGTCGCCGACAAGTCGATCACGCTGGCGATCACCGGCAATGGTGACGTTCTGGAGCCGGAGCATGGCACGACGGCGATCGGTTCCGGCGGCAATTTTGCCCTCGCGGCCGCCCTCGCACTCATGGATACCGACAAATCAGCCGAGGAGATCGCCCGCCGCGCCCTCGATATCGCCGCCGACATCTGCGTCTACACGAACCACAACGTCGTGGTGGAATCGCTGGATGCCGAAGGCTGAACCCTATGCCTTCCGGCCGCTTGCCGCGGTTGACCTGCCGCTCCTCGCCAAATGGCTGGAAAGCCGGCATGTCAGGCGCTGGTGGAGCGATCCGGCCAAGGCGCTGGCTTCGATGGAAAAGCATATCGATGCGGTCTCCGTCTCGTGTTTCATCGTCACGCTGAATGGAAAGGACTTCGCCTTTATCCAGGCGGCCGATCTCGACGACGAGGACGATGAAGCGCTCGCCGGTCAGCCGAAGGGCACCTACGGCATCGACCAGTTCATCGGCATCGAGGAACTCGCGGGCAAGGGTCATGGACCGGCCTTTGTGATAGGGTTCTGCGATATGCTCTTTGCAAAGGGCGCGCAGCGGATCCTGGTCGATCCGCATCCTGACAATGCATTCGCAATCAGAGCCTATACCAAGGCGGGCTTTCAAGGACTTGGCGAAACAACGACGAAATACGGCCGGGCGCTGTTGATGGCCCTGGACCGCCAGGAGAATGATACACAATGACCACTTTTTCCCCCCGCGAGATTGTTTCCGAGCTCGATCGCTACATCATCGGCCAGCATGATGCCAAGCGCGCCGTTGCGATTGCGCTGCGCAATCGCTGGCGCCGCCAGCAGCTCGATCCGAGCCTGCGCGACGAGGTCATGCCGAAGAACATCCTGATGATCGGCCCGACCGGCGTCGGCAAGACGGAAATCTCCCGCCGCCTGGCAAAACTCGCCGGTGCGCCCTTCATCAAGGTGGAAGCCACCAAATTCACCGAAGTCGGCTATGTCGGCCGCGATGTCGAGCAGATCATCCGTGACCTGGTCGAGGTCGGCATCGGCCTGGTGCGCGAGAAGAAGCGGGCCGAGGTGCAGGCCAAGGCGCATGTGAGCGCCGAGGAGCGTGTTCTCGATGCGCTGGTCGGCACCACGGCATCGCCTGCCACGCGCGAAAACTTCCGAAAGAAGCTCCGGGACGGCGAGCTCGACGACAAGGAAATCGATATCGAGGTCGCCGATGCCGGTTCCGGCATGGGTGGCTTCGAAATTCCCGGCATGCCGGGCGCCAATATCGGCGTGCTGAACCTGTCGGAAATGTTCGGCAAGGCGATGGGCGGCCGCACCAAGAAGGTCCGCACCACAGTCAAGGCCTCCTATGGCGACTTGATCCTCGACGAATCCGACAAGCTGATCGACAACGAAGTGATCCAGCGCGAAGCCGTTCGCTCCACCGAGAATGACGGTATCGTCTTCCTCGACGAAATCGACAAGATCGCCGCCCGCGACGGTGGCATGGGCGCCGGGGTTTCACGCGAAGGCGTCCAGCGCGACCTCTTGCCGCTCGTCGAAGGCACGACGGTTTCGACCAAATACGGGCCGGTCAAGACGGACCATATCCTGTTCATCGCCTCCGGCGCCTTCCATGTCTCCAAGCCCTCGGATCTTCTGCCGGAACTGCAGGGCCGCCTGCCGATCCGTGTCGAATTGCGTGCGCTGAACAAGGATGATTTCCGCCGGATTCTGACCGAGACGGAAGCGAGCCTCATCCGCCAGTATCGCGCTCTGATGGAGACGGAAAGCCTGAGCCTCGAATTCACCGACGACGCGATCGACGCGCTTGCCGATGTCGCCGTGCACTTGAACTCCTCCGTCGAAAACATCGGCGCACGCCGTCTGCAGACGGTCATGGAGCGAGTGCTCGACGAAATTTCCTACAACGCACCGGATCGGGGCGGGACGGCCGTAACGATCGATGCCGCCTATGTGCGCGAACATGTCGGAGATCTCGCGCAGAATACCGATCTCTCGCGCTTCATTCTGTGATATCGGCGCACCGCTTCATGTCTTTCCCGGCATGAATGACGGATTGTGACGAACGCGACTCTCGACAACGGGCCTTTTACTTTTTACTGCATAATTCTCTAAATCGGAATCGATTTAGGGATAAAATTATGCAGCACTTCAAAGTGCTACAGCGTCCTTTGCGCGTCTGAAAAGACGCGCGGCGCTGTAATGAAGGCCCGTTTTGTTTTCGCTCGGCTTTATTCGGCCAAGATTCTGGTCCAGGCAGCCGCATCACAAACAGGACGATGGAACGGACGGGATAACGGATCGTGCGACGCCTTTTAACAAGCCTTATGATTGCCGTCGCCCTGCTGAATTCGGCGCCTGCCTTCGCAATGCAGACGGTGCCGGCCGGCAATCGTCACGCCGAGCAGCCCGATATTCCGGGCGCTTCCATCAGGCGCACCAAGGGCACCAAGAGCAGCTTCGATCTGAAATACGAAAAGGTTCATGAGCTTCTGGCGACCGATCGCGAGCTGATGAGCAAGATCCGCAAGATCTCCAGCGCCTACGGCATCAATCCCATTCATGTCGTCGGCGCGATCGTCGGCGAACACACCTATAATGTCGACGCCTACGACCGGCTGCAGGCCTATTATGTCAAGGCTGCCTCCTACGCCGGAGAAAGCTTCCGCTTCGCCTATGACGGCGAAAACGTCGACGAATTCGTGGCGCGGCCGCAATTTGCCGAATGCAAGGGCAAGAGCGATTCCTACACGCTCTGGTCCTGCCGCGAAGATGTCTGGGAAACCGATTTCCGCGGCAAGACGGTGGGTGGTACGAGCTTTCCCAACAACCGCTTCAGCGCAGTCTTCTTCCAGCCCTTCTATGCCGGTCAAACCTTCGGCCTCGGCCAGGTCAATCCGCTGACGGCGCTGATGCTCTCCGATCTCGTGTCCCGAGTGTCCGGCTATCCGAAGCTGAACGAGAAGAATGCCGGCGCCGTCTACAAGGCCATCATGGATCCCGATATCTCGCTCGCCTTCGTCGCGGCCTCGATCCGCAGGTCGATCGACGATTACAAGGAGATCGCCGGCATGGATATCTCGGGCAATCCCGGCCTGACGGCAACGCTTTATAATGTGGGCAATTCGCGCCAGCGCGCCGCAGCCCTTGCTGCGAAGAACCGCGGCGCCGGTACGACCATCTGGCCGGAAGAGAATTATTACGGCTGGCTGATCAACGACAAGCTGGACGAACTTAAGGGCCTGCTCTAGCTTCAAGCTTGCCGGGAAGGCCTAGATCTTCCCCGAAAGGCTTTTACGATGGACATGCGTCCGGACCCCTTCGTCCCGCCAGCACCGCTGCCGCGTACCGTGCCGCCGAGCCGGCTGGAAATCATTCGCATCATCCTGCGCAATCCGCTCGAGCTATGGGGCGAGCCGTCCTATACGCTGCCCTGGATCCGCACCAATTTCTTCGGCCAAAGGACGCTGATCGTCAATGATCCCGGCCTGATCAAGCACGTGCTTGTTGATAATGCCAATAATTACCGCATGTCGGATGTGCGCCAGCTCGTCCTGCGTCCGATCCTCCGCGACGGCCTTCTGACCGCCGAAGGTCCCGTCTGGAAAAGATCGCGCAAGGCGGTGGCGCCTATTTTCACGCCCCGCCATGCCCAAGGCTTCGCCGGGCAGATGCTGCGCCAGTCCGAAGACTATGCCCGCAAATATGAGGGCTCCGGCGAGGCAGGCGCAATTTTCGATATCAGCACCGATATGACCGAGCTGACCTTCGCGATTCTGGCTGACACATTGTTCTCCGGCGAAATCGTCACATCGAGCGGCCATTTCGCCGACGACGTCAATGAACTCCTGCATCGCATGGGCCGCGTCGATCCGATGGATCTGATGCGCGCACCCTCCTGGGTTCCACGTGTGACACGCATCGGCGGTCAGAAAGTGCTGGAGAAGTTCCGAGCCATCGTGCGCAACACGATGGATATGCGGCTTGCAAAGATGAAGGCAGACCGCAGCAGCGCGCCCGAGGATTTCCTGACCCTGCTCCTGGAGCAGGCCGGCCCGGACGGGCTGACCAAGGAAGAGATCGAAGACAATATCCTGACCTTCATCGGCGCGGGACATGAGACCACAGCCCGGGCATTGGCCTGGACGCTGTATTGCGTATCGAACAGCCCGCATATCCGCGAGGCGATGGAAGAAGAAATCGACGCGGTGCTCGCCACTGGGGCCAAACCTGTGGAATGGCTGGATATGATGCCGCAGACGCGCGCCGCCTTCGAAGAGGCTTTACGCCTCTATCCGCCGGCGCCATCGATCAATCGCGCCGCTATATCGGATGATTCCTGGACAAGCCCCAAGGGCGAGCGGGTCGAGCTTGAGGCCGGTGTCACGGTGCTCGTCATGCCCTGGACGCTGCATCGCCACGAACTTCACTGGGACAGGCCGCGCGCCTATATGCCCGAACGCTTCCTGCCGGAAAATCGCGGCTCTATCGGCCGCTTTCAGTTCCTGCCTTTCGGCGCTGGCCCGCGTGTCTGCATCGGCGCAACCTTTGCACTTCAGGAGGCAGTGATCGCGCTTGCTGTCCTGATGCATCGTTATCGCTTCGATTCCACCGATCAGACCAACCCCTGGCCGGTGCAGAAGCTGACGACGCAGCCACAGAACGGATTGCCGATGCGCGTGACCCCGCGCATAATTTCCACGAAGGCATAAATCTTTCGAATTATTGCAGAATTGACTATGAATGAAAGCCGGGCAAAGTGGCAGCATTCAAAAGTCGTTGCCAGGGAGAATGTCGCATGAGCCGCGTTGATAAGAACGGTCTTGCCATCGAAACCGTCCTTCATGATTTCCTCGTCAAGGAGGTGCTGCCGGGCCTGGCGGTCGATGCGGACAAGTTCTTTGCCGATTTTTCGGCTGTAGTCCACGATCTCGCCCCGAAGAATCGTGCGCTGCTGGCAAAACGCGATGAGCTGCAAGTAAAGATCGACGACTGGTACCGCCGGCACGGCGCCCCGGCCGATATGGACGATTACCAGTCCTTCCTCCGCGACATCGGCTATCTCCTGCCGGAAGGATCGGACTTCCAGGTCTCGACCGAAAATGTCGATCCGGAGATCGCATCGATCGCCGGCCCGCAGCTCGTCGTTCCCGTCATGAATGCTCGCTATGCCCTGAATGCCGCCAATGCCCGCTGGGGTTCGCTCTATGATGCGCTCTACGGCACGGACGCCATTCCCGAGAGCGACGGCGCCGAAAAAGGCAAGGGCTACAATCCGAAACGCGGCGAGAAGGTCATCGCCTGGGTGCGCGATTTCCTCGATACATCAGCGCCGCTGCAGGACTGCCGGTGGAAGGACGTTGGCGGCTTCGCCGTCAGGGATGGAGCGCTCTCTGTCAGATCGATCGATGGCGAGCAGGCCATGCTGACGGATGGCAAGCATTTTGCCGGCTATCGCGGAGATCCCGCCGCCCCGACGCATATTCTCCTGAAGAACAACGGCATTCACATCGAAATCGTCATCGATGCGACGACGACGATCGGAAACGCCGATCCGGCCGATATTTCCGATGTCTGGCTGGAATCGGCAATTACGACGATCATGGACTGCGAGGATTCGATTGCCGCTGTCGATGCTGAGGACAAGGTCGTGGTCTATCGCAACTGGCTCGGTCTGATGAAGGGCGACCTGCAGGAAGAGGTGGCAAAAGGCGGAACGAGCTTCATCCGCAGGCTCAACCCGGATCTGCAATATGCCGGCCCGGATGGTGCCGCCTTCGAGGTGCACCGCCGCTCGCTGATGCTGGTGCGCAATGTCGGCCACCTCATGACCAACCCGGCGATCCTCGACCGCGACGGCAACGAAGTGCCTGAGGGCATCATGGATGCTGTTATCACCGGCCTGATCGCGCTTTACGATATTGGTCCCTCCGGCCGGCGGAAGAATTCCCGCACCGGCTCCATGTATGTGGTCAAACCGAAGATGCATGGGCCGGAAGAGGTGGCCTTCGCCGTCGAAATCTTCTCGGGGGTCGAAGATGCGCTTGGCCTGCCGCGCAATGCCATCAAGATGGGCATCATGGACGAGGAGCGCCGCACGACCGTCAACCTCAAGGAATGCATCCGTGCCGCCCGTGAGCGCGTCGTCTTCATCAATACCGGCTTCCTCGATCGCACCGGCGACGAGATCCACACGTCGATGGAAGCCGGCCCAATGATTCGTAAGGGCGACATGCGCCAGGCGGCGTGGATTTCCGCCTATGAAAACTGGAACGTCGACATCGGCCTCGAATGCGGCCTTGCCGGCCACGCCCAGATCGGCAAGGGCATGTGGGCGATGCCGGATCTGATGGCGGCGATGCTCGAACAGAAGATCACCCACCCGAAGGCCGGCGCCAACACCGCCTGGGTGCCGTCGCCGACGGCCGCAACCCTGCATGCCACCCATTACCACCGCGTCAATGTCGCCCGTGTCCAGCAGGGGCTGAAGGATCGCGCTCGCGCCAAGCTCTCCGACATTCTCTCCGTGCCGGTTGCGGTGCGGCCGAACTGGACGCCGGAGGAAATCCAGCGCGAACTCGACAACAATGCTCAAGGCATCCTCGGCTACGTCGTGCGCTGGGTTGATCAGGGCGTCGGCTGCTCGAAGGTGCCCGACATCAACAATGTCGGCCTGATGGAAGATCGCGCGACGCTGCGCATTTCGGCCCAGCATATGGCGAACTGGTTGCATCACAAGGTCGTCACCGAAGCTCAGATCGTCGAGACGATGAAACGCATGGCCGCCGTCGTCGACGGTCAGAATGCGTCGGATACCGCCTATCAGGCGATGGCCGACAATTTCGACGACTCGATCGCCTTCCAGGCTGCCCTCGATCTCGTCCTCAAGGGTAGGGAACAGCCGAACGGCTACACCGAGCCGGTGCTTCACCGCCGCCGCCGCGAGCTCAAGGCGAAACAGGCCGCGTGACGCTTGCCGGAGAATGCGAAAAGGCCGCCGGAACGACAGTCCGGCGGCCTTTTTTATACCGAATTCGGCAATTAGCTTATTGAATGACGACGACCTTGGACGTGCCCTTGCCGGGACGAACGCGGCTGTAGAGATCGATGACGTCCTGGTTCATCAGGCGAATGCAGCCCGAGGAAGCGGCGGTGCCGATGGAGGCCCATTCCGGCGTGCCGTGCAGGCGGAAGAGCGTGTCTTTACCGTCCTCGTTGAAGAGATACATGGCGCGCGCGCCGAGCGGATTGGTCAGCCCCGGACCCATGCCGTCCTCGACGTACTTGGCGAGATCAGGACGGCGGACGGCCATTTCCTTCGGCGGGTGCCAGTTCGGCCATTCCTGCTTCCAGGCGACGTAGGCGGTGCCGGCCCATGCGAAGCCCTGCTTGCCGACGCCGATGCCGTAGCGCATCGCCTTGCCGTTGGCCAGGATGTAATAGAGGAAGCGCTCGCGCGTGTTGACGATGATTGTACCGGGGCGCTCGGTGGTCTGGTAGCTGACGACCTGACGGCGGAACTGCGGCTTGACCCTGTCGATCGGGATCGCCGGCAGAGAGTATCCGGCATCCTTCGTCACGCCGTAGGCGTCATTGAAGATCTGTGCTGTCTGTACCGTCGGGCCTGCGCCCTTGTCGTCGACGGATGCGCTGTCTGATGTCGTAGAGCAACCGGCCAGAGCGAGCGTCGCCAGCAGGCCAAATACAGGGAATGCATTGCAGATGCGCATGGATGACTCTTGAAGTTTTGGGGCAAGGAGAACGGTCTTTCGACCATCGTTGATTATGGTTTATTTTCGATTAACTTGCGCTTTGCAAGGCTACTGCAGCGCGACAAATCCGTCTGCCGCGCAAATTAGAAGCGCATGGTTTTTTTGCAACAACACGCCAGCCCCTCTGATGGTTATCCATGACGATTTTGAGCGTTTACAATAACAATCCGTTAATCGATGGCCGGCAATCGGACAGGGCCATGATGGTGCGGCGTGGAACGCAGATATTGCTGCATGAAATGCGCCACGCCGTGCTGCCCGAACTGCCGCTGGCCAGCGGCCGCCGCGCCGATCTGATCACTCTTTCGGAAAAAGGCGAGGTCTGGATCATCGAAATCAAGACCTCGATCGAGGATTTCAGGGTGGATCGCAAATGGCCGGAATACAGGCTGCATTGCGACCGCCTGTTCTTTGCGACTCACCAGGATGTGCCGCTGGAGATCTTTCCCGAGGAATGCGGACTGTTCCTGTCGGATGGTTATGGCGCCCATATGATTCGCGAGGCGCCGGAACACCGCATGGCGCCGGCCACGCGCAAATCCGTCACGCTCAACTTCTCGCGTGCTGCCGCGCAAAGGCTGATGATGGCCGAATGGGCGAACGGAAAACCGTTCACTGTGGACGACGTCTAATTATAAGCGCGCGAGGTGCGCGTCTATTTCGGCGCGCGTTTGGCAAGGATACGCTGCAGCGTCCGCCGGTGCATATTGAGCCGGCGCGCCGTTTCGGAAACATTGCGCTCGCACATTTCATAGACTCGCTGGATGTGCTCCCAGCGCACCCGGTCGGCCGACATCGGATTTTCGGGAAGCTCAGCCTTTTCACCCGGCCGCTGTGTCAGCGCCGAAAACACATCGTCGGCATCCGCAGGTTTTGCAAGATAATCGACGGCGCCGAGCTTCACGGCCGTGACCGCCGTTGCGATATTGCCGTAGCCGGTCAGCACGATGATCCTGGTGTCGTCGCGCCGCTGGCGGATCGCCTCGATGATGTCGAGCCCATTGCCGTCGCCGAGCCGAAGGTCGACCACCGCATATTTCGGCGGCCTGCCTCTCGATTTCGCAACGCCCTCCGCTACTGATTCGGCCGTCTCCACTTGGAAGCCGCGCGTCTCCATCGCCCGTGCCAGGCGGCGCAGGAACGGCCCGTCGTCATCGACGATCAGCAGGCTGGCGTCGGGACCGATATGATCCTCGTCCGACGCGGTGAAATTGTCATGATTCTGTTCTGTCATCGTCTCGGCCCCGGCGGTTGAACGCCCGATCTGCGTCAACCGCTATATCCTGTTTATGCCGACAAAGTCATTTTGTCGAATTTGCGTCGATCAGCATGCGTGGCCATTCGATTCGGATGCGCGCGCCCGCACTTTCCGGATCGCGGTTCTCGAAAATCAGCGATGCGCCGGAGCGCTCCAGCAGCGTCTTGGCGATGAACAGCCCGAGCCCGAGGCCGCCGGCCGTATCCTCTTTCTGCCGCTTCGTCACATAGGGCTCGCCGATCCGCGTCAGAATGTCAGGCGCATAACCGTTGCCATCGTCCTCGATGACGATCAGGACTTTGTCGTGATCGTGCTCGACAGTCACGATCACTTTCTCCCGCGCATAATCGACGGCGTTTTCGATCAGGTTGCCGAGCCCGTACATGATGCCGGCATTGCGGTCGGTGACCGGCTCACCCTTGCGCGGGCTCTTTTCGATGAGCTCGAGAGCGATACCGAATTCTCGGTGCGGGGCGACGATCTCCTCGATCATCGACGAAAGCGGCAGCCGGCGCATATGTGCCTCGCCTTCGGAGGAAAGCGTCGTCAGCCGCCGCAGGATGTCGCGGCAGCGTTCGCTCTGGCTGCGCAACAGCATGACGTCCTCGCGGAAACGATCGTCATCCTTGAGTTCCCGCTCCATTTCCTTGGCGACGACGCTGATCGTCGCAAGCGGCGTACCGAGCTCATGGGCGGCCGCGGCCGCCAGCCCATCGAGTTGCGACAGATGTTTTTCCCGCTGCAGCACCAGTTCGGTCGCAGCCAGCGCATCGGCAAGCTGGCTCGCTTCCATCGAGACCCGATAGGCATAGAAGGCGGCGAATGCCATGGTCGAGGCGATCGAGCACCAGACACCGAACTGCATGACGTTGTGGACATTGATTTCGACCCCGTCGAACCAGGGCAGCGGGAAGGGCGAAAAGGCAAGCACCGTGATGCAGACCATCGCAAAGCCGATCAGCGCGGTGCTGTAGCGGATCGGCTGCGAGGCAAAGGAAATGATAACGGGCACGCAGACGAGCGCTGCGAAAGGATTGGCAAGGCCGCCGGTGATGAACAGCAGCGCGCAGAGCTGCAAAAGGTCGAAGCCGAGCAGGGCAAAGGCGGCTGGCGGTTCCAGCCGATGCGTCGGTGGATAGCGGATCGTCAGGTAAAAATTCACCCAGGCAAGGGCGGCGATCAGCGAAGAGCTGGCAATCAGCGGCAGGGGAAAGTTCAGCCAGAAGGCAACGATGAAAACCGTCAGCGCCTGTCCGCCGACGGCAAGCCAGCGCAGCCGCACCAATGTCTGCAGGCGCAGCCTGCGGCTGTTGTGCCGGTCCTCCAGTGTATAGCCTTCCGTGTTGTCGATCATGCCAGGCTTGTCGATCATGCCGAGGGCTCCTTGAACGGCCCTCATGTACCACGCGGTTTTGCCCGTGTCGTCGGCAACGCATCCTCCGGCCGCTCCGGCCAGGGATGCCGGGGATAGCGCCCGCGCATATCAGCACGCACATCCCTCCACGAGCCGGCCCAGAAGCCCGGCAGGTCGCGTGTCGTCTGGATCGGCCGGTGCGCCGGCGAGGTGAGCTCGAGCAGCAGCGGCAGGCGGCCACCGGCAATGGCAGGATGCTGCCTCAGTCCAAACAGCTCCTGTACGCGGATCGTCAGCACCGGCTCCTCGCCCTCATACTGGATCGGATGCCTTTGGCCGGTCGGCGCTTCGAAATGGGTTGGCGCAAGCCGGCTAAGGTCGCGTTGCAGCTCATGCGGCACCAGAGACATCAGCCCGTTCGAAAGCCCGGCTGCGGAAATCTCGGAAAGGCCGCGGGCCTCGGTCTGAAAGGGTGCGAACCACTCGTCCAACCGGGAAAGCAGGGCATCATCGCCGACATCGGGCCAGGGCTCGCCGATCGTCCGGTGAAGGAATCCAATCCGCTCGCGAAGCTGCATGGCCTCCTTCGAGAAGGCAAGCTGATCGAGCCCGAGTTCGCGTACCCCGTCCACCAGCGCCTGGGTGACTGCTGCCCCGGACGGGCGCGGCAAAGGCGTCTCTTCGAAGACAATCGCACCGAGCCGGGTTGCCCGCCGCGCCCGGATTTGCCGGCTCTGTCGGTCGAAGAATATTTGGTCGTCGGTTTTGATCTCACCGGGCAACTCGGCTTCGATGTCGCCGCGTGTCACCTCGGCTGCCGCCAGAACTCGCGCCCGCGCCGCCCGTCCGGTCAGGTCGGCAATCACCAGCATCTGGCTGCCGGCCAGCCTCTCGGTTTCGGGCAGCTCCGCTCCGCGCCCGTTCGCCATCACGAATCGGCCGCGCCCTCCGCGCTGAATCGCTATTCGATCCGGGAACGCATGCAGCAGCAACTGGCCGGCAAGCGCCGG
This sequence comes from Rhizobium sp. CRRU65, assembly GCF_048551595.1. Taxonomy (NCBI): domain Bacteria; kingdom Pseudomonadati; phylum Pseudomonadota; class Alphaproteobacteria; order Hyphomicrobiales; family Rhizobiaceae; genus Rhizobium; species Rhizobium sp. CRRU65. The sequence goes on along the minus strand of NZ_JBLYZH010000003.1, from coordinate 2,824 downwards.
CGCCGTTGAGGCAACGCTGTCGAGGCCGCTCGCCAGCCGTCCTGCCAGCCGCCTTGAAGCCTCCGCTCTCTCGCCCCGCTCGGCCTTGAAGCGTCGCAGCCGCTCCTCGATATCGATACTCGTTCCGCCAAGCCCCTGTTCGGTGAGAAGCACGGCGATCATCGCCGCATCGCGTGCGTGTCCCACTTCTCCCGCCGAGACGACCATGGCGGCAAGCCGCGGCGGCAAAGCGAGATCGCGCATCACCTTGCCACGCGCTGTCAGCGCTCCGTCCTTGTCGAGGGCGCCGAGCTGGCCGAGCAGAACCCGCGCCTCCCTCAGCGTCGTTTCCGGCGGTTGATCGACGAAGGCAAGCGATGCCGGGTCTTGAACGCCCCAATGTGCGAGGTCGAGCACCAGCCCCGAGAGATCGCTGGAAAGGATCTGCGGCGGGGTGAAGGCCGGCAGTGCCGCTGTCTGTCCCTGGTGCCACAGCCTGACGGCGATGCCCGGTTCCGTTCGTCCGGCACGGCCCGCCCGCTGATCGGCGGAAGCCCGCGACACGCGCACCGTCTCCAGCCGTGTGATGCCGGTCGACGCCTCGAACACCGGCAGACGCTGCAAGCCGCTGTCGATCACGATCCTGACGCCGTCGATGGTGATCGACGTTTCGGCGATCGATGTCGCAAGCACGATCTTGCGTGTCCCCTGGTATGCTGGCCGGATCGCCGCATCCTGCTCCTTCTGGCTGAGATTGCCGTAAAGGGGGGCAATCAGCGTCTCGGCTCCGAATCGCCCCTGCAAGCGTTCCACGGTCCGGGTGATTTCCGCCTGGCCGGGCAGGAAGGCGAGAATCGAGCCGGCCTCATTGGCATGGGCATCGAGTATCGCCCGTGTCACCGCATCCTCGATGCGTTCGCCGCCCGGCCGATCCTGGTAACGGATATCGATCGGAAAGCTGCGCCCCAGGCTTTCGATGACAGGTGGGTGGTCGAGCAGCGCGGCCACGCGTTCGACGTCGAGGGTCGCCGACATCACGAGGATACGCAGATCGTCGCGCAGTGCCGACTGGACGTCGAGCGCCAGAGCGAGTCCGAAGTCTGCGTCCAGTGAACGCTCATGGAATTCGTCGAAGATCACCACCGAGACACCGGTCAGTTCCGGATCGTCGAGGATCATCCGGGCAAAAACCCCTTCGGTCACCACCTCGATGCGTGTCGCGGCCGATATCCTGTTGTCGAGGCGCATGCGGTAACCGACCGTCCCGCCGACCTGTTCGCCGATGAGCGATGCCATCCGGCTTGCCGCTGCCCGCGCCGCCAGCCGACGTGGCTCCAGCAGGATGATCTTGCCATCGCCGCGCCAGGCCTGGCCAAGCAGGTAAAGCGGTACCAGCGTCGTCTTGCCGGCGCCGGGCGGGGCGGAAAGAACGGCGCGTTTTTGCTTTTCCAGCGCAGAGGCGACGGCCGGCAGGACATGTGAAACCGGAAGCTCCGGCAAGGATGCACTGATTGTCACTTTCGGCCCGTCACTGTCTCATAGGCAAGAATGGCGCCGGCGAGATCTTCCAACGCCGCACCCACCGACTTGAACAGCGTGATTTCTGCGTGATGGCTTCGGCCGCCATGGGCGCCGCTGACGAGTTCGGCAAGCTCAGCCTTGATGTCGCCTTGCTTCAGCACGCCGCTTTTCAGTGGCTGGACGATATCGCCTGCCTCGCTGATGGCGCCGGCGCGGGTATCGACATAGACCGAAGCACGACGGATGGCCTCGTCATCGCTTTCGCGCATGCTCGGCTTGAAGGCGCCAACGAGATCGAGATGGGCGCCGGGCTTCAGCCATTCGCCTGATATCAGTGGCTCGCTGGAAAGCGTGGCGCAGGAAATGATGTCCGCTGTCCGCGCTGCCGCTTCGACATCCGCGACCGCCTCGGCATTCAGGCCGAGCGCCCGGGCTTCGGCTGCGATCTTTTCCGCCGCTTGCCCGTTGCGCCCCCAGACCCGGTACCTCTTGATCGGCCGGGTCGTGCCGTGGGCAAGCATCAGGTTTAGCGACAGCCGCCCGGTTCCGCAGACGAGCAGGTCTTCCGCGTCGGGGCGGGCGAGATGACGGGCGGCCAGCGCCGATGCCGCGGCCGTCCGCCGCGCGGTCAACTCGCCGCCGTCGATTGCGGCAAGCATCTCGCCGGTAGCGCCGGAGGAAAGAAGATAGGTTCCGAAGATCGCCGGCAGGCCCCGGCGCACATTGCCTGGAAAGACCGAGACCGTCTTTACCCCAGCATAGCGTCCGGGAACCCAGGCCGGCATCAGGAGCAATGTGGCGCTCTCCTCATCCGGCACCTCCATCTCATGGTGATGACGCACCGGCATCACGCAGTCGCTCTGGAACATGCGGGCGATCGCCTCGATCAGGTTCGGCCAGGGCAAGGCCGCGCGCGTCTGTTCTTCATCGAGGACAAGCATTCTTCACTCCGCCGGATCTTTCTTCATCGCCAAACTAGCGAGTGAGGCGTGGCATAGGCAAGCACCCTGGAATTCCGCGTCAGGCGCCCCATATTACGCTCATCTGCCTCGCCGAAGCCTATCCTTCAGGATTCGGCAAAAACGAATCTCAAAAACCGTCCGATCGGGTGGTGGATTTGTTCGTTTTTGGAGTCAGGCGATAAAAGCCCTTCATTTTCAACCTGTTACAAAAATGTCAAAAAACTTTGGTTGGGTGTGTTGACTGTTCTCCTGGGTTAGTTCTATAAGCCCACTCACTGAACGAGGGCGGCGGCGCTGCTGGCGACGAAGTCTTTCGTTCTAGTGAAACTCAAGCGGATTGGCGATTGCTGGTTTGTGTTCTG